>DASWPQ010000028.1:0-88710 GCA_036398375.1 Gryllotalpicola sp.
GATGGACCCGGAGATCGTGCCCAAGCTGCTCGCGGCGGGCACCGTCGAGGTGGCGCCGCTCGCCTACATGCGCGGCCGCACGCTCAACAACGCCTTCGTGGTGCTGGATGAGGCGCAGAACACCACCCCGGAGCAGATGAAGATGTTCCTCACCCGCCTCGGCTTCGGCTCGCGGATGGTGATCACGGGCGACGTCACGCAGATCGACCTGCCGGCCGGGTCCTCCGGGCTGCGGCTCGTGACGCGGGTGCTGAAGGACGTGGAGGACATCCATTTCGCGTACCTGACGAGCGACGACGTCGTGCGGCACAGCCTTGTCGGCCGCATCATCGACGCCTACACCGACTACGACCAGAAGCAGCAGGCGCAGCACTACGAGCGCGAGCAGGCGCGCGAGTTCGCGAACCGCGCGGAGCGCCGCGCGGCCGACCAGACCCTCCGACCCCGAAGGCCGAAGAAGTGAGAACGCAGCGGTGAGCATCGAAGTCAACAACGAGTCCGCGATCCCTGTCGACGAGGGTGTGCTGCAGCGACTGGCGATCTACGCGCTCGACGCGATGCACGTGAGCCCGGATGCGGAGCTCGCGATCCTGCTCGTCGACGAGGCCGCCATGGAGCAGCTGCACGTGCAGTGGATGGACGAGCCGGGCCCGACCGACGTGCTGAGCTTCCCGATGGACGAGCTGCGCCCCGGCACCGAGGACCAGCCCAGCCCCGCGGGGCTGCTCGGCGACGTCGTGCTGTGCCCCCAGGTCGCGCAGGCCCAAGCGGAGAGCGCGGGGCACAGCCTGCTGGAGGAGCTCAACCTGCTCACCGCCCACGGCATCCTGCACCTGCTCGGCTTCGACCACGCCGAGCCGGCGGAGGAGCGCGAGATGTTCGGCATCCAACGCGACATCCTCGTGGGATTCACCATGCGCGAGCGACGACGGTAGGCGCAGGTGATCGTCGCGCTCTTCTTCGTCATCGCGTTCCTGCTGGTCGCCTTCGGCGGGTTCGCGGCGGCGATCGAGGCCGCGCTCGCGATCACCGGCGGTGACATCCGCGACCAGAACGCCGCGGGTTTCGTCCGCGTCGGCTCCGAGACCACGGCCGCCGTCCTCGTCACGCTCGCCTTCGTCATGGTCTTCGACCGCTGGTGGCTCGCGCTCATCGTGAGCGCCCTGATCATGATCGGCGCGAGCTTCGTGCTCATCGGCACGAGTCCGCGCAGCGTGGGGCGCGCCCACCCGGAGCGGCTGCTGCGCTCGGCCGCGCCGTTCATCCGGGCCCTGCGCGTGGTGCTCGGCCCCGTCGCGGGCCTGCTCATCGCCATCGGCGACCGGGTCACGCCCACGCGCGCCCGCTCGACCGTCGGCAGCGAGGAGCAGCTCCTCACCCTCATCGACGACGCCGCCGAGCACGATGTGCTCGAAGAGGGCGACGCCGAGCTCATCCACTCCGTCTTCGAGTTCAGCGACACGATCGTGCGCGAGGTCATGGTGCCCCGCACCGACATGGTCACGGTCGACGCCGACGCGACCGTCGCGAACGCCATGAGCCTCTTCCTCGGCCGCGGCGTCTCGCGCATCCCCGTCGTCGGCGAGGGCCCGGACGACGTCACGGGGGTGCTCTACCTGCGCGACGTGTCGCGGCTCGTCTACGAACGGCCGCGTGAGGCGGATACCGCGCACGCGGCCACCCTACAGCGGCCGGCCGTCTTCGTGCCGGAGTCGAAGCCGGCCGACGAGTTGCTGCGCCAGATGCAGCGGGACAAGAACCACCTCGCGCTCGTCGTCGACGAGTACGGCGGCATCGCCGGGCTCGTCACGATGGAGGACCTCATCGAGGAGCTCGTCGGCGACATCAGCGACGAGTACGACAAAGGCGCGCCGCTCGTTGAGCCGCTGCGCGACGAGCCCGGCGCTTTCCGGGTGAGCGCCCGCCTGCCGACCGACGAGCTGGGCGAGCTGTTCGACCTCGAGATCGACGACGAGGACGTGGACTCGGTGGGCGGCCTGCTCACCAAGGCGCTCGGGAAGCTGCCGGAGCCGGGGGACGCTGCGGAGGTCGCGGGGCTGGCGCTCACCGCCGAGCGCACCGAGGGTCGCCGCGGCCGGCTCGCGACGGTGCTCGTGCGACGTGTCACCATGGAGGGACATGAGTGAAGCATCCGCACCGCCGTTCAAAGCCGGCTTCGTCAGCTTCGTGGGCCGCCCGAACGTCGGCAAGTCCACGCTGACCAATGCGCTCGTCGGGCAGAAGGTCGCGATCACCTCCTCGAAGCCGCAGACCACGCGCCGGGCCATCCGCGGCATCGTGAACCTGCCGGAGGCGCAGCTCGTCATCGTCGACACCCCCGGGGTGCACCGCCCGCGCACCCTGCTCGGCGAACGGCTCAACGCGCTCGTGCAGGAGACCCTCGGCGACGTCGACGTCATCGGCCTGTGCATCCCGGCCGACGAACGGATCGGCCCGGGCGACCGCTTCATCAACCAATGGCTCGACAGCGTGCCGCGTGCCAAGAAGGTCGCGATCGTGACCAAGACGGATGTCGCAGGCAAGGCCGCCGTCGCCGAGCAGCTGCTCGCCGTGAGCCGACTGCGGGAGTGGGACGCGATCATCCCGATCTCGGCGACGCGGGGGCACCAGCTCGACGACCTCGTGGGCGAGCTCGTGACGCTGCTGCCCGAGTCCCCGCGGCTCTACCCGATCGACCAGCTCACCGATGAGGCGACGGCCGACCGCATCGCCGAGTACGTGCGCGAGGCGGTGCTGGAGGGGGCGCGCGAGGAGCTGCCGCACTCGCTCGCCGTGACGATCGACGACATCATCGAGCGTGAGGACAAGGACCTCGTCGAGATCTACGCCAATCTCTTCGTCGAGCGCGAGAGCCAGAAGGCGATCGTGATCGGACGGGCGGGCGCGCGGCTGAAGCAGATCGGCGCCGAGGCGCGGGAGCAGATCGAGGGGCTGCTCGGTCGGCAGGTGTTCCTCTCGATCCACGTCAAGGTCGCCAAGGACTGGCAGAGCGACCCCAAGCAGCTGGGGCGGCTTGGCTTTTAGCCGCATACATCTCACGGATGATTCTCGCGGGGTGCGGCGTTCTCGGCGTGTCGCGCCTCTACCGTGGTGAGGTGCGCACACTGACCGGCCGGCAGCTCGGCCTCGACGCGGCCGTGGCCGCGGCCTTTGCGCTCGTGTGTTTCGTGCTCCTGTACATGCAGGACCTCGCGGGCTTCGTGAGCCGTGGACACTTCGTGCCGATGACCGTCATCGCGGGCGCGCTCGTCTTCCGGCGGCTCATGCCGGGGCTCGCGCTCGCGGTCGCCTGGCTCGGCGCCCTCCTGCAACTCGTCGTCGGTCTCGACCCGCAGATCTACGACATCGGCATCTGTGCGGTGCTGTACGCCACCGCCGCCCACGGCGGGCGGGTGGTGCGCTGGCTCGGCCTGGTCTCGGCGGTGCTCGGGGCTGCGCTGGCATCGGTCTATCTCATCGGCCGGCTGCGCTGGTTCGGGGGCCTCGACTACGTCCCGCTCCTCTTCCCCGGTCAGGCCCGCGACTTCGCGGTGTTGGGATTCGGCATCCTCACCCTGCTCGTGCTGTCCTGGGTGAGCGGACTGCTCAGTCGCTCGCTGCGCCTCAGCCGCGCCACGAGCCGCCGAGAGGAGCTTGCCCGCCGCGACGCCGACATCGCCGAGTACCGCGTCGTCGTCGAGCAGGAGCGCAACCGCATCGCCCGGGACATGCACGACGTCGTGGCGCACTCCCTCGCGGTGGTCATCGCCCAGGCCGACGGCGCCCGCTTCGCGGCGTCCGCCCGCCCCGAGCTCGCCGTCGACGCCCTCGCGACCATCTCCGGCGTCGCCCGCGACGCCCTCGGCGACGTCCGGATGCTGCTCGCCGAGCTGCGACACGACGAGGGCGCGACCCCGCAGCCGTCGCTCGTCGACCTCGACCAGCTCTTCGAGCAGTTGCGCGGCGCGGGCCTCTCGCTGGAGGTCCACGAGTCCGGCTTCCGCCAGCCACTCGGCGCGAGCCACGAGATCGCCGCGTACCGCATCATCCAGGAGGGGCTGACCAACGCGCTCCGCCACGGTGCGCCCGGTGCGCCCGTCGGGCTCAGCCTGTTCTGGGCCGACGACGGACTGCACGTCGAGATCGCCAACACGATGCGCCCCGTGGGCGACACCGGTCCCGTCGCCGGGCGCGGTCACGGCCTGCCGGGCATGCACGAGCGGGCGCAGCTGGCCGGCGGATTCCTCACCGCAGAGCCCGACGGCGACGGGGGCTTTCGGCTCCGGACGCGGATCCCGCGCATCGCGACCACAACCGCGACGGCGACGACGACGACCTCCGGGGCGGTGTCCGCATGAGTGCGATCCGCGTCGCGCTCGTCGACGATCAGGCGCTGTTCCGCGCCGGCGTGCGCATGCTCATCGAGTCCCAGGCCGACCTCTCCTTCGCCGGGGAGGCGGGCGATGGCGTCGCGGCCCGCCAGCTCGCGGCACGGACCCGCCCGGACGTGGTGCTCATGGACGTGCGGATGCCGCTCGTCGACGGCATCCAGGCGAGCCGCGACATCCTCGCCGACGCACAGGCCGACGGTTACCCGCCGCCCCGGGTCCTCGTGCTGACCACCTTCGACCTCGACGAGAACGCCGCGAAGGCGATCCGCGCCGGGGCGAGCGGCTTCGTCCTGAAGGATGCCGACCCGGAGTTCCTGCTCGCCGCGATCCGCACCGTGCACCAGGGCAACGCGGTCATCGCCGCGACGGCGACCAGGACCCTGTTCGCCCGCGTCGACGCGGGCACGGACCGCCGGCCCGCACCGCCCGCGTGGGCGGAGCTGACCGCACGGGAGCGGGAGATCTTCCGCCTGGCCGCACGCGGCCTCTCCAACGCGGAGATCGCCGCCGCGGAGTTCCTCAGCGAGGCGACCGTGAAGACGCACGTGAGCCGGGTGCTCGGCAAGCTGGGCCTGCGCGATCGGGTGCAGCTCGTCGTGTTCGCCTACGAGCACGAGCTGCCGACGGGGGACTGAGGCCCGGCCGGACCGCGGCGCACCCCGGTCGAGCGGCCGAGCGGAAGTCATCCTCGGGGATGACACGGTGACCGACCCACGGCCGACGCGGCCGGCGGTGCTCGCTCCGTAGCGTCGAAGCATGGTGCTTCTGCTCTCGGACGACGAGCCGCTGATCACGCTGCCCGCGGTGATCGGCCATTCCACGACCGGGGCGCCGGACGGCGTCGTCCGCGTCCCCCTGGGTGTCGGCACACGTCTTGTGCTCGCCTCCCTCGAGCTGCGTGGCGGCCTGTCGCTGCGGCTCTCCGCCGCCCGGCCGGTCGCGGCCGGCGCCGACGGCACCCACGTCGACGTCGAGCTCATCGACCGCTACGGCGACCCCGTGCCCGACCGGCCCGAGCTGCTCGCCCGTGTTCTGGTCGCCGCCGGCCTCGCCCCCGCGACGACCCGCATCGAAAGGAACTGACATGGACTCGACCCACGTCGCCCGCGTCACGGGCCTCACCCGCCACTACGGCAGCGGAAGCGGGCGGGTGACCGCGCTGGCCGGCGTCGACCTCGGTCTGGGCCGCGGCGAGTTCACCGCGATCATGGGCCCCTCGGGCAGCGGCAAGTCGACGCTCATGCACATCATGGCCGGGCTGGACTCGCCGTCATCCGGACACGTCTGGCTCGGCGACGCCGAGATCACCGATATGACGGATGCCGCGCTCACCCTGCTGCGCCGCCGCCGGGTGGGCTTCGTGTTCCAGTCCTTCAACCTCCTGCCGACCCTCGACGTGCGTGGCAACGTCCTGCTGCCCTTCGAGCTCGACGGCCGCCGTCCGAACGCAGAGGAGCAGGCCTGGATCGACGCCCTGCTCGCCTCGCTCGGACTCACCGGCCGGCTCACGCACCGCCCGCACGAGCTCTCCGGCGGGCAGCAGCAGCGCGTCGCGATCGCGCGGGCGCTCGCCACCCGGCCCGAGGTCGTCTTCGCCGACGAGCCCACCGGCAACCTCGACTCCCGCACGGGGCGGGAGGTTCTCGGGTTGCTCGCCGACGCGAGCCGCAGCCACGGCCAGTCCATCGCCATGGTCACTCACGACCCCGTCGCCGCGAGCCACGCCGACCGCGTCGTGTTCCTCGCTGACGGCCGGATCGTCCGCGACGAGGGGCGGCAGAGCCCCGAGCGCATCTCCGCCGTGATGCTCGCGATGGAGGCGGCGGCGTGAGGACCGCGCTGCGCGAGCACGGCGCGACGCTGCTCGTCGCGACCCTGGCCGCGAGCTTCGGCGTCGCGCTGCTGCAGATCACGGGGCTGCTGTCCGCCGTGGTCGCCGCCGACCCGACCACGGGCTCCCACGGCACGGTGCAGATCGTGCTCGCGATCCTCGCGGTCGTGTTCACCGTGATCGCGGTGTATGTCGGGGGGATCGTGACCACGAACACGGTCGCCACGATCGTGGCCGGGCGTCGGCGCCAGATCGCGCTGTTGCGACTCATCGGGGCGAGCGCCCGCGGCGAACGGGCGCGGATCGCCCGGGAGGGCCTGCTCGTCGGCGCGCTCGGTGCCGTCAGCGGCGTCCTGGCCGGCACCGGCGCCGCCGCGCTCATCGCCGTGATCGGCCAGCACACAGGGGTGCTCGGCACGGTGGGCTACTCCTACGCGAACCCGGTCGTGCTGATCCCCGCCGCCGCGGTCGCCGCCACGACCTGGCTGGCCGCGTGGGCCGGTGCGGCCCCGGTGCTCGGGGTGCGCCCCGTGGAGGCGCTCGGCGCGGGCGTCGAGCACACCGGGGCCGAGCTCGCCGCCCGTCGTGGCCGCACCGGCATCGCGATCACCCTCCTCGCACTCGGGGCGGGCGTCCTCATCCTCGGGGTCGGCGTGGGGCTCGTCTCGCCGTTCGGGGTCCTCATCGGACTCGTGGGCGGCCTGCTGTCCTTCAGCGGCATCGTGCTGCTCGCCGAGCGGATCATCCCGCCCGTCCTCCGCCTCGTCGGGCTGCTGTTCGGCGGTGCCCAGGCGACGCGCCTCGCCGCCGAGAACGCCCGGCGCAGCCCGGAGCGCGCGAGCCGAATGACGATCGGCCTCGTCATCGGTGTGACGCTCGTGACGACGCTGTCCGTCACGATGCAGAGCTACCAGGACATGCTCCGGCGCGCCGCCGCCGCGGACCCGGGCGACTACGCCGGGACCGACACGGTGCTGCAGACGACCGTCGCGGTGTTCGGGGTGCTCGTCGGCTTCTCGGCGCTCATCGCCGCGGTCGGGCTCGTGAACGTGCTGTCGCTCAACGTGCTGCAGCGCACGCGCGAGCTCGGGCTCATGCGCGCCCTCGGCTTCGACCGGGCGCAGCTGCGGCTTATGGTGCTGGCCGAGGCCGCGGCGCTCACGATCACCGCCGTCGTGCTCGGCCTGCTGTTCGGCTTCGCCTACGGCTGGGTGGGCGCGCAGTCGCTGCTCGGCGCCATCGCGGGCTCGCCCGGGCTGGTCGCGCCGGGCATCCCCTGGCCCGTCATCGGAGTGATCGTGGCCGCCGCCGCGGTGCTCACACTCGTGGCATCCGTCGCCCCCAGCCGCCGCGCCACGCGGGTCGCGCCGATCGCCGCCCTCGCGGTGGAGTAACTCTGCTCGCCGAGGCCGCCGCCCACGTGCTAGCCTGACTGCGATGTTCGGTCAGCTCCTCCTTAGCTGCCGCGCCGAGTCCTCGATCTAGGGGCCAGACTCGTCGCGGAGTTTCTCGTCGGCTTCTGCCAGACCCGAGAACAAGGAAGTCAGAGCATGAAGAACAATCAGCAGCCGAGCAGCATGCCGGTTCACCGCTACCGCCCGTACCACGAGCAGTTCGCCGTCGAGCTGCCCGACCGCACCTGGCCCAGCAGGCGCATCACCGTGGCGCCGCGCTGGTGCGCCGTCGACCTGCGCGACGGCAACCAGGCGCTCATCGACCCGATGAGCCCGGAGCGCAAGCGGATCATGTTCGATCTGCTTGTGAAGATGGGCTACAAGGAGATCGAGGTCGGCTTCCCGAGCGCCTCGCAGACGGACTTCGACTTCGTCCGCAGCCTCATCGACGAGGGCGCCATCCCGGACGACGTCACCATCCAGGTGCTGACCCAGTCCCGCGAGCATCTGATCAAGCGCACCTATGAGGCGATCGCGGGCGCCAAGCAGGCGATCGTGCACCTGTATAACTCGACGAGCATTCTGCAGCGCGACGTCGTCTTCCGCACCGACGTGGCGGGCGTCATCGACATCGCCCTGCAGGGCGCGCGGCTCTGCAAGGAGTACGAGAAGACCGTCCCCGAGACGACGGTCTACTACGAGTACTCGCCCGAGAGCTACACCGGCACGGAGCTCGAGGTGGCCGCGCAGATCTGCAACGCCGTCCTCGAGGTGTTCGTGCCGACGCCGGAACGGAAGGTCATCCTGAACCTGCCGGCGACCGTCGAGATGGCCACGCCGAACGTCTACGCGGACTCCATCGAGTGGATGAACCGCCACCTGAACCACCGCGAGAACGTCATCCTCTCGCTGCACCCGCACAACGACCGCGGCACGGCGGTCGCGGCGGCCGAGCTCGGCTACCTGGCCGGCGCCGACCGCATCGAGGGCTGCCTGTTCGGCAACGGGGAGCGCACGGGCAACGTCGACCTGGTCACGCTCGGCGTCAACCTGTTCACGCAGGGCATTGACCCGCAGATCGACTTCAGCGACATCGACGACGTCAAGCGCACCGTGGAGTTCTGCAACCAGCTGCCGGTGCACGAGCGCACCCCCTGGGGCGGCGACCTCGTCTTCACCGCGTTCTCCGGCTCGCACCAGGACGCGATCAAGAAGGGCTTCGAGCGCATGGCGGCGGATGCCGAGTCCGCCGGCGTCGCGGTGGATGAGCTCGAATGGGCCGTGCCCTACCTGCCCGTCGACCCGAAGGACCTCGGCCGCAGCTACGAGGCGGTCATCCGCGTCAACTCGCAGTCCGGCAAGGGCGGGGTCGCCTACCTGCTCAAGTCCGACCACGCGCTGGACCTGCCGCGCCGGCTGCAGATCGAGTTCAGCGGCGTCGTGCAGGCGAAGACGGACGCCGAGGGCGGCGAGGTCACGAGCGACGAGCTCTGGGCCATCTTCCAGGACGAGTACCTGCCCGCGGCCGACGACGCCGACAAGTGGGGCCGCTTCGAGCTGCTCGGCACCACGATGGACAGCGACGAGCACGGCATCTCCTTCCGCGCGCGACTGCGCGACGGCGACGGGGTCGAGAGCGCGAGCGGCGAGGGCAACGGGCCCATCGACGCCTTCATCAAGGTGCTGGAGGGCCGCGGCATCCGTGTCGCGCTCTACGACTACGTCGAGCACGCGATGAGCGCGGGCGGCGACGCGAAGGCGGCCTCCTACGTCGACCTCGACGTCAACGGCACGCGCCTGTGGGGTGTCGGCGTCGACGAGAACACCTCGATCGCCTCGCTCAAAGCCATCGTCTCGGCCGTGAACCGTGCGATCCGCGCGGGCCAGTCGGAGCCGCAGGCGGAGCTGGTCGGGGCCTGACAGCGCCGGCTCAGCCGTCGTCGTCCTTCTCCGCCTCGCCGCGCGGAACGACCCGGTAGGTCGTGATGGGCGAGGTCGTCGCGGGGTACTCGCGCGGCGTGCGCTCGCGGCGGCGCAGGATGCCGAGACCGGAGGCGCGCCGCAGCTGCAAGGTGCGCTGTTCCGGCAGGCTCCAGCCGAAGACGACGGCGAGCAGCCGCACGGCGAAGGTGACGGCGGTGCCGATCGCGGCCGCCCAGAACACCGCGAGGTCGGTGTCATGCAGCAGCACCTGCGTGGCCGTCCCCACGCCGGCAGCGACCGCGTAGAGCGAGCCGACGTGCAGGACGGCGATGGGCGAGCCGAGCAGGATGTCGCGCAGCACGCCGCCGCCGATCGCGGAGATCACGCCGACGAAGGCGGCCGGCACCTCCGGCAGCCCATAGGAGAGCGCCTTGGTCGTGCCGATCGCGCCGAACAGGCCCAGGGTGAGCGCATCCAGCACGGTGATGACCGGGTCGATACGGGAGAACAGGGCGGCGAGCAGCATGCCGAGCAGGGCGGCGCCGATCGCCATCGGGATGTACCACTGGGTCGACAGTGCCACGAGTGGCGTCGAGAGGGCGACGTCGCGCAGCACGCCCCCGCCGAGGCCGGTCGCGACGCCGATGACGGCGACCCCGAACAGGTCGATGCGCCGCTCGCGGAAGCCGTTCGCGTAGGCGGCGCCCTGGATGCCGCCGATCGCGACCGCTGCCATGTCGGCCCATGCCGGAATCGAGAAAGTCGCGCCGCCCACGGCATTCAATGTATCGGCCGTCATAATCGAGGGGTGCCCGTTTACCGTGACGAAGCCGTCGTGCTGCGCACCCACAAGCTGGGCGAAGCCGATCGGATCGTCACCCTGCTCTCGCGTCGCCACGGCAAGATCCGTGCCGTCGCCAAGGGCGTGCGTCGCACTGCCTCGAAGTTCGGAGCGCGGCTGGAGCCGTTTATGGTCGCCGACATCCAGCTCTACGAGGGGCGCAGCCTCGACGTGATCCAGCAGGCGGAGACGCTCGGCTCCTACGGTGCGGAGATCGTCGGGGACTATGCCAGCTACACCGCGGCCAACGCCATGGTCGAGACCGCCGACCGGCTCACCGAGGCGGAGGGTTCGCTGCAGCAGTACCTGCTGCTCGTCGGCGCGCTCCGCTCGCTCAGCCGCAGCGAGCACACGCCGGGGCTCACGCTCGACTCCTACCTGCTGCGCAGCCTCTCGATCGCGGGCTGGGCGCCGAGCTTCGGCTCCTGCTCCCGCTGCGGGAAGGCCGGGCCGCACGAGCGCATCGTGCCGCAGCTCGGCGGTGTGGTGTGCGACGACTGCGCTCCGCCCGGCACGGCCCACGTCGACGCGGCCACGCTCGGGCTGCTCGGCGCGCTGCTGTCCGGCGACTGGGCCGAGGCCGAGGCATCCGACGAGCACACCAGGATGCGGGCGAGCGGCATCGTCGCCGCCTATCTGCAATGGCACCTGGAACGCGGTCTGCGCTCGCTCAGTCACGTGTCACGAGAAATCCAGCCCCGAAAGGTCCCGCCCGCACTGTGACTCCCAAGCCCTACACGCACAAGGACGCCGTCGAGTACCGGCCCGTGGACTGGACCGGCGTCTACCCGCCCGAGCTGCCGGCCGGCGCGGTGCCGAACCACGTCGCGATCGTGATGGACGGCAACGGGCGCTGGGCGAACCGGCGCGGGCTCACGCGCATCGAAGGACACCGCGCGGGGGAGGCCTCCCTGCTCGACGTCCTCGCCGGTGCGCTGCAGATCGGCGTGCGGCACCTGAGCGTCTACGCTTTCTCGACCGAGAACTGGGTCCGCTCGCCTGACGAGGTGCGCTTCCTGATGGGCTTCAACCGGGAGGTGCTGCACCGCCGCCGCGATCAGCTCAACGAGTGGGGGGTGCGGGTGCGCTGGGCCGGCCGCAAACCGCGGCTGTGGACCTCGGTCATCAAGGAGCTGCAGTACGCCGAGGAGCTCACGAAGGGCAACGACCGCCTCACCCTGACCATGTGCGTCAACTACGGCGGTCGGACGGAGATCGCCGACGCCGTGCGCAGCATCGCCGATGACGTCGCGGCCGGGCGGCTGCGTCCGAGCGCGGTGAGCGAGAAGCTCATCCAGCGCCGGCTCTACCTTCCAGACATGCCCGACGTCGACCTCTTCGTGCGCTCATCGGGGGAGCAGCGCACGAGCAACTTCCTGCTCTGGCAGTCGGCGTACGCCGAGATGGTGTTCCTGGACACGCTGTGGCCCGACTTCGGCCGTGAGGAGCTCTGGCGCGCGGTCGAGCTGTACGCGCGCCGCAGCCGCCGCTTCGGCGGCGCCGTGGACGCGCCCGATGCCACGGGGAGGGCCTCGTGATCGTCCGTTTCGAGGAGTTCGACCACACTCCGCTCGAGACCGTCAACGCCCGCGCCCGCAGCGCGGACGAGCGCGGCGCCTGGTTCACGATCGGCGCGGACTCCGCGCTGTTCGTGCCCTGGAACGCCGACTGGTGCGTGCGCTTCTACACGGGCGACGCCGAGGGCCTCGAGGTCTTCGCCCAGGCGGTCAAGCCCGTGCGGATCTCGGGCGAGCTCATCGAGTTCGTCGCCCTCGACCTCGGCGTCGAGGTCGCCTCGGGCGGCGTGCGGCTCACGGGCGAGGAGGAGTTCGAGTGGAACCAGGTCGCGCAGGACTACCCGGAGGAGCTCGTGCGGCGCGCCCAGACGGCGGTCAATGAGGCGTTCGAGCGGATCATGCTCGCGGAGTACCCCTTCGATCGCAGCTCGGCCGAGATCGTCGCGGAGCTGCGCGCCTACTCCTGAGCCGCCGACGCGACCCGGTGCGTAATGTGCGTGTCATCTGCGGTGAATACGCTGATCACGTGGAGATCAGGCTGCGAACGGATGCCGACCTGCCTGCGCTCCTCGATGCGCTGCAAGCCACCCACGAGGCGGATCAGTACCCCGTGCTGCCGACGCACGTGACGTCGGAGTGGCTGCTCGACGGAGACGACGGCATGGCCTGGGTCGCCGAGGAGGACGACCGTGTCGTCGGGCACGTCGCGGTCGCCGAGGCGGACGAGGACCCGGAGGCGCTCAGCGTGCACCGCCTCTTCGTGCGCCCGGACGCCCGCAGCCAGGGCGTGGCGAGCGCGCTGCTCACGACCGTAGAGACCTACGCGCGGCTGCTGGCGCTCGACCTCTTCCTCGAGGTCGTCAGCCACAACACCGGTGCGATGCACCTCTATGAGAGCCGCGGCTGGACGCGGGTCGGCGGCTACACCGCGGTCTGGACGGCGCCGGACGGCACGCATCCCGTCATCAGCCTCTACGCCGCCCCGAACAACGACCGCACGCACGTCCTCGACCCCGGGGCGGGGAAGCCCACGGAATGACGGAATAGGGGCGATCCGCCGTGAGTTGCCAACAGCATGAGCTCTGACAACCAGCCGATCAAGGTCGACATCTGGTCCGACATCGCCTGCCCGTGGTGCTACATCGGGAAGCGCAAGTTCGAGGCGGGCAGCGGTCTGTTCGCCGGCGCGGGGGAGCAGCGCACGGTCGAGGTCGAGTACCACTCCTTCGAGCTGAGCCCCGACACGCCCGTCGACTTCACGGGCAACGAGGCCGACTTCCTCTCGCAGCACAAGGGCATCTCGCCCGAGCAGGCGCAGGAGATGCTCGACCGCGTCACCGGCATCGCGGCATCCGTCGGCCTCGAGTACGACTACGGCCACATGCAGCACACCAACACGGTGCTCGCACACGAGGCGATCCACTTCGCCAAGGCGCAGGGCAGGCAGCTCGAGATGGAGGAGCGCCTCTTCAGGGCCTACTTCATCGAGGGCCGGCACGTCGGCAAGGTCGCCGACCTCGCGGCTCTCGGTGCCGAGATCGGCCTCGACCCTGCTGCCCTCACGGAGGCGCTCGAGCAGCACAGCTACCTCGCGCAGGTGCGCGCCGACCAGCAGGCCGCGGCGGAGTTCGGCATCAACGGTGTGCCGTTCTTCGTCATCGACGGCAAGTACGGCGTCTCGGGCGCGCAGGAGGCCCAGACCTTCGCCCAGGTGCTCGAGCAGGTCTGGGAGCTGCGCGGCGCTGAGAGCGACGCCGCCTCCGAGGAGGTGCCGGCGTGAGCGGCATCCAGCTGACGCCTCTCGGAGAGACGGATGCCGCCGCCTGCGTCGACGGGGTATGCGAGATCCCGGCTTACTCCGGCTCGGTGATGTCGGCGACGACGGCGCCGAAGGACGAGATCAGCGCGTCGGCGGAGACGAAGGCGCTGTAGCCGTGGGCGCCCGCGCCGAGGGCGACCTCCCGGCCGACGATCGTCTCGTCGGCGTAGACCGGCCACTCCTGCGCCGAGCCGAACGGGGTGATCGTGCCGCGCTCGTAGCCGGTGGCCTCGAGTGCCACCTCCGGCGCCGGCAGCTGCAGCTTGTTCACGCCCACGAGCGTCCGCAGCTTCGGCCAGGAGATCTTCCGGCCGCCGGGAACGAGCGCGAAGAGGAAGTCACCGTCGTGGCGCTTGACCACAAGCGTCTTCACGATCCCGGACGGCTCGAGGCCCAGCAGGGCGGCCGCCTCGGCGAGCGAGCCGGCGGCCGGCCGTTCGACGATCCGCACGGCGAGGCCGCGCGCCGCGGCATCCGCCTCGACCCGTGCCGTTCCGACGAGCCCCGCGAACCGGTTCTCCACAGCCCCACCTGCCCTTTCAGCCATATCTGAGACACTTGTAGACGATGCCTACCGCCACCCTAACCGCGCCGCCCGCGCCGGCCGCCGCCCCCCTCGCGCTGGGCGCGCACCGCGTCGACGTGCCCGTTGTGCTAGCCCCCATGGCGGGCATCACGAACACGGCGTTCCGTCGCCTGTGCCGCGAGTTCGGCGCGGGTCTCTATGTCAGCGAGATGATCACGAGCCGTGCTCTCGTGGAGCACAACGCCGAGACGATGCGGCTCATCGGGCACCATCCCTCCGAGACCTTCCGCTCCGTGCAGCTCTACACGACCGACCCGGTGACGGTCGGCGACGCGGTGCGCATCATCGTCGCCGAGGGCCTCGCAGATCACATCGACCTCAACTTCGGCTGCCCGGTGCCGAAGGTCACCCGCAAAGGCGGCGGCAGCGCGCTGCCGTGGAAGCTCGGGCTGTTCCGCGAGATCGTGGCGAGCGCGAAGGGCGCGGCGGAGCAGCTGCCCCTGACCGTGAAGATGCGCAAAGGCATCGACGACGACCACCTGACCTATCTCGACGCCGGCCGCGTCGCACAGGACGCGGGCGTCGCCTACGTCGCCCTGCACGGCCGCACCGCGGCGGACATGTACTCCGGCCACGCCGACTGGAACGCGATCGCCCGCCTCAAGGACGCGCTCGACATCCCCGTGCTCGGCAACGGCGACATCTGGTCGGCCGACGACGCGCTCCGGATGATGCGCGAGACGGGCGCCGACGGCGTAGTGGTGGGGCGCGGATGCCTCGGCCGCCCGTGGCTGTTCGGCGACCTCGCCGCGGCCATGCGGGGGGAGTGGGGCGAGGGCTCCGGGTCGAGCCCGGCGAGATCCCAACCCGGACTCGGCGTCGTCGCGCAGGCCTTCCGCCGCCACGCCGAACTGCTCGTGGAGTTCTTCGACGACGAGGGCCGCGGCTGCCGCGACATCCGCAAGCACGTCGCCTGGTACTTCAAGGGCTACCCCGTGGGCGGCGAGCTGCGCGCGAAGCTCGCCACCGCCTCCTCCCTCGCCGAGATCGACGAGCTGCTCGCGACGCTCGACTGGTCGGCCCCCTACCCCGGCGACGGGGCGGAGGGCGCGCGGGGGCGTCAGGGCGGCCCGCGCGCCCCGGCCCTGCCCGAGCACTGGCTCGACTCGCGCGAGGTCGACGGGGTCGCCCGCGCCGACCTCTCCGCAGGAGAGGTGCACAACAGTGGCGGTTGAGTCCCGTGCCGCCGCGTCGTCGTATGGGCCGTTCGACCGTGAGCGGTGGTTCCCTGAGGAACACTCGAACCGTCGCAGTGACTTCGCCCGGGACCGGGCGCGGCTGTTCCACTCCAGCGCCCTGCGCCGCCTCGCGGCCAAGACCCAGGTGCTGAGCCCCACCGTCGGCCTCGACTTCGCCCGCACCCGCCTCACGCACTCGCTCGAGGTCGCGCAGATCGGGCGCGAGCTCGCGACCAACCTCGGTCTCAACCCCGACGTCGTCGACACGGCCTGCCTCGCGCACGACCTCGGCCACCCGCCCTTTGGCCACAACGGCGAGCTGGCGCTGTCGGAGTGGAGCGCGGACATCGGCGGCTTCGAGGGCAACGCGCAGACGCTGCGGGTGATCACCCGGCTCGAGCCGAAGGTGTTCGGCCCCGACCGGCATCCGTACGGCCTGAACCTGACCCGGGCGAGCCTCGACGCGAGCTGCAAGTACCCGTGGCCCATTCAGCACGCGGTCGCCGACCCCTCCGGCCGTGAGAAGTTCGGCTTCTACGCCGAGGACACCGCGGTGTTCGAGTGGCTGCGCGACGGCGCCCCCGAGCGGGTGCGCTGCATCGAGGCGCAGGTCATGGACCTCTCCGACGACATCGCGTACTCCGTGCACGACTTCGAGGACGCGGTGTTCAACGGCTACATCGACGTCGCGCAGCTCGCCTCGCCCGCCGCGCACGACGACATCATGACCAAGGTCCAGGCCTGGGTCGGCACGGAGTTCACGCGCGACGAGCTGGAGGCGGCCTACCTGCGGCTCACCGCCATGGAGCCGTGGATCCGCTCCTGGGACGGCTCCCGCCTCGCGCAGGCGCAGCTGAAGAACCTCACCAGCCAGCTCATCGGGCGGTTCGCGCGCACCGCGACCACCGCGACGCGCGCCTCCTACCCGCGCCCGAGCCTCGCCCGCTACGCCGCGCAGATGATCGTTCCGCCCGAGGAGGGCGCGGAGATCGGCGTGATGAAGGGCATCACCGCCGCGTTCATCATGTCCAACAACGAGCGCCAGCCGGTCTACCACCGGCAGCGGGAGCTGCTCACCGGCCTCGCGGACGCGCTGCTGGCGACCGGCCCCGCGCACCTCGATCCCGGCTTCGCCGAGGACTGGGCGGACGCGGGGACGGAGGCCGCGCGCAAGCGCGTCGTCGTCGACCAGGTCGCGAGCCTCACCGACCAGAGCGCGATCGCCTGGTTCGAGCGCCTCGTGCAGCAGTGAACCTAGAGTTGTAGGCATGCCCGGCCTCATCCGTCACAGCGACATCGAAGAGGTCAAGGCGCGCACGAACATCGCCGACGTCGTCGGCGAGTACGTCTCCTTGAAGCCCGCCGGCATCGGTTCGATGAAAGGGCTGTGCCCCTTCCACGACGAGCGCTCGCCGAGCTTCCACGTGCGCCCCCAGCTCGGCTACTACCACTGCTTCGGCTGCGGCGAGTCCGGCGACGTCTACAAGTTCCTGCAGACCATCGACCACCTGCCCTTCGCCGAGACGGTCGAGCGCCTCGCCGCGCGCATCGGCTACCCGCTGACGTACGAGGACGGCGGCAACGCGAGCGAGGACCGCGGCACCCGGGCCCGCATCCTGGCCGCGAACAAGGCCGCCGAGGAGTTCTACACCGCCCGGCTCACCGCCCCCGACGCCGAGCCCGGGCGCCGCTTCCTGGGCGAGCGCGGCTTCGACGCCGCGGCGGCCGCCCGCTTCGGCGTCGGCTACGCGCCCAAGAGCTGGGACGAGCTCACGAGCCATCTGAAGACGAAGGGCTTCTCGATCGACGAGCTCGCCGCCGCCGGGCTCGTGTCGCAGAACGATCGCGGCGGCGCCTACGACCGCTTCCGCGGTCGTGTGATCTGGCCGATCCGCGACGTCACCGGCACAACGCTCGGCTTCGGCGCGCGCCGTCTGTTCGACGACGACAAGGGCCCCAAGTACCTGAACACGCCCGAGACGGCGGTCTTCCACAAGGCGCAGGTGCTCTACGGGCTCGACGTCGCCAAGCGCGAGGTGGGCCGCAGCAAGTCGGTCGTTGTGGTGGAGGGCTACACCGACGTGATGGCGTGCCACCTCGCCGGCGTGACGACGGCCGTGGCGACGTGCGGCACGGCCTTCGGCGCGGACCACGTGCGGCTGCTGCGCCGCATCCTCGGCGACGAGGGCGGCGAGGGGCAGGTCGTGTTCACCTTCGACCCCGACGCCGCCGGCCAGAAGGCGGCCGAGCGCTCCTTCACGGTGCTGCAGGAGCAGCGCATCGCCGCGCAGACCTATGTGGCCGTCGGCCCGGACGGCCTCGACCCGTGCGATCTGCGGCTCGCACGCGGTGACCGGGCGATCGTGCAGATGATCAGCGACAAGAAGCCCATGTTCGAGTTCATGCTGCGGCAGCTCGTCGGGCGCTTCGACCTCGACACGGTGGAGGGGCGGGTCGCCGCGCTGCGCGCCGGGGCGCCGGTCGTCGCCGGCATCCGCGACGCCGCCCTGCGGCCCGGCTACACGCGCGAGCTCGCGCGCATGGTCGGCTCCGAGCTGGCCGAGGCGCAGGGCGCCGTGCGCTCCGCGACGAACCGGAGCAGAGCGGCGGATGCCGCCCCTCCGGAGCCGGCCGGCGAGGCATCCGCCGCCCCCGCGCTGCCCGCGGTCACGCTCGCCGATCTGGGCCGCGACCCCGTGACGGTCACCGAACGGCAGGCGCTCATGGCGGTGCTGCAGCTGCCGAACGCCGTCGGCGTCGAGCTCGTCGGGCGGGCACTCCAGTCCCGCTTCTCGAACCCCACGCTCGATCTCGTGAAGAGCGCGATCGCGGCGAACGCCGACGCGTTCGGGGCGTCGGACTGGTTCACGCGCATCCGCGACGAGCTGCCTGAGCAGTTCCGCCCCGTCGTCGAGCAGCTCGCGATGGCGCCGATCCCGGAGCGGAACGAGGACGCGGCGAAGGTGTGGGCGCGGGCCATCGTCATCTCGCTCATCGAGAAGGACATGATCACCTTCAAGGCCGAGCTGCAGAGCCGGCTGCAGCGCACCGACCCGGCCGACACCGAGACGCGTGTCGCGATCAGCCGCGCCATGGCCGAGCTCGAGCTCGATCGGCGCAAACTGCGCGGCGAGTGACGGCGGATTTCGCACGTCACAGACGCGAAACACTTCTGTGACTAGGGTGTACTCACTCCCGTTTCGACGGATTCCGTCGTTCGCACCCGGGTGTACCGACATCAATCACAAGAAAGTGAGTCCAGCGGCATGAATTCCGTCTCGGCTCGACGTGCACGTTTCCTCGCTTCGGCGGCCGCACTCGCGGCCGGCGCCCTCGTCCTGGCCGGCTGCGCGAGCGGCAACGGCGGCAACAGCGGCGACAGCGGCGGCGGCGCCGCTTCGGGGAAGCCCATCACGATCGGCACCACCGACAAGATCACCTCTCTCGACCCGGCGGGCTCCTACGACAACGGCTCCTTCGCCGTCATGACGCAGGTCTACCCGTTCCTGCTCGACACGCCCTACGGCAGCCCGGATCCCAAGCCGGACATCGCCGAGAGCGCCGACTTCACCAACCCGACCACCTACGAGGTCAAGCTCAAGGACGGTCTGACCTTCAAGAACGGCGACAAGCTCACGTCCTCCGACGTGAAGTTCAGCTTCGACCGCCAGATCAAGATCAACGACCCGAACGGCCCTGCCTCCCTGCTCGGCAACGTGGCCTCCGTGAGCGCGCCCGACGACCTGACCGTCGACTTCCACCTCAAGGTGCCGAACGACCAGACCTTCGCGCAGGTGCTCTCGAGCCCCGCCGGCCCGATCGTCGACGAGCAGGTCTTCAGCCCCGACAAGGTCACCTCCGACGACGACATCGTCAAGGGCGAGGCCTTCGCCGGTCAGTACTACATCTCCTCCTACAAGGTGAACCAGCTGATCCAGTACAAGGCGTTCAGCGGCTACAAGGGCCTGCTGCCCGCGGCGAAGACCTCGACGGTCAACGTCAAGTACTACGCCAGCTCCGACACCCTGAAGCTCGACGTGCAGTCCGGCCAGGTCGACGTCGCCTACCGTCAGCTCTCGGCGACCGACATCGCGAGCCTGAAGACCAACAAGAACGTCCAGGTCATCGACGGCCCCGGCGGCGAGATCCGCTACATCGTGTTCAACTTCAACACGATGCCGTACGGCGTCAAGACCTCGGACGCCGACCCGGCGAAGTCCCTCGCCGTGCGCCAGGCGACCGCCGATCTGATCGACCGCGCAGCGATCTCGGACCAGGTCTACAAGGGAACCTACACGCCGTTGTACACCTACGTGCCGGACGGCCTGACCGGCGCGAGCCCCGTGCTCAAGTCGCTCTACGGCGACGGAAATGGCGGCCCGAGCCTCGACAAGGCGAAGCAGACGCTGCAGGCGGCGGGCGTGAAGACGCCGGTGACCCTGAACATCCAGTACACGGGCGACCATTACGGCCCGTCCTCCGGCGACGAGTACGGCCTCATCAAGAGCCAGCTCGAGAAGGGCGGCCTGTTCACCGTCAACCTGCAGCAGACGGAGTACGTGCAGTACTCCAAGGACCGTGTGGCGGATGACTACCCGGAGTACCAGCTGGGCTGGTTCCCGGACTACTCGGATGCCGACGACTACCTGACGCCGTTCTTCTCCGCCAACAACTTCCTGTCGAACCACTACGACAACAAGGACGTCCAGGCGCTGCTGACCAAGGAGATCGGCGACGCCGACAAGGCCGACCGGACGCAGGTCCTCCAGCAGGTCCAGGAAGCGGTCGCGAAGGATCTGTCGACACTCCCGATCCTGCAGGGCTCCTCGGTCGCCGTCGTGGGCAAGGACGTCAAGGGCACGACCCTCGACGCGTCCTACAAGTTCCGCTACGGCTCCCTGTACAAGTAAGCAGTACCCGGTTCCGTGAGGGGGCGGCCTTCTGGCCGCCCCCTCACGCTGCCGCATCTGCGCTGCACGACGACGATTGGCATCTATGACGACGTCACCCGATACCGTCCCACCGCCCCTGGCACCTGCCCCCGCACAGCCGGCGGGCGCGGCTCTGCGCTCCGGAGGCGGCCTGCTGCGGTACCTCATCGTCCGCTTCCTGCTGATCTTCCCGACGATCTTCATCCTCGTGACGGTCGTCTTTTTCCTGATGCGCTCCACCGGCGACCCGATCACGGCGGCGCAGGGCGGCCGGCTGCCGCCGGCGCAGCTCCAGGAGCGCATCCACGCGGCCGGCTACGACCGCCCGCTGCTCGTGCAGTACTTCGAGTACCTCGGCCAGATCGCGCGCGGCAACTTCGGGACCACGTTCAGCGACCACCAGAAGGTGACGACGATCCTCGTCAGCTACGGCGGCGCGACCCTGGAGCTCGCGTTCTACGCCCTCATCGTCGCCTTCGTCGTCGGCATCCCGCTCGGCATGCTCGCCGCCTATCTGCGCGACCGCTGGGGCGATGCCGTGCTGCGGGTGCTGTCGATCCTGTTCTACGCGACGCCCGTGTTCTTCTCCGGCCTGCTGCTGCAGCTGACCTTCTCGATCGGCCTCGGCTGGCTGCCCGTCGCGGGCCGTGCGGACACCGGCACGGAGCTCGAGATCCAGTCCCTGGCGCATCCGACCGGCATCTATCTCATCGATGCCTTCCGCACAGGCGATCCGGATGCCGTCCCGGACGTGCTCAAGCACGCGATCCTGCCCGGCGTCGCCCTGGGCCTGCTCACCGCCGGCGTCTTCCTGCGGCTCGTGCGGACCAATGTCATCGGCACCTTCAACACGCAGTACGTGGAGGCCGCTCGCTCCCGTGGCGTGCGCGAGTTCCGGCTCGTGACGCGGCACGCCTACAAGCCGGCGCTGATCCCCATCATCACGGTCATCGGCCTGCAGATCGCGATGCTGCTCGGCGGCGCGGTGCTGACCGAGACGACCTTCGAGTGGAAGGGGCTCGGCTTCGAGCTGAACCAGTACCTCGAGGCGCGCGACTTCGTGGCGGTGCAGGGCATCGTCGCCCTGCTGGCCGTCATCGTCGCCGTCGTCAACTTCATCGTCGACGTCGTCGCCGCCCTGATCGACCCGCGAGTGAGGTATTGAGATGAAGCGATCCTTCCTCAGCCGCGTGCCCGTCGTCGCGCAGCTGCGTCAGAGCATCGGCGTGCAGCGTTTTATGCTGTCGACCGGTGTGATCATCACGGGCGTCTACGTCCTGATCGCGATCTTCGCCCCGCTCCTGGCCCCGTACGGCTTCGGCCAGCTGAGCAACGCGAAGGGCAACTTCGGCTCTCAGCAGGCGCCGAGCGCTGCCCACCTGTGGGGTACGACCGTCGGCGGCTACGACGTGCTCAGCCGCACGATCTTCGGCGCCCGCACGGCGCTCGTGGCGATCGTGATCGCGATCGTCCTCTCGCTCGTCATCGGCGTGCTGCTCGGCCTGCTCTCCGGCTACTTCGGCGGCCCGGTCGACCGGGTGCTCGTGGTGGTCTGCGACGCGATCTACGCCTTCCCGACGCTGCTGCTGGCGATCGTGATCTCGATCGCCATCTCGGGCGGCTCCTCGGACTTCTGGTCGGGGGTGTTCTCGGCCGCCTTCTCGATCACGGTCGTCTACATCCCGCAATACTTCCGCGTGGTGCGAGCGGAGGTCGTGCGCATCAAGGTCGAGGCCTTCGTCGAATCGGCCCGGGTGATCGGCGCGAGCGACATGCGGATCATCTTCCGTCACGTGCTGCGCAACTCGATCCGCACGCTGCCGCTCATCATCACGCTGAATGCGACGGACGCCTTCGAGACGCTCGCGGGCCTCGGCTTCCTCGGCTTCGGCATCGAGCCCTCGCACGCCGCCGAGTGGGGCTACGACCTGCAGAAGGCGCTCGCCGACGTCACGAGCGGCATCTGGTGGACGGCCCTGTTCCCGGGCCTCGCGATCGTGCTGCTCGCCCTCGGCATCTCGCTCATGGGCGAGAGCCTCAACGACCTGGCGGATCCCCGTCTCCGGCGCCGTGGCGCCGCGGGGGAGATCGCCGAACCCGACGCAGCGGAGGTGGAACTGTGAGCGATGTCGTCGACATCACCGATCTGACCGTCCGGTTCGCGACCGACGCCGGTCCGGTCGCCGCCGTGCGCGGCGTCAGCCTGAGCGTCGGCCGGGGCGAGATCCTCGCGATCGTGGGCGAGTCGGGCTCCGGCAAGTCCGTGACGGCGAAGACGCTCCTCGGCATGCTCCCCGAGACCGCGACGACGGGCGGCGCGGTGCTGCTGCGCGGGCGCGACGACACCGCGGCGGTCGATGTCACGACGCTCGACAGGGCGCAGCTGCGCGCGGTCCGCGGCCGCGACGCGGCCATGGTGTTCCAGGAGCCGTCCACGGCCCTCAACCCGGTCTTCCCGATCTGGTGGCAGATCGCCGAGGGGCTGCGCGCCCACGGCCGGGTCGGCACGGGGGAGGCGCGTCGCCGGGCCGTCGAGATCCTGCGGCGGGTCGGCATCCCCGAGCCTGCGAAGCGCATCGACTTCTACCCGCACGAGTTCTCGGGCGGCCAGAAGCAGCGCATCGTCATCGCGATGGCGCTCGTCCTCAATCCCAGCCTCATCATCGCCGACGAGCCGACCACGGCCCTCGACGTCACGGTCCAGGCCGAGATCCTCGAGCTGCTGCGCTGGTGCCGCGACGAGTACGGCTCATCGATCGTGCTCATCACCCACAACATGGGTGTGGTCGCCGATCTCGCCGACCGCGTCGCCGTGATGTACCAGGGCGAGATCGTCGAGCAGGCCGAGGTGCACGAGCTGTTCGCGCACCCGCAGGCCGCGTACACGCAGACCCTGCTCGCCGCCGTCCCGCGGGTCGGCAGCGGCCATTCCGGGCTCGTCGTGGGCGAACGGGCGGATGCCGCGCTGCCGGCCGCACCGGCGGGGGAGCATCCGGTCGAGCCTGCTGCCGAGCCGGTCGTGCGCGCCGCGGCGCTCGACATCACCTATCCGGGCCGTCTCGGCCGGGCCGGATTCCGCGCCGTGCGCGCCGTGGACTTCGCGATCGCCCCGGGCGAGGTGCTCGGCCTGGTGGGGGAGTCCGGCTCGGGGAAGACGACGATCGGTCGCGCCATCGCGGGGCTGACCCGGGTCACCGGAGGCTCCCTCACGGTGCTCGGGCACGAGATGCGCGGCATCCGTGAGCGCGAGTTCCGCCCGGTGCGGCAGGACATCGGCTTCGTGTTCCAGGATCCGGCCGCGAGCTTCAACCCTCTGCTGACCATCGGTGACGCGATCGCCGAGCCGATGCTCGTCCACCACACCGTCTCCTCGCAGGCGGAGGCACGGCGGCGGGCGCGGGAGCTGCTCGGTGCCGTGCAACTGCCGGACGAGTACGCGGGCCGGTTCCCGCACGAGCTCTCCGGCGGCCAGCGGCAGCGCGTCTCGCTCGCCCGCGCGCTCGCGCTGCGGCCGAAGCTCGTCATCTTCGACGAGCCGACCTCGGCTCTCGACGTGTCGGTGCAGGCGCGTGTGCTCGAGCTCATCAGTCGTCTGCAGGCCGAGTTCGGCTTCGCGGGGCTGTTCATCAGCCACGACCTCGCCGTGGTCGACCTGATCGCCACGCGCATCGCGGTGATGCACACGGGTGAGATCGTGGAGTCGGGGCCGAACGCCCAGGTGCTCGGTGCGCCGCAGGACGCCTACACGCAGAAGCTGATCGCCTCGCTGCCCGTGCCCGACCCCGAGGAGCAGGCGGCGCGCCGCGCAGAGCTCCAGGCTCTCGCCGTGTCGGCCTGAGTAGTGTCGTAGGGATGAGCTCGCCGACCCCTGCTAAGACCCCCATCGCCGTCCGTGACCTGTCGGCGCAGTACCGCGCTGCGGGCCGCAGCGGCGTACACGCCCTGCGCGGGGTGAGCTTCGAGGTCCGCGGCGGCCAGCTGCTCGGCATCCTGGGGGAGTCGGGCAGCGGCAAGACGACGCTCGCCCGTGTCCTCGCGGGGGAGCTCGAGCGCAAGGGGCCGGGCGGCTACGACATCCGCATCACGGGTGGCGACGCCTTCGTCAACGGCATCGCGCTGCGCTCTCTCTCGCCGCGCAAGCGCAACCGGCTCACCTTCCACACCGCGTATCTCGCGCAGGACGCGAACGAGCGGCTCGAACGCGTGTCGACGGTGTCCGAGCTCATCGAGCAGCCGATCTACGCGCGTGACAAGCGCTTCAGCCGCGAGGCGGCGCAGACCCGTGCCCTCACGGTGCTCGACGCCGTGGGGCTGCCGCTCGCCGTGCTCGAGAAGTATCCGTACGAGCTCTCCGACGGGCAGCGGCAGCGCGTCGCGATCGCACGCGCGCTCGTGCTCGGCCCGAACGTGCTCATCGCCGACGAGCCGACGGCCGGCATCGATGTGACGGTGCGCGACACCGTCGTGCGGGTCATCGCCCAGCTGCGTCAGGACCCGGCCTTCGCGGCCGTCGTCATCACCCACGACCTGGCCGTGCTGCGGCAGCTGCGGGCGACGGTGGCCGTGCTGCACGACGGCGTCATCGTCGGCTACGGGAACGTCGACGAGGTGTTCCGTCAGCCGGAGCATCCGTACGTCGCCAAGCTGGCGCGGGCGCTGCAGCTTGATGAGGAGTGAAAGCTCCCCGACTTGGACTCGAACCAAGAACCTGCCGGTTAACAGCCGGCTGCTCTGCCAATTGAGCTATCGAGGAATGCAGCCCGGCGAACCAGGCAACTCGACAAGCTTAACGCGTCCCGCACGCGCGTGCAAAATCGAGCGGGCGCCGTGCGGAGCCCTCAGCCCTCGAGCCTGTCGACACCCGGGATCCACTGCTGATCGGGCACGCCCCAGCCCCGCTTCCGGCTGATCTTCGGCCATTCGCGGTCGAAGGGGCGCGGCAGCCGGTCGATGTAGATGATGCCGTCAAGGTGGTCGTACTCGTGCTGGAAGATGCGCGCGAGCCAGCCGGAGGCACGGATCTCGAAGGGCTTCCGATCGAGGTCGACGGCCTGCAGGATCGCCTCCTCGGCGCGTTTGAGCGGGAACCGCTCGCCCGGGAAGGAGAGGCAGCCCTCCATCTCCTCCTCCTCGTCGGCCTCGCCGATCGGGGCCGGGGTGATCCACAGCTTCGGGTTGATCGCGACCCCGCGATACTCGACCTCGTCATCGTCCGTCCAGCCGAAGACGAAGAGGCGCTTGTTCACGCCGACCTGCGGGCCGGCGAGCCCCACCCCCGGTGCGGCATCCATCGTCTCGTACATGTCCGCGACGAGTCGTCTGAGCTCGGCGTCGAACACGGTGACGGGCTCCGCCGAGCTGTGCAGCACGGGATCGCCCTGGATTCTGATCGGGAGCACGGCCATTCGTCCAGGATATCGGCGTGTCGTCCGGTACCGTCATCAGGTGCCTGCCGCCATGGGGCTCGACCCACTCGCCTTGGATCCCCGACAGTTCATCGGCATCCCCCTTGCACTGGTCGGAGCCGTTTTCCTGTCCGTCGGCGCCCAGCTGCAGCATCGCGGCGTCACCAAGGTGGACCAGGCGACCGAGACGGATGCCGGCAAGGGCGGCCTCGACCTCGGCCAGCTCCGCCTGCTCCTGGCCCGCCCCAGCTGGGTCACGGGAACCCTCATGCTGGGGGCGGCGATCGTGCTGCAGCTCACGAGCCTCGCCTTCGCGCCCCTCATCGTCGTGCAGCCCCTCGGTGCCTTCGCGCTCGTCGTCACCTCGATCGTCAACTGGCGCGTCACCGGTTCCCGGCTCAACCGGCTCTCGGTCCTGGCGATCTGCCTGTGCGTGGCCGGCGTCGGCGCCTTCGTGCTGACGGCGGCCTTCCAGGCCCGCGAGGTGCCGGTGCACGAGCACGAGCTGGTCGAGATCCTCTGCATCCTCGGCGGGGTGCTGGTGCTCGCGGCCGTGCTGTTCGGGATCTTCCGGAAGAGCATGCGCGCCCTCGTCTACGTGGTCGTGGCCGGCATCCTCTACGGCTTCGTCGCCACGCTCGCGAAGGTCGTCATCGCGCGCGTCGAGCAGCGCGAGTTCGACGTGCTGACGGGCGTGTGCATCGTCGCGCTGCTGGCCGCCGTCGGCCTCGGCGCCTATTTCGTGCAGAACGCCTACGCCTCCGGCCCGCCTGACCTCGTGATCGCGGGCCTCACCGTCATCGACCCGCTCGTGGCCGTGTCGATCGGCATCCTGATCCTCAACGAGGCGGTGCAGGCCGGGCCGGGGACGGTCGCGGTGTGGATCGTCACCGGCGCTCTCGCCGTCACCGGTGTGGTGCTGCTGGCGCGACACCACCCGCAGGTCGCGGCGCCCTGAGCGCGACATCCGCACGCTCAGGGGTGTCCCTGAGGCGCCCGGGCGGCCGCATGCCTAGACTGAACGGCCAGACACACCTAGCCCCCTAGCATCCGTGATCCGAGGTTTCCCGACGTGACTGATCCGAGCGACGAGCAGACCAAGCCGCTGACGATCCTGCTGGGCTGCGACACCTTCGCCCCGGACGTCAACGGCGCGGCCCGCTTCGCCGAACGCCTCGCCGCCGGGCTCGTCGAGCGCGGCCACGAGGTGCACGTCATCGCCCCGTCGACGAGCGTCTTCAAGGTTGGCGAGTGGGATGAGGTGCACGAAGGCGCCCGGCTGCACATGCATCGGCTGTTCAGCGTGCGCTGGTACCCGCACGACTGGCTCCGCTTCATGATGCCGTGGACGATGAAGCGCAACTCCGGTCGCATCCTCGACAAGGTCAAGCCCGACGTCGTGCATTTCCAGTCCCACTTCGTCGTGGGGCGCGGGCTCTCGCTCGCCGCCCAGGAGCGCGGCATCCGCATCGTCGCCACCAACCACACCATGCCCGAGAACCTGGTCGAGCACACACTGATGCCGAAGCCGCTGCGGCCGGTGCTGATCAGGTGGGCCTGGCAGGACACGACGAAGATCCTGTCCCGCGCCGGCTCGGTCACGACCCCGACGCGACGCGCCGCCGACTACCTGGAGCGGGCCACCGGCATCCCGGACGTGCATGCGATCGGCAACGGCGTGCAGGTCGCCGAGTACACCCCGAGCTTCGAGCCGCGCACCGGGAACCGCATCGTCTTCGTCGGCCGCGTCACGGGCGAGAAGCGCATCGACGTGCTGTTGCGCGCGGCATCCCTGCTGCCCTCGACGCTCGAATGGGAGCTTGAGATCGTCGGCGACGGCGACCAGCGGCACCATCTCGAGCGTCTCGCGGCGCAGCTCGGCATCGCGGGCAAGGTCACGTTCACGGGCCGCGTGACGGATGCCGAGCTCAAGGCCGCCTACACGCGTGCCACGGTGCTCGCGATGCCGTCGACGGCCGAGCTGCAGTCGATCGTGACGATGGAGGCGATGGCCTCCGGTCTGCCGGTCGTCGGCGCGGACGCCATGGCACTGCCGCATCTCGTGCACGACGGCGAGAACGGCTACCTCTTCCGGCCGGACGACGCCCCGGACCTCGCCGCGAAGCTCGTGAAGATCCTGACGCTGCCCGACGCCGAGTTCCGCCGGATGAAGAAGGCGTCGCTGCGGCTCATCCAGGCCCACGACATCGAGCGGACGCTGACGACCTTCGAGTGTCTGTATCGTGGGAAGCCGGTGGTGGATCCCGTGACCGAGTTCGACGCTGAGCAGGAGAATGCTGACGACGAGAACCACGGTGACCCCGTCGCCGAGGGGCGGTAGCTCAGCCGGTTAGAGCAGGGGACTCATAATCCCTGGGTCGCGGGTTCAAGTCCCGCCCGCCCTACCTCTTCGTGCCTGCACGGGCAATGACACAGCCGAGAACACGACCTCACGTGCCCCTTGTTCACTTCTCGAAAACGAATTGCCTATAAGGTGTCCACCTGATGGGGGACGCATCCCGGGCGGACCCACTTTCAAGGATGAGCATGTCAGGCAGACGAGATCGAGTCCCTCGTGCGCAAGCCGAGCAGCCGATCGACCGCGTGGACTTCCTGGTCATCGGCGCCGGCCCGACCGGCCTCGGTGCCGCCGCCCACCTGGAGCAGCGCGAGGCGGACTACCTCGTCGTCGACGCGGCCGATCGCGTCGGCGGGGCGGCCGCAGCACAGGTCGACCGGCACCGCTTCTCCTGGAGCGTCGCCGGCGTCACGGGCGCGCAGTGGAACACGATCGCCGAGCGGCTCGTCGATCCGCGTCGGCTCCAGCTCGACACCCGCATCGTCCACGTCGACATCGCCCGCCGCACCGCGATCCTCGCGGACGGCCGCGCGATCGACTACCGCTGGTGCATCTCGAGCGCGCCACTGCCCACGGCGCTGAGCTGGGCGGGCGCCCGCGACCTCGGTGTCGGCCTCCGCGCCCGGCGCGCGCTCGTCGTCGGCCTCGGCTTCCGCGGCGACGTGCCGGCGGGCCTGGCTTCCGCCCTCGATGCGAGCGACGCGCCGTGGACCCGTCTTGCCGAGATCTCCGAGCTGGCCCCGGAGCAGCACTGGTCGATCATCGCGGAGCTTCCGCTGCCCGGCTACGAGGACGCCGATGCGGATGCCTCGATCGCTGCCGTCCTCGCCGGCCTGCGGGGCTTCGACGCCGCGCCCTCCCGGCCGGTGACGACATGGGCGCGCGAGTTCTCGCCCGCGCACCCGGAGCCGATGGAGGACCGGGACGAGCGGCTGCGCGAGATCGACGCGCTGCTGCGCTCCCACGGATTCTTCAGCCGGGGTCTCTTCGGCGGCTGGCGCCCCGAGGTCGCGGACCTCGAGGGCGCCTACCAGCAGGGCGGCGAGGCCGTCGAGGCGATCCTCGAAGGCGCCTCCGAGGACGCCTACTAGGGCGAGCGCTCCGCGTCGGCGGCCTGAGGCGGCCGACAGGGGCCGACGGCCTCTGTCGGTGGGACGCAGGACAATTGAGCTGTGCAGCACATCGTCCTCGACCGCCGCGACGACGGGCAGCTGCATGCCGATGCGACCGGGCGTGCCGGGGCGGCGGCCACCGCCACCGAGCTCGACGCGGCGGGCATGCCGCACCGGGTGAGCGAGCTCCAGGCATCCGCCCTCGCCGACTACGTGCGGGAGCACGAGGCGGGGCATCCGCGCTGGGTGTGGTCGAGCACGGCCCACTGGTATCCTGCGCTGCTCGCGGCGGGCGTGCGGGTGCAGCGCTGCCTCGACCTCGCGCTGAGCCGGCGCATCCTGCGCGCCTCGGCGCTGACGGCGGAATCCGAGCTTGCCCGCGCGCCGGAGTCGGCGTGGGACCACGTCGCCGCGGTCGCCACCGCCCCCGTGCCCGAGTCCGCGGCGCCGGCGCTCTTCGACGTCGACGCCCCGCCGCCGTCCGCGCCGCTCGATGCGGTGCGGGAGTTCCAGTCGCAGCAGCAGGCGGTCTCCGGGGCGGACCAGCCGGGGCGCATCCGGCTGCTGCTGGCCGCGGAGTCCGCCGGCGCGCTCGTGGCGGAGGAGATCCGCTTCGTCGGCATGCCCTGGCGGGCCGAGGTGCACGATCGTGTGCTCACCGAAGCGCTCGGGCCGCGGGTGCCGCAGGGACGGCATCCGGTGAAGCTCGAAGCTCTGGCGGCGCGCATCCGCGAGCTTCTGGACGCGCCGGGGCTCAACCCGGACTCGCAGCAGGAGCTGCTCGCCGCCCTGCGCCGCGCCGGCCTCGAGGTGAGCTCCACCCGCAAGTGGGAGCTGCGCGACGTGGACCACCCGGTGATCGCGCCGCTGCTGGAGTACCGGAACCTCTACCGGCTCTTCACCGCCAACGGCTGGGCGTGGCTCGACGCCTGGGTGCGCGACGGCCGCTTCCACCCCGACTACGTCGTGGGCGGCGTGGTGACGGGGCGCTGGGCGACGAGCGGCGGGGGAGCGCTGCAGCTGCCGAAGAACATCCGGCAGGCGGTCGTCGCCGACCCCGGCTGGAAGCTCGTCGTGGCGGATGCCGCACAGCTGGAGCCGCGGGTGCTGAGCGGCCTGGCCGGCGACCGGGGCATGGCGGATGCCGGGCGCGGGCGCGACCTCTATGACGCGGTCGTGAACGCCGGGGTCGTGGCGAGCCGGCGCGAGGCGAAGATCGCGATGCTCGGCGCCATGTACGGGGCGACGACGGGGGACAGCGCCCGGCTCAAGCCGCAGCTCACGCGCGCCTTTCCCCAGGCCGTGGCACTCGTCGACCATGCGGCGCAGGAGGGCGAGCGCGGCGAGCAGGTCGTCAGCAGGCTCGGCCGCACCTCACCGCGGCCGGGCGACTCCTGGCGCGAGGTGCAGGACCGCGCGAGCCAGCCGAACGCCACCGCGGCGGACGAGCGCCGGGCCCGAGCGCAGGCGCGCGACTGGGGCCGGTTCACGCGGAACTTCGTCGTGCAGGCATCCGCCGCCGAATGGGCGCTGTGCTGGATGGCCGAGATCCGGCTGCGGCTCGCCGAGCTGTGGGACGGTGGCCCGGCAGGTCCGGCGAGCCTGGAGAGCGCGCCGCATCTCGTGTTCTTCCTGCACGACGAGATCATGGTGCACACCCCTGTGCAATTCTCTGCTCAGGTCGAGCAGATCGTGCGGGATGCCGCGCGCGAGGCGGGCCGTCTGCTGTTCGGAACATTCCCCGTCGACTTCCCGTTATCGATCGCGACGGTCGACACGTACGCGGATGCGAAGTGATGTCGGCCCCCGCACGCAGAATGGACACCATGACCGAGACCGCGACCACCACGCAGCAGCCCTCTCCTGAGGAACGACTCGCGAACTTCCGCCGCCGCCGTGAGGAATCCGTCCGGCAGCCGCAGGGCAGCCTGGCGCTCGCCAACACGCAGTGGATCACGGGCGACCCGGCGGCCACGCAGACGGTCTGGGGCGTGCCGGGCAACTACTCCCCGCTGCCGGCGGGCGAGAAGGGCATCCGCCTCGCGGCGACCGCGGCCGACGGCATCCGGGTCGACGGCGCGCTCGTCGACGGCGAGGTGCGCCTCTTCGCGAAGGACGCCGAGAAGGCCAGCGACATCGTCTTCGACGACCACACCACGGGAACCGTCATCGTCAACGAGGCCGGCACCGAGTACGCGCTGCGCGTGTGGGACGCGAAGTCCGAGGACCTCGAGGCCTTCGGCTCGATCGACGCCTACCCCTACGACCCCGAGTGGGTCATCCGGGCGGACTTCCGCCCGGTGGAGGGCCTCTCCGTGGGCTTCGAGCACCTCAAGGACGAGGATGCTCGTGAGACCGCGATCCCCGGCGAGATCACCTTCACGAAGGACGGCGTCGGCTACAACCTCGCGGCCTTCAAGTCGGGCCGCGCGCTGCAGCTCGTCTTCGGCGACACCACCAACGGGGAGGAGAGCTACTCGGTCGGCCGCTTCCTCTTCGTCGCTCCGAACCCCGACGGCACGATCACCCTCGACTTCAACCTCGCCGTCCTGCCGCCGTGCGCGTTCAGCTATCAGTTCAACTGCCCGCTGCCGCCGAAGCAGAACCGCTTCGCGGTTCCGGTGCGCGCGGGGGAGAAGCAGGTGCTGAAGCAGGACGGCAGCCTGCTGCACGAGTTCTAGGTTGTGTTGCTCAACCCGGTGTTGATCCAGTGGAGGGTGGCGGCGAGGCAGGGCGCGGCGTGGTAGTTGCGGGCGGTCTTGTCTGATCTTCCTGAGCGGTGGCAACGCGTGAATAGGTGTATCCCGAAGTGATCGGCCCCGCCTCTTTGGACCATGCGAGGCACAGCACGCCTTCACCTGTCCCGAGCAAGGTCACATCGATCCTCTGGGGCGCCAGACTGGCGGGAAGGTCAGGAGTGCACGTGTTCTGGGACCCCACTCCAGACCGCGGTCATCCGCCTCCTCAGCTGCTGCCCCTACTGCAAACGCGCCGGACCAACCTAACCACGTACTACTAGGGGCGCGCATCCCGGGCGAGGCTCAGGTGATCGCCTGCCTTCCGACCTCGGTGGGGCGCAGCCGACCGGCGGCGACCCACGCGCCGAGCGCGACCACGAGGGTGAGGCCGACCGTGCCGAGGACCACCTGCGGCCACGGCATCGCGAACACCTTGCCCGGCCCGATCCCGTCGGAGGCGAAGACGGCGAGCGTCGCCGTCGCGGTGCCGAGCAGAGCTCCCGAGCCGACCAGCACAACGGCCTGCCAGAAGGCAAGGCGGCGGCGCATGAACGGGGAAGCGCCGACCACCGCGAACACCCCGTCGTCGCGCGCCCCGTCCTGCCGCGCGAGCGTCAGGGCGACGACCGCCGAGGCGATGGCGATGAGCGAGCTGGCCGCGAGAGCACCCCACAGCCACGGACCGGTGCTCTCATCCGGGCCGGTCTCCACTCGGGAGCCGAAGTCGCCGGGTCCGCCGTTGGCGGTTCCGGCGGGGTCCTGGGCATTGATCACATCCATCCCGGCCTGCAGCGCATCGCTCTCGGCCGAGGTCGGGTCGCGCCGCAGCTGAGTCAACACGCTCTGCGCGGTGGCGCGGATGCCAAGTCTTTCGGCAGCTGCGGGGGAGAGCACCGCACCGAAGCCGAGCGGCTGCGGCGTGGTCTCAAGCGTCGCAGGCACCGTGTCGACGCGCTGCGGCGACTCGAGCTTCTTCGCCTTCATGAGGCCCTGCTGCCGGTCTACGGCGGTGTACCAGCCGATCGTGAGCTGCCCGTCGCGCACGAAGGAGCGGTGCAGCGAGACCGCGCCCCCGGTCTCGAGGGCCGCCGCTGCGGCGGCCGAGGGGGCATGCCCGAGGATCGCCGTGAGCACGCCGACGTCGCCCACGACGATGGTCGGGACGCCGTCTGCGCTCTCGGCGACGTTCGCCCAGCCGTCCGAGCAGCGCCAGTCACGGGAGATCTGATCGTAGGCGATGTTGCCGGACTCGTCCCGGAGCGGGCAGAGCTGCGCCTTCGGCGGCACGGGGGCCGGGTAGAGGGTGTCGTCTTTCGCCGGGTCCTCCGCCCAGGAGGGGAACGGCGCCCCGGAGATCACGGTGTACCCGCCGTGCACCGGAAGTGTGCGAGAAAGTGTGGACTCGAACTGATCGATCTGCCGCTGCTGCAGACGAAGCGAAGCAGGACTGCCGCCGCTGACGTAGGCGAGGGCCTGGTCGTCGTTGGTCACCCACATGTACTGGGCGTCGTTCGCGGCGCTGTTCGAGCTGAGGAACCCCATCGCGAGTACCGCGAGGAAGCTCGTGATCATGACCGAGGCGATCGCGGGAACGGCCCGCGAGCGGTTGCGATCGAGGTCGCGGCTGGCCAGGGTCGTCGCGATCCCGAGCCGCCCGAGCAGAAAGCTCGCTGTGCGGAGCACGAGTCCTGCCGCGACGATCAGTCCGAGCTGGGTGATGATCACACCGCCGGTGAGGGGGTAGCCGAGCAGCTCGGAGAGGCGTGCCTCGTGCTGCTGGATCCAGCTCGGATCCCCAGGCGGCCCGGCGAACCAGCCGCTCGACACACCGGCGAGGAGGATGCCTGCGCCGACCGTGATGGCGACGCCCACGACGATCATCGCCATGCCGACGACGGGCCGGCGCCGCCGCACGCGCAGCGGCCGGGTCGCACCGCGCAGCGCCGCGACGATGTCCAGGCGTGACACCGACAGCGCGGGCACGAGGGCGGCGGCGTAGCCGACCACGCCGGCGAACAGCACGATGAGGATGTGCGTCGACCAATACAGGTGGTAGCCCGGATACCGCTGCACGCTGCCGTCGGCGGTGAGGGACAGCCAGAGCGAGCCCGCGCCGATTCCCGCCGCGACGCCGACCAGGCCGCCGATCAGCCCGAGGCCCGCTCCCGTGATGGTCACGATCCCGACGAGCATCGACCGGCTCGCCCCTGTGCTCGCCACGATGGCGAGCACACGCTGCCGGGCTCGGGCGCCGATGAAGAAGGCCGAGCCGGCGAGCAGGACCACCTCGAAGACACCGAACAACGCCGCGAGGCCGATGAGGAAGTACAGGGTGGGGCCCTGGCGACTCATTTCCCCCCAGTCTCTGACCCCGTGCCGCGCGACGATCCAGCGCGAGGTCGCGACGAATCCCGCATGGTTGACCGCGCGCAGTTCGGTGGCATTCAGATCGAGTGTGGGGAGATAGTACGAGTACGCGGTGGGGGCAGGTTCCGCGGCTGTGCCGTCGAACGCCCTATCGGGCAGGAACAGCTCCTGCACGCTGCGCGGGCCGCGGCTGTCCTCCAGCACGCCCGTCACCGTGTAGTCGCCGGCGACCGGCATGCGCAGATGCACGGTGCCGCCGAGATGCACCCCGAGTCGCGTGAGGGTGGGTTCGGACACCATGATCTCGTGGGCCTCGGTGGGCGCACGCCCCTGCACGATCCGAAATCGCCCCACGAAGCTGCGGTCCCAGCTCGGCCCCAGGGTGACGGGCAGGTCGGCGACACCCGTCGCGGTCCCCACCTCGGCGATCGAGTCGGCGAGCCGCAGCACCCGGGTCCCCGCCGGCAATACCGTCTGCGGGGCGACGTAGCTCGCCTGCGCCGACTCCGCGCTGGGGTTGCCGTGCCCATCCCGTGCGACGTCCCAGTCCAGCGAGCCGGCCGGGGCCTGGTGCAGGGTCGGGTCGGGCACGGAGACGGGCAGAAGCTTGCTCTGCGTGCGCCCGAGCAGCCCCGTGAGCTGCTCCTGAGGCGTCGGATCGCTGGACTGCAGCACGAGCATCGCACCCGAGAAGCCGGCGATCGGCAGCGCGATGAGCACGGCGATCAGAACCGCCTGCCCCCGCGTCAGCAGGGCACTGCGGCGCGCGAAGCGCCAGATCAGGGCGAGCCCGCTCACAGGTGCCGCCCGCCCACCGCGAGCAGCGCCTCCGGCCGGTCGCGCTCGGTCGAGTCGGTGATGCGGCCGTCGCGCAGGAACACGATACGGTCGGCCCAGGCGGCGTGCCGGGAGTCGTGGGTGACGAGGATGCCGCCCGCGCCCGCGTCGATGCGGCGGCGCAGCATCCGCATCACCAGCTCGCCCGTGCCGGAATCGAGGGCGCCGGTGGGCTCGTCGGCGAGGATCAGCCGCCGCTCGCCCACGATCGCCCGCGCGATCGCGACGCGCTGCTGCTGGCCGCCGGAGAGGTCGTCGGGGTAGGCATCCGCCCGTTCGTCGAGCTCGACGGTGCGCAGCGCGTCATGGCCCGCCGAACGTGCCGTGCGGCCCGCCCAGCCGTCCAGCTCGAGCGGCAGCGACACGTTCTCGAGGGCGGTGAGCGAGGGGACCAGGTTGAAGTCCTGGAACACGAAGCCGAGCGTGCGGCGACGCAGCTGGGCGAGCCCCTTCGCCGAGAGCGTCGAGAGGTAGGTGCCCGCGACGAGCACCTCGCCCGCGGTCGGGGCGGTCAGCCCTCCCGCGATCGTCAGCAGCGTCGACTTGCCCGAGCCGGACGCGCCCATCACGGCGACCAGCTCGCCGGCGTGCACCTCCAGGTCGATGCCCGAGAGGGCGGTGACGGATGCCTCGCCCTTGCCGTACTGCATGGCGATGCCCATCAGCGCGAGAAGGGGCGTGCTCACGGCCGCACCGCCTTCGCCGGACGACCGCGCTTCGGCACTTCGGTGTTCAACGGCAGGGGGCCGGCGACGCCGGACGCGGCGGCCCGGGCGAGCCGGCCCTCGGTGTGATCGAGCCAGCGCAGCTCGCCGTCGGCTTGGAAGATCTGGGCGTCGACGAGCAGCAGGTAGGCGAGGTCCTCGGGGGACTGCGGCTCGTCGATCGCACCCGTGGTGCGGGTCAGATCGCGCAGCAGCGCGATTGTCGCGGTGCGCTGGACCTGGATGACGTGCGCGAGGTCGACCCCCGGCAGCGTCGCCGCGACGGCGAGCTTGATCGCGAGCTCGTCCCTGGCCGCGGTCTGGTGCTCGACGGGGGAGGACAGCCAGGAGGCGACCTCCGCGTGGCCGGCCGCGGTGATCTCGTAGTAGGCGCGGCCCTCGCGGTCGGACTCTCCACGGGCGACGAGCTGATCGCGCTCCAGACGGTCGAGGGTCTGATAGATCTGGCCGACGTTGAGCGGCCAGGTGCCGCCTGTTCGACGGTCGAATTCGGCGCGCAGCTGATACCCATAGCAGGGTCCCTGATCGAGGATGGCGAGCAGGCTCTGACGAACTGACATGAGGTATGTATATACCGAGTAATTGCATACCCGCAATCCCGACACGCGGGCCCCGGAATTACAGGCTTGGCATTCGGCCCCGTGCTATGTGACAATGCCCATGTCGACATCGACGCCGTTTATCGGTCGGAGGGGAAGCCGTACCGGAACGAACGGAGGACGCGATGACGGCGTTAACTAAACAAGCCAGAGGGGTGCTGTTCGTGCACTCCTCTCCTCGTGCTCTCTGCCCGCACCTCGAGTGGGCGGCCGGGCGCGTCCTCGGTCGCGCCGTGAACTTCGACTGGGCCGAGCAGCCCGTGCTGCGCGGCACCCTACGCGCCGAGTTCTACTGGGAGGGCGACACCGGCACCGGTGCGGCCCTCGCGAGCGCCCTGCGTGGCTGGGACGAGCTGCGCTACGAGGTCACCCAGGATCCGACGGCGTCGAGCGACGGGGCGCGGTATCTGCACACGCCGGGGCTCGGCATCCACTTTGCCCAGACCGACACGGCCGGCAACGTCGTGATCCCCGAGGACCGCATGCGCTACGCCATGGAGGTCGCCGGCCCGGACGCGCTCGCCCTGCAGCGCGAACTGCATCTCGCGCTCGGCCAGGCCTGGGACGACGAACTCGAGCCGTTCCGGCACGCCTCCGACGAGAACCCGGTCGTCTGGCTGCACTCCTTCGCCGGGTGATGCTCGCCGGGCGGGGGTTTCGAGACGCATTGCGCGTCTCGAAACCCTCCGCCTAGACGCTCTTGAAGGCGACGACGGCGTTGTGGCCGCCGAAGCCGAAGGAGTTGCTCACCGCCGCGAGGTCCCCAGCCGGCAGCGCGCGTGGCGAGGTGACGACGTCGAGCGGGATCTCCGGATCCTGGTTGTCCAGGTTGATGGTCGGCGGCATCACGCGCTCGTGGAGCGCGAGGATCGTGAACACCGCTTCGAGCGCCCCCGTGCCGCCCAGCAGGTGCCCGGTGGATGCCTTGGTGGCGGTCACGGCGACCGAGTCGAGGTGGTCGCCGTAGATGGCGCGCAGCGCACGGTACTCGGCGATGTCCCCGACGCCCGTCGAGGTGGCGTGCGCGTTGACGTGGACGATGTCCGTCGGCGCAAGGTCCGCCTGCCCGAGGGCGAGCAGCGTGGCGCGTGTGGCGCCGAGCCCCTCGGGGTCCGGAGCCGTGATGTGGTACGAGTCGCTCGTGACGCCGCCGCCGGCGACCTCGGCGTAGATCCGCGCGCCGCGGGCCTTGGCGTGCTCCTCGGTCTCAAGGACGAGCGCCGCAGCGCCCTCACCCATCACGAAGCCATCCCGGTCCCGGTCGTAGGGGCGCGAGGCGCGTGCCGGGTCGTCGTTGCGCTTCGACAGGGCCTGCATGCTTGCGAAGGACGCGACGGTGACGGGGTGGATGCAGGACTCCGAGCCGCCGGTGATGACGACATCGGCGAGGCCGGCCTGCAGGTGGTCGTACGCGTTGGCGAGCGACTCGGTGCTCGACGCGCAGGCCGAGACGACGGTGCGGGCGCCGCCGCGCGCGTTGAGGTTCATCGAGATGGCGGCGGCCGCGCTGTTCGGCATGATCATCGGCACGGTCATGGGCAGCACGCGCCGGGGGCCGCGATCGCGCAGCGTGTCCCAGGCGTCCAGCAGCGTCCAGACGCCGCCGATGCCCGTCGCCCAGTCGACGAGGAGCCGCTCAGGCTCGACGTCGGTGACACCGGCATCCGCCCAGGCCTCGCGCGCGGCGATGAGGCCGAACTGGCTGGACGGGTCCAGGCGCTTGAGCTCCACGCGCTCCATGACCTCTTCGGGCCGTACCTTCGCCTCCGCGGCGAAGGTCACGGGGATCCCGTACTGCGCGACCCAGTCGTGCTGCATCGAACGCGCGCCGGACTCACCGGCGAGCAGCCCGTCCCAGCTCTCCCGAGCGGTGCCGCCGAGCGGCGAGGTCGCGCCGATGCCAGTGACGACGATCTTCTTGGCTGACACGATCCTTTAGGCGCTCTGGGCCTTGACGATGTAGCTGACGGCGTCGCCCACGGTCTTGAGGTTCTTGACCTCGTCGTCAGGGATCTTCACGTCGAACTTGTCCTCGGCGTTGACGACGATCGTCATCATCGAGATCGAGTCGATGTCGAGGTCGTCGGTAAAGGACTTGTCCAGCTCGACCGTGTCGGTGGCGATGCCAGTCTCGTCGTTGATGAGCTCGGCCAGGCCGGCAAGGACTTCTTCGGTGGACAGTGCCATGTTGGCTTCTCCTTGATATGTCGTGTGACCGCCCACAAGTCTAGTGAACGGCCGGTGGCGCACAGGTTCAGACGAGGGCGGCCGCGGCCGCGACATCCTCCGGCGTGGTGATGCCGACGGCGGGTGTGCCCTTGAGCCCGCGCTTGGCGAGGCCGATGAGGGCGCCGGCTGGGGCGAGCTCCACGAGACCGGTCACGCCGGCGGCGGCGAAAGCCTGCATGTCGAGGTCCCAGCGCACGGGGTTGGCGACCTGGCCGATGAGGAGCTCGAGGAACTCGGCCCCCGAGCCCACGACCGAGCCGTCCTTGTTGGTCCAGATCGTGATCGCCGGGTCGGCGGGCGTGAAACCGGATGCCTCGGCCCGCAGCACCTCGCGGGCGGGGGCCATAAAGCGGGTGTGGAAGGCGCCGGCGACCCGCAGGGGGATGACCCGGGTGCCACGCACGGGGTTCGCGGTGAGCTCGGCCAGAGCGGGCAGCTCGCCGGCGGCGACGATCTGGCCGCCGCCGTTGTAGTTGGCCGGCTCGAGCCCCAGCGCGGAGAGATGGGCGACGACCGCGTCCTGCTCGCCGCCGAGGACGGCGCTCATGCCGGTGGGGACCGCGGCGGAGGCATCCGCCATGGCCAGCGCGCGGGCGCGCACGAAGGCGAGCGCGTCGGCCTCGCTGAGGATGCTGGCGATGGCCGCCGCGGTGATCTCGCCGACCGAGTGACCCGCGACGGCGCCGATCTCGACGCCCGCCGCACGCAGGGCACGGGCTGTGAGCAGCCCGGCGGCGACGATGAGCGGCTGGGCGACGGCGGTGTCGCGGATGGTGTCCGCATCGCTCACCGTGCCGTGCGCGACCAGGTCGACGCCGATCGCCTCTGACCAGCCGGAGAGCAGTTCGCGGACCGCGGGGTCGGCGAGCCAGGGCTCGAGGAAGCCGGGGGTCTGTGAGCCCTGCCCGGGCGCGACGAAGACGATCACGAAGTCAATCCTCTCGGAGGGTCGAAGCGCTGCCTCGGAACAGCAGAGCCAATGAAGAACGGAATCCTTTGTCGAATTCCACTAAGGATTCCCACTACCGGATGCCGCGCCGCCGGTTCGTCCCGTCCGGCTCCGCGATCGCGCCGATGATGAGCGCCGACTGCAGGATGAGGGCTTCACGCGCCCCCGTCGCATCCCAGCCGATCACGTCGCCGACCCGCTTCAGCCGGTAGCGCACCGTGTTGGGGTGTACGAACAGCTCCCGCGCCGTCGCCTCCAGGCTGCGCCCGTTGTCGAGGTAGCTCCACAGCGTGTTGAGCAGCTCGGGGGAGTGCGCCTTGAGCGGCTGGTAGATCCGGTTCACGAGGGTGGCTCGTGCGAGGCTGTCGCCCGCGAAGGCGCGCTCGGGCAGCAGGTCGTCGGCGTGCACGGGGCGCGGGCAGTTGCGCCACGCCTTGGCCACGGCGAAGCCGGCCAGCGCCGCTTTCGCGCTCTTGGACGCCTCGACGATGCTCGGCACCTCATGGCCGAGCACCAGATGGCCCGTGCCGAAGTTCGGCTCGAGCGCCGCCGCGATCTCGAGGAAGCCGATGGGCGGCTGGGCCGATGCCGGCTCCTCCTCCTCCATCGGGTGCGGCACACCGGCGCGACCGATCACGACGACGAGCCTGCTGCCCTGCACGCCGATCAGGACGTCGGCGCGCAGGTGCCGCGAGGTACGTCGGATCTGGTCGACGTCGAGCATGCGCGGAGCCGTGCCGACGAGCACCGAGACCTCGCCGTGCCCGTGCCAGCCGAGCGCCGCGATGCGGCTGGGGAGCTCGTCGTCGTACTCGCCCGTGAGGATCGAGTCGACGACGAGCGCCTCCAGACGGGCATCCCAGAGCCCCCGCGCCTCGGCGGCCCGGGCGTAGACGTCCGCCGACGCGAAGGCGATCTCCCGCGAGTACAGCAGGATGGCATCCCGCACGATCTCGCCGCCGTCCTTCACCCGCTCCTCGACGACCGAGACGACGACGCGGATCAGCTGCAGGGTCTGCTGCAGGCTGATCGAGCGCAGCAGCTCGCGCGGGGCCGCCCCGAACACATCGGAGGCGACCCATGGCGTCGAGCTGGGGTCCTCGAACCAGTCGATGAAGGAGGTGATGCCGGCCTGGGCGACCAGCCCGACCGCGCTGCGGCGGCCGGGCGGCATCTCACTGAACCAGGGGAGCGTGTCCTCGAGGCGCTTGAGCGTCGCACTGGAGAGCTCGCCCGAGATCTTGCGCAGCCAGACGAGCGTCTCCGCCTTGGTGCGGCGCACCACCCTAGGCGTCACCGCCGGCGTTGCCCGAGGTGCCGGCGTTGACGTTGAACAGCTCGTACTTCTGGATCGCCTGCGCCGCAAGAGAAGGGTCGACTTTGCCCTCGGCGGCCAGCTGCTCGAGCATCCGCACGACCACCGAGTGGCTGTCGATGTAGAAGTAGCGGCGGGCTGCCGCGCGGGTGTCCGCGAAGCCGAACTCGTCGGCACCGAGGGTCGCGAAGCGGTTCGGGACGAACTGGCGGATCTGGTCGGGCACCGCGTGGGTGAAGTCGGTGACGGCGACGACGGGCCCCTCGGCGCCGGCGAGCTTCGCCGTGACGTACGGGGTCTGCTCCGGCTCCTCGGGGTGCAGGAAGTTGTGCTCCTCGGCCTTCAGGCCGTCACGACGCAGCTCGTTCCAGCTCGTCACCGACCACACATCGGCCGAGACGCCCCACTCGTCGGCGAGGATCTGCTGCGCCTCCAGCGCCCATGGCATCGCCACGCCCGAGGCCAGGATCTGCGCCTTGATGCCGCGGTCGGCCGGACCCTCGGAGAGCTTGTAGATGCCTTTCACGACACCCTCGACGTCGAGGTTCTCCGGCTCGGCCGGCTGCACGATCGGCTCGTTGTAGACCGTGAGGTAGAACATGACGTTCGGGTCCGGATGCGTGCCGCCATACATCCGCTCGAGGCCGGCGCGCACGATGTGCCCGATCTCGTAGCCGTAGGCCGGGTCGTAGCTCACGACGGCGGGGTTGGTCGCGGCGATCATGGGCGAGTGGCCGTCCATGTGCTGCGTGCCCTCGCCGGTCAGCGTGGTACGTCCGGCCGTCGCACCGATGACGAAACCGCGCGTCAGCTGGTCGCCGGCGGCCCAGAAGGCATCGGCGGTGCGCTGGAAGCCGAACATCGAGTAGAAGATGTACACCGGCACGAGCGGTTCGCCGTGGGTCGCGTAGCTCGTCCCGAACGCCGTGAACGCCGCGGTGGCGCCGGCCTCGTTGATGCCCACGTGGTACAGCTGGCCCTGCGGGGACTCCTTGTAGGAGAGCAGCAGCTCGCGGTCGACCGAGGTGTAGTGCTGGCCGTTCGGGTTGTAGATCTTCGCGTTCGGGAAGAACGCGTCCATGCCGAAGGTGCGCGCCTCGTCCGGGATGATCGGGACGATGCGCGGGCCCCAGTTCTTGTCCCGCAGCAGATCCTTGAGCAGGCGGACGAACGCCATCGTCGTGGCGATCTCCTGCTGGCCGGAGCCGCGCTTCGCGATCGCGTAGGACTTGTCGTCGGGCAGTTCAAGCTGGGTGTACTTCGAGCGCCGCTCGGGCAGGAATCCGCCCAGCGCGCGACGACGCTCGAACAGGTACTGGATCGCCTCGTCCTCGGGGCCCGGGTTGTAGTACGGGGGCAGCCAGTGGTCGCCCTCGTTGAGCTGCTCGTCCGTGAGCGGGATCTGCATCGTGTCGCGGAAGAGCTTGAGGTCCTCGAGCGTCAGCTTCTTCATCTGGTGGGTCGCGTTGCGGCCCTCGAAGTGCGGCCCGAGGCCGTAGCCCTTGATGGTGTGGGCGAGGATGACGGTCGGCTGGCCCTTGTGCTCGGCCGCGGCCTTGTACGCCGCGTAGATCTTGCGGTAGTCGTGGCCACCGCGCTTGAGCGCCCAGACCTCGTCGTCGCTGTAGTCCGTGATGAGCTCGAGCGCCCGCGGGTCACGGCCGAAGAAGTTCTCGCGCACGTAGGCGCCGTTCTCGGCCTTGTAAGTCTGGAAATCGCCGTCGGGGGTGACATTCATGAGGTTCAGGAGCGCGCCGTCGGTGTCGCGGGCGAGCAGGTCGTCCCACTCGCGGCCCCAGATCAGCTTGATGACGTTCCAGCCGGCCCCGCGGAAGAAGCTCTCGAGCTCCTGGATGATCTTGCCGTTGCCGCGCACCGGACCGTCGAGGCGCTGCAGGTTGCAGTTGACGACGAAGGTCAGATTGTCGAGGCCCTCGTTGGCGGCGAGCTGGAGCTGGCCGCGCGACTCGATCTCGTCCATCTCGCCGTCGCCGAGGAACGCCCACACGCGCGAGTCAGCGGTGTCCTTGATGCCGCGGTTGGCGAGATAGCGGTTGAAGGATGCCTGGTAGATCGCGTTGATGGGGCCGAGGCCCATGGACACGGTCGGGAACTGCCAGAAGTCCTGCAGCATGCGGGGATGGGGGTAGGAGGGCAGCCCGTTCGGGGCGTGCGACTTCTCCTGCCGGAATCCGTCGAGCTGATCGGCCGTCATCCGACCCTCGAGGAAGGCGCGCGCGTACGCGCCCGGGCTCGAGTGGCCCTGCAGGAAGATCTGGTCGCCACCCGAGGGGTCGTCATGACCACGGAAGAAGTGGTTGAAGCCGACCTCCCACAACGAGGCATAGGAGGCGTAGCTCGAGATGTGCCCGCCGACGGCGACGCCCGGGCGCTGGGCGCGGTGCACCATGATGGCCGCATTCCAGCGGATCCAACGGCGGTAGCGACGTTCGAGCTCCTCATCACCGGGGAACTCGGGCTCGTCCTGGGCCGAGATCGTGTTGATGTAGTCCGTGGTGGGGACCTGGGGGACACCGAGGTGCAGCTCCTTCGAGCGGCCCAGCAGGCTGACCATGATCTCGCGGGCACGCTCGGGGCCCGCGGTCCTCACCAGATCATCGAGGGAGTCCCGCCACTCCGCGGTCTCCTCGGGGTCCGAATCGATGCTCTTCACCGAGTACGGATCCTGGTGGTTAACAGTCACTTCGACCTCTTCCTTGTACCGGTCAGTACGTGCACGGGGCGCATCGTTGTCGGGTCGCGACACCTGCGCCGAGGTTCAGCCTAGTAGCGACCGGCAAAGAGCTGGCGCATGCGGTGCCAGGCAGGCTTAGGCTGTTGCGCTGTGCGGATACGACAGGACGGACGCCGCACGGAGAGGACCTCCTGATGGCTTTGGAGAACGACACCCAGGCGCCCGACTTCGAGCTGCCCAATCAGTTCGGCGAGCCGATTCGGCTGTCCGACTACCGCGGCGCCAAGGCCGTGGCGCTCGTCTTCTTCCCGCTGGCGTTCTCAGGCACCTGCACGGGGGAGCTGTGCGAGCTGCGCGACAACCTGAACCTGTTCGCGGACTCCGGCGTCGAGCTGATCGGCATCTCGGTCGACTCGAAGTGGACCCTGCGCGCCTGGGCGGAGAAAGAAGAATACAGCTTCAACCTCCTCGCGGACTTCTGGCCGCACGGTGCCGTCGCCAAGGACTACGGCGTGTTCCTGACCGAAACGGGCTACGCGAATCGCGCGACCTTCCTCATCGACGAGCAGGGTGTGATCCGCGCGAGCTTCATCACGGGGCCGGGGGAGGCGCGCCCGCTGTCCTCGTATCGCTCCGCGCTCGAGGAGCTCAAGGCACTCCGCACCGCGTAACGCCCGCATGAGCTATGACGCGGCTGAGAGCACGACCGACTATCCGGCAACGCGAGTGCAGCTCGCGTCAAACGCACGCTTCGAGTCGCTCGTGTCGGTCTTCGAGGCGGCCGTCCCCGAGCTGACGGATGCCGCAGCGCTGGCGCGTGTCGCCGAAGACGGCGACTGGGCCGCGTTCGCGCGCGGCCTTGCTTGGGAGTCGCCGAGCGGTTTCGTCCGGATGTGGTCGTGGCGACCGGGGGAGCTCATGCGCTCTGCGGGCAGCTCTACGCCGAGTGCCGTGTGGCTCATCGTGAACCACGCCGTGGGGGCGCGCCTGTTCCGGCATGACCCGGGAGCGCTCCTCTACTCGCCGCTGCGCATCGAGGCGCATGCGGCGCGGAACGCCGGCACGGTGCTGAGCTTCGACCTGCCGAGCGCCCAGCTGCGGGGTTTCGGGGTGAACAAGATCACCCAGGCCGGTGCCGAGTTGGACCGGGCGCTGGGTGATCTCGTCGAGGACCTCGGGCTGCCGAGGCCGGGAGCGCTGCGGCGCTAGAGGACGGTCTGCTCCCCGATGGAGAACCGGACGCTCCCCTCGGAGCTGACGTCCGCATCGAGGACCTTGTCATCGAGCGACAGAGCCGCGTTGGGCTCGAGGAACACGCGGGCGCCGTCCGCCTCGACGATCGTGTCGGCGCCGATGGGCGCAGGGGCGACCTCGACGGCGTACTCGCGCGAATCGGGGGTGCTGCTGCTGATGCGCAGGCCCCCTTCCTCGCTCGTGGCACCGCGGGTGACGAGCGTCTTGACGACGGTGCTGGCGTTCTCGGTGAGGGTGAGCATGTGCTTTCTCCTTCCGGTGGCGATCAGGAGCCAGCCACGGTTCCGCATCGCAGCCCCGGCCTCAAGGCTTTTCACGCGACATGTCGTAGATCCTCCGGAGATTGCCAGGTCGAGCATCGCTCGAGATCATCGAGTTCCTCATGCGGCGGGGTCTTTCTCGCGCGGCAAATCGAAGGGGGCATGCTCCCCGCGCTCATCGGGCAGGCTCCACGGATCGACGCGTGCCCGCGGCCCGGGCAGCTCCAGCTCGGGATAGCTGCGGTACACATGCCCGGTGGGCGAGTGCCATTCCAACACGCCGTCCAGGTGCTGTCGCAGACCCCAGCCCGCTTCGTGCTTCAGATGATGATGGTTTGCGCACAAGTGGGCGAGATTCCACTGCGAGGTGCCCCCGCCCTGCTCCCACGGAATCGTGTGATCGACCTCCGTGCGCCCGAGCGGAGCATCGCAGGCCGGACCGCGGCAACGACCGTCCCGCAGAGCAATGATCCGCTTCAGCTCCGCCGGGACCCGGTAGTGCGTCCGATCGAAGTCCACGATGCTGTTGGTGATCGGGTCCGTCAGTATCCGCCGCAGGCTCGGCGCCAGCGCGACCAACCGTCGCGCCGCCTCCGGATCGATCATCCCGAACCCGGGGACGACACCCGCCTCCTCATCTTCCCCCGCAAGAGTGGCGGCCGGGATCAGCACCGCCACGCTGACCGGAGCGCGCTCCTTCACTGACGCCGTGCGCACCGCGCCGTTGACGTCGATATCGTTGATGCCGTTGATGCCGTTGATGCCAACGTCATCGGTACCGTTGACCTCGCTGCCGCTGTCATCGGTGCCGCTCTCATCGACGCTGTTCTCGTTGGCGACCTCGTCGGCCATACCACCGATCGCGGTGCTCCTCACGGCTCCGATCGCGACCCGGCCCTCTAGGAGCAGCCCGACGGCGATGTCGGCCTGCAGCTGCCCCGCCGTGCGGTCGTCACCGGCCCGCCGGGCATCCTGCACCGCGTTGTCCAGACCGGTCTTGATCACCACCGCATCGGCCGCATCGATATAGGCCTCCAGACGAGCCATCCCGTCCCGCGCCGGACTGAGCTGCACGCTTCGCTTCGCGAACGCCCGCTCATGCCGCGACCGCAGCGGCTCCTTCTCCAGCCGATCGAGAAGCTGCACGGCCTTGCGCCGAAAACCCGCCACCGTCAGCTTCATCGACCACGGCAGCAGAGCCTGTTCCACCCGCGAGCGTGCGGCGCCGAGATGCTCCGTCTCCATCACCATCGCCCGCGCATGGGCGGGCGACACCTCCCCAGCCTCCAGGGCCGCGAGGGTCGCGGGCAGCTGCTTCACCAGCACCCATGCCTCCGCCAGCCGCCGTTCCACCGTCGACACTGGAGTCCGCGTCGCCGCTGCGAGCTCGGCCGCCAGGGAACGCCGTTGCAGGTCACGCCATCGCTCGGCATCCGCCACGCCCTCGTATTGCGATTCCGCCGCCTCAGCCTCGAGGCCGTCCAGCAGGGCGACGAGCACTCGAAGCTCTTCCGCGGCCAGCGCGGCTTGTCGGCGCTGCAGCGTGACCACGCGGTCCAGCTGCTCGCCTTCCCAAGCCCGCCCCAGCACGAACGCCGATCCGAGGGGATCGATGCCGAACGAGACTTCGTAACTCATACGAATATCAAAGCATCCGCCACGGACATTAATTCGAGAATAAGACCCCTGTGGATAACTCCGTACCCCAGCTGGGACCGGGACGCGGAGGACGCCTCGACCCGTCATCGCCCGCGAGCGCCGAATAGACTCAACCCGAGGGGCCTTTAGCTCAGTTGGTAGAGCGCCACGTTTACACCGTGGATGTCGTCGGTTCGAGCCCGGCAGGGCCCACTCGGAGATCATCGTTCGCAGCTTCGTGAGCCACCGAAGCGATTCGGAGCACAACCCCGGATATAGGCGCGATGAGAGAGTCGGCCCCTACGCTTCCAGGGCCGCTCTGCGCGCCGAGCTCCTCGGCTTCGACCGCGGCCTCGGGCGTGCTCGCAGCGTCGTCGTAACGTCCCCACGCAATCTCCACGTGGTGGGTGCGGACCCGGCCCCGTCTCTGATCGCCCGCTGAAGCGGGAGAAGATTCCGGTCGGGCTCGGTCAGTTCGTGGCCCCCCAAGCCGGCTTGCTCAAGTCGGACGCCTTGAATACAGTCAGGTGTTTGCCTGTGTATTACAAGGAACTCGACGCGGTGCTGCGCACTCTCACAGATCCCATGCGCCGGGCCGCCATGGAGCGGCCGGCGAGATCCCCTGGGGTCGTTTCCGGCCTCGCGGCAGCGTTCTCGACGGCGCTGCCGGGTGCTCTCGACGTGCTGCACCCGTTGCTCGGCGCGCAGCGAACCCCCCGCGGAACGCCAAGCCGACCGGCTCGGCATCCGTCTCGCCCTCACCACTCCGAAGGAAATCTGACATGACCCGCGTTCGCATGGATCTATTCACCTCGCTGGATGGTTACACCCCGTCTGACTCGACACCCGACAATCCAATGGGCGAGGACTGGGGACGCCTCACCGCCGCGTATTCCGCGACCCGCACCTTCCGCGAGAAGGTCTTCGGCGACACCAGCGGCGCCGGCACGACCGGCGTCGACGACCGATACGCCGTCGCGTTCTTCGAGGGCATCGGCTCCGAGATCATGGGCGCAGGGATGTTCGGACTCCACGCCTTTCCCGACGACGCGGACTGGAAGGGCTGGTGGGACGACACCCCGCCGTTCGGCACCCCTGTCTATGTGCTCACCCACACCGCGCCACGTCCGTCGATCCCGATGAAGGGCGGCACAACGTTCCACTTCCGCAACCTCGCCATCGAGGACGTGCTCGCCGAGGCGACCGAAGCAGCCGGCGGCCTGGACGTGCGCATCGGCGGGGGATACGGCACGGCGCGCGACTTCCTGCGCGCAGGCCTGGTCGACGAGCTGCACCTCATGGTCGCCCCGATCTTCCTCGGCCGGGGTCACCGGCTGTGGGACGACCTGCGTGGCTTCGAACTCACCCACACCGTGGCGACGGAAGTAGCCGAAAGCGGCGCGATCCACGTCACCCTGACGCGATAGGACGCGCTGATGAGGAGAGCGCCGACTCGCTCGCTCTGGTGCTGTTCGAACACGCATCGGTTCCGCGTCGCCGCGCCGAGCGACGAACTCTCAGTCGTGGTGAGTGGCGTCGGTCAAAACGGCCTGCGTGCCCCAGCTGGCGAGGATCCGAAGCGCATCCGCCGAGGGTGAGCCCTTCTTGGCGGTGTAGAGGAACATCTGCTGGTCGGGCTCGCCCGGCACCGGGAAGGTCTCGTACTCGATGTAGACCTCTCCGACGAGCGGGTGCATCAGGTGCTTGGTGCCGGAGGTGCACTCGTAGACCTTGTGCTGGGGCCACCACTGGCGGAACCTGTCGCTCTTGACGGTGAGCTCGCCGATGAGCTCGTTGAGCTGACGGTCGTTGGGGTGGCTGGTGGAGTCGCGACGCAGGATCGCGACCATGTCGGCAGCGGCGGCATCCCAGTCGAGATAGAAGGCCTGCCCCTCAGGTGCGAGGAATGCCCAGCGGGCCAGGCTGCGGGCGAGGCCGGTCTCCTTCGTGAAGTCGTGCAGGAGCGCTTTGGCCAGCTCGTTCATGGCGAGCACCTCCATGCCGACGCCGATGACGAACGCGGCCGTGTTATCCATCTGCTCCATCATCTGGCGCAGGATCGGCCGCACTTTCGTGGCCCGCTTCTGCGGAACCATGCGACCGTTTCCGGAGGAGAACAGACCAAAAAGGTAGCTGCGCTCGGTGTCGTTGAGCCGCAGCGCCGTGCAGAGCCCGTTGACGACGGCGTCGGAGGCATGGGCGATGCGCCCCTGTTCCATCCGCGTGTAGTAGTCGGTGCTCACGCCGGCGAGCATCGCCACCTCATCGCGGCGCAGGCCGGGCACCCGCCGAGCCGCCAGGCCGGCGTTGCCGAGACCGACGTCCTGAGGCGTCACGCGGGCACGGGCGGATCGGAGGAAGTCCGCCAGGGTCGAAGTGTCCATCTCCCCAGTATCGGCGGCTTCCACCGCCCGTGGGTAGGTCAGTTCTTCCTAGGCAGATCTTGGCCAGCTCCAGGCCTCCGCAGGACCGCGCGGCGCCGTTGACTCGTTCTGTCGGCACCAATGCGGCCGACGGAAATCGCACGGTCAACACAAGGAGATCCTCATGTATCACATCGCCGTTTCCTGGGACGTCCAGCCGGAGCGCGTGACCGACTTCATCGCCGCCGCGCTCAAGGACGGCCGCGAGGCCGGGGCCGCCGAGCCCGGCACCCTCCGCTTCGAGCTGATCGCCGACCCCGAGAACCCGAACCGCTTCTACCTCAACGAGGCCTATGCGGACGAGGCGGCGTTCGACGCGCACGCCGAGGGCGAGTTCTTCACGGAGTTCTTCGCGGAGGTCGGCCCGTACTCCGAGATCAGCTGGCTGTTCAAGGGCACCACGGTCACCGAGTGACCCGCCCCGAAACCAGCCCGACACGAAGAGAAGAGACACCGCTGATGACCGACACTCTGGTCCTCGTGGCTGATTTCCAGGCCAAGCCCGGTCAGGAGGACGCGCTCCGCGACGCACTCGCCGCGATGATCGCGCCCTCCGAGGCCGAGGCCGGATGCCTCGGATATCGGCCCCTTGCCGACCCGGCAAAACCGGGAGCAATGATCTGCCTCGAGGAGTGGCGGGACGATGCGGCGCTGGAGCTTCACTTCCAGACGCCCCACTTCACGAACGTCGCCCGGATCCTCGACGAGATCCTCGCCACCCCGTTCACCCTCCGCCGGCTGACGCAAGCACCCGACGCCCCGATTCACACGAAGGACCACTCATGACCTCCACCCTCGCGCTCAGCGCACCGCACCCCGGAGCGGCGTTCGAGAAGGTGACGATCGAACGGCGTGAGCTACGCCCGGACGACGTCCTCATCGACATCGCCTACGCCGGGATCTGCCACTCCGACCTCCATCAGGTGAACGAGGACTGGGGCCCGGGCATCTTCCCAATGGTCCCAGGCCACGAGATCACCGGGATCGTCGCAGCGGTCGGGACGGAGGTCACGAAGTTCGCGGTCGGCGACCGCGTGGGGGTCGGATGCTACGTCGACTCGTGCGGCCATTGCGAACCGTGCCTGCGCGGCGAGGAGCAGATGTGCCGGAACATCCCGGTGGCGACCTACAACGGCCGCGAATACGCCGACGGTTCACCCACCTACGGCGGGTACAGCCGCAGCATCGTCGTCAAGGAGCACTTCGTTGTGACCATCCCCGACACGATGGACCTCGCCGCCGCCGCGCCTCTGCTGTGCGCGGGCATCACCGTCTATGCACCCCTGATGCGCTTCGGCGCAGCCGGCAAGAACGTTGCGATCATCGGGATGGGCGGACTCGGCCACGTCGCGGTCAAGATCGCCCACGCGATGGGAGCCACGGTCACCGTGCTCAGCCAGTCACTGAGCAAGAAGAACGACGGTCTCGCGCTCGGAGCCGACCGCTACTACGCGACGAGTGACCCGGAGACCTTCACCGCCCTGGCGGGCGGCTTCGACCTCATTCTGAACACGGTCGCCGCGGTCCTCCCGCTGGATGACTACCTCGGCTTGCTCGCCATCAACGGCTCGTTCGTCAACGTCGGCTTCCCGGCCGAGCCGTACAGCTTCCACGCCGGAGCGATGGTCCTGCAGCAGCGCGCCATCGTCGGCTCCAACGCGGGCGGCCTGCCCGAGACGCAGCGGATGCTCGACTTCTGCGCCCAGCAAGGCATCGCCGCGCAGATCGAGCTCATCGGCGTCGACCGAATCGCCGAGGCCTACGAGCGGCTCGCGGCGAGCAAGGTGCGCTATCGCTTCGTCCTCGACATCGCCAACACCCTGCTCGCGTGACCACAGCACCCATCGAACAGAACTGAGGAAAGAAACCATGCAGAAGATCACCCTCGGCGGACTCGACGTCGGACGCGTCGGCCTCGGCGCCATGACCATGTCCGCCTACTACACCGGTGCAGGTCAGTACGACGACGAAGCTGAGCGGACCATCCACCGCGCACTCGACCTCGGCGTCGACTTCATCGACACCGCCGAGGTCTACGGCCCCTACGCCAATGAGGAACTCGTCGGCCGCGCCCTGAAGAACCGCCGAGACGAGGTCGTGCTCGCCAGCAAGTTCGGCTTCATCTCCCACCTCGACGACGCCGAGGGCCGCGAGCTCGACTCCCGGCCCGAGAACATCCGCGCCGCGCTCGAAGGCTCGCTGCGCCGCCTCCAGACCGACCGCATCGACCTCTACTACCAGCACCGCGTCGACCCCACGGTCCCCATCGAGGACGTCATCGGCACGCTGGCCGGCTTCGTCGCAGAGGGGAAGATCCGGCACATCGGCCTCTCCGAAGCCGGCCCGGAGACCATCCGACGCGCCCACGCCGTGCATCCGATCGCCGCCCTCCAGACCGAGTACTCGCTCTGGACCCGTGACGTCGAGACGGAACTGCTCCCGCTCGTCACCGAGCTCGGGATCGGCTTCGTCGCCTACTCGCCGCTGGGCCGCGGCTTCCTCACCGGCACGTTCCGCTCGCTGGCCGACTTCGCGGCCGACGACTTCCGGCTGACGAACCCGCGCTTCACCGAGGAGAACTTCCGCACCAACCTCGCACTCGTCGACGAGGTCGAGACGATCGCCGCCGACGCCGGCGCGACCCCCGCACAGATCGCACTCGCCTGGCTGCTGACCCGCTCCGACAACCTCGCCGTCATCCCCGGCACCAAGCGCGTCGCCCGCGTCGAGGAGAACACCGCCGCCGATCGGGTCGAACTCACCGGCGAGCAGCTCGCCCGCCTCGACGCGCTGCGCCCGGCGGCTGGCGACCGCTACGGCGACGGAGACCTCTCCGGCATCAACCGGTAAACAGGGTATCCCGGCACGGCAGCCGGGATCACCCCGCGGTGATCGCCTCGACCACGCGCGTGATCCCGAACTCCCAGGCCTGATCGATGTCGCCGCCGAGCTTGAAGTTGCCGTTGAGCTCCATGCAGATGAAGCCGGTGGCCCAGGCGGTGAGGGTGCGCGCCGCCTCGAGAGCCCGTTCGGCGCCGGCGAGCTCGCGGGCGACCCGCAGCACGGTCTCGCTCGCGGCGGCACCGAACTCCACCCGCGCGGTCGGCATGCCGGCTCCCGGCGTCATAACGAGCTGAAACGCGGCGGGATGCCCGTGGCCGAAGTCGCGGAAGCCGTTCAGTGCCTCCACCGCCGTGGTCGTGGCCTTGAGCCGGTCGGCGAGCGCCGTCAGCGTGGCCTCGGCCACCAGCTGGATCAGCTGCTCGCGGCTCTGCACCCGCTTGTAGAGCGACGGTGCGCGAACGCCGACCCGCTCGGCGACCGCGTTCATGGTGAGCCCGGCGAGCCCTTCCTCCTCCAGGAGGTGGCGGGCGGCGAGGACGATGGCGTCGAGAGAGGTCCGGTCCGGTGTAGGCACGAGTCAAGTATAGCTATTGACGATAGCCATGATGGCTACGTACAATAGCCATCATGGAAATCGCACCCTCCCTCCACCGCATCGGCAACGACATCGTCGCCGCCTACCTCGTCGCCACTCCCGCAGGAGTGACCGTCATCGACGCCGGCCTCGCCGGCCTCTGGCCCGAGCTCCTGGCCGAACTGGCGTCGATCAATCGCACGCTCGACGACATCAGGGGCGTCATCCTCACTCACGGCGACAGCGACCACGTCGGGTTCGCCGAGCGACTCCGCCGCGATCACGGGGTGCCGGTCTATGTGCACTCCGGTGACGCATCGCGAGCCAAGGGCGGCCCGAAGCCGAAGAACGCGAAGCAGGAGATGAAGCTCGGCCCGATGCTGGGATTCCTCGCCTACACACTGCGCAAGGGCGGCATGCGCACCACCTGGCTGACCGAGGTGGTCGAGATCAGCGACGGGCAGACCCTCGATCTTCCGGGGTCGCCCCGGATCATCGGCCTGCCAGGGCACTCCGCGGGGAGCATCGCGGTGTTCGTGCCCGAGGTCGATGCCGTGTTCGTCGGCGACGGGCTCACCACACGACACGTGCTGACCGGCAGGAGAGGTCCGGCGCCTGCGCCCTTCACCGACGAGCCCGCGGAGGCGATCGCCTCGCTGCACACGCTCGTCGCCACCGGGGCGAAATGGGTCCTCCCCGGCCACGGCGCGGCCTGGAGCGGGGGCATCGACGCGGCCGTCGCCGCCGTCGAGAACGCCGCCCACGCGGTGGGCTAGGCGCCGCGCACGCGGAGGCATACAACCGGAGGACGATCATAGAAGCGATGAGTGAGCAGATCGAGACGGAGATCGAAGGGATGCTGCGCGCCCGGCTCGCCGAGCTGACCGAACGGGATGCCGAGCTCGCCGCCTCCCTCGCGGCGCTCGGTGCGCTGCGCGATGCGAACACCGACGACGAGCACGACCCCGACGGCGCGCCCGTCTCGGGTGAATGGTCGCGGCTGGCCGGCATCCGTCATGAGAACACGGCCGAGCTCGCGGCGACCGCGGCCGCGCTGGCCCGCATCGCCGACGGCAGCTACGGACGCTGCCTCCGCTGCGGTCGACCGATCTCGCCCGCGCGTCTGCAGGCGCGTCCCACGGCGGAGCTGTGCATCGACTGCGCCCAGTCGGCCGGCGGCGCCCGAACGGGTCACGGCCGCAGGTAGCGCTGCTTGAGCACCAGCACGCGGGCACAGGCCGCGTCGACGCGCGCGGCGAACGCGGCATCCGTCTGCGCCTTCGCGACGACCGCGGCGATCATCTGCGGCGCGAGACCGGGCGCGGCAGAGACGAGCACGATGTCGACGCCGGCGTCGATCGCGTCGATCGCCCGGTCCGCCGGCGACCACGCGGCGACCTGCCGTGCCGCGGACACGTCGTCGGTCAGGACGACGCCGCGGAACCCGAGCGCGCCGCGCAACAGCCGCGTGACCACGGGTGCGGAGAACGCCGCAGGTGCGGCGGGATCGATCCGGGCGTAGATCGCGGTCGAGACCATCACGGCCGGCATCCCGCCCTCGATCAGCCCGCGGAACACGCCAACGGACGGGCTCGACGCGCTCGTGACGGGGTCGGTGACGGATGCCGTGAAATCGGTGTTGCCCGAGACCGCTCCGAGGCCCGGGAAGTGCTTCGCCACGGGTACGACGTCGGCGGCGAGCATCCCGGAGGAGAACGCCTGCGCGTGCGGTCCCACTGCGGCGGCCCCGTAGCCGTACTCCCGCTGCAGCTGCCCGACCGGCGGGTTGGTCGCGGCCTGCTGCGGCGAGTCCACGACGTCGGCGACCGGGGCGAGATCCATGTTCACGCCCGCGGCGTGCAGCTCGCGACCCCAGCGGGTCGCTGCCTGCTGGAGGTCGGCGGCGGGCGTCCCCGCCTGGGCGAGTGCGCTCGGCATCCGCTCGAAGCCGGCCCCCTGCAGCACCTGGACCTCGCCGCCCTCCTGGTCCGTGGCCACGAGCAGGGGCGCACCGCCCGGGTCGGCGGCGGTGAGCCGGGCGACCACGTCGCGCGTGGCGGCGACCGAGGCCGTCGAGCGTCCGGAGAGGAACACGCCGCCCACGTCCAGACGGCCGATGTCGTCGAGAGTGCCGGGTGCGGCCGCCGCAGCGGGCGTTCCGACCATAAACAGCTGGCCGACCCGCTGCGCCAGAGTGAGGCCGGCGAGCGGGTCCGCGGTCGGCGACGGTGTGCTGGGCACGGGGGAGGGGCTCGCCGAACCCGTTCCGGTGCATGCCGCCAGCGCCGCGACGGTCGCCACGGCGAGCAGCAGCACAAAGCGACGCCTCATCACTGCCCCAGGCACGGCGCCCTAGGTCTCTGCGCGCTGGGCCGGGGCGCGGCTCAGCAGCCGCTGGAGCCGCGCCTTGCTGCGGTTCTCGTTCACGATCCAGGTGACGTCCGCGTCGGATTCGGCACGCGCCTCGAGCTCCGTCCAGCGTTCCAGGCCGTGCTCCGGATCGGCCGCCACGGCGACGCTCCAGCAGTAGCCGAGCGCCTGGCGCAGCGTGCGCACGTCCTCACGGCGACGCTGGTCGAACGGCACGGCGCACAGATGGTCGGTGGCACGTGCGCAGGCATCCAGTGCCGCCTGCGCCATCTCGGGCCGGCGCAGCAGGCGGGGCTCACAGATGCCGGCGATGGCGGCGCGCACGACGCGGGCCGTCCCGGCGAGGAATCCGTCGACCAGCCCGAGCATCAGCGCCGGATCGTCATCGCCGACGCGCTGCAGCGCCATGGCCACGCCCTCGCGCACCCGCCAGCTGTCGTCCGCCGCGAGCTCGGTGAGCCGCGCGATCACCTGCTCGTCCCCGGGGCGCTCGAGGTACAGGCGGCCGAGGGCGGCGGCCGCGCACAGCCGCCGGAACTCGTCGGGCGAGCCGGAGAGCTGCCAGACGATCTCCTCGGGGGCGACGTCGGCGAAAGCATCCACGAGGGTGAGGTTCGCACGCGGCCCCGGCAGCCCGGAGTTGTCGTCGAGATACTGCAGCACGTGCAGCGGCTTGTGACGCATCGCGAGGAGGTCGTCGCGTGCGTCGGTGCGGGCAGTCACGGTCGGCCGTCCGCTATCTCTGCGGGACGACGATCGTCGGACCCTCGAGGTTGAGCACCACGGTGTGACTCACCGAGCCGAGGAAGAAACGCTGGATGCCGCGCGAGGCGTGTGTGCCGACGACGAGCAGCGAGCCCTGCGCCGCCTGGTCGAGCAGCCCCCACGGGGCCAGGCCGTGCACGAGCTTCGTGGTGATCGGCAGTTCGGGCCACTCGGCGGCGAACTGCGCGACGGACTCGTCGAGCACGTCCTGGTGGACCTTCTGCAGAGAGTCGAGGAAGGCGTCGTCGGGCGGCAGGTAGGCGTCCTGCCAGGGCGTCGGTTCCTGCCAGACGTGCACCACCACGAGCTCCTCCGCCCCGCGGGCGAGCGCGATGCGCGCGGCCACCCTGGCCGCCGCGAGCGAGGCGGGCGTGCCGTCGACGCCGACCACAACGCCCGAGCGCGGCTCGCTGCCGCTGCCACCGCTGCTGTCGCCGTGAGGGATGAGGGCCACGGGGCCCTTGGCACGGGCGGCAAGGCGCGCGCCGAAGGAGAAGGCGTACTTGACCGAAAGGCCGCGGCGGCGGTCGGTGCCGACGACGACGAGCGTCTCCGGGCTGGTGCGCCCGGCCAGCAGCTGGGCCGGGTCGCCGTCCACGCGCTCGGTCGTGACCGTGATCGAGGGATGCATCGCGCGCACCTCCGCGGCGACGGCCTCGGCCCGCTCCGCCACTCCGGCGCGCGTGGCCTCGTCGTACTGCTTCTTCTGATCGAAGACGGTCAGCAGCGTCAGCGGTGCCGCCAAACGGTCGATGCGCTGCAGGATCCACTCCAGAGCGGCACCGGCCGACTCGGTGGGCTTCCACCCGAGCACGACCTCATCGACCTCGTAGACGCGCTGCGCCGATGCATCCGACATGCCAATAGGCTATGACCCATGGTGGAAATCGTGCTCTGGTGTGTCATCGGTGTCATCGGCCTCGTGGGCGCCGTTCTCGGCGTCTCGGCCGCCATCGCCATGGGCGCCTCGCCTTATCGCCGCAAGTAGGCCCTACCGCCGCACGTAGCTCAGGAAGCGATAGCGCAGCCCCTCCGGGTGCTGTGGCGTCGCCGGGCCGTCGTGCCAACCGGATCCCGGATCGGCTGAGGCCAGTCGCCACTCCGCACCGATCGGGGGGGCGAAGGCGTCGCCCGGCACCTCGAGCGCGACCTCGGTGACCTCGAGGCGCGTCGCGCGCCCGATCGTCTGGGCGTAGAGCTGCCCGCCGCCCATGCACCAGGCCTGCCTCTTCGGGTCCGCGGCCGCGAGCGCTTCGTCGACCGTGTGCACGACGCGCGCGCCCGGCGCAGCGAACGCCGCGTCACGGGTCACGACGATGTTCTCCCGCCCCGGCAGCGGGCGCACGCGCGCCGGCAGCGAGTCCCATGTCCTCCGGCCCATGATGACCGTGCCGCCGATCGTGAACTCCTTGAAGCGGCGCTGCTCGCCGGGGATGTGCCAGGGGATGTCGCCCGCACCGCCGATCACGCCGGCGGTCGTCTGCGCCCAGATCAGGGCGAGCGGGGCGGATGCCTGCGACGCCACCACTAGGCGACCGCCGCCACTAGACGGCCACCGCAGCGCGGATCGCCGGGTGGTGCTCGTAGCCGACGACCTCGAAGTCCTCGAAGCGGTAGTCGAAGATCGACGCGGGCGTGCGGGCGATCTTCAGCGTCGGGTACGGGAACGGCGCACGCGTGAGCTGCTCCGTGACCTGCTCGACGTGGTTGTCGTAGATGTGGCAGTCCCCGCCGGTCCACACGAAGTCGCCGACCTCGAGCCCGGTCTGCTGCGCCACCAGGTGGGTGAGCAGCGCATAGCTCGCGATGTTGAAGGGCACACCGAGGAAGAGGTCCGCGCTGCGCTGGTAGAGCTGGCAGGAGAGCTTGCCGTCGGCGACGTAGAACTGGAACAGCGCGTGGCACGGCATCAGCGCCATCGCGTCGAGCTCCGCGACGTTCCAGGCGCTCACGAGGATGCGCCGGGAGTCCGGCGTCGTCTTCAGCTGCTCGATGACCTTCGCGATCTGATCGACGTGACCGCCGTCGGGCGTCGGCCAGGAGCGCCACTGCACGCCGTAGACGGGTCCGAGCTCGCCGGATTCGTCGGCCCACTCGTCCCAGATCGTGACGCCGTTGTCGCGCAGCCACTGCACGTTGCTGTCGCCGCGCAGGAACCAGAGCAGCTCGTAGGCGATCGACTTGAAGTGGACCCGTTTCGTCGTGATGAGCGGGAAGCCCTGGGCGAGGTCGAAGCGCAGCTGCCGGCCGAACACGCTGCGCGTTCCCGTGCCGGTGCGATCGCTCTTATGCACTCCCGTCGCCATGACGTCCCGCAGCAGGTCTTCGTATGGAGTCTCGATCAACGCGCCCACGAGACCAAGGGTACGGCTCCGCGCTTCCAGGCCCACCCCATTCGAGGTCGATACGCTGGTCACATGGCCAAAAGCGGCGAGGGGGACGGCGTGTCGGATTCGGCCGACCGTGAAGACGACCCCGAGGTCACCGCGATCACGCGCAAACTCGACCGCACGGGCGACACCCTGGGCGCCATCGAGCAGCTGCAGGCGCTCATCATCGAGCGCACCGGGCAGATCCCGGTGGTGACGCCCGAGATGCTCGCCGCGGCCAACGCGCCGCGCGGTGCAGCCGGTGAAAGCAGTGAGACCGAAGCCGAAGCCGAGGTTGACATCGACGCGCCGGTCGACTGGTCCCTGCCCGTCCGGGAGCTCGCGGGCCCGCAGCCCGGCTTCAGCCCGTGGATCGACCCCGAGCTGACCGCGGCGGCGCAGGACACCGCCCCGCGCGAGTTCACGGATGTCTCCACCCAGGTGTTCGCGGTGTTCTCCGCTTCGGAACCGGAACCGGAGCCCGAACCGGAGCCCGCCGCAACGCCGCACGCCCTTCCGCTCGAACAGCTCGAGCAGCAGTTCGACCCGGACGTGGTCGACGACGCCGATGACGTCCGAACCCCCGCGCCGCTTCCGGTGAGTGAGGCCCCGAGGCCGCCGGCGCCCATGCCGACGCCCGTGGCGGCAGCTGCGCCGGCCCCCGGTTCCGTGCCCCTGCCTGCGCCCCTGCCCGTACCCGCCCGAAGGCGACACCGGTTCTGGCCCTTCGGCCGCCGCTAATCTGGGGTGATGCCGTACTCGCTGACCGAGGTCCTTACCGTCGCCGAGCGACTGTGGCCGGTCGCGGGCGCCGAGGGTTGGGACGCGCCCGGGCTCGTCGCCGGCTCGCCGCGCCAGGGGGTCACCTCGATCCATCTCGTCGTCGACGCGGTCGCTGACTCCCTCGACGAGGCGATCGAGGCGGGCGCCGATCTGGTCATCGCCCACCATCCGCTCCTGCTCTTCGGTGTGAAATCCGTCGCCGAGACGCACTACAAGGGCGCGCTGCTCGCGAAGCTCATCCGCTCCGGAACGGCGCTGCTGTCGGCGCACACCAACGCCGACGTCGTCGCCGAGGGCACGAGCGCCGTACTGGCCCGGAAACTCGAACTCACCGGGCTGCGCCCCATCACGGCCTCCGCCGAGCCCGGCACCGGCATCGGCCGCGTCGGGGAGCTCTCCGAGGCGACGACGCTCGGACGGCTCGCCCGCACGGTGGCCGCCGTACTGCCCCCGACGGCGGGCGGTGTGCGCGTCGCGGGCTCCTACGAGCAGCCGGTCCGCACCGTCGCCGTGTGCGGAGGCGCCGGGGACTCGCTGCTGCGCGAGCCCGAGGTCCTCGCCGCCGATGTCTACATCACCGCCGATCTGCGCCACCACCCGGCTTCGGAGGCACGCGAGCAGCACCTCCTCGGTGCCGGCCCGGCGCTCATCGACGTCTCGCATTGGGCGAGCGAATGGCTGTGGCTCGAGACCGCTGCCACCCAGTTGCGGGAGGCGCTGCCCGCGGCATCCGTCACGGTGAGCGAGACGCGCACCGACCCCTGGGACTTCGCGGTTGTGCAGTGAGCACACCGCAGCCGATGAATCTTCCCCGATACCTTCCCGATAGCCCCGCCTGATGAGAAGAGACGTATGAAAGCATCGCCCGCCGAGCAGAAGCAGTTGCTGCGTCTGCAGGAGCACGACAATCGGCTCACCCGCGTCGCGCACGGGCTGAAGAACCTGCCTCAGGACGCCAAACTAGCCGCGCTCACACCACAGGCCGAGCAGTTGCGCGCCCGCTTGGTCGAGGCGACCGGACGCCTCGAGGACGCGCAGGCCGAGCAGAAGCGGCTGGAGTCCGATATCGCGGTGGTCGAGCAGCGGATGGCGCGCGACGCCGAACGGCTGCAGACGACCAGCTCGACCAAGGACATCGAGGGGCTTCAGGCCGAGGTCGAGTCGCTCCGTCGGCGCCGCGCGAGCCTCGAGGATGCCGAGCTCGAGGTCATGGAGCGCGCCGAGGAGTCCGAGGCGGAGCTCACGACGATCCGCACCGAGCAGCGCGAGCTCGAGTCGTCCGTCGCCGAGCTGACGGCGGCGCGCGCGAGTGAGCTGGAGCGCATCGAGCGCGAGCGCGAGGACGCCACGGCCGACCGCATGGTCGTCGCCCAGGGCGTTCCGATGGAGCTGCTCGCTCTCTATGAGCGCCAGCGCGCCCGCTACGGCGTCGGCGCCGCGGCCGTGCGCGGGGGAGTGAACCTCGGCACCAACCTGACACTCGCTCCGAGCGACCTCGCGGCCGCCCGCAACGCCGCCCCCGATGAGGTGATCATCGACAGCGACTCCGGCGCGATCCTGATCCGGGACGAGAACTCGTAGAATCGAATCGCAGGAATGGGTCGGCAAGACGGTCGCGTCGCCTGGCATGCCAGGCGCCGAGGAACGTCCGGGCTCCGCAGAGCAGGGCGGTGGGTAACACCCACCCGGGGCAACCCGCGAGACAGTGCCACAGAAAACAGACCGCCGCGCGGCCGTGCCGCAAGGTGCGCCACGCGGTAAGGGTGAAACGGTGGGGCAAGAGCCCACCAGCGACCGGGGTGACCCGGCCGGCTCGGCAAACCTCGCCCGGAGCAAGGTCAGACAGGGGACCATGAGGCTGCTCGTCTCGTCCCCGGGTAGACCGCTGGAGCGGCACGGCAACGTGTCGCCGAGAGAGATGGCCGTCCAGGACGCCGTTTGATCACGGCTCCGAACAGAACCCGGCGTATCAGCCGGCCCATTCCCTGTGCAGCCTCTCCCTGTGCAGCCTCAGGCAAGTTCGTGCCGGCTGGGGCCGGTTCGTGCCGGTCCACGAGCCGTACCGAACCGTGCTCTGCGTCACATTTTTCACGCTGCTGTGCACATATCCCCAGGCGCGGCCGGGATGCCTACGGAGAGCGAATCCAGGACGTCAGATAGCTCGGCCGGATTCAGACAGTTGCCGGATCTCGTGCCTGCGGAGAACGGATTCCGGGCGCCTCACGGGACCGGAGAACGCTCAGCTCGACGCACTGTCCTCGCGCGCAGTGACGCCACCCTCCCTGTGCGCCCGCACGATCGCGGTGCGGGTCCGGCGCGGGGATTCCGAGACGATCCGCTGCACCTCGTCGAACGGAAGCACCTCCGCGACCACCGTGTCGATCAGCCCGCGCAGTTCGGGCTCGGGCACGCACAGCAGCGCCTGACGAAAGGCCTCCGTCAGCGGCATGCGGGCGCGGGTCTTCACCGGGCGGCGCTGCGGCGCCAGGTCAGCATCGTCGACCAGTGGGCCAGGACGGGCACCGACGCCCGCTCCGGCCGTGGCCGCGCGCGACTGTTCTCCGGATGGAAGCGGACATGCCGGCATCCGTCATCGGGCAGTTCGGCACCGACCACACGCAGAGCGGACACGCAGTCGAGCAGGCCGCCGCAGCGCAGCGCTTCCAACTCCGCGGAGCTCAGGTGCGCGCACGCGTAGAGCCCACGGCGGATGCGCACGATCAGGCGCGCTCCTTCGCGGCGAGAGCCGCAGCGCCGAGGATGCCGGCGTTGTTGAGGAACTGCGCCGGGACCATCTCGGTCTCGATCTTGACGAAGCCGCCCCATTCGTCGAAGTTCTTGCTGACGCCGCCTCCGACGATGAAGAGGTCGGGGGAGAAGAGCCGCTCAAGCGTCTGGTAGTAGGTGGTGAGGCGCTTGCCCCACTTCTCCCAGGAGAGGTCCTCGCGCTCCTTGGCCAAGAACGCCGCCTTCTTCTCGGCGTCGTGGCCCTCGACCTCCAGGTGGCCGAGTTCGGTGTTCGGCACGAGCAGACCGTCGACGATGAGCGCCGAGCCGATGCCCGTGCCCAACGTCGTGAGCAGCACCATGCCTTTCCGCCCCTTCGCGGCGCCGTACTCGGTCTCGGCGAAGCCGGCGGCATCCGCGTCGTTCACGAAGTGGATCGGGCGTCCGATCGCCTTCTCGAAGAACTTCTCGGCCTCGAAGCCGATCCACTTCCGCGACACGTTCGCGGCCGACATCGTCCTACCGTGCCGCACGACGGCGGGGAAGTCGATGCCGATCGGCAGGGACTCGTCCGCCCCCAGCTGCTCGAGCACCTGCTTGGCGGTCTCGGCGATGTCGTCGGGCTTGCCGCCGTCCGGAGTGGGGAGCTTGACGCGCGGCGTGACGAGCTCGCCCGTACCGAGGTCGACGACCCCGCCCTTGATGCCCGTGCCCCCGATGTCGATGCCGATGGCGGTGCCGGCACCGCTCGTCTGGGTCGTCATGCGGTCAGATTACCGCGGATGCCGTTCACCTACGGGAGGGTGAGCACCTCCGCGCCGCGCTCCGTCACGACGAGCGTGTGCTCGAACTGCGCCGAGACCGACTTGTCGCGGGTCGTGACGGTCCAGTCGTCGTCCCACATGTCCCAGGCGACGCCCCCGAGGGTGAGCATCGGCTCGATCGTGAAGACCATGCCCGGCTCCATGACGGTGTCGTACAGTGGCGCCGAGTCGTAGTGGGGGATGATCAGTCCGGAGTGGAAGGCACGCCCCACGCCGTGGCCCGTGAAGTCCCGCACGACGCCGTAGCCGAAGCGCTTCGCGTAGGCCTCGATGGCCCGGCCGATGACGTTGACCTGGCGCCCGGGTGCCACCGCCTTGATGCCCCGGTTCATCGCCTCGCGGGTGCGCTCGACGAGGTTCGCGACCTCCGGCCTGGTCTCGCCCACGATGAAGGTCTGGTTGCTGTCGCCGTGGACGCCGTTCTTGTACGCCGTGATGTCGATGTTGACGATGTCGCCCTCCGCGAGCACCGTGTCGTCCGGGATGCCGTGGCAGATCACCTCGTTGAGCGAGGAGCACAGCGACTTCGGGAAGCCCCGATAGCCGAGCGTGGACGGATAGGCACCGTTCGCGACCATGAACTCGTGGCCGATGCGGTCGAGCTCGTCGGTCGTGACGCCGGGGCGGATGCTCTGCCCGACCAGCTCGATCGCCTGCGCCGCGATACGGCCGGACTCGCGGATGAGCTCGACCTCCTCCGGCAGGTACATATCACCGCCCGCGTACCTCTCCGGGCCGCTCTTACCGACGTATTCCGGGCGAGGGATGTCTCCGGGCACGGCACGGCGTGCTGAGACGCGACCGGGGACCAGGTGACCGGCAGAATCCTTGGGCATACGATCAAGCTTATGAGCGACGAGGCCGTGCCCGACATCGAGCACAAGTTCTGGTACAACATCAAGACCGGCTCCGTGGAGCAGGGCTTCTCCTCACCCGCGCTGGACCGGGTGGGGCCCTTCGACACCCGTCATGAGGCCGAGCATGCGCTGGAGCGGTTGCGCGAGAACAGCGCCAGGTGGGCCGAGGAGGAGTCGGAGAACAGCTACTGAGCCGAGCCTCAGTAGCTGTTCTCCGGGCCCGGGTACACCCCACCCTCGACGTCCGACTTCCAGCTCGCGGCGGCATCCCGCAGTGTCTGGCCGATCTGGGCGTACTGCTTCACGAACTTCGGGATGCGTCCCTGTGTGAGCCCCGCCCAGTCGGTCCACACCAGCAGCTGTCCATCGCAGTAGGGGCCCGCGCCGACGCTGATCGTCGGGATCGACAGGGCGGCCGTGACCTTCTGCGCGGCCTCCGCCGGCACCATCTCGAGCACGACGGCGAAGGCGCCGGCCTCTTCGATGGCCTTCGCATCAGCCAGCAGCTGCTCCACGCCCGCGCCGCGCCCCTGGATCACGTGACCGCCGAGCTGGTGCTCGCTCTGCGGGGTGAAGCCGATGTGCGCCATGACCGGGACGCCCGCGTCGACGATGTGGCGGATCTGGTCGGCCGAGCGGATGCCGCCCTCGAGCTTCACGGCGTGCGCCCCGGTCTCCTTCATCATCCGGATCGCCGTGTGCACGGCGTCCCGCGTGTTCGCCTCATACGACCCGAACGGCATGTCTGCGATGACGAAGGCCCGGGTGGCCGCGCCGGCGACCGCGCGCACGAGCGGGATGAGCTCGTCGACGGTGACGCGCAGCGTCGTGTCGTAGCCGAGGACGTTGTTCGCCGCGGAGTCGCCGACGAGCAGGAAGTCGATGCCGGCCTCGTCGAAGATGCGGGCCGTGAGCTGGTCGTAGCTCGTCAGTCCCGTGATCTTGATGCCGTTCTTCTTGGCGTTGAGGAAGTGCCTGGTGCGGACGCGTTTCAGGTTCTGCGTCGCCCCGCCGTACGGCGCTTCTTCGCGCATCGCCGGGGGGGCCGGTGTCTCCTGTGTCATGCGCTCAGTTTAGGAACCCCCATCCACTAACCTGGAGGCACGAGGGAAAGGGACCCATGGACAAGCAACGGGACTTCGTTCTGCGCACCATCGAGGAGCGCGGCGTCAAGTTCGTCCGCCTCTGGTTCACCGATGTCGTCGGCACGCTCAAGTCGGTGGCGCTCGCCCCGGCCGAGGTCGAGGGCGCGTTCACCGAGGGGCTCGGCTTCGACGGCTCCGCCATCGAAGGCCTCACCCGCGCCTACGAGTCCGACCTCCTCGCCCACCCGGACCCCACGACCTTCCAGATCCTGCCCTGGCGGGGCGAGGTCGACCCGACCGCGCGCATGTTCTGCGACATCACGACGCCCGACGGCGAGCCCGCCGTCGCCGACCCGCGCAACGTGCTCAAGCGCACGCTCGAGAAGGCCGCTGAGGCCGGGTTCACCTTCTACACGCATCCGGAGATCGAGTTCTACCTGCTCAAGTCGGCGCAGTTCGGCGAGAACGGGCCGGAGCCGGTCGACTCCGCGGGCTACTTCGACAACGTTCCGGGCGGCACGGCCCACGACTTCCGCCGTCGCGCGGTGCGGATGCTCGAGGACCTCGGCATCTCGGTCGAGTTCAGCCACCACGAGGTCGGCCCCGTGCAGAACGAGATCGACCTGCGCTACGCCGACGCGCTGACGACCGCGGACAACCTCATGACCTTCCGCACGGTCGTGAAGGAGGTCGCCATCGAGCAGGGCGTCTACGCGACCTTCATGCCCAAGCCCCTCACCGGGCATCCCGGAAGCGGCATGCACACGCACATGTCCCTCTTCGAGGGCGACACCAACGCCTTCTTCGAGGCCGGTGCCCAGTACCAGCTCTCGAAGACCGGGCGGAAGTTCATCGCCGGGCTGCTCAAGCATGGCCCCGAGATCTCGGCCCTGACCAACCAGTTCGTGAACTCCTACAAGCGGCTCTGGTCGGGCGACGAGGCGCCGAGCTATGTCAGCTGGGGGCACAACAACCGCTCCGCGCTCGTCCGCGTGCCGCTGTACAAGCCCAACAAGGGCCAGAGCGCACGGGTCGAATACCGTGCGATCGACTCGGCCGCCAACCCGTACCTCGCCTACGCCCTGCTGCTCGCCGCAGGGCTCAGGGGCATTCAGGAGGACTACGAGCTGCCGCCGGAGGCCACCGAGGACGTCTGGTCGCTGACGGATGCCGAGCGTAAGGCGCTGGGCTACGAGGCGCTGCCCTCCAGCCTGGACGAAGCCATCGCGCTCATGGAGGACTCGGAGCTCGTCGCCGAGACGCTCGGCGAGCAGGTCTTCCAGAACGTGCTGCGCAACAAGCGGCAGGACTGGAACGGCTACCGCGCGCAGGTCACGCCGTGGGAGCTGCGCAGCAACCTCGAGCTGCTCTAGACCCCGGGCGGACGAACCGCCGTGCGCAGCGACGAACCGCTCTCCCTCACCGCCCTCGCGCGTGCAGGCTTCACCGGCCTGTCCGAGGTGCGTGAGCGCCTCGTCGAGTTCGAGCAGCTCATCGGTGTCCGGGCCAGGGATGCGATCGGCTTCCTCGCCCCCGTGGCCGACCCGGATGCCGCGCTGGACCGCCTGCTCGCGCTCGCCCGTCGGGCGCCGGAGGCGTGCGCCCGACGGCTCGCCGATCCGGGGGATGCCGCGCGCCTCGCCCGCGTCGTCGGGGCGAGCACGGGTCTCGCCGAGTTCCTGCAGCGCCACCCGGAGGAGCTCGCCGCACTCGACCGGCCGGTGACGGCGCTGCCCGGCGCAACGGAGCTGCGGGCTGACCTGCTCGCCGCGGTCGGGGCAGACCCACAGTCATCCGTGCCCGTGGCACAGCTGAGCGATGAGGAGGGCTGGTCGGCGTTCCGCCGCCGCTATCGCCGCCGCCTGCTCCAGCTGGCCAGCTACGACCTGGAGCAGGAGGATCCCGTCGCCGGGCTCGACGGCGTCGCCGCGACCCTTGCCGACCTCGCCGGCGCCGCCCTGGAGGCCTCGCTCGCCGTCGCACGTGCGAGCGCGAGCGGCACGGGTCCCGGCCGCTATCCGGCCGAGCAGGTCCAGGCGACCGGTCTCGCGATCATCGCGATGGGCAAGGCGGGGGCGCGGGAGCTCAACTACGTGAGCGATGTGGACGTCATCTTCGTCTCGGAGGGCTCCGTCGACATCGCGACCCGGCTCGCCGTGCTCACGATGCGCGGGACGGACGCTCCGGCGCTCGAGCCCGGGCTGTGGCAGGTCGACGCGAACCTACGCCCGGAGGGCAAGGACGGAGTGCTGGTGCGCTCCCTGGACTCGCACCTGGCGTACTACGAGCGCTGGGCGAAGACGTGGGAGTTCCAGGCGCTGCTCAAGGCCCGTCCTCTCGCCGGCGATCAGGAGCTCGGCGCCCGTTACACCGCGGCGCTCGCTCCGCAGGTGTGGAAGAGCGCGGAGCGCGAGGGCTTCGTCGAGTCGGTGCAGCGCATGCGCGAGCGCGTCGTCGATCACATCGCGCCCCAGGAGCTCGACTATGAGCTCAAGCTCGGCCCGGGTGGCCTGCGGGACATCGAGTTCACCGTGCAGCTGCTGCAGCTCGTGCACGGGCACACGGACCCCTCCGTGCGGCAGTCGGCGACCCTGCCGGCGCTCGCGGCTCTCGTCGCGGGAGGGTACGTCGGTCGTGAGGCCGGGGCGCAGTTCGACGAGGACTATCGCACCCTGCGGCTCCTGGAGCACCGGCTGCAGCTGGCGCGGTTGCGCCGCACCCACCTGATGCCGCGGGACGAGGCGGCGCAGCGGGTGCTCGCCCGGGCCACGGGCCTCGCCAGCACCGCCGTGGAGCTCGTCGAGCGCTGGACCGAGATCAAGCGCCGTGTGCGCGGCCTGTACGAGCGGCTCTTCTACCGGCCGCTGCTCACGGCGGTCGCCGCGCTGCCCGCCGAGGACGCACTGACGGGGGAGCGGGCCCTCTCGCCGGAGCAGGCGCAGGCACGCCTCGCCGCGATCGGCTTCCGCGACCCACGCGGTGCGCTCGCGCACATCGCCGCGCTCACGGAGGGCGTCTCCCGCTCGGCGACGATCCAGCGCACCCTGCTGCCCGTTCTGCTGCAGTGGCTCGCCGACGGCGCGGACCCCGACTACGGGCTGCTCACCTTCCGCCGGCTCTCCGACGACCTCGGCGACCGGCACTGGTTCCTGCGGCTGCTGCGGGACTCCTCGGGCGCGGCGGCGCGCCTGATGCGGCTGCTCTCCGGCTCGCGCTTCGTGGGGGAGCTGCTCGGCACGCTGCCCGAGGCCGTCGCCTGGCTCGACGCCGACGAGGAGCTGCGTCCCCGGCCGCGACGCGTCCTCGATGAGGAGAGCGACGCCGTGCTGACGCGGCACGACGGGGCCGAGGCGGTCGCTCTGGCGATGCGCTCGGCGCGGCGCCGCGAGGTGCTGCGGCTCGCATTCGGCGGCATCCTCGGAGTGTTGTCGATCGACGAGACCGCACAGGGGCTGAGTGACATCACCGAGGTGGTGCTCCAGACGCTCCTCACGGCGATCCGGCGCGATCGGGCGGCATCCGAGCCCGAGGGCTTCGAGTTCGCGATCATCGCGATGGGCCGCTTCGGCGGCCGTGAGCTCGGCTTCGGCTCCGACGCCGACGTGCTGTACGTCTACCGCGCGCCCGGCGAGGGCGGCCTCGCGAGCACGGCCGCCCTCGCCATCGCCGCGGAGCTGGGGCGGCTCTCCGAAGACCCGCGCCTGCCGCTCGACCTCGACCTCGGGCTGCGCCCCGAGGGCCGCAACGGGCCCGTCGCCCGCTCGCTGGATGCCTACTCCGCCTACTACGCGCGCTGGTCGCTCACCTGGGAGGCGCAGGCGCTGCTGCGAGCCCGCGGGGCCGCGGGGGATGCCGCGCTGATCGCCGCCTTCGAGACGCTCGCCGACCGCACCCGGTACCCCGCAGCCATCGGTCCGACGGAGATCCGCGAAGTGCGCCGCATCAAGGCCCGGGTGGAGTCGGAGCGGCTGCCGCAGGCCGCCGACCCGGCCCGCCATCTCAAGCTCGGCCGCGGCTCGCTCTCCGACGTGGAGTGGTACGTGCAGCTCATCCAGCTGCAGCACGCCGCGCACCTGCCGAGTCTGCGCACCACCTCGACGCTCGCGGCGCTCCAGGCCGCGGTCGAAGCAGGGCTGGTGGACGAAACGGATGCCGAGCGGCTGCGTGCCGCCTGGATCTTCGCCTCCCGCGCCCGGAGCGCCCTCACCCTGTGGACCGACCGGACCTCGGACGTGCTGCCGGTCGACCGCGGGCAGCTCGACGGCGTGGCACGCCTGCTCGAGTACCCGCCGCGCTCCGCGAGCCGCCTCGAGGAGGACTACCTCGCCGTCACGCGCCGGGCCCGTGCGGTCTTCGAGCGCGGCTTCTACGGCTCCTGAGGCGCGAAAGAGCCTCCGCGGTCTTTATCGGGCGAGTTCGTCTAGCAGGCCAATGAATTCACTCCACCTACCAACCGGCAGGTGAATTTCTATCAACTCCTCTCGCCGTTGACTCGCAGACTCGATACGTTCCGCATAAATCTTCCCGTCGCACATAGGAAAGTCATTGGAACCATGAGTGACAAAGTCATGCGCTCGATTCTCATCGGCGTACTCGTCATGTCCACCGGCGGCGTGTTTGGAATCGCCGCGACCGCTCAGCCCGAGCCCTCCACGCCGACCGTCCGCAACGGAACCGCTCTGCACACCCTTCTCGTATCAGGTACAGGCAAAGCCCTCACGGCAGACAATGCAACACGCCAGGACGCTGAAGAACTCGCCAAGGATCTCGGCCTCGACAAGACCACGGCACTTCAGCGCGCATCCGCACAGCACCAGTGGGACGAGTTGATCGCTCGTCTCTCCAGCAATGAAAAGACGTTCGCCTCTGCCGGCCGCGACTGGTCCGCCGACATCCCCGCCTGGATCTCGCTCACCTCATCCCCATCCGACGAGGTGATGGCGCTGATCAACGAGCTCCCCTTCGACGTGCGGCTGACCACCAACGCGGCGGCGAATGAATCCGAAGCCGTGCTGGCCTCGGAAACCGCATTCATGGCGGTCGCAAACACAAGCGGCGTCGAAGCTGCGCGTAGCTCTCTCGATCCCGAGACCAATGCCATCACGATCGAATACCGCCTGACCAAAGGCACCTCGATCGACCCGCGAGAACTGCAGTCCCGCGCGCTCCGTGTCTCAGCTGCCGCATTCGGCGACGATGAGCTTCCGGTGCCCATTCGTTTGGTGAACAACCCGGGGCTCGCCTCAGAGGCCGCGTACTGGGGCGGCGCTCCGATGTGGCTCGCATCGAACTCCGCCTTCGAGTGCACATCCGCATTCGGGGTGAGCCGCAGCGGCGTGAACGGAACAACTACGGCCCAGCACTGCCAAAACGGGCTTCTCTGGGGTGAGGCGAAGCAGTCCGGTGTCATCTCGTACGTCGGGGCAGCCAGCGGAACCACAGGTGGTGCAATCGACCTCCAATTCCACAAGAGCCTGCCCGGTTTCTCCGCCGACAGCACCTTCCAGGCGACGGGAACCGCGGCATCCCAGCGTCGCCGTGTCACGAGCGCTGCGAATGCGGTAGCAGGGGATGCCGTCTGCAAATTCGGCTGGGGAGAGGTCTACAACGGAAACCAGAACGGCTATTCCTGCACTCAGGTCGGATCACTGAATCAGTGCGTCACGTACAACAACACCACTCCCGCCACTTGGTGCGGCATGGCTGTGACGACCTCTGACATCGTGTTCCCTGGCGACAGTGGCGGTCCGTTCTTCCTGGGGAACCAGGCTGTCGGCTCCACTTCTGGCCATGGTAACTCGCACACGTACCTTGTTCCGCAGACCCGGTGGGCCAGTAATCTGAGCGCGACGATTCTCAAAGGATGAGTAGCTCATGCGAGCAATCCAGGCAGTGGTAGTCGGTTTCATCGTCACCTTCGTGCTCGTCGGCTGTAGCCCCTCTGAAGAGCTCAGGCATCCCGAAACCCACCGTCCTCTCCCTGAGCCCATGGGCGTCCACGTCATAACTGCCAGAAGCGGTCCTCTGCGCGGCTATCGCCTGCTCGTCGCTGCACCGCCTCGACCAAACGCGTCTTACCCTGGTACAGCGGCCGGCCAGCTACCGCTTACCGCTTCTTCGGCAGGCGTCATTTCAGTGGGCTCCGACATCCTTGTCGCCCCCAACAAGACGGATTTCGCTCCGGACGGCACCGATATCATCATGCCGGGCATCGGCTCGTTCCGTCTGGGAGATTCTCTGCCGCTCCTCGCTGGGGTCTCCACCACATACTCAGCAGCGGATTTACCTCCCGACCTCGCTCCCTTCGGTCGCGGCCCGTACCAGTTCATCTTTCCTCAACGATGAAAGAGGCCTGCACAACGAGCCGCCTGGCTCGCCGTCCGGGCCGGAACGCGGGAACCCTGTCGCGAAGAACGCCATCGTGTGGCACCGCATAAGACGTCCTCGCACGTACCACGGTTAGGACGTGATCGTGAGCCGATGCGCGGAGCAGGGCTTGCCAGAGGCCCAGAGCTGGACCGAGCCCCGCTGAATCGCGTCAAAGCTCTGGCAGTGTTTCCCATAACAGGCGTTCAACACTGCGTCCGGATGCGCCGACAGCCACGGCGACGCATCGAGGTAGACCGCGTTCACCGGGATGACGACACCGGAGCGCGCTCCGGTCGTGGTGCATCCGGCGCAGCTCAGCACGACGCCGGCCAGGGCCAGGGCCGTCACGATGCTCAGACGCGCACGCACCCTCCGACGCTAACCTCGGTGGCCGCAGGCCGCGGTGATCCGATGCTGTCCCGTGATGCGGGGGCGCCGCAGACGACGCGGACACCTGTCAGCACCCGCGTACCGGCCTCCCTTCGGTGCTCGCTCTGGGGGCGGCTCATTCCGGCAGGCCGAACTCCGGCGTCGTGTGAATGACGTTGAGAGCGGTGCGGCTCGGCTCGTGAGCCATGAGGACACAGCGGCTCAGGCGCGTACGCTTCTCGCGGCGCAACGGAAGTGACCTTTGCCGCTTCCGATCATCCTGACGCTCGAGCAGGGTAGTCGTCCATAAATCTCCGCGCACAGACGGAGCCCCAGGCGGCAATGCCGCCTGGGGCTCCGTGAATTGCTGGGCTCGCCGACCGCGAGAGCGGCGCCGGAGACCTCTCCGGAATCAGACCCCGTAGTAGAGCTCGTACTCGAAGGGGTGCGGGCGCTGCGCGAGGGGCTTGATCTCGCGCTCGCGCTTGTACTCGATCCAGGTCTCGATGAGCTCCTCGGTGAACACGCCGCCCTTGGTCAGGAACTCGTGGTCGGCCTCGAGCGCGTTCAGCACGGCGTCGAGCGAGCCCGGAACCTGGGGAATGTTCTTCGCTTCCTCGGCCGGAAGCTCGTAGAGGTCCTTGTCCACCGGCTCGTGCGGCTCGATGCGGTTCTGGATGCCGTCCACGCCCGCCATGAGCTGCGCCGCGAAGGCCAGGTAGGGGTTGCCCGAGGCATCCGGTGCGCGGAACTCGATGCGCTTGGCCTTCGGGTTCGTGCCCGTGATCGGGATGCGGATGGCCGCCGAGCGGTTGCCCGCCGAGTAGACCAGGTTGACGGGGGCCTCGAAGCCGGGAACCAGGCGGTGGTACGAGTTCACCGTCGGGTTCGTGAAGGCGAGGATCGCCGGAGCGTGGGCGAGGACGCCGCCGATGTACCAGCGCGCGATGTCCGAGAGCCCGCCGTAGCCGGCCTCGTCGTAGAAGAGCGGCTGGCCGCCGTTCCACAGCGACTGGTGGGTGTGCATGCCCGAGCCGTTGTCGCCGAACAGCGGCTTCGGCATGAAGGTCGCCGTCTTGCCCCAGAGCTCCGCGGTGTTCTTGACGATGTACTTGAACTTCAGGATGTCGTCGGCCGCGTGCACCATCGTGTCGAAGCGGTAGTTGATCTCCTGCTGGCCGCCCGTACCGACCTCGTGGTGCGCGCGCTCCAGGATGAGGCCCGCGTCGATGAGCTTGAGCGAGATGTCGTCGCGCAGGTCGGCCGTCTTGTCGACGGGGGAGACGGGGAAGTAGCCGCCCTTGTAGGGGGTCTTGTTGGCCAGGTTGCCGCCCTCTTCGGTGCGACCGGTGTTCCAGGCGCCTTCCTCGGAGTCGACCGCGTAGAAGGAACCGTTCTGCTTCACCTCGTAGCGGACGTCGTCGAAGATGTAGAACTCGGCCTCGGGGGCGAAGAACGCGGTGTCCGCGATGCCCGTGGAGGCGAGGTACTTCTCGGCCTTCTTGGCAACCTGGCGCGGGTCCTTCGAGTAGATCTCGCCATTGCGCGGGTTGTAGATGTCGAACACCATCACGAGCGTCTTCTCGGCCCGGAAGGGGTCGACGTATGCCGTCGTGACGTCCGGGATGAGCTGCATGTCCGACTCGTGGATGTTCGCGAAGCCACGGATCGAGGATCCGTCGAACAGCTGGCCGACCGTGAAGAACTCCTCATCGACGGTCGACGCCGGAATGTTGAAGTGCTGCTGCACGCCGGGGAGATCGGTGAAGCGGATATCAAGGAACTTGATGTCTTCGTCCTTGATGAACCCCAGCACCTCGGAAGAATCCTTGAACATTCACGCTCCAAATGGCTGACGGACGGGCGCAAATGCGCCACGCTCCGTAGGTTATGGGGAGGCCGTTTCCCAGCGGTGTCGCGATTGTTTCCGGCATGTTACGCAGGGAGCGCCAAGCCGGGACTTCCTAGGATGAAGCGGTGACTTCGAGCCGACCGACGGACGCCCCTCCGAGCCGATTCCCGGGCGAGCGCCTCGGCCTGCCCGAGCACGGGCCCGGCTCGATCGGCCGGCTCGGCCGGCGCGTGATCGGCCTCTTCATCGACTGGGGCATCGCGATGGGCGTTTCCTGGCTCGTCACCCGCCACTACGGCGGCTGGACCGTCTACCCGATCTTCGCCGCGCTGCAGATCCTCTCGATCTGGGCGCTCGGCGGCTCCATCGGGCATCGCCTCGTGGGCCTGCGCCTCTCGGCGCTGCCCGGCTATCGGCCGGCGTTCTGGCGGCCGGTCCTGCGCAGCGTGCTGCTCGCGGTCGTCGTCCCAGCCCTCGCGTGGGACTCCGACCAGCGCGGCTTCCATGACAAGGTCGCCGGCACGGTGCTGGTGCGAGTCTGAGCCCCGGGCCGGGCCGGCCATGCCGATGCGGCGGAAACGGGTCGATTCGACGGACCAGCTCGCGGCATCCGCCCGCTCTACCGACTCATCTCCGCGGAGTCGGCACGCCCCGAGAGGGGCGCACCGCACAATGCGCCGCGAAAGCGCCACGAAAAAGGGAGAGCCCATGGGCTCTCCCTTCTCGTTCGCGCCCGCCTCTATCGCGGCTGCCGCGGCGCGCGCACCCGCATGGGATCGACGCCCTTCGGGATCGGCAGCGCCGTCTGCAGCGAGGAGAGGCGGTTGTCGACGGCAGCGATCTCGGTCTTGGTCAGCGTCGACTTGATCTTGGTGAGCCGCGAGGCGACCTTGTGCAGCGGCACGGAGTCGGCATCCGGGCCGACGCTGATGGTGGTCACCGCGACGTTGGGGACGGTGCGGCTGATCTTGCGGCGCTCCTCCTCCAGCATCCGCGCGGTGCGCGACTTGGGGCCCTCGCTGATCAGCACGACGCCGCCGCGACCTACGGCGCGGTAGACGGCGTCGCGGGTCTTGCTGTTGACGGCGACGGGCATCTCGCTGCCGCGCCAGCCACGGCGCAGAGATGAGCGCAGCACGGCACCCACCGCCCCCGGCTGCCCGTCGATCTGCGAGTACGCGGCGCGCTCGGCCCGGCGCCCCAGGACGACGATCGCGAGCAGCACGCCCGCGAGCACGCCCGCGACAATCCACAGGACCAGCGAGAAGATGCTGCCGCGGGACACCACGAGCGCCACCACGACGCCCACGACCACGGGGGCCAGGAAGGCCGCGAGCATCAAGGGAAGCGCCCGCTTGTCGTACTTGCGGGTCATCTGGAAGACGTCCCACATCTGCCGCATGCGGCCGGGTTCGGCGGTCGCCTGTGATGCGGCGGAGCTGTTTCGTGCCATGGGTCTCAGAGTACCGGAACGGACTGTGTTGATCCGGTGCGTCAGCCGCGCGCGAGCGCCGCGCCGGCCTGCGCCCAGAGCCGCCCGGCGCGGTACGAGGAACGCACCAGCGGGCCCGACATCACGCCGAGGAATCCGATGCCCTCCGCCTCGGCGGCGAAGGCGGCGAACTCGTCCGGATGCACCCAGCGCGCCACCGGCAGGTGACGGGGGCTCGGGCGCAGGTACTGCGTGATCGTGATGAGGTCGGTGCCCGCGTCGCGCAGCTCCTGCAGCGCCCGGCTCACCTCCTCCGGCTCCTCGCCCATGCCCAGGATCAGGTTCGACTTCGTGATGAGACCCGCGGTCTTGGCCTGCGTGAGCACGTCGAGCGAGCGCTCGTAGCGGAACGCGGGACGGATGCGCTTGAAGATGCGCGGCACCGTCTCGACGTTGTGCGCGAACACCTCGGGACGCGCGCCGAAGACCTCACCGAGATGGTGCGGGTTCCCCGAGAAGTCGGGCACGAGGATCTCGACGCCGACCCCGGGCGCCTGGCGGTGGATCTCGCGGATCGTCTCCGCGTACAGCCATGCGCCCTCGTCCTCCAGATCGTCGCGGGCGACCCCCGTGACGGTCGCGTAGCGCAGCTGCATCCGGGCGACGGACTCCGCGACGCGCCGCGGCTCGTCGGTGTCGTAGTCGGCGGGCTTGCCCGTGTCGATCTGGCAGAAGTCACAGCGGCGCGTGCAGGCCGAGCCGCCGATGAGGAAGGTGGCCTCGCGATCCTCCCAGCACTCGAAGATGTTGGGGCAGCCGGCCTCCTGACAGACGGTGTGCAGCTGCTCGCCCTTCACGAGCTCCTGCAGCTGCCGGTACTCCGGGCCCATCCGCGCCCGGGTCTTGATCCACTCGGGCTTCTTCTCGATCGGCGTCTGCGCGTTGCGCACCTCGAGGCGCAGCAGCTTGCGCTCCGTGCCGTTGTTGGTGATCGTCACGCGAGCACCCCCGCACCGGCGAAGACGCGCTCGAAGCTGCGCTGCACGACAGGGACGGCGGCCTCGGGGTCGACGACGACGCGCGTACCGCGCCGGGCGAGCTCTCGGCTGATCGTCGTGACGCCGGCGTCGCGGATGCCACAGGCGACGATCCGCTCGTACGGCTCAATGCTGTTCGCGCAGTTCAGCGCGAAGCCGTGCATCGTGACCCCCTCGGCGACCCGCAGGCCGATGGCGGCGATCTTGGCGTCCGGGGCAGGCTCGCCCGCATCCGTCGTCTGGCTCACCCAGACCCCGCTGCGCCCCTCGACCCGATGGCCCTCGACGCCGAACTCGGCGACGACGTCGATGAGCATCTGCTCGAGGCGACGGACGAAGGCGACGACGTCGACGGGCTCCTTCAGCCGCATGATCGGGTAGCCGACGAGCTGCCCGGGGCCGTGCCAGGTGATCTTGCCGCCGCGATCCACGTCGATGACGGGTGTGCCGTCGTCGGGCCGCTCGGAGGGCTCGGTGCGCTTGCCCGCGGTGTAGACCGAGGGGTGCTCGAGCAGGAGGACGGTGTCGGGCGCCGACCCGCGAACGACGGCAGCGTGGGTCTCACGCTGGAGTTCGAGGGCTTCGAGATACGGCACGGAATTGGCGCTTAGTCCCGTGACGCGGTACTCGATCATTCGAGGAGTTTCCCTACGTCGGTAGTGGCGGTCTGAAGTTGTGCGCCCAGCCTATGACAGCCGCGGCAAGAAGGGGACTCGCCCTGCACAGGGCGTGAATGCCGCACGTTGTCCACTATTCGGCAGGGCCGGGCCGCGCACGATCGGCGGCCGTCGCGAGGATGGTCGGCATGACGGATGTCTCGATGCGGCCCGGTACGGATGCCTCGGCCTTCGGGCGGCGGGCGGCGGCGCTCCTCGCCGCACGCTCGGACCACCTGCCCCGGGTGCGCGACGTGACGGTGCTGGGGCCGCGGCGCGAGCTCGAGCTCGAGGCTGTGACGGGGCCGACGCTCGGCGGTCTGCTCGCGCGGCGCCGTCACCTCGCGACGGCCGAGGCGCTCACAGTGATGATCGGCGTCGTGCGCGCGGTCGGAGCGCTGCACGGCGCCGGCTACTGCGGCGTGGATCTCGGCGGCGACGGGGTGCGCTTCGACGTCGCCGGGCGACCGGTGGTGCTGGCGCTCGGACCGCTCCAGGAGGTGATCCGGCGCGGATCCGAGGGGCCCGCCGACGACTGGCGGGCCGTCGCCGCGCTCGCGGACCGGCTGGGCATCATCGCCCACGGGCGCGTCGGCGGTGCACTCGGCCCGGCGCACGTGGGACTGGGGCTGGCGCTCGCGGCGCTGACCGCAGGGGAGTCCGGGCAGAACGTCGACCGGCTCGAGGAGGCGCTGTTCGAACTCGCCGAACCGGTGCCCGTGCGGCTCGACGCCGCGGCCGAGCCCGTGCCCCCGGGCTCGCCGCTCGCGACGAGACGCACCGGCGCAGCCCATCGCCGCCCGAGCGCGTCGGCGCTGATCGAAGCCTTCGACGCGGGGCCGGCTGCGCTGCTAGCCGGTCCGCTGGGCGGATTCCGGGCACGCGCGGCCGCACTCGCGGGGCGGGTGCAGGGGCGCGGGCGGATGCTTGTGGTCGCCGGCGCATTCGTGGCGGCGCTCGTCGTCGTCGCGGTGACGCTGCTGCCCGGCGAGGCATCAGAGGAGCGGGCACAGCCCGCCGCGGTCGTCGCCGCTCCGGTCGGCACCGCCCCGTCACCCGCGCCGGAGCCGAGCCGGGAGAGGGCGAGCGGGAAAGAGCCGCGCAGCCCCGGCCCGCCGATCGCGGACGATCCCGTCGCGGCCGTCTCCGCCCTGCTCGCCAGGCGCGACGCGTGCCTTCCGCTCGCGGCGCCTCAACGCGCCGTCTGCTTTTCCGAGATCGCGGACGCACAGGCCTCCGCGCTCGACATGCCCGCCCGTCCGCTCGCAGCCCTCACCCCCTCCTTGCTCGAGCGGACGGGCGACTCCGCGCTCATCGCGCTGACTCCGAAGGACGCGAAAACGGCTCCGGCCTCGGTCCTGCTGATGAGGACCGAGGCCGGATGGAAGCTGAGGCAGCTGTACGAGAACTGAGAGGTGCTACAGCCCGAGGTCGCCCTCGAAGGCGCCCTGCTCGAGGCGCGCCTTGACCGCCGTGAGGTAGCGGGCCGCGTCGGCGCCCGCGATGATGCGGTGGTCGTAGGAGAGCGCGAGGTAGGCCGTCGAGCGGATCGCGATCACGTCCTGGCCGTCGGCTGAGATGACCACCGGCTCCTTCTGCACGGTGCCCGTGCCGAGGATCGCCGACTGCGGCAGGAACACGACGGGCGTGTCGAACAACGCCCCGCGCGACCCGGTGTTGGTCAGCGTGAAGGTGCCACCGGCGAGCTCGTCCGGCTTCAGCTTGTTGTCGCGCGTGCGCGCCGCGAGGTCGGCGATCTGGGCGGCGAGGCCCGCGATGTCGAGCGTGCTCGCGTCCTTGATCACCGGGGTGAGCAGTCCGCGCTCCGTGTCGACCGCGATCGCGAGGTTCTCACCGGCCGGGTAGACGATGCTCTCGCCGTCGACCGTGGCGTTGATGATCGGGTAGACCTGCAGGGCCTCGAGCGCCGCCTTCGCGAAGAAGGGCAGGAAGGAGAGCTTGTTGCCGGTCTTCGCCAGGAAGTCCGCCTTCACGCGGTCCCGCAGGGCGGCGACCTTGGTGACGTCGACCTTCACGACCGTCGTGAGCTGCGCGGTGTGCTGCATCGACTCGACGGCGCGCTGCGACATGACCTTGACGAGGCGCGACATCGGCGCCGTGGTGCCACGCAGCGGGGAGACCTCGAGCGGGGCCGGAGCCGCGGGGGCTGCGGCAGCAGGAGCGGCGGCGGGGCCCGCGGCGGCGTTCAGCACGTCCTCCTTGCGGATACGGCCGCCGACGCCGGTGCCGGTCACGGTGTCGAGGTCCACGCCCTGCTCGCTCGCGATCTTGCGGACGATCGGGGTGACATAGCCATTGCCGGCGTGCGCACCGCCGGCAGCAGCCGCGGCGGGGGCCGCAGGAGCCGGGGCGGCGGGAGCGGGTGCAGCGGCGGCCGGAACGGGCTCGGGGGCGGCGGGCTGAGCCGCGGCAACCGGCACGGCCGGGGTCGGCGCGGGGGCCGGGGCGGCTGGAACGGGCTCAGGGGCGGCGACGGGCTCAGGGGCGGCGACGGGCTCAGGGAGCGGGGCCGGTGCGGGGGCCGGCTCAGGCGCGGCAACCGGCTCGGGGACGGCGGCCGGCGCTTCGGCGGGCGCAGCGGGGGCCTCGGCCGGGGCGGCGGCACCGCTGCCGTCGCCGATGGTCACGAGCGGGGTGCCCACCTCCACCGTCTCGTCCTCCTGGACGAGGATCGCCTCGACCACACCGGCGACGGGCGAGGGGATCTCGGTGTCGACCTTGTCGGTCGATACCTCCAGCAGCGGCTCGTCGACCTCCACGCGGTCGCCGACGTTCTTGAGCCAGCGGGTGACCGTGCCTTCTGTGACACTCTCGCCGAGTGCCGGGAGGCTGACGGATTCGCTCATGAGACTGTCTCCTTAGACCTTCTGTTCAGAAATAGCTTATTGCCTTGGTGCGAGCTCACAGCGCGTGCAGCGGCTTGCCTGCCAGCTTGAGGAACGCTTCGCCCAGCGCTTCGCCCTGCGTCGGGTGGGCATGGATGAGGGGCGCGACGTCCTCCGGGTACGCCTCCCAGTTCACGGCGAGCTGCGCCTCACCGACGAGTTCGCCGACGCGCGCGCCCAGGAGGTGCACGCCCACGACGGGGCCGTCCTTCACGCGGACGACCTTGACGACGCCGTTCGTGCCGAGGATCTCGCTCTTCCCGTTGCCGGCGAGACCGTATTCGTAGGCGAGGACGGATTCCGCGCCGTAGCGCGCCGCCGCCTTCGCCTCGCTCAGGCCCACCGAGGCGACCTCCGGGTCGCAGTAGGTCACCCGGGGGATGAGGGAGTCGTCGACCACCGCGGGGGACAGGCCGGCGATCTCCTCCGCGACGAAGACACCCTGCTGGAAGCCCCGGTGCGCGAGCTGCGGGCCCGGAACGATGTCCCCCACGGCGTAGATGCCCGGGACGGAGGTCTGCAGCCGGTCATCGGTCACGACGTATCCGCGATCGAGGGCGACACCCGCCTCCTCGAGGCCGAGACCGGCGGTGGCCGGGCCGCGACCGACGGCGACGAGCAGCAGCTCGGCATCGACCGTGTCGTCGTTGTCGAGCGTGACCGTGACACCGGCATCCGTCTGCGTCACGGATCGCACGGGAACGCCGAGCCGGAAGTCGATCCGCCGGCGGCGGAAACCGCGCTCGAGACCCTTGCTGATCGCCTCGTCCTCACCGGGGACGAGATGCGGCAGCGCCTCGATGATCGTCACCTCGGCGCCGAAGGAGCGCCAGATGCTCGCGAACTCGACGCCGATGACGCCGCCGCCGAGCACGGCCACGGTCTTCGGCACCCAGTCCAGCTCGAGCGCCTGCTCGCTCGTGACGACGCGCCCGCCCGGCTCCAGGCCGGGGAGGGAGCGCACCGAGGAGCCGGTGGCGAGCACGATGCTCTTCGCGGCATAGACCTCGTCGCCGACCGCGACGGCGGTGGGGGAGACGAGGCGGCCCTCGCCCGCCACGACGGTGATGCCGCGGGCGCGGATGAGCCCTTCGAGTCCTTTGAACTTTTTGGCGACCACGCCGTCGCGGTACTTCGCGACGCGCTCGGGGTCGATGCCCTCGAACGCGGTCAGCACACCGTATCTCTCGGCGTCGCGCGCGTGGTCCGCGATCTCGGCGGCGTGGAGCATCGCCTTGGTGGGGATGCAGCCGCGGTGCAGGCAGGTGCCGCCGACCTTGTCCTTCTCGATCAGCGCAACGCTCGAGCCGAGTTCGGCTGCGCGCAGTGCCGCCGCATAGCCTCCGCTGCCGCCGCCGAGCACGACGAGATCGAAGGTGTGGTCCGCCACTCGACCGACCCTATACCTGTGCCTTCGCCGCGCCCGCGAGTCGCTCCGCGTGGCGCAGCAGCGTGCGCACGGCCACGCCCGTGCCGCCCTTGCCGGTGAAGCCGTAGCCGCCCGCCTTGTTCTCCTCCGACCCCGCGATGTCGAGGTGCGCCCAGGGGATGCGCGTGGCGTCCCCGCCTTCCTCCTCGGAGCGGGTTCCGACGAACTCGCGCAGGAACACGCCCGCGAGCATCATGCCGCCGGCGGCGACACCCGGGTTCGCGTTCGCGATGTCGGCGATGTTCGAGTTGATCGTCGCGCGCAGCTCCTCGGCGAGCGGCATCGGCCAGAACAGCTCACCGGTGTCGCCGGCCGCCTCGCGGAGCTGGCCGACGAGCTCATCGTCGCCCATGAGCGCGGAATAGCGGACGCCGAGCGCGGTGACCTTCGCGCCGGTGAGCGTCGCGATGTCGATGAGCTGGTCGGGGTGCTCCTCGCTCGCGGCGGCGAGTCCGTCGGCCATCACGAGGCGACCCTCGGCGTCGGTGTTCAGCACCTCGACGGTCTTGCCGCCGCGGATGCGCAGCACGTCGCCCGGGCGGATCGCCGCGCCGGAGGGCATGTTCTCCGCCAGGCACAGCCACGCCGTGACACGCACGGGCAGCTCGAGCTCCGCTGCGGCACGCAGCACGGCGAGGGCGATGGCGGCGCCCGTCATGTCGCCCTTCATGCCGATCATGCCGACCGGCGGCTTGAGCGAGAGGCCGCCGGAGTCGAAGGTGATGCCCTTGCCGACGAGGGCGAGGTGCGCCGCAGCGCCCTCGGGCGCGTAGCTGAGCTTGAGCAGCCGCGGGCCGCGGGTCGAGCCCTGGCCGACGCCGAGGATGCCACCGAAGCCGCCCTTCGCGAGCGCTTCGTCCTCCCACACGTCGACGGCGACGGGCAGGTGGCCGACGGCCTCGCGCGCGGCGTGCACGAAGGTCTCGGGGTAGAGGTCGAGCGGCGGCTGGTTGACGAGGTCCTTGACGAGCGCGACGGCCTCGGCCTCGACGCCGGCGCGGGTGCTCGCGACCGCGGCCTCCGCGGCGTCCGCCGCGCTCACGACGGCGATCCGCTCGACGGGCGGCTTCTGCGCCGCCAGGCTCGCCGAGCGGTACTCGGTGTAGGAGTAGGCGCCGAGCGCGGCACCGGTCAGGACGGCGGGCAGCAGCTCGCCCTCCGTCGGCAGCACGAGTGCGAGGGATGCCGTGCCGGCCAGCTGGCGGACGGCGGAGCCCGCCGCGTGGCGCAGCGTGTCCGCGGTGGCCCGCGCGCCGACGCCGATGACGGCGTAGGGCCGGCCGTCGACGACGATCCGGGCGAGCTCGTCCGCCCCACCGCCGAAGCCGATCAGCGGCAGCTGCGCACCCACCGCGGCGGCGAGCTCGGGGGCGAGCTGTGCGGCCAGCACGGTCGGAGCGGGCTTGTCGGACGTCGCGGCGAACACCGTCAGTTCGGCGCCGGCCGCGGCGACGTCGGGGACGACGGTCAGCGCGGGTGAGGTCATGCCTCGAGACTACCGGCGGGCCACCCGTCGCCTGTTCGCTGTGGGCATCACGCGCCGCCCGGAGGCGGGTGGGCACCCGCGCTTACAGTGGAACACATGCGCAACCCTCGGGAACTGTACGAGCTCACCGCCGCGGCCGCGGACGTGCCCGCGGGGCTGCACCTCGTGGCCGGTTTGACCGGGTTCGCGGACGCCGGGAACACCGTCTCGCAGATGGGCTCCTACGTCCTCGAGAACCTTCCGCGGCACGAGCTGGTGGCGAGCTTCGACAACGACATCCTGCTCGACTATCGGGCCCGCCGCCCGACCTTCACCTTCGAGAGCGACCATCTCACCGACTACCGTCCGCCGACGCTCGGGCTGTACCTCGTGGACGACGAGGTCGGCCGGCCGTTCCTCTTTTTGCACGGCTACGAGCCGGACTTCGAGTGGGAGGCGTTCAACGCCGCCGTGATCGGGCTGATCGAGGCCTTCGAGGCGGCCAGCGTCACCTGGGTGCACGCCATCCCGATGCCGGTGCCGCACACGCGCCCCCTGTCGGTGACCGTCAGCGGCAACAACAGCGAGCTGATCGAGCAGCTGTCGGCCTGGCGACCGCGCACCCAGGCCCCGGCGACGGCGATGCACCTCGTCGAGTACCGCCTGGTGGAGCGCGAGTTCCCGACAACCGGCTTCGTCGTGCTCGTCCCGCACTATCTGGGCGACACCGAGTACCCCGCCGCCCTGATCACCGCGCTGCAGAGCGTCGCCGCGGCGACGGGGCTCGTGTTCCCGACCGACGAGCTGCGCGACGACGACCGCGACTTCATCGCGAACATCAACGAGCAGGTGCGGGGCAATGCGGAGCTGGAGCGGCTCGTCGGCGCGCTCGAGGAGCGGCACGACAGCTACATGCAGGACAACCCCGTGCGCCAAGGCCTCGGCGACGTGGGCAATCTGCCCTCAGCCGACGAGATCGCAGCGGAGCTGGAGCAGTTCCTGGCCCACCAGCGCCGTCACGGCACGGATGACTCTGCCGATACGCTTGACTGAGTGAAGAGTAGAGGAGCCCTGGTCTATGCGGCCGGCCTCCTCGCGTACCTCGTCGCGATCACCCAGCGCACCACGATCGGTGTGGCCGGGGTCGCCGCCACCGAGCGTTTCCACGCCGATGCGGCGATCCTCTCGATGCTCGCCGTGCTGCAGCTCGTCGTCTACGCGGGCGCGCAGATCCCGCTCGGCGTGCTGCTCGACCGGCTCGGTCCGCGCCGGCTGATGCTCGCCGGCACGGCGCTCATGGCCATCGGGCAACTCGTCGTCGCGGTCGCCCCGGTGATCGGCGTCGCCATCGTCGGCCGTGTGCTCGTCGGCGCCGGCGACGCGACCGTCTTCATCTCGCTCGTCCGTCTGACCAGCTCCTGGCTGCCTGGCCCCCGCGTACCGGTCGCGGTGCAGTGGATCAGCAACGCAGGGCAGCTCGGCCAGGTGCTCTCCGCCGTGCCGTTCGCGGCGCTGCTGCATGAGTCGGGGTGGACACCGGCGTTCCTCTCGGCCGCTGCCTTCGCCATGCTCGGCTTCGTCGCGGTACTTCTCGCCGTCACCGACCGGCCGGCGGGCGCGCAGGAGGGCCCGCGGCCCGAGAGCTGGGCGCAGTCGCTGCGGCAGTTGGGGCAGAGCCTGCGGCGGCCGGGGACGCAGCTCGGCTTCTGGGCGCACTTCATGACGATGAGCCCCATGACGGTGTTCACGCTCATGTGGGGGATCCCGTATCTGGTGTACGGGCTCGGATACCCCCGCTCCGAGGCATCCGCCCTGCTCATCGTCACGGTCGCCTCGGGCGTCGTCTCCGGCCCCTGCCTCGGTGTGCTGACCGGCCGCTTCCCCCTGCGCCGCTCCAACATCGTGCTCGGCATCGTCGCGCTGATGGCGGCCGTGTGGGCCGTGCTGCTGCTGTGGCCGGGGCGTCCGCCGTTCGCCGTCGTGATCGTGATGCTCGTGATCATCGGCGTCGGCGGGCCGGGCTCGACGATCGGATTCGACTTCGCCCGCACCTTCAACCCGCTGCACACGCAGGGCTCGGCCAACGGCGTCGTCAACGTCGGCGGCTTCACCGCGAGCTTCGTGATGATGTACGCCATCGGGGTGCTGCTCGATGTGGCGCACCATCGCTTCGGTCAGCCGATGTACTCGCTCGCGTCGTTCCGCGTCGCCTTCCTCGTGGTGTTCCCGGTGTTCGCGGTCGGTTTCGCCGGGCTTATACACGCTCGCCGACGCACGCGCAAGAGAATGTACGACGAAGAGGGAATACGCGTCGCCCCTCTGTGGGTTGCACTCAATGACACATGGACTCGCCGAAAGGCTGTACGAGACTGAGACTCGGCAGCCGGGGCCTGTGTCATACTTGAACTTCAGGACCCGTTCATCTCCGCGGGGTGTCAGCTGAATGACAGCGGCGCCGAATCCACCCGGACTTGACATGGGCCTTTGTAATGTCCGCAGTACGGACGGAAGGTGACCAACATGGCAGCTCGCACCGCCACTCCCGAGGCCCTTGAGGTCGTCGCAGAGAACACGTCCGACGCCGCGAAGTCGGCGACCACGGTCGGCAAGAAGGCCGCCACGGGCACCCGGGCCGGCGCGAAGAAGCCGGCCGCGGCGAAGGCCGCCACGGCCCAGCCCGCCACGAAGACGAAGCGCACCTCCACCAAGAAGTCGGCAGCCAAAGACGGCGCAGCCGACACGGAAGAGCTCGATGAGGAGCTCGAGGACATCGAGGACGAGGCGGTGGCAGTCGCCCCCGAGGCGGATGCCGCGGCGCCTGCCGAGGACGCGGAGGAGTCCGAGGACACCGAGTCGGAGGGCGGCGACACCAAGCCGGCTCCGGTCGAGATGAGCGAGCCCCTGCCCACGGGCGCCATCGTGCTGCGCGCCGCCGACGAAGAGGACGACGTCCCCGTCTACTCCGCGACGATCACGGGTGCCACGGCGGACCCGGTGAAGGACTACCTCAAGCAGATCGGCAAGGTCGCGCTCCTGAACGCCGAGCAGGAGGTCGAACTCGCCATGCGCATCGAGGCCGGCCTGTTCGCCGAGGAGAAGCTCTCCCACATGGACGACAAGGAGAAGCGCACCCCGCTGGGCCGCGAGCTCTCCTGGGTCGCACGGGACGGCCAGCGCGCCAAGAGCCACCTGCTGGGCGCGAACCTCCGCCTCGTCGTCTCCCTCGCCAAGCGCTACACCGGTCGCGGCATGCAGTTCCTGGACCTCATCCAGGAAGGCAACCTCGGCCTCATCCGCGCCGTCGAGAAGTTCGACTACACCAAGGGCTTCAAGTTCTCCAGCTACGCCACCTGGTGGATCTGTCAGGCCATCACCCGGGACATGGCAGACCAGGCTCGCACCATCCGCATCCCGGTCCACATGGTCGAGGTCATCAACAAGCTCGCCCGCGTGCAGCGCCAGATGCTGCAGGACCTGGGCCGCGAGCCCACTCCGGAGGAGTTGAGCCGCGAGCTCGACATGACCCCGGAGAAGGTCGTGGAGGTGCAGAAGTACGGCCGGGAGCCCATCTCGCTGCACACCCCGCTCGGCGAGGACGGCGACAGCGAGTTCGGCGACCTGATCGAGGACACCGAGGCGGTCGTGCCGGCGGACGCCGTGGGCTTCACGATGCTGCAGAAGCAGCTCGAGAGCCTGCTCGACTCTCTCTCGGAGCGCGAGGCGGGTGTCATCCGCATGCGCTTCGGCCTCGGCGACGGGCAACCCAAGACCCTCGACCAGATCGGCGACACCTTCGGTGTGACGCGCGAGCGCATCCGCCAGATCGAGTCGAAGACCATGGCGAAGCTGCGCCATCCCTCGCGCTCGCAGTCGCTGCGGGACTACCTGGAGTAGATCGGTGGATCTGACGGCGAACGAGGGCAAGAGCCTCACCATCACGGTCGACGACGTCGAGTACCAGCGCATCCCCATCCGGACGCCGCTGGTGCTCGCCGGTGAGAAGCTGGTGCCCTTCGTGGTGCAGAACGCCTCGCCGAGCCTCACGGACGGCGACGTGCTGTTCATCACCGAGAAGATCGTCGCGATCACTCAGGGCCGCTCCTACCCGCTCGAGGAGATCGCGGTCCGCCCGCTGGCGACCTTCCTCGCGAAGTACGTGCAGAAGACGCCGTACGGAATCGGGCTGGGCATGCCTGAGACGATGGAGATGGCGTTGCGGGAGTGCGGCACGCCGCGCATCCTGCTCGCGGCGGCCGTCGCCGCGGTGACGAAGGCGATCGGGCGCAAGGGCGACTTCTACCGCATCGCCGGACCCAAGGCGCGCGGCATCGACGGCCCGACGCACAACACGATCCCGCCGTACAACCACCAGGTCGTGCTCGCTCCGGCGCAGCCGCGGAAGGTGGCGCAGGAGGTGAAGGCCGCCCTCGGCGGCCGCGTCGACGTCGCGATCGTCGACATCAACGACATCGGCGGCAACATCCTCGGCTCCACGGTGGACCGGCAGACGGATGCCCGACTCGCCCGCATCCTCGCGGACAACCCGCTCGGTCAGGGGCACCAGAGCACGCCGATGGGCGTCATCCGGACGGTGGCGGCCGCCGGAGCCGCCTGAATGGCCGGGCTCAGCTTCGACCTGCGCAGCCGACTCGCCTTCCTCCTGACCCGCGCCAAGGGCCTCGACCTGCCGTCGGTACGGCGTCGGGCCGTCCTCGCCGCCCGGCAGCACCACCGCTCCGCACCGCTCGTGCTCGCCGACATGCTGTGGTCCGCCGTGTTCAACGACACGGCGTTCAACGACTACTTCGAGCTGGACTTCGCGATGCTCAGCAGGGCCGAGCGGCGCACCTTCATGACCTCGCCGCTGTCCAACCACATCGCGCTCGGCCATGATGCTCCGGCGCAGCGGGAGCTGTTCCTCGACAAGATCAGCTTCAACCGCCTCTTCGCGCCGTATCTGGGCCGCGAGTGGCTGGACCTGCGCGCGGCCGGACCGGACGCGCTGCGGGAGTTCGGCACGCGGCATCCGCTCGTCATCGGCAAGATCCCCGACGGCCAGGCCGGCAACGGCGTCGAACGCTATGCGAGCGCGGAGGTCGCCGACTGGGCCGCCTTCCACGGGGGGCTCCTGGCCAAGGGCCAGCTGCTCGTCGAGCAGAACATCCGCCAGCACCCGGTGCTGGAGGCGACTGCGCCGGGCACGGTCAACACGACCCGCGTGAACACCTTCTTCGACGGGACGACGGTGCATGTGCTGTCCTGGGCCCAGAAGTTCGGCCGCGGCGCCGTGAGCGATCAGCCGATCTCCGGCGGCTTCTACACGATGCTGGACGAGGACGGGCGCTCCTACGGCGCCGGACACACCGGCAAGAACGCCAGCAGCTTCCCCACCCACCCGGACTCCGGCGCGTCGATCGTGGACTTCCGGCTCCCGCTCGTCGCCGAGCTGAAGGAGCTGATCGACACGGTCGGCCGGGTCGTGCCCGAGGTGCCCTATGTGGGCTGGGACTTCGTGATCGGGGCCGACGGACCGCTCGTGCTCGAGGGCAACTGGCTGCCGGGCATCTACGAGCACAAGCCCTCGGTCACCGGCATCCGCACCGGCACCCGCCCGCGCTTCGAGAAGGTCATCGGCGCGTGAGCGTGCCCTTCCGCGAGGCGGAGCTCGATCTCGAGGTGCTCGCCGCCAACGTCGCGCGGTTCCACGAGCTGACCGAGGGCGCGCCGCTGCTCGTCGATGTGGGGGCGGATGCCTGGGGCCACGGCCTCGCCGTCGTCGTCCCCGCCCTCGCCGCCCTCGGCGCGCAGGCCTTCGTGACCGCCCGCTTCGAGGAGGCGGCGGCGGTGCGTGCGCTCGCGCCCGAGCCGCTCATCGTGACGACGCAGCACTCCCGCGACGAGGACTTCGCCCGCGCCCGCACGCTGAACGTCGCTCCGACCGTGCACACCGCGGCGGAGTACGCGCGGGCCGTCGCGGCCGGCGCGGAGGGCATCGTGCTCGCCGAGGACACCGGATCGGGGCTCCCCGGGCTCACGCCGCCGGAGCTCGCCGCGCTCTCCGCCGACGCCGCGGACCGCGGCGTCGCGGCGCTCGTCGACACCGCCTTCCCCGTGGTCGGCGCGGAGATCTTCGGCGTGAGCGAGGACGGCTCCGACACGGTCCCGGACTTCCACCCGGTCCTGCGTCTGTGGGCACCGCTGGCCGCCGCGAAGCGCGTCGGCGCCGACGAGGGCGTGAGCTACGGCTACACCTATCGCACGGCCGCCGAGACGACGCTCGCGCTCGTGACGCTCGGCTACGGCGACGGGCTGTCCCGCGCGGGCGGCAACACGGTCGACGCCTCCATCGCCGGGGTGCACCGCACGATCGCGGGCCGGGTGGCGATGGATGCCTTCGTGCTGGACCTGGGCGACACGCCTGCGCCGCCGCTCGGCACGGCCGTCACGGTGCTCGGCGACGCGCGGCGCGGCGAGCCGACCGCGCACCAGCACGCCGCCGCGCTCGGCACGCATTCCGCCGAGGTCACGACCCGGCTCACGGCCCGTCCGCGCCGCGCCGCGAAGGGAGTCGTGGCATGAGCGCCCCGCTCGTCGAGGCCGTCGTCGACCTCGACGCCCTCGCCGCCAACCTCGCCCTGCTGCAGCACGCCGTCGCGCCCGCCGAGCTGATGGTCGTCGTCA
>DASWPQ010000029.1:0-14834 GCA_036398375.1 Gryllotalpicola sp.
TCAGGACAGCGTTAGCGTGAGACACGAAGACCTCCAGGCTCGTGAAGCGGTTGAACTCAACAGCTCCACTTCACAGCCGGAGGTCTTCGCCGTTCAGCTACTCAAAGCCGTGTTGCCGAAACAACGTCCCTGGACATCACAACTAGGGCACGAGTCCCGTCTCATAGGCGATGACGACGAGCTGCACGCGGTCGCGGGCGCCGAGCTTCGTCATGATCCGCGACACGTGGGTCTTCGCCGTCAGCGGGCTGAGGAACAGCTCCGCGCCGATCTCCTGGTTGGTGAGCCCGCGCCCCACCAGCCGCAGCACCTCGCGCTCGCGGTCGGTCAGCGCGGCGAGCCGCGTCGGGTCCGCCGGATGCCGCAGGCCGCTCGCCACCTGCGTGAGCAGGCGCTTCGTCACGCCGGGGGAGAGCAGGGCCTCGCCGGCCACGGCCACCCGCACGGCACGGATCAGGTCGACGGGCTCGGTGTCCTTGACGAGGAATCCGCTCGCCCCCGCCTTGAGCGCCCGGGCTACGTACTCGTCGAGCTCGAAGGTCGTGACGATGACCACGTGAACGGACGCCAGGCCGGGGTCCCCGGCGATCTGCTCCGTCGCCCACAGCCCGTCGCCGTCCGGCATCCGGATGTCCATCAGCACCACGTCCGGCCGGGTCGCCCCCACCACCTCGAGCACCGCGCGGCCGGTTCCGGCCTCGCCCACCACCTCCAGGTCCGGCTCCGAGTCGATCAGGCTGCGGAAGCCCGCACGGATGAGCGCCTGGTCGTCCGCGACGACGACCCGGATCATGACGCGCCGCCGAAGGGGAGCGCGGCGGAGACCTCGAAGCCGCCGCCGGCCCGCGGCCCGGCGTGGAACGACCCGCCGAGCAGCTCGGCGCGTTCGCGCATGCCCAGCAGCCCCCGGCCGTCTTCGCCCGGCGCCGAGTCCGCCCCGACCCCGTCGTCCACGACCGAGATCCGTATCGCGCCGTCGGCGGCGGCCACCGCGACCTCGACGTGCGAGGCGTGCGCGTGCCTGGTGACGTTCGTGATCGACTCCTGCACGATGCGGTACGTCGCCTGCTGCACCGGTCGCGGCACGATCGCGGGGTGCGGCAGCTCGACCCGCAGCACGACATCGAGGCCCGAGGCCCGGAGGCCTTCCGCGAGCTCCGGCAGCCGGGACAGGTCCGGCTCGGGCGCGAGCGGGGCGGCATCCGTCTCATCGCCGCGCAGCATGCCCAGCACCTGCCGCACCTCGGCCAGTGCCGACTTGCTCACGTCCTTGATGCTGGCCAGCGCCTCCTCCGCCTTGGCCGGCTGCGAGCCGAAGAGGTGCAGCCCGACCGAGGCCTGCACGTTGATCTGACTCAGCGAGTGCGCGAGCACGTCGTGCAGCTCACGTGCGATCCGCACCCGCTCCGCCTGCGCCTCCTCGACGCGGCGCGCTTCGGCGGAGGCCCGCAGCCGCTCGCGCTCCAGGCGTCGATTCCGCGCGAAGCTCGGCCCGCCGATCGCCGCGACGCTGAGCACGGTGAACGGGACGATCCAGGCGAAGCCCGCGGGATTCCGGGTGAGCGCGTAGCTGCCGACGACGGCGAGCCAGTATGCGCCGAGCCATGCCCACGCCCAGCGGTAGCCGCGGAACACGGCGAAGGCGGCGGCGAACAGCACCGAGAGGTAGAACGGCGGCGTGTGGCGCGCCGAGGCCGCGAGCGCGACGCCGCCGAGCGCGACGACGGTGATGAGTCCGAGCATCGGGGCCGGGGCGCTGCGGATGCCGAGCAGGAGCAGCGGCCCCGCGCAGGCGACGGCGAGCAGCGCGAGGGGGAACCAGACCGGTCCCGAGGAGAAGGAGGGACATTGCGTCGCCACGCCGGCAGGACCGAAGGAGCAGCTCGGCCCCGCATACGCGCCCCAGCGCTGCGGCGCGTGCAGTCCGAGCGCGCCCCACGTCGTGCCCAGCTGCACCAGCAGCGCCACGAGCGCAGGCACCCACACGGGGAGGCGGCGATGGGAGGCACGCGCGGGCATGCGACCAGGCTAGGGCGGGACGGCCGCGGCGGCATCCGTCCCCGGGGCCGTGCCGGCCTACTCCCCGGGGAGTACGTCCGCTCCTATCCGAGGCTCGGCGGCCGTGCCGTCGTGCCGCGCGGTGTCAGGACCGCGTGCGGGCCCTCCCGGCTGTCCACGGGCTCGCCGTCGATCAGCTGCAGCAGCAGCTCGGCGGTGGTCGAGCCGAAGGCGGCGACATCGCGGTGCATGGCCGACAGCGGGGGACGGGTGATCTCGCACAGCGCCGAGTCGTCCCACGCGAGCAGCGACAGTTCCTCGGGCACGGCGACCCCGAGCTCGGAGGCGACCCCGAGCCCCGCGACCGCCATGACGTCGTTGTCGTAGATCACCGCCGTCGGGGGCTCCTGACCCGTCAGGAGCGCACGGGTCGCCGCCGCGCCGAGCTCGCCCGAGAAGTCGGTGCTCACGATCTGCGGTGCGGAGAGTCCGGCCTCGGCGAGCAGTCGGCGCATGGCGTCGTCGCGCGCGGCGATGTGCCGGAAGGCGGGGTTGCCTGCCACCCGGGCGATCTGCCGGTGGCCCAGCCGGATGAGGTAGCGCACGGCATCCGTCATGGCCTGGCTGTCGTCCGTCCACACGTGCGTGAGACCGGTGGACTCCTCGTGGTTGGTGACGAAGACCGCGGGGATGCCGATCTGCCGCACGGCGTCGATGCGCGGGTCTTCGAAGGAGCGGTCCATGATGATCACGCCGTCCACGCGGCGCCCGGCCCACCAGCGCCGGTAGACGGCCGTCTCGGCGTCGAAGGAGCTGGCGACCTCCAGGACCAGGCCGATGTCGCGTGTCGCGAGGATGTCCTCGATGCCGGAGATGAACTCCATGAAGAAGGGCTCGACGCCGAGCATCCGTGCCGGCCGCGCGAGCACCATCCCGATCATTCCGGAGCGCTGCATCGACAGCGAGCGCGCCGCGGAGCTGGGCTGCCAGCCGAGCTCCGCGGCGATGTGGCGGATCCGCTGTCGCGTGGCCTCCGAGACGCCGGGGCGCTCGTTGAGCGCGTTGGAGACGGTGCTCTTGGTCACCCCCGCGCGCTGCGCGACGTCCTCGATGGTGATACGTTGCGCGTCCATTCTGGGAAGGCTACTGGTTCACTTCACGGAACCCGCGGCCAGACCCGCGACCAGGTGGCGCTGGACCAGGATGAAGCCGATCAGCACGGGCAGCGAGACCACGATCGAGGCGGCCATGAGCTGGTTCCAGTACACGACCGCCTGCGTCGAGTAGCTCTGCAGACCGACGGCCAGGGTCCGCGTCGCGTTGGTCGTGAGGACGGAGGAGAACAGCACCTCGCCCCACGCGGTGATGAAGGAGTAGACCGCGACGGCGATGACGCCGGGGCGTGCCACGGGCAGCACGACCCGCACGAGTGCGCCGACCGGGCCGAGCCCGTCGATGAGCGCGGCCTCCTCGAGATCGCGCGGGATGCTCTCCAGATAGCCCGCGAGCATCCAGATCGCGAACGGCAGGCTGAACGTGAGGTAGGTGATGATCAGCCCGAGGTAGGAGCCGTTGAGCTGCAGGCCGATCGCGTTCTGGATCTGTGTGAACAGCAGGAACAGCGGCAGCAGGAACAGGATGCCGGGGAACATCTGCGTCGAGAGGACGACGTAGCGGAACAGGCGTGCGCCGCGGAAGCGGAAGCGCGCGATGGCGTAGGCGGCGAGCACGGCGATGACGACCGAGACGGCGGTCGAGGAGATCGAGGTGATCAGGCTGTTCACGAGGTAGTGCGCCAGCGGCAGGGTCGACCAGATGTCCACGAAGGGGGCGAGGGTGAACTGCGCCGGGAACCAGGTGAAGTGGCCGCTGACCTCGCCCAGGCTCTTGAAGGAGGTGGACAGGATCACGTAGAGCGGGAAGACGACGAAGATGCCGATGATCGTGAGACCGATGGCGCGCAGCCAGCGGAATCCGCGGGTTTCGATCACTTGGGGTCCTCCCGGGGCAGAGCGAGGCGGATGTAGACGAGCGAGGCGACCAGCAGCAGGATCATGAGCAGCACGCTCATGGCGCCGCCGAGGCCGAAGTTGAAGCTCGAGAACGAGTTCTGGTAGATGAGCGGGGTGACCAGCAGCGCCTCTTTCGGCGGGGTCGCCCCGAACAGCACATAGGGCACGTTGAACTGGTTGAAGACCCAGAGGCCCATGACGAGGAGCAGGACCGAGTTGGCGGGCCGGATGAGCGGCAGGGTGATCCGGGTGAACTGCTTCCACAGCGAGGCGCCGTCGAGGGAGGCGGCCTCGTAGACCTCGCCGGGGATGCTCTGCAGCGCCGCGAGGAGCATCAGGAAGGCGAACGGCCACATCTCCCAGATCGTGACGATGCAGATCACGAAGAAGCTGTTCGGGCCGAGCAGCCAGAACGGCGGCTTGCCCCCGAAGAGGTGCAGATCGTCGACGAGGAAGGTGTTGATGACCCCGTTCTCCTGACTGAAGATGAACGCCCAGGCGATCGTGCCGACGTAGGCCGGCAGGGCGTAGGGCACGATGAACAGCGTGCGCACGAAGCCGCGGCCGCGGAACGAGGTGCTGAGCATCACCGCGGCGAAGATGGCGAGCACCCAGCTCACGGCCATCACGATGACGGTGAATACGACCGTGCGCAGCACGGCCGAGAAGAACTCCGAGCCGATCGGGCCGGCCGGGTTGAGCCCGTCGATGAAGTTGTGCAGCCCGACGAAGGGGGCGCTGAGCCAGTTCGCGATGTGGAGCTGCGTCAGGCTGATGAACGCGATCCACACTCCGAGCAGCATCGGGACGATGTGCACCAGCAGCTCCATGATGGACGCGGGCGCGACGAGCAGGTAGGGCAGCGGTCCGCTTCCCCGGCGCCTGCGGCGCGGGGCGGCGGGGCGTCGGGATGCCGGAGCAGGCGTTGGCCTGCTCGCGGGCGGTGTCGGCGCCGAGACGCGCGTCATGGGATGAACCTCCGGTGGTCGACGGTGCCGGCGGGCGCAGGGCGCCCGCCGGCGGTGAGGCATTGCTCGGACTGCAGGGCCGGGGCTAGCCGGCGGCGGCCATCTTGGCGTTCGCCTGGGACAGGGCCGCCTTGATGTCGCCCGTGGAGACGGACTTGCCGGTGGCGGACTGCGCGATCAGGCTCTTGACGGCGCCGCCCACGAGCGTCTCCATCTGGCCCTCCTGTGCGACGAGCGGCATCGGCTCGGCGTGGTTCGCCAGGATGTCCTGCTGCACCTTGATGTCGGCGGTCTGGAACTTCGGGTCCTTGAACGCGTCGTTGACGATGGGGAGCTGGCCCTGGTACTTCGAGTTGAGGATCACCTGCTCGTCGGTGCTGGTCAGGAACTGCACGAGCTTCTCGGCCGCGGCCTTGTGCTTCGAGTTCTTGAACACCGACAGGTTCTCGCCCGCGACGTGGGTCATCACCGACTTGCCGCCCGCGGGGAGCGGGTCGACGACCGGCACGTCGGCGACGCCGTAGTCGGTGAAGTCGAGCGCCTGGAACTGCGACTGCGGCGAGGAGTCGATGATCATGGCCGCCTTGCCCTGCGCGAGCGCCGAGCGGATCTGCGCGACCTGGTCGATGGTCGCGTCGGCGGGGTTCACGACGTGGTCGACCGCCATCAGGTCGACCCACTGCTTGACGCCGGCGACGATGCCCGGGGAGTCGAAGCTCGGCTTGCCGGACTTGGTGAAGAGGGTGCCGCCGTTCTGGTAGCCGAAGATGAACGCCTTCTGCGCGTCATTGCTGGGCACCGAGGCATCCATGGCATAGCCCCATTGACCCTTCGCCGGGTCGGTCAGCTTCTTCGCGTCGGCGACGAACTCGTCCCACGTCGCGGGCGGCCGGCTGATGCCCGCTGCCGCGAAGAGGTCCTTGTTGTAGTAGAGCGAGTAGGTCTGCCCGTAGAGGGGCACGGAGGTGGGCGTCTTGCCGGGGGCGCCGGTGGTGCCCCAGCTGGAGGCGAGGAAGTGCTCCTTGCCGCCGATCTCCGTGAGGAACGAGCCGCTGACCGGCTCGAACGCCCCCGTGTCCTGCAGGCTGACCGCCCAGGTGTTCCCGATGTTGAGGAGGTCGGGTCCCTGACCGCTGGAGATGGCCGTCAGGATGCGGTTGTAGAGGCTGTTCCAGTCGATCACCTCGAGCTTGACCTTGATGCCGGTCTGCTTCGTGAACTTGTCCAGCTCGGGGGTGAGGGTCGTGGTGTCGTCGTTGAGGGTCGCCGCCTGGTTGCTCGCCCAGTAGGTGATCGTCTGCCCCTTGGTGTCAGAGCCTCCCGAGCTGCCGGTGTTGCTGGAACACCCGGCAAGGCTCAGGGCCGTGACAGCGGCCGCGACGAGCGCCGCGGCCTTCAGCTGTGTCTTCATCAGAACTCCCTTGTTCTCTCCGTGAGGGATTGAGCGAGATGAGCGTAACACCATTCACGAAATCGGTTCGGTAACTTTTTCTTCTGTATTTTTGGCTCTGAACATGAGATCAGAGCGGAAAGTCATTTGACTCTGGGTCTCATTTAGTGAAGCGGTTTTGTTACTATTGATCGGATGCCGCGACGAGGGCGCGCGGCGGAAATGAGGGCGCGAATGAAACGGCAGTCGGCGAAGATCCAGCGCGATGGGGCGGCGATCACCTGGCTCGGCGTCAATTTCTGGTCCAGCGCGGGTGGCCCGCGGATGTGGAGCGAGTACGACCCGTCGGCCGTGCGCGACGATCTGCTGCGGATGCGCGAGCTCGGCCTCACGATCACCCGCAGCTTCTGCTACTGGCCCGATTTCATGCCGACGCCGGACGCGGTCGATGAGCCGGCGCTCGCGCACCTCGCGGACTTCCTCGACCAGCACCGCGAGCTCGGCATGACGACGATCCCGACCTTCATCGTGGGGCACATGTCCGGCGAGAACTGGGACCCGGTCTGGCGCGAAGGCCGGGACGTCTACGGCGACGCCTGGTTCGTAGAGCGCCAGGCGTGGTACCTCACGCAGATCGCCGAGCGCTTCGCGCAGCATCCCGCGGTTGCCGGCTGGCTGCTGTCGAACGAGGTGCCGATCTACGCCGACCAGCGCGGCGGCTTCGGCACGACGGACGCCGCCACCGTGACCGCGTGGGCCCGCACGCTCATCGACGCGCTCACAACGGCCGGTGCGACCCAGCCGATCTCGATCGGCGACGGCGTCTGGGGCCGCGAGGTCTCGGGCCGTGACAACGGATTCCGCGTCCGTGACCTCGCCCCGCTCATCGACTTCCACGGCCCGCACGTCTATCGCATGGAGACCGACCCGGTCCGCCAGAACCTGGCGGCCGCGTACATCTGCGAGTTGCTCGACATCGGCGGCAAGCCTGTGATCGTCGAGGAGTTCGGGCTCACGAGCGACTACGTCAGCCCCGAGAACGCGGCGGCCTACTACCGGCAGGTGCTGCACAATACCCTGCTCGCCGGCGCCACCGGCTGGCTCGCCTGGAACAACACCGACTACGACCGGCTGGCGGATCGGCGCCCCTACTCCCACCACCCCTTCGAGATGCACTTCGGCATCACGGACGCCACGGGGGCGCCCAAGCCGCAGGCGGGGGAGATGGCGGACTTCGCGCGGCTCGCCGCGGAGATCGGCTTCGCGGGCCTCGAGCGGCCGGACGCCGACGTCGCGCTCGTCGTCTCCTCCTACCTGGAGAGCGCCTATCCCTTCACCGAGGAGGCGGATGCGACGAACGTGCTGCTGACGACCCAGCAGGCCTACATCGCCGCGCGCGAGGCCGACATCCCGATCGGCGTGGCGCGTGAGGCCGACGGCCTCCCCGACGACTGCCGCCTCTACCTCGTGCCCTCGACCAAGCAGCTGACGGCACCCACCTGGCGGCGGCTGCGCGAACTGGCGGCGGGCGGGGCGACCGTGTATGCCTCGGCGTTCGTCGGCGACCATCTGCCGCAGCGCGGCCTGTGGTGGCCCGAGGTGGACGAGACCTTCGGCGTGCACAAGCTCACCCGCTACGGACTGCTCGACCTGCTCGAGGACGAGCTCGTCACTCTCACCATGCAGACGGACTTCGGTGGCCTCGCCGCGGGCGAGACCCTGAGCTTCCGTGCGGGCGGCTCCGCGCTCTCGCGCTCCTACCTGCCCGTCGTCCCCGACGGGGCCGAGGTCCTCGCCGTCGACGGACACGGGCGCCCCGCGCTGCTGCGCAACCGCGTGGGCGAGGGATGGATGGTGCTCGGGACCTATCCGGTGGAGTGGTTCGCCGCTTCCCGGCCCGAGGTGAACCCGGAGGAGACCTGGCGCCTCTACGACGCCCTCGCCACCGCAGCCGGCACCGCCCGCCCCCTGCGCGTGCACGACCCGCGCGTGCTCGCGGCGACCCTGCGGCACGAGGACGGGCGCGAGTACGCCTGGCTCGTGAGCCAGTCGGCGGAGGGCGTCACCGTCACGCCCGAACGCGCCGACGGCACCGCACTCGACGCGATCGAGCTGGCACCCTACGGTGTAACCGTGTTCGCCTACGAGCCGGCGGCGACGGATCGCGACCGGGCATTGGAGCTCTCGTGAAGAAGATCATCAACGACCCGGGCGACTTCGTCGACGAGTTCCTCGACGGCATCGTGCTCGCCCACCCCGACGCGCTGCGCCTCGTCGCGGGCGGCCGAGGCGTGGTGCGGGCGGATGCCCCTGTGCCCGGCAAGGTCGGCATCGTCACCGGCGGCGGCTCCGGCCACCTGCCCGCCTTCATGGGCTACGTCGGTCGTGGCCTGCTCGACGGGGCCGCCATCGGCAACGTGTTCTCATCGCCGTCGCCGGAGCAGATCGCCGATGTCACCCGCGCCGTCGACGGCGGCGCCGGCGTGCTGTACCTCTACGGAAACTACGGCGGCGACGTCTACAACTTCGACATCGCGGCCGACCTCGTGCGCGCCGACGGCATCCGCACCACCACGGTGCTCGCCGCGGACGACGTGGCGAGCGCCCCGCCCGAGTCCGCGGCCACGCGGCGTGGCGTGGCCGGCATGGTGTTCGGATTCCTCGCCGCCGGCGCCGCGGCCGAGCGCGGCGACGACCTCGACGCCGTCGCCGCCGTCGCCCGCCGGGTCGGCGAGCGCGTGCGCACAGAGGGCGTGGGCCTGTCGCCGACGATCCTGCCCGCCGCGGGCGCCCCGACCTTCGAGCTGCCCGAGGGCGAGATGGAGATCGGTATCGGCATCCACGGCGAGCCCGGTGTGCACCGCGGCCCGCTCGAGACCGCGGACCGCATCGCCGACCGGCTGCTCGACGCGATCCTCGCCGAGCTGCCTGAGCTGGGCGAGCGCTCCCGTGTCGCGGTGCTGGTCAACGGGCTCGGCGCGACGCCGCTCGAAGAGCTCTACGTGCTGTACCGCCGCGTCGCGCGTCGCCTCGGCGAGCTCGGCGTCGCCGTCGCCGTCCCTCTTGTCGGCGAGTACGTCACGAGCCTCGAGATGAGCGGCGCCTCCGTAACGGTCCTGCCGCTCGACGCGGAGCTCGAGGAGCTGATGAACGCCCCGGCGATCTCCCCGTTCCTGCGGCGCGGGGCGGACTCCGGCGCGCTCCGCTCGGGGACGGGATCGGCCGCGGAGGCCGCCGCCGCGGAGGACGAGGACGAGGCGGCGCTGCCGCCGAGCCCGCTCGGCGCGCTGCTCACCGCGGTGCTCGAACGGATGCCGCGGCACGCGGAGGAGCTCCGCGAGCTCGACGCCGCCCTCGGCGACGGCGACCTCGGCATCACCGTCTCCTCCGGCTCGACGGCGGGCGTCGCGGCGATCGCTCGCAACCCCGGTGCTCCCGACGCCGTGCTGCTGAGGCGGCTCGGCGCGGCTTTCGCCGCTGCGAACCCGTCCACCTTCGCCGCGCTCGTCGGTGGCGGCATCCTCTCCGCCGCCGTCGGCCTCGGTGAGCAGTCCGTCGGCGATCAGGCCCTCGGCGATCAGGCCCTCGGCGATCAGGCCGCGGTGCTCGCCTGGGCGCGTGCCGCCACCGCCGAGATCGCCCGCCGTGGCGGCGCGCAGCGCGGCGACAAGACCGTGCTCGACGCCGTGATCCCGTCGCTCGATGTCTTCGAGGCCCGGCTCGGCGCGGCGCCGGCCGAGATCGTGGCGGCGATGCGGGCGGCCGCCGACGGCGCGGTCGTGGAGCTCGCCGGGAAGACCTCGGCGCGTGGCCGGGCCGCGTGGCTGCAGGAGCGCAGCGAAGGCCGCTCCGACCCCGGCATGGTCGCCTACCGTGATTTCCTCGCCGAGCTCCAGGCTGTGCTGAGCGAGGGCTGAGTCCGCGGAGCGGCCAGGCTCGCGAGCGCGGCTCATTCGGCACGCGGGCGGTGACGACCCCCAGGGCGTCGCCGCCCCACGTGCCGCGCTGGTAGACTCAACACGAACTTCGGCGAGGGACGCCGCTGTGCCGGGTGAACGACACAGACGGCATCCGTTATCGACGCGGTGGAACCGGCTTCACGTCCTTCCTCACGCTGTCTTGCGTTCGAGTTGAAATCACACACCAGGCGTGGGCGGGAAGCCCACCGAATCACGAAAGCATGAGAATGGCTGACGACAACAAGCTCGTCGCGGAGACCCGCGATTCCTTCGGCAAGGGCGCCGCGCGCAAGATCCGCGCCGCCAACAAGATCCCCGCCGTGATCTACGGGCATGGCGCTGAGCCGCGTCACGTCACGCTGCCCGGTCACGAGACCATGCTGATGATCCGCAAGGCGAACGCCATCATCGAGCTCGACATCGACGGCACGAGCGAGCTGACCCTCGTGAAGGACGTGCAGCGCGACCCGGTGCGCCAGATCATCGAGCACATCGACCTCATCGTCGTGCGCCGCGGCGAGAAGGTCACGGTCGACATCCCCGTGCACATCGTGGGCGAGCCCTTCGGCAGCGCGATCGCCGAGCAGGACGCCAACACCCTCTCGATCGAGGCCGAGGCCACCAACATCCCCGAGCGCATCGTGGTCGACGTCGAGGGCAAGGAGGCCGGCATCCACATCACGGCCGCCGACATCGAGCTGCCCGCGGGCGCCTCGCTGATCAGCGACCCCGAGACCCTTGTGGTCGGCATCGTCGACCCGGCCGCCTCCTCGGCGGAGGACGAGGTCGCGGAGGGCACTGCCGCCGCGGGCGCCGCGGAGGGCGCTGCCGCCGAGTAATCCCCGTTCCTCGCGAAAGGCGGCCATCCGTGGGGTGGCCGCCTTTCGCGTACCGTAAGTGATTATGGCTTCCCCCAGCGACACGTGGCTCGTGGTGGGCCTCGGCAACCCCGGCTCGGCCTACGCGAACACCCGGCACAACGTCGGGCAGATGGTCCTGGACGAGCTGGCGACCCGCGCCTCCGCCGCCTTCAGGTCCCACAAGACGAACGCGCACGTGGCCGAAGGCCGGATCCATCCAGGGGGGCCGAAGCTGATCCTCGCCAAGTCGAACGGGTACATGAACACCTCGGGCGGCCCGGTCTCGCAGCTGCTGCGCTTCTACTCCCTGCCGCCGGCGCAGCTCATCGTCGTGCAGGACGAGCTCGACATCCCCTTCGACACCCTGAAGCTCAAGTTCGGCGGCGGCCACGGCGGCCACAACGGCGTGCGCGACATCATCAAGGCCACCGGAACGGGCGACTTCACCCGGGTGCGGGTCGGCGTGGGACGCCCGCCGGGCTCGACGGATGCCGCGGATCATGTGCTCAAGGGGTTCAGCTCCACCGAGCGCAAGACTCTGCCGATCCTCGTCTCCGACGCCGCCGACGCCGTCGAGCTGATCACCACCGAGGGGCTCGCCGCCGCGCAGCTCCGCTTCCACACCGCGAACGCCTAGCCCCGCGATGAGGCTGTTCACGCGCGAATGGGGCGAGGGCCCGCGGGTCGCCGTGCTGATCCACGGGGTGATGAGCAGCTCGCGCAACTGGCGCCTGCTCGGCCCCGAGCTCGCCGCGCGCGGCTACCGCGCCGTCGCCGTCGACCTGCCCGGGCACGGGCAGAGCCCGCGGGCGCCGCACTACAGCGCCGAGCTGCTCGCGGACAGCGTGCTGGAGAGCGTGCCGGCGCACCCGGAGCTCGCGATCGGCCACTCCCTCGGCGGCTTCGCCCTCGCCCGTGCGGTCGAGCGGCTGCGGCCCGAGCGCGCCGTGTACGTCGACCCCGCCTTCTCCGCACCCCGGCTCTCGCTCGTGGCGCGGACGCTGGCCTGGCCGCTGACGTGGGGCATGCTGCGCTCGAGCCCGGCGCGGATCGCGCGGAACAACCCCCGCTGGGACGCCGAGGACGTCGCGATCGAAGCCGAGGACTTCCGCGCCTTCGATCCGCGCTTCCGCGGGTTCCTGCTGCGCCGCGACCTCGCCGACGTGCTGGTCGGGCCCGAGCACCCCGCCGTGCCCTCGCTGCTGATGCTGGCGGATGCCTCGCGGCTGGTCGACGAGACGCGCGCCGCCCGGCTGGCCGAGGCCGGCTTCGCCGTGCGCGTGGTGCCCGGAGCGGGGCACACCGTGAACCGCGACGACTACGCGGGCTTCCTCTCCGCGCTCGAGGGCTGGGCATAACGGTACCGTCCAGCGCGCTGTCGGGGGCGCGAACTAGACTTGGTCGAGTGGTACTCGAAGGTTTGATCGAGGCGCTTTCGCGCGCCCAGACGTTCGACGACGCCCTCGCGTATGCGAGCCGCACCGCCGACTTCCAGGCCGTCGAGGGACTGCACATCCCGCTCGTGGCCGGCCTGCTCGCGAAGCGTCCGGCCGAGCAGCGGGCGCTTCTCGTCGTCACCGCGACCGGGCGCGACTCCGAGGCGTTCCGGGCCGCGTTCCCGAGTTTCGCCCCCGAGGCGGAGCTCGTCGAGTTCCCCGCGTGGGAGACGCTGCCGCACGAGCGGCTCAGCCCCTCAGCCGAGATCATCGGCAAGCGCCTCACAGCCCTGCGCAGGCTGCGGCTGTGGTCCGCGCAGAAGCCGGCGGAGCGGCATCCGATCGTCCTCGTCGCCAGCGTGCGCGCGGCACTGCAGCCCATCGCGGACAACCTCACCGAGATCGAGCCGATCGAGCTGGCGCATGGGCACCGCGGCTACGACCTCGACCAGATCGCCGCGCGGCTGGTCGACCTCGCCTACGCCCGCGTCGACATGGTCACCCGCCGCGGCGAGTTCGCCGTGCGCGGCGGCATCCTCGACGTGTTCAGCCCCGTCGCCGAGCATCCGTACCGCATCGACTTCTTCGGCGACGAGGTCGACCAGATCCGCTGGTTCTCGGTCGCCGACCAGCGCTCCCTCAGCGAAGCGGTGCACACGGCGAGCCTGCCGCCGAGCCGCGAGCTGCTGCTGTCCGAGTCGGTCCGCCAGCGGGCCCGCGAGATGCAGCACGAGTTCCCGGGCCTCTCCTCCATGCTGGAGAAGCTCGGCCAGGGCATCCCGGTCGAGGGCATGGAATCGCTCGCGCCCGCGCTCGTCGATCGGCTCGTCCCGCTGACCGCCTACCTGCCGGAGGGCGCCGCGATCGCGGTGGTCGCGCCGGAGCGGGTCGCGAGCCGCGCGGTCAGCCTCGCCGAGACCAATCGCGAGTTCCTCGCTGCCGCATGGAGCGCCGCGACCGTCGGCGCGGCCGCCCCGATCGACCTCGACTCCGGCGACTTCCTCACCCTCGAAGCCCTGCGGGCGAGCGCTCCGACGAACTCGTGGTGGACCTTCTCGACCTTCGACGCGGGGGACGCCGAGGAGGACTCTGGCCATGCGGTGCGGGTGGCCGGCCAACCCGTGCCGAGCTTCCAGGGCAACGTCACCGGCGCGCTCGAGCACGTGCGCGAGCTGCTCGGGGGCGGCTGGCGCGTCACGATCGCCGCCGCCGGCCAGGGGCTGGTCGGGCGGGCGGCCGACGTGCTCTCCGAGGCGGGGCTCGCCGCGCGCGTGGTCGACGACTACCCGGCGGATGCCGAGGCCGGCGTCGCCTACCTCGTGAAGGCGGCCGTCGAGCACGGCTTCGAGCTGCCGGGGGAGAAGCTCGCCCTCGTCGGGGAGACCGAGTTCTACGGTCGCACCATCGGCTATGACAGCCGCCAGGCCAAGAAGCTCGGCAGCCGCCGCAAGAACGTCGTCGACCCGCTGCAGCTCAAGCCCGGCGACATCGTCGTGCACCAGACCCACGGGATCGGGCGGTTCGTCGAGCTCGTGCAGCGCGAAGTCTCCAGCGGCGGCCGCAACGCCGTCAAGACGAAGCGCGAGTACCTCGTGCTGGAGTACGCGCCGTCCAAGCGCGGCTACCCGGGCGACAAGCTCTACGTCCCCACCGACCAGCTCGACCTGCTCACCCGCTACGTCGGCGGCGAGGAGCCGGCGCTGTCGAAGATGGGCGGCTCGGACTGGGCGCAGGCGAAGTCGAAGGCACGCCGGGCGGTGCGCGACATCGCCGTCGAGCTCGTCAAGCTGTACTCGGCGCGGATGGCCGCCAAGGGCTTCGCCTTCCCGCCAGACACGCCCTGGCAGCAGGAGCTCGAGGACGCCTTCCCCTTCGTGGAGACGCCTGACCAGCTGCAGACCATCGACGAGGTCAAGGCCGACATGGAGCGGCCGATCCCGATGGACCGGCTCGTCTCGGGCGACGTCGGCTTCGGCAAGACCGAGATCGCGGTGCGGGCGGCGTTCAAGGCGGTGCAGGGCGGCAAGCAGGTCGCCGTGCTCGTGCCGACGACGCTGCTCGTGCGGCAGCATCTCGAGACCTTCCAGGAGCGCTTCGCCGGCTTCCCGGTGCACCTGCGTCCGCTCAGCCGGTTCCAGACCGACAAAGAGGCGCGCGAGACCATCGCGGGCATGGCCGATGGCACCGTCGACGTGGTCATCGCCACGCACC
>DASWPQ010000030.1:0-31504 GCA_036398375.1 Gryllotalpicola sp.
GAAGACGTAGGTGCCCCAGTCCTTCTGCTCGCCGAGGCGGGGGTCCGGGTGCTCGTAGAGCGGCTGCCCGTCGAAGCGCGCGAGCGCCCAGTCGTCCTTGGGGAAGTGGCCGGGCACCCAGTCCATGATCACGCCGATGCCTGCCTGGTGCAGCCGGTCGATCAGATAGCGCAGATCGTCGGGGTGGCCGAAGCGGCTGGTGGCCGCGTAGTAGCCCGTGACCTGGTAGCCCCAGGAGCCCGAGAACGGATGCTCGGCGAGCGGCATGAACTCGACGTGCGTGAACCCGAGCCAGGTGACGTACTCGATGAGCTGATCGGCGGCCGCGCGGTAGGAGAGCCCGGGCCGCCACGAGCCGAGGTGCAGCTCGTAGATCGACAGCGGCTTGTCGTGGTGGCTCGTGCGGCGCGTCTCCATCCAGTCGCCGTCGCCCCAGGCGTAGCCGCTCACGCCGACGACCGAGGCGGTGGCGGGCGGCACCTCGGTGAACTGCGCGAGCGGGTCGGCTTTGCGGACCCACTCGCCGGACTGCGTGCGGATGTCGAACTTGTACAGCGCGCCGGCGGCGAGCCCGGGCACGAACAGCTCCCACACGCCGCTCGGGCCCATGGTGCGCATCGCGTGCTGCGTGCCGTCCCAGCCGTTGAAGTCGCCGACGACGCGCACCGCCGTCGCGTTCGGCGCCCAGACAGCGAAGGAGACGCCCGCGAACGATGCATGCACGCCCCAGTGCTCGCGCACGTGCGCGCCGAGGGCGTTCCACAGCTCCTCGTGCCGCCCCTGCTGGATGAGCCAGGTGTCGCCCTCGCCGAGCGTGGGGGAGAAGCGGTAGGGGTCGTCGGCGGTGTAGACCGAGCCGTCGTCGTAGCTCGCCTCGATCAGGTAGTCCGCGAGGCCCGTGATCGACACGCCTTGCCAGATCCCGTGGCCGAGGTGGGCGAGCTCGACGCGCGGGCCGGAGTCGAGCACGGCGGTGACGCGGCGCGCGAGCGGGCGCAGCGCGCGGATGACGGTGACGGGGTCGGTCACCCTGCCGGCGGCGATCGGATGCTGGCCCAGCACGGCGTGCGGTTCGTGATGGCGCCCCTCGGCGATCGCCCGCAGGGTGTCGTCGGCGATGCGGGGCAGGGTCATGGTGCTCATCATCCGGGCTCCTTCACATGGAGGATGTGCACAGGCTCGGCGAAGGCGTCGAGGCGCACGTAGTTGCGCGCCGACCACGTCCAGCGCTGTCCCGTGACGAGGTCGCGCACCTCGAACTCCGCGCCGGGCCGGAGCCCGAGGGCCGTCTCGTCGAGGTGCACGACCGTCTCGCGCACGGAGTGCGGGTCGACGTTCGCGACGACGATGACGGTGTCGGAGCGGCCCGAGCGCGTGAACCGGCCGTCGAGGTGCTTGGAGTAGACCAGCACGGCGTCGTCCTCGGAGCCGTGCAGCACCAGGTTGCGCAGCTGCCGCAGCGCCGGGTGGGCGTCGCGAGCCTGGTTCAGCATCGTCAGGTACGGCGCGAGGGAGTCGCCGGAGGCGAGCGCGCGGCTGTAGTCGCGGGGCTTGTACTCGTATTTCTCGTTGTCGATGTACTCCTCGGCGCCGGTGCGCGCGACGGACTCGTAGAGCTCGAAGCCGGAGTAGACGCCCCACAGCGGGGCCGCGGTCGCGGCGAGGGCGGCGCGGATCTTGAAGGCGGGCCGCCCGCCGAACTGCAGGTACTCGGTGAGGATGTCGGGCGTGTTCACGAAGAGGTTCGGCCGGTAGTACGGCGCCCACTCCCGCGAGATCGTGGTGAGGAACTCCTCGAGCTCCGATTTCGTGTTGCGCCAGGCGAAGTAGGAGTACGACTGCTGGAAGCCCGCCTTGGCGAGCGTCTGCATGACGGCGGGGCGGCTGAAGGCCTCGGCGAGGAAGACGACCTCGGGGTGCGCGGTGTTGACGTCGTGGATGAGCCACTCCCAGAACCGCAGCGGCTTGGTATGAGGGTTGTCGACGCGGAAGATCCTGACCCCGAGCCCGACCCAGTGCTCGACGACGCGGCGCACCTCGGCACGCAGGCCCTTGTAGTCGTTGTCGAAGTTGAGCGGGTAGATGTCCTGGTACTTCTTCGGCGGATTCTCGGCGTAGGCGATCGTGCCGTCGGGCAGCGTGGTGAACCACTCGGGATGCGCGGCGACCCAGGGGTGGTCGGGGGAGGCCTGCAGCGCCAGGTCGAGTGCGACCTCGAGGCCGGAGAGCTCGGCCTTCCCGAGGAAGTGGCGGAAGTCCTCGACGGTGCCGAGATCGGGGTGGATCGCGTCGTGGCCGCCGTCCGGGCCGCCGATGGCCCACGGCGAGCCCGGATCGTTCGGACCCGCCGTCAGGGCGTTGTTCGGCCCCTTGCGGTAGGAGCTTCCGATCGGATGGATCGGCGGCAGGTACACGACGTCGAAGCCCATCGCCGCGATCTCCGGCAGGCGCAGCGCGGCGGTGCGGAAGGTGCCGGACTGCCAGGAGCCGTCCGGGCGCTTCTTGGCCCCTACGGAGCGGGGGAAGAACTCGTACCACGCACCGACGCCGGCGCGCGCGCGCTGCACGACGATCCGGCGGGTCTGCGAGAGGGTCTGGAGGCTGACGACCGGCCGCTCGGTCATCACCTGGTCGAGGCGGGCCTCCGCGGCCGTGGCGAGACGCTCCTGGGCGGAGCGGCCTTCGTCGCTCAGGGCGGCGGCCACGTCGGAGAGGTAGCGGCGCTCGGCCTTCTGCCGGCGCTTGTCCTTGGACGCGCGCTCGGCGAGCTCGGCGCCCTCCAGGAAGGTCACGGCGATGTCGACGCCCGCCGGGACCTTCTTGTCCGCAACGGCCCGCCAGCTCGCCCACTCGTCGGCCCACGCCTGCATGCGGAAGCGCCACTCGCCCTCCGCCTCGAGCAGGGCGAGGGCGCCCCAGCGGTCAGGGTGCTCCGCGCCGAGCGGATGCATGCGATGGGTGGTCTGCTCGCCGGAGGGATCGCGCAGCAGCAGATCGACGCCGATCAGATCGTGGCCCTCGCGGAACGCGGTGATCTCGAACGGGACGACCTCGCCGGCGAAGGCCTTCGCGGGGAACGCCCCGCCGTCGACCTCCGGGGCCGGCTCGAGGAGCGGGATCCGGCCCAGCACCGGAGTGAAGGCATCCGTGTCTTTCGCCACGATGCGAACCTATCGTGTCTCGTCCCGGATACCGGAAGGAAACGTGTCCTCGCTAGTGTGTGCGACGTGAAGGCCATCCGCAGGTTCACCGTCCGCGCCGTCATCCCCGAAGCACTGTCCGCCCTCGAAGAACTCGCGCTCAATCTGCGCTGGTCGTGGCACGAGCCGACGCGCCGGCTGTTCCGGTCCATCTCGGAGGAGGCGTGGCATGCGAGCCACGACCCGATCCAGCTTCTCGGCGCCGTCGAGCCCGCCCGGCTCGAGCAGCTCGCGAACGACCCGGGCTTCGTGCAGTGGGCGAACGAGCTCCGCGACGATCTGCGGCGCTACATCTCCGAGCCGCGCTGGTACCAGGGGCTCGAGGGGGCGCCGGAGTCCGTCGCGTACTTCTCGGCCGAGTTCGGCGTCGCCGCGGCGCTGCCCCAGTACTCCGGTGGTCTCGGCATCCTCGCCGGCGACCACCTGAAGTCGGCATCCGATCTGGGCATCCCGCTCATCGGCGTCGGCCTGTTCTACCGCTCCGGCTACTTCCGGCAGTCGGTCTCCGGCGACGGCTGGCAGCAGGAGGCCTATCCGGTGCTCGACCCCGACGGCCTGCCGCTGTCCGTGCTGCGTCGCCCGGACGGCATGGCCGCGCGCGTCTCGCTCGCGCTGCCCGACAGCCGCTCCCTCTCCGCCCGGATCTGGGTCGCCGACGTCGGCCGCGTCAAGCTGCTGATGCTCGACACCAACATCCGCGAGAACAGCGAGGAGCTGCGCTCCGTCACCGACCGCCTCTACGGCGGCGGCGGGGAGCACCGGCTGCTGCAGGAGCTCCTGCTCGGCATCGGGGGTGTGCGCGCCATCGCCGTGGCCACGGAGCTGCTCGGTCTCGCGGCGCCGACGGTCTTCCACGCCAACGAGGGGCACGCGGGCTTCCAGGGCCTGGAGCGCATCTCCAACCTGATCGGCGAGGGACTGAGCTTCGACGAAGCGCTGCAGGCCGTGCGCGCCGGCACCATCTTCACGACCCACACGCCCGTGCCCGCCGGCATCGACCGCTTCGAGATGCCGCTGATGGAGCGCTACTTCTCGACCCCGGAGCTCCTGCCCGGCGTGATGCTCGACCAGGCGCTTCCGCTGGGCAGCGAGACGCAGATGGGCGGGGCGGCGAACGTCTTCAACATGGCGGCGCTCGGGCTGCGCCTCGGGCAGCACGCCAACGGCGTCGCGAAGCTGCACGGCCGCGTCTCCCGCGCCATGTTCAACGGGCTGTGGCCCGGCTTCGACTCCGAGGAGGTGCCGATCACTTCGGTCACCAACGGCGTGCACGCCCCGACCTGGGTGGACTCCACACTCGTCGCCCTCGCCGAGTCGCGGCTCGGCACGGGCGACACGACCGTCGCCGACTGGCAGAGCGATGCGGTGACGGATGCCGAGCTGTGGGCCGTGCGCAACGAGATGCGGGCGACGATGGTCGCCGACGCCCGGCGCCGGGTGCGCGCCTCGCACGAGGTGACGGGCGGCATCGCGCCGGCCTGGACCGAGCAGGTGCTGAACCCCGAGTGGCTGACGATCGGTTTCGCCCGGCGCGGCGCGACCTACAAGCGGCTGACGCTGATGCTGCACGACAAGGAGCGCCTCACGAAGATCCTGCTCGACCCGGAGCGGCCCGTGCAGATTGTCATCGCGGGCAAGGCGCACCCGGCCGACGACGAGGGCAAGCGCCTCATCCAGGAGATCTACGAGTTCGCGGACACCCCGGAGGTGCGCGACCACATCGTCTTCCTGCCGAACTACGACATCACGATGGCGCAGACCCTCTACCCGGGCACGGACATCTGGCTGAACAACCCGCTGCGCCCCATGGAGGCCTGCGGCACGAGCGGCATGAAGGCGGCGCTCAACGGCTCGCTCAACCTGTCCATCCTCGACGGCTGGTGGGACGAGTACTACGACGGCACGAACGGCTGGGCGATCCCCTCGGCGGACGCGGCCGGCGACTCGGCCGAGCGCGACGCGCTCGAGGCCGGCGCGCTCTACGACCTGATCGAGCATCAGATCGCGCCGCTGTTCTACGAGCGCGATGAGGACGGTGTGCCGAGCCAGTGGCTCGGCCACGTGCGCTACAGCCTGAAGACGCTCTCGCCGGAGCTCTCAGCCGACCGCATGGTGAAGCAGTACGTCACGGAGCTTTACACGCCCGCGCACCACTTCGCCGTCAAGATGGCGGCGGACAAGTACGCGGCGGCCCGTTCGCTCTCGGTCTGGAAGGCGAAGCTCGCCCAGGCGTGGCCGCAGGTGTCGGTGGCGCACGTGGAGTCCGGCGGCCTCGACTCGGTGCCGCAGGTCGGCGACGAGCTGCACCTGCGCGCCCACGTCACGCTCGGCGCGCTCGCCCCGGACGACGTGCATGTGCAGGTCGTCTACGGCCACAGCGAGACGAGCGACGAGATCACCGAGCTGCGCAGCCAGGACCTGGTGCTGGACAGCGACCCCGCCGTGCAGGACGGTGCGGGGACCCTGCCGTTCACGGGCACCGTGGTGCTCGACCGGGCCGGGGCGTTCGGCTACACCGTGCGGGTGTTGCCGAAGAGCGAGCTGCTCGCCTCCGACGCCGAGCTGGGGCTGGTCGCGAGCGCGGGCTGAGCGGGGCGGGCGCGGCGCCCGCGCGGGCGCTCAGCCCTCGTCGGTTCCGCTGCAGCGGAAGAGCTGCAGCGACGCGGGGGAGACCGTGACGGCCTGGCCGGGCCGGAAGCTCGTCGTCGCGGTCTTCGGGGTCTCGTCGGCGCTGTCCCAGAGCAGCTCGTAACCGTCGACCCCGGGGTGCACGGGCAGCGTCACCTCGGCGGACGTCTCCACGCCGTGAACGATCAGCAGGATGCGGTTGAACTCCTCGAACTCGGGCGTCGAGGCGGCGAGGTACTGCAGGGTTCGCTGCGAGGGGTCCTGCCAGTCGTCGATGTCCATCGTGTTGCCGCCGGCGTCGTACCAGTCCATCTGGCTCGCCTGCGGCACCCGCTCGCCCAGCACGGCGTAGCGCACCGGTCGCAGCGCTGGGTTCTCCCGGCGCAGCCGGATGAGCTCGGTCGTCACGGCGCGCAGGTTCGCGGCGTCCGCGTCATGCTCCCAGCCGAGCCAGGTCAGCTCGTCGTCGTGGCAGTAGGCGTTGTTGTTGCCCAACTGGGTGCGCGCGACCTCGTCGCCGGCCGTGATCATGGGCACCCCGGCTGAGAGCAGCAGCGTTCCCATCAGGTTGCGCATCGCCTTCCGCCGCGCGGCGAGGACCTCGGGGTCGGTGGTCGGTCCCTCCGCACCGTGGTTGAAGGAGCGGTTGTTGTCGGTGCCGTCGCGGTTGAACTCGCCGTTGCCGAGGTTGTGCTTGGTGTCGTAGGAGACGAGGTCGGCGAGCGTGAAGCCGTCGTGGGCGGTGACGAAGTTGACGGATGCCAGCGGCCCGCGCTCCGCGCTGAAGGTGTTCGAGGAGCCGGCGAGACGGGTGGCGAAGCCGCCGATGCCCGTCGTCGCGGAGCCGCTCGTGCGGGCATCCGCGATGTCGCGCAGCCAGAACTGCCGCACCCGGTCGCGGTAGCGGTCGTTCCACTCGCTCCAGTGCGCGGGGAAGTTGCCGGTCTGCCAGCCGCCGAGGCCGACGTCCCAGGGCTCGGCGATGAGCTTCACGCCCTGGAGCTTCTCGTCGTCGATCAGGCCGTTCAGCAGCGGGTGGTCACGGCTGAAGGCGCCGGCCTCGTCACGGCCCAGCGTGGCGGCGAGGTCGAAGCGGAAGCCGTCGATCTGACAGACGTTCGCCCAGTAGCGCAGCGAGTCGCGCACGAGCTCGCGGCTCACGGCCTGCCCGAAGTCGACGGTGTTCCCGCAGCCGGTCACGTCGTAGTAGGTGCCGTCGTCGAGCTGACGGTAGTAGCTCGAGTTGTCGATGCCGCGCAGGCTCGAGCGCGGGCCGCCGATGCCCTCTTCGCTCGTGTGGTTGTAGACGACGTCGAGGATGACCTCGATGCCCGCCTCGTGCAGCAGCTTCACCATGCCCTTGAACTCGCGCAGCACCGCGCTCGCGCCCGCGGCCTGCGCCGCCTTGGTGGCGTAGGCCGCGTGCGGCGCGAAGAACGACACCGTGTTGTAGCCCCAGTAGTTGACGAGACCCTGCCGGGTGAGGCGCTGCTCGGAGACGAAGGAGTGGATCGGCAGCAGCTCGACCGCCGTGATGCCGAGGCCCGTGAGGTAGTCGATCGAGGCGGGGTGGGCGAGGCCCGCGTAGCTGCCGCGCAGCTCCTCCGGGACGTCCGGGTTCAGCTTCGAGAAGCCCTTGACGTGCGCCTCGTAGACGACCGTGCGGTCCATCAGGTACCCCGGCTTCCGCGAGGTGCCCCAGTCGAAGGACTCGTCGACGACGGCGCTGCGCCAGTCGTTCGCGTGTACCTGGCCCACACCGCGGGCGTAAGGGTCGAGCAGATAGCTGCGGGGGTCGAAGGCGTTGCGCGGGCCCTGCGGGCCGTCCACGCGCAGCGCGTAGCGGACGCCGGGGGCGAGGCGCGCGGAGCTCGCGGACCACACGGAGCCGGCGCCCGTGACCAGCGGCACGACCTCGGTCACCCAGTCCGGGTCCTTCGCGTCGAAGAGGCACAGCTCGATCTTCGAGGCGTTCTGACTCCACACCCCGAGCGTCCCGCCGGCTTCGGAGAGGGTCACGCCGAGCGGCGGTGCCGGAACCGGTTCAGACATGGTGTCTACAGTAGTGATCGTGGCGGTGTACCTGGACCACGCAGCGACGACGCCGATGCTTCCCGAAGCCATCGAGGCCTACGCGCGCGCGATGAGCGAAGTGGGCAATCCCTCGTCCATCCACTCCGCCGGTCAGCATGCGCGGCGGATGCTCGAGGAGTCGCGCGAGGCGGTCGCCGCATCCCTCGGCTGCGACCCGATCGAGGTGGTCTTCACCTCCGGCGGCACGGAGGCGATCAACCTCGCCCTCAAGGGCATGTTCTGGGCCTCGCCCGCGGCCGGCGTCGTGGTGCCGGCGGGCGAGCACCACGCCACGCTCGACACGGTCGAGTGGCTCGTCGCGCACGAGGGCGCGCGAGCGGCCTGGGTGCCGCTCGACGGGCAGGGCTTCGTGCGGGCGGATGCCTGGGCCGAGGCGCTCGCGGCCGGCGACGTCGCCGTCGCCTCCGCCCTGTGGGTCAACAACGAGGTGGGCACGATCGAGCCCGTCGCCGAGCTTGCCGCGCGTGCCGCGTCGGCCGGCGTCCCGTTCCACGTCGACGCCGTCGCCGCCTACGGCCGCCTGCCGATCTCGTTCCGCGCCCTCGGCGCCTCCGCCCTCTCGGTGTCCGCCCACAAGATCGGCGGCCCGGTCGGCATCGGCGCGCTCGCGCTGTCCCGCACGGCGAGCGTGGTGCCGATCGTGCACGGCGGCGGTCAGCAGCGCAATGTGCGCTCGGGGACGCAGGACGTCGCGGCCGCCGTCAGCTTCGCCGTCGCCGCCTCCTTCGCCGTCGCGGCCCTCGGCGCAGAGAGCGCGCGGCTCGCGGCGCTCCGCGACCGCCTGATCGCGGGGGTGCACGCCGCCGTCCCCACGGCGCGGCTGTCCGGGCCGGAGGGGGCGGCCCGCGTCGCGAGCAACGCGCACTTCACCTTCCCCGGCGCGCAGGGCGACTCGCTGCTGTTCCTGCTCGACGCCGCCGGTGTCGCGGTGTCGACGGGCTCGGCCTGTCAGGCCGGCATCCCCGAGCCATCGCACGTCGTGCTCGCCATGGGCCGGCCTGCCGAGGAGGCCGCGGGCTCCTTGCGCATCACGCTCGGCCGCACCTCGACCGAGTCGGACGTCGACGCGTTCCTCGCGGCGCTGCCCGGCGCCTATGAGCGGGCCGCCCGGGCGGGGTTCACGGCCTAGGCCCGCGCGCCGCGCCGCGTGCCGCCCGCTCGCCTCCACCCGAGCTCCACCCGGCTCTCCACCCGGGCTCCACCCTGAGGTGGTTCTGGCGGTCTGCGTGCGCGCCGAGCATGGGGGCATGGCACGTCTCCTCTCCCGTATCGGCGCGTTCAGCGCACGGCGCCGTTGGTGGGTGATGGCCGCTTGGCTCGTCATCCTCGCGGTCGCGGTGCTCGCCGGCACCCGCCTCTCCCAGCCCATGAGCGACTCCTTCGACATCGACGGACTGCCGTCGGTCTCGACCCTCACCACCGTCGACCATGAGTTCGGCGGGCAGGGCGGGGGCGGCGACATCGTCTTCGCGGCTCCGAAGGGCGAGAAGCTCACCTCGGCGGATCGCCGGACGGTCGCCGAGCTGAGCGTGGCGCTCGCGAGGGTCCCCGGTGTCGCGGCGGCGCCCGACCCGTTCACGAGCGGCGCGCAGGGCGCGCAGGCGCTGTCCCCAGGCGGCCGGATCGGCTACCTCCCGCTGGCGCTGACGCACTCCACGGCCTCCGACGCGACGAAGAAGGGCATCACCGCCGCCGTGGACGCGGCCCGCGGCCCCGGGCTGCAGCTCGAGGCGGCGAGCGGGCTGACCGAGGAGCCGGCCGCTGGGGGCAGCCAACTCGCCGGCATCCTCATCGCACTGATCGTGCTGCTGGTCACCTTCGGCACGCTCATCGCCGCGGGACTCCCGCTCCTCTCGGCGCTCATCGGCCTCGGCACGAGTCTCATGGGCATCTACGCCGCGACCTCGTTCGTCTCGCTCAACTCGGTCGCCCCGACGCTCGCGATCCTGCTCGGGCTCGCTGTCGGCATCGACTACTCGCTCTTCATCGTGAGCAGGCACCGCCGGCAGCTGCTCGAGGGCATGACGTCAAGGCAGTCCATCCCGCTCGCGGTCGGCACGGCGGGCAGCGCGGTGTTCTTCGCGGCCGTCACGGTCGTCATCGCGCTCGCGGGCCTCGCGGTGGTGAACGTCGGATTCCTCACGCAGATGGGCCTCGCCGGCGCCTTCGCGATCGCTGTCGCGCTGCTCGTCTCGCTCACCCTCACGCCGGCGCTGCTGTCGCTGGCCGGGCAGCGCGTGCTGGGCACGCGCACGCGCAGGCGGATGCTGAACGGCACGGTGAAACACAGCACGCGGCTCGCCTCCGGCTGGATGGGCAGCGTCGCGCGGCATCCGGTCGTCTACGCCGCCGCGAGCGTCGCGCTGCTCGTCGTCTGCGCACTGCCGCTCGCGAGCATGCGTCTCGGCCTGCCGAACGACGGCAGCCAGCCGTCGCATGCCACGGAGCGTCGGGCATACGACCTGCTCGCCACTGGCTTCGGCGCGGGCGTCAACGGGCCGATCGAGGTGCTCGCGCACTACGACGGCCCCGCGACGCAGGCGGGGACGGCCTCGCTCGTCCAGACGCTCTCGACGGTCACAGACGTCGCTCACGTCGTTTCCGCCGGGGTGAGGGGCTCGGACGCCCTGCTCACGGTGATCCCGACGAGCGGGCCGGACGACGCCGCGACCGAGACGCTCGTCACGCGCCTGCGCGAGGCATCCGTCGCCCGGAGCGCCCAGGGTGCGCCCCGACTGGAGGTGACGGGCCAGACGGCGGTCGCGATCGACGTCTCGAGCCGGCTCGGACGCGCGCTGCCGCTCTACCTCGGCCTGGTCGCGGGCTTCGCCTTCCTGCTCATGATGATCGTGTTCCGCTCCCTGCTCATCCCGCTCAAGGCGACACTGACCTTCCTGCTCAGCATCGGCGCCACGCTCGGCGCCACCGTCGCCGTCTTCCAATGGGGCTGGCTCGGGCCGGTGTTCGGGGTCGACCCGGCCGCGCCGCTATTGAGCTTCCTGCCGATCCTCGTGGTCGGGGTGCTCTTCGGCCTGTCGATGGACTACGAGATGTTCCTGGTCTCGGGCATGCGCGAACGGCACGCGCACGGCGACGAACCGCACGCCGCGATCGCGCACGGCTTCGGCAACGGCGCGAAGGTCGTCGCCGCCGCGGCCCTCATCATGGTCGGGGTGTTCGGAAACGGCGAGATCACGGGTGACGCGACGATCCGGCCCATCGCGTTCGCCCTTGCGATCGGCGTGCTGATGGACGCGTTCGTCGTGCGCATGGTGCTGGTGCCCGCACTCATGACGCTGTTCGGAAGGGCCGCCTGGTGGCTGCCGGCGTGGCTGCAGCGTCTTCTGCCGCAGCTCGACGTCGAGGGCACGAGCCTCGCGCGGGAACGCGGCGTGGCTCAGGCGGAGCCGGTGCCTGCGCTCACCACTTCCGCGTGAACGGCAGCGGCGTGCGCATCCGGATCAGCAGCAGGAGCGGGAAGACGATGTACGGCAGGTTGAAGGCGAGGAACACGCCGACATTCGGGGTGGCCTGGCCGGCCGGTCCGAACAGCTCCACCCCGAAGATCGGGATGCCGGTGAGCGAGATGATCATCGTCGCGTAGATCACGCTCGGCAGCTGGATCCAGTTCCAGGCGCGCAGGATCGAGATGTCGAGGAACACGTAGAAGAGGATGTAGCCGAAGGCCGAGGTGCCGGAGATGAAGCGCAGCCAGATCGGGTGGGACTGGTACAGCGGGTCGAAGTTCGAGGCGTACCAGTAGTTCCATTGCACGAGCACGTTCGGCGAGTCGGCGACCTGGTCGAGGCCCAGACCCTCGACGGAGTCGCTGATGACGCAGGTGACGATGAAGACCGTGAAGATCACCAGGAAGACGATGTCGAACGGACGGTCCTTGAGCGGCAGATTGGCGGGCCGGGATGCCTGAAGGGGCGCGGTCGGAGAAGTCACGGCAACGACGCTACCCCGGCGGCGCGGGGCTCGGGTGCCTCCACGCCGCCGTCGTCTGCGAAGCATCCGGCAGCGGCCTGCAGCGCGGCCGTCGAGCGGTCGCCGCGCGGAGATACGGAGGACAGCCCCCGCTCAGCCGGTTCGGGGAGCGTGCGAGCACCTTCTCGTAGACTGGACGGCATGCGGGTGCTGGCGGCCATGAGCGGGGGAGTGGACTCCTCCGTCGCCGCCGCGCGTGCGAAGGACGCCGGGCATGACGTCGTGGGCGTCCACCTCGCGCTGTCCCGCATGCCGGGAACCCTGCGCACCGGCAGCCGCGGCTGCTGCACGATCGAGGATGCGATGGACGCCCGGCGCGTCGCCGATCTGATCGGCATCCCGTTCTACGTCTGGGACTTCTCCGAGCGGTTCAAGGCCGACGTCGTCGACGACTTCGTCGCCGAATACCAGGCCGGTCGCACGCCGAACCCCTGCATGCGCTGCAACGAGAGGATCAAGTTCGCGGCGCTGTTGGAGAAGGCGGTCGCGCTCGGCTTCGACGCGGTGGTCACGGGCCACTACGCGTCGATCGTGACGGATGCCGCGGGCCACCGCGAACTGCATCGGGCGGCCGCCTGGGCGAAGGATCAGTCCTATGTGCTGGGCGTGCTCACCACCGAGCAGCTCGCCCACGCCATGTTCCCGCTCGGCGCGACGCCCTCGAAGGCCGAGGTCCGGGCGGAGGCCGAGGCGCGCGGCTTCGCGACGGCGCACAAGCCCGACTCGCACGACATCTGCTTCATCCCCGACGGCGACACTCGCGGTTGGCTCGGCGAGCACGTCGGCATCTCCAACGGCGCGATCGTGGACCGCTCGGGCGAGCGGGTCGGCGAGCACCAGGGCGCCCACGCCTTCACGGTCGGGCAGCGTCGCGGCCTGAACCTCACGGTCCCGGCACCCGACGGCCGGCCTCGCTTCGTGCTGGAGGTCCGCCCCGCCACGAACACGGTCGTCGTCGGCCCGAAGGAGGCGCTCGACATCGCCGAGATCGCGGGCTCGCGCTTCACCTGGGCGGGGCTCGCGCCCGCGGACGCGGCGACCCCGTTCGCGTGCGAGGTGCAGATCCGCGCCCACGCGGACCCGGTGCCCGCCGTGGCGGTGCTGCGCGACGGCGAGCTCATCGTCACCCCCGACGCGCCCCTGAACGGCGTCGCCCCCGGCCAGACCGCGGTGCTCTACCTGGGCACACGTGTGCTCGGCCAGACGACGATCGACCGCACCGTGAGCGCAGTGCCTGCACAGCGGTAGCAGCCGCGTCAACGGCCTGCCCCTGTCGGTGGTTCCTCCTAGTCTGGGTGGGTGGCAGAACTGACCCAGCAGCAGGCGGCGGCCGAGGTCGCTGAGCTGAGCGAGCGCATTATCGGTGCGCGCGAGGCCTACTACGGGGCGGACGCGTCGCTGGTCGACGACGCCACCTACGACGGCTGGATGCATCGTCTGGAGGAGCTCGAGCGACTCTTCCCGGAGCTGGCGAGCCAGGACTCGCCCACGCAGACCGTCGGCGCTGCGGAGGAGACCGGGCTCGCGACGATCGAGCACGCCGAGCGCATGCTGAGCCTTGACAACGTCTTCTCGATCGAGGAGCTGCGCGAGTGGTGCGCGAAGGCGCAGGAGCTCGCCGGCCGGAAGGTCGAATGGCTCACCGAGCTCAAGATCGACGGGCTCGCCATCAGCCTGCGCTACGAGCACGGGGTGCTGACCTCGGCGGCGACCCGTGGCGACGGCCGCATCGGCGAGATCGTGACGGAGAACGCGCTGAAGCTCGCCGACATTCCCGAGCGGCTGTCGGGGTCGGGGCATCCCGCGCTCGTCGAGGTGCGCGGCGAGGTGTTCATCCCCGTCGCCGCGTTCGAACGGCTGAACGAGCTGCAGGCCGAGCTGCGCGAGAGGTACGTGGTCCAGGCGCGGGAGCGGCACGCCGCCAGAGGGGGCAGCGGCGCCTTCGACGCGGAGAGGGCGAAGACCGCGGCCGGGCGGCGCTTCCCGGCCTTCGCGAATCCGCGCAACGCCGCGAGCGGCGGCCTGCGGCAGCAGCTGGAGAAGAAGAAGACGGCGCTCGAGCGCGAGGCATCCGTCGCCCGTCTTGCGTCGCTGCGGCTGTACGTGCACGGCATCGGCGCCTGGCCCGACCCGCCCGTGGCCGCGCAGAGCGAGGTCTACGGCCTGCTGTCCTCGTGGGGGCTGCCCACGAGCCCGCACAACCGGGTGTGCACGACGGTCGACGAGGTCGTCGAGTTCGTCGAGCACTACGGCGCGCAGCGCCACTCGGTCGAGCACGAGCTCGACGGCATCGTCGTCAAGGTCGACGAGCTCGCCCTGCACGGCGAGATGGGGGCGACGAGCCGCGCGCCGCGCTGGGCGATCGCCTTCAAGTACCCGCCTGAGGAGGTGCAGACGAAGCTGCTCGACATCGTCGTGTCGGTCGGCCGCACGGGCCGCGCCACGCCGTTCGCCGTGATGGCTCCGGTGCGCGTCGCAGGCTCCACCGTACGTCAGGCGACCCTGCACAACCAGGACGTGGTGAAGGCCAAGGGTGTGCTCATCGGCGACACGGTCGTGCTGCGCAAGGCGGGCGACGTCATCCCCGAGGTGCTCGGACCCGTCGTCGAGAAGCGCGACGGGAGCGAGCGCGAGTTCGTGATGCCCGAGCTCTGCCCGGAGTGCGGGACGAGGCTCGCACCGGCGAAGGAGGGCGACGTCGATCTGCGCTGCCCGAACGCCAAGTCGTGCCCCGCTCAGGTGCGCGGTCGCGTCGAGCACATCGGCAGCAGGGGGGCGCTCGACATCGAGGCGCTGGGGGAGGTCGCGGCGGCGGCGCTCACCCAGCCGTTGAAGCCCACGACCCCGCCGCTCGTGACCGAGGCGGGCCTGTTCGAGCTGACGATCGACGATCTGCTGCCGATCGAGGTCGTGGTCCGCGACGTCGAGACCGGCATGGCCACGGAGGACGAGGACGGCGAGACGCGGGTGCGCACCCCTTTCCGCCGCGTCGAGCTGGAGTACCCGCCCGAGGCCGCCGGAATGGACGCCGCGGAGCGCCGCAAGGCGGGGCTCACCAAGACCCACCCCGTCGTCCACCCGTCGGCGCAGGCGCTCACCCTGCTGGACGAGCTGGAGAAGGCCAAGACCAAGGAGCTCTGGCGGATCCTCGTCTCACTCAACATCCGGCACGTCGGGCCCGTGGCCGCCCGCGCCCTGGCGGGCTACTTCGGCTCACTCGACGCGATCCGCGCGGCATCCGTGGACGAGCTCGCCGAGGTCGAGGGCGTCGGCGGCATCATCGCGCAGGCGCTCATCGACTGGTTCGAGGTCGACTGGCATCGCGAGATCGTCGAGCGCTGGGCCGCGGCCGGCGTGCGTTTCACGACGCCGGGGCACCCCGGCCCGGGGGCGGCCATCGTCGAGGGCGGGGTGCTCAGCGGCCTCACGATCGTCGCGACGGGAAGCCTCGAGGGCTTCACGCGCGACGAGGCGAAGGAGGCGATCATCGCGGCCGGCGGCAAAGCCGCCTCGAGCGTCTCGAAGAAGACCGATTACGTCGCCGCGGGCCCGGGGGCCGGCTCCAAGCTCGGCAAGGCGGAGGAGCTCGGCATCCCGATCCTGGACGCGGCTCAGTTCGCGGTCCTCGTCACGCAGGGGCCCGGCGCCCTCGAGTTGTGAGCGGCTCGGGGCGGTGAACGGCCCGGGGCCCCGTTCGGCGCCCGGCTACGAACCCTGCTCGGGGCGGGCGTTCCTCGGCAGATCCTTTCGCTCCGCGCGACTCAGCTGCGTCGCACCAGGAAGCCCCTTCGGCGGACGGCCGCTGTACCAGAGGCCTGTCTCCTCGTACCACTGCACCTTGCGGAAGTGATCGTCCATCGCGGAACGGACGGCGCTCCGTACCACCCCGTACAGTGCCCATACGCCGCCCACGAAGAGGGCGAGGTAGAACGCGAGCACGAGGAGCGCGCCGAGCGAGTCGAACCAGGGGGCCACGGTCTCTCCATTCCGCTGTGAAGACACCCCAACGTAGCCGCGAGCGGGGGCCCGCGTCGAGGCATCCCCGGCCTCGACCTTCGTCTGATCGCCCGAGCCCGCCAAACTAGACTGAGATCATCACCCGCTACGCACATTCGACGGAGCAGCATGTCTGAAATTAGCGCCGATCTGGTGCGCCACCTCGCGGGTCTGGCCCGCATCGACCTCTCCGAGGCCGAAGTCGAGAGCCTCACCGGCGAGTTGGCGCAGATCGTCGAGAGCATCGCCAAGGTCAGCGAGGTCGCGACCCCCGAGGTCGTGGCCACGAGCCACCCGATCCCTCTCAGCAACGTCTTCCGCGAGGACGAGGTGCGCCCGTCGCTCACCGTCGAGCAGGCGCTCTCCGGTGCGCCCGAGCGCGAGGGCGACCGCTTCAAGGTCGCCGCCATCCTGGACGAGGAGCAGTAGATGACCGAGCTGATCCGGCTCACGGCAGCCGAACTCGCCGACAAGCTCGCCGCGGGCGAGGTCTCCAGCGTCGAGGCGACGCAGGCGCATCTCGATCGCATCGCCGCGGTCGACGGAGACGTCCGCTCCTTCCTCCATGTCTCCGCCGACGCCCTCGCCACGGCGTCCGCAATCGACGCGCGCCGCGCCGCCGGTGAGAAGCTCGGGCCGCTGGCCGGGGTGCCGATCGCCATCAAGGACGTGCTGGCCACGAAGGACATGCCCTCCACCGCGGGCTCGAAGATCCTCGAGGGCTGGCTGCCGCCCTATGACGCGACCGTCGTGGCGAAGCTGCGCGATGCCGACCTCGTGCCGCTCGGCAAGACCAACATGGACGAGTTCGCGATGGGCTCCTCCACCGAGCACTCGGCCTACGGGCCCACCCACAACCCGTGGGACCTCACGCGCACCCCGGGCGGCTCCGGCGGCGGCTCCTCCGCCGCGGTCAGCGCGTTCGAGGCGCCGCTCGCCCTCGGCAGCGACACCGGCGGAAGCATCCGTCAGCCCGCGGCCGTCACCGGCTCGGTCGGCGTCAAGCCCACCTATGGCGGTGTGAGCCGCTACGGTGCGATCGCCCTCGCGAGCTCGCTCGACCAGGTCGGTCCGGTGAGCCGCACCGTGCTCGACGCCGGTCTGCTGCATGACGTCATCGCCGGGCACGACCCCCTCGACTCGACCTCGCTCGGCGACGTCTGGCCCTCGATGGCCGCCGCCGCCCGCGCGGGCGCCTCGGGCGAGGCGCTGAGGGGCCTCAAGGTCGGCGTGGTGCGCGAGCTCTCCGGCCAGGACTCGTCGGCGCAGAACGGCGGCTTCCAGGCCGGCGTGAAGCAGCGCTTCGACGAGACCGTCGCCGCGCTGACGGCGGCCGGCGTCGAGGTCGTCGAGGTCACCGCACCGAGCTTCGAGTATGCCGTCGCGGCCTACTACCTGATCCTGCCCGCCGAGGCGTCCAGCAACCTCGCGCGGATGGATTCCGTGCGCTTCGGCCTGCGGGTGCGCCCCGAGGGCGGCCCGGCCACGATCGAGCGCGTGATGAGCACGACCCGTGACGCGGGCTTCGGCGCCGAGGTGAAGCGCCGCATCATCCTCGGCACCTACGCCCTGTCCGCGGGCTACTACGACGCCTACTACGGCAGCGCCCAGAAGGTGCGCACGCTCATCCAGCGGGACTTCGCGGCGGCCTTCGCCTCGGTCGACGTGCTGATCAGCCCGGCCGCCCCGACGACCGCGTTCCCGCTCGGCTCGCTCGTGGACGACCCGCTGGCGATGTACCTCAACGACGTGACGACGATCCCGGCGAACCTGGCCGGCATCCCCGGCATGGCGATCCCGATGGGGCTCGCCCCTGAGGACGGACTGCCGGTCGGCCTGCAACTGCTCGCCCCCGCACACGAGGACGCGCGCCTGTACACCGTCGGCGCCGCGATCGAGACCCTGTTGACGGATGCCTGGGGACACAGCCTGCTCAGTCAGGCGCCCGCACTGAAGGAGGCCGTGAAGTAATGGCGAAGGACGCGCTGCTCGACTACGACAAGGCGATCGAGCTGTACGAGCCCGTGCTCGGCTTCGAGGTCCACGTCGAGCTGAACACCAAGACGAAGATGTTCTGCGGCTGCGCGAACGCCTTCGGCCAGGGTGCCAACACCAACACCTGTCCGACCTGCCTGGGGCTGCCCGGCGGTCTGCCGCAGGTGAATCGGAAGGCCGTGGAGTCGAGCATCCGTCTCGGTCTCGCGCTCGGCTGCGAGATCGCCGAGAACTGCCGCTTCGCCCGGAAGCAGTATTTCTACCCGGACCTCGCGAAGAACTTCCAGACCTCCCAGTACGACGAGCCGATCGCCTTCGAGGGATCGGTCACGATCGAGCTCGAGTCGGGCCGCGAGGTCACGGTCGCGATCGAGCGCGCCCACATGGAGGAGGACGCCGGCAAGCTCACCCACATCGGCGGGGCGACCGGCCGCATCCAGGGTGCCGACCACTCGCTCGTGGACTTCAACCGCGGCGGCGTGCCGCTCGTCGAGATCGTCACGAAGATCATCGAGGGCGCGGAGGCCGACGCACCCGAGGTCGGTCGTGCCTACGTCGGGGCGATCCGTGACATCGTCCGCTCGCTCGGTGTGTCGAACGCGCGCATGGAGGAGGGCAACATCCGCTGCGACGCCAACGTGTCGCTGCGTCCCCGCGGCACGACGAAGCTCGGCACCCGTACGGAGACGAAGAACGTCAACTCGCTGCGCTCGGTCGAGCGCGCCGTGCGCTATGAGATCCAGCGTCAGGCCGCGATCCTCGAGGCAGGCGGCACGATCACGCAGGAGACCCGGCACTGGCACGAGGACACCGGCAGCACGAGCGCCGGCCGCCCCAAGTCGGACGCCGACGACTACCGCTACTTCCCGGAGCCCGACCTGGTGCCGCTCGCACCGAGCCGTGACTGGGTGGAGGAGTTGCGCGCCACCCTGCCCGAGCCCCCGGCGGCGCGGCGTGCGCGGCTGCGCGAGGCGTGGGGCTTCACCAAGCTCGAGTTCCAGGACGTCGTCAACGGCGAGCTGCTCGATGCCGTCGAGGCGACCATCGCGGCGGGTGCGACGCCCGCGGACGCGCGCAAGTGGTGGACCGGTGAGCTCACCCGCATCGCGAACACCCGGGGCGTCGCCGCCGACACGCTGGTCGCGCCCATCGACGTCGCCCAGCTCTCGGCGCTCATCGCGAACGGTGAGCTCACCGATCGTCTGGCCCGTCAGGTGCTCGAAGGCGTCATCGCGGGCGAGGGCTCGCCCGCCGAGGTCGTCGAGAAGCGCGGGCTGAAGGTCGTCTCCGACGACGGTGCCCTCATCGCCGCGATCGACGAGGCGCTGTCGGCTCAGCCCGACGTGCTCGCAAAGATCCAGGACGGCAAGGTGCAGGCCGCCGGTGCGGTGATCGGTGCCGTGATGAAGGCGATGAAGGGCCAGGCGGATGCCGCGCGGGTCCGCGAACTCATCCTGGAGCGCGCGGGTCAGTAGCGGCGGATCCCGCGGCGTCGGCGAACTCGCGCGGGGTGCGGCCGACGACGGCGGCGAAGTCGCGGCTGAAGTGCGGGTAGTCGGCGTAGCCGAGCTCGGCGGCGAGGCGGCTGAGCTCCGTGCCGGGGGCGTCCTGCAGCCGGTGCGCCGCGTCCTGCAGCCGTCTACGCCGGATGAGCCACTTCGGCGTGAGGCCGACGTAGCGCGCGACGAGCCGCTCGAGGCGGCGGGTGCTGAGGCCGAAGCGCGCGGCGAGCTCGTCGACGCGGATGAGGTCCGGGTCGGACTCGACCGCGGCGGCGACGGCGTTGATGAGCAGATCATCGGCGGACAGGCTCGGCACCCGCTCGCCGAGCCAGGACTCGAAGGCGGCGATGGCCCGCGGATGCCGCACCTCGGCTTCGCCCGGCCCCATCATGATCGCGCGCACCGCCGCGGTGACCGGCTCCTGCTCCAGGTCGATCGAATCGCCGAGGAACTCCTCCAGCGGGCGCGCCGCCACCCGGAAGCCCGTCGCGACCTGGAGCAGCACGCCGAACGCGAAGCCGTCGCCGTCGAGGTGCTGCACCGTGAGCTCCGGGTTCGGGGCGTACAGCCGGCTGCGGTCACCCTCGACGACGAGGTTGCAGGCGGGGTAGACGAGGATCGGGACGTCTCTGCCGACTCCGGCGGGCAGGGCGTACTCCGCCACCCAGTAGTGCCGCACCACGGGCGTCGCCGCGCCGACGGCGGGGTAGCGTCGCAGCACGATGAGCGTTCCGAGCGGGGCGAGCGGGCCTTTGCTCACCACTCCGCCGTCGTCGCTCACAGGGCAACGGTACGTGCCCCGGCGGGTGTCGGGAAAGTTCAAGACGCGGCATCCCGCATCCCCTAGCGTGTCCGCATGCGAGCTGACGGATACACCGCACTGACCCCCTACCTCGTCGTCGACGGCGCCGACGCGGCGATCGGCTTCTACCTCGCCGTGTTCGGCGCGACACTCGTGAACCGGCTGGACGGTGTCGGGCCGGACGGCACGCCGTACGTCGGTCAGGCCGAGCTGGACTTCGGCGGCGCCGGGCGGCTGCAGCTCTCCGACCCGCAGCCGGGCTTCGGCCTCGTCGCTCCGGATGCCGCCGCCGCGGGGATCTCGCAGTCGATCGTCGTCTACGTGGACGACGTCGACGCGACCGTCGCGCGGGCAGCCGAGCGCGGCGCCGAGGTCGCGGAGCAGCCGGCCGACTTCGTCTCCGGCGACCGCTTCGCGGCGTTCGTGGATCCCTTCGGGCGCCGCTGGTCGGTCATGAGCCGCGACCCGGCCGTCGGACCCGAGGAGTCGTGGCGTCGGGTCGAGGCCTGGTGGGGCGAGGTCTCGGGCGCCGTGTCGGATCGGGGCTGACGGCTCCGACCCTTCTGTGACACGGTGAGCCCGTCACGAAAGGGGAAACAGATGGCGCACCGGCTCCTCTCGGTCGTGATCGAGGTCCGGGCCGCGTATGCCGAAGCCGGCATACGCACCGCCAGCGCCGCCGAACGGCGCTGGCTCACCGCGCGCGCCGACGCCCGCCTCGTGACCAAGCGCGCGGGGGCGGTGACCGTCGTGGCGCGGGCGGCACGGGCGGCACAGCTCTGACCCGCGGGCTGCCGGCGGCGTCCGTGGCAGGATCGAGTGCGTGCCGACTCTCGACCCCGCCCTGCTCGCTGCCCTCCGCTCCGACCTTCGGACGGCGGCGTTCACCGTGGACACGCTCCGCGAGCTCTGGTCGGAGGCGGCCGGGGGTGCGCTGAACCGCTCACAGCGCCTGCCCGCCCAGCGCGAGCTTGCGGAGTCCAGGGCCGCGGGTGAGCTGGAGGCCGCCGGAACGCTCGCCTGGGTCTTTGTGCTCGGGCTGCCCGTGCCTGTCGCTGAGCTCGAGGCGGCCCTGCCGAGCCTCACGGTGCGCGGGGCCGAGGCGCTCGGTATCGTGGCCGCCGATGCGGCGGAGGCCCGCGCCACCGTCGATCTGCGCCCCTACGCCTTCACCGACGATCTCGGCGAGGCCGAATGGTGGGTCGCGAGCGATCTCGGCGAGCTCGCGCTCGGTCACGCCCTCGGTCCCGACCACGTGCTCGGCATCGGCGGCGCCTCCTCGACCCTGTCCGGGCTCATCGTCAGCCGGGCGGTCGACTCCGCGCTCGACCTGGGCACCGGCTGCGGCATCCAGGCGATGCACGTGAGCCGCTTCGCCGCGCACGTCGTGGCCACCGACATCTCGCCGCGCGCGCTCGACTTCGCCGCCTTCAACGCCGCGCTCAACGGCATCGACAACATCGAGCTCCGGCTGGGAAGCCTGTTCGAGCCGGTCGCGGGGGAGGCCTTCGACCACATCGTGAGCAACCCGCCGTTCGTCATCACCCCGCGCGTCGCGGAGGTGCCCGAGTACGAGTACCGCGACGGCGGCTTCGTCGGCGACGCACTCGTGCAGAAGGTTGTCAGCAGTGTGAAAGATCACCTGAATGCCGGGGGGCTCGCCCAGCTGCTCGGCAACTGGGAGTACCGCGTCGGCGCCGACGGGCTCGACCGGGTGCGCGAGTGGGTGAACGGGCTCGACGCCTGGGTCGTCGAGCGCGAGCTGCAGGACGGCCCCGGCTACGCCGAGACCTGGATCCGCGACGGCGGCACACGCCCCGGCGACCCCGAGTACGAACGCTGGTACGCCGCCTGGCTCGACGACTTCGCCGCCCGCCAGGTCGAGTACGTCGGCTTCGGCTATCTGACGCTGCGCAGACCGGCCGCCGGCGCGGTGACGCTCGCCCGCTTCGAGCAGGTCGAGACGAGCGGCACGAACCCCGCCGGGCTCGGCGCCCACCTCGGCCGGACGCTCGCGGCACACGACAGCCTGGCCGGGATGACGGATGCCGAGCTCTCCGGCTCGGCCCTCGTGCGCGCCTCCGACGTCACGGAGGAACGGCACTCCTTCCCGGGGGACGAGAACCCCACCCTGATCGCCCTGCACCAGGGCGCGGGCTTCGGCCGTTCCGCGCAGGTGGACCCCGCGCTGGCGGGCCTCGTCGGCGCGAGCGACGGCGAGCTCACGGTCGGGCAGATCATCGCGGCGATCGCCGAGCTGTTCGAGGTCGACGCGGAGGCGCTCGCGGACGAGCTGCTGCCCGCGGTCCGCGAGCTCGTCCTCACCGGCTTCCTTGATCTGGAGTAGGGAAAAATGGCTGCTATGACAGCACCCGAGCGCTCGGCATCCGCCCCCACCGACCCGCAGTCCCGCTGGGTGCCGCTCGCGGTCGTGCTCGACTTCGTGCTCGTCGTCCTGTTCACCGTCATCGGGCGGGTCAGCCACGGCGAGGGCCTCGGCATCGGCGGCGTCGCACAGACCGCGTGGCCGTTCCTCACCGGAACCCTGCTCGCCTGGCTCGTGACCGCCGCGTGGCGCCGCCCGATGGCGCTCGTGCGCAGCGGCGTCCCGATCTGGGCGCTCACGGTCATCGTCGGCATGCTGCTGCGCCTCGTCAGCGCCCAAGGCATCGCCGTGAGCTTCGTGATCGTCGCCGCGATCGTGCTGGGCGTGTTCCTGCTGGGCTGGCGCGCGATCGTCGGGCCGATCATCCGCCGCTCGGCGCGGCGTGCGCGGCGCCGCGCGAGCGCGTGACGCTACGCCCCCCCAAACCCAACGTGGGCGTGTGGGCTACGCCCCCAAACCCAACGTGGGCGTGTGGGCTACGCCCCCAAACCCACTACAACATTGATGGTGGACGCGAGGATCACCGTGCCGAACAGGTACGACAGCAGGGTGTGCCGCAGCACGATGACGCGCAGCTGCCGCGTGCGCAGGCCCGTGTCCGAGATCTGATAGGTCATGCCCAGGTCGAAGGCGAGATAGGCGAAGTCGCTGAAGACGGGGTCCTCGTCGGCGTCCGACTCGAAGTCGATGCCGCCCTCGGGGTGCGCGTAGTACTCGCGCGCGTAGCGCTGCGCATAGAGCGTGTGGATGAGGAACCAGGACATCGCCACGCTCAGCAGCGCGATGCCCGCACCGGCCACGCGCTGCCCGCCCTGGTCGTTGCTGGCCCGGACCAGGAGGAGGGCGACGGCGGCCAGCGAGGCGACGCTCGCGCTCAGAACGAGCAGATCGCTCGCGACGATCCCGGGGTCCTCCCGCGTGGCGTGCGTGCGCAGCCGGTCGGAGTTCAGCGGCCACAGGTGCAGCCACACCCAGGTGACGTAGGTGAGGCACGCGGCGATCCAGCCCACGACGCCCGCATACCACCACGAGCCCAGCAGCGCGGTGATCACGGCGGTGACAGCTCCGACCGCGAGCATCACCACAATCCGCCGCAGTGCCAGGCTGCTCGGCTTGTCGGGGGACGATGAACTCATGTCATCAGGCTGGCATGCGCCGTAGCCTGACGGCATGACTGACACGGATGTCTCGCGACGCAGCCTGACGATCGAGTGGGAGGACCCGGCTCCGGCCGCCGCTCGGATGCCGGAGATGACGGGCCTGGACTACATGACGGGCTACCTCGACGGCAGCTTCCCGGTGCCGCCGATCGCCCGGCTGATGGGTCTTGTCGTCACCGAGGTCGAGCCGGGCCGGGTCGTGTTCGAGTGCACGGCGGGGGAGCAGCACTACAACCCGATCGGCACGGTGCACGGCGGACTTGCCTGCACGATGCTCGACTCCGCGATGGGCTGCGCGGTGCAGACCACGCTGCCGCGGGGTCAGGGCTACACCTCGATCGACATCAACGTCAGCTATCTGCGGCCGATCCTCGCCGACAGCGGCACCTTGCGCTGCGAGGGCGTCGTCACGAAGCCCGGCTCGCGCGTCGCCTTCGCCGAGGGCCGGCTCTACGACGGGGCGGGGCGGCTCGTCGCCACCGCCACCTCAAGCCTGATGGTGTTCGCCATCCAGTAGCAGCGCGCGCACCTCTTTGCGCAGCACCTTTCCGATCAGGTTCCGCGGCAGCTCGTCGAGCGCGACGATCTCCTTCGGCACCTTGTACGGGGTGAGGCTCTCGCGCAGCGCGGCCCGCATCGCCACCGGGTCGAAGGGCGCGCCGGGCTGCATCACGACCGCGGCGACGACCTTCTCGCCGGAGTGCGGGTCCGGCAGCCCGACGACCGCGGCGTCCTGCACGCCGTCCAGCGCGATGACCGCCTCCTCCACCTCGGACGGCGACACGTTGAATCCGCCGGTGATGATGAGCTCCTTGATGCGATCGACGATGCGGAAGAAGCCGTCCTCGTCCATCACGGCGATGTCACCGGTGTGGAACCAGCCGGCGCGCAGCGTCGCGGCGGTCTCCTCCGGCCGCTTCCAGTAGCCGCCGAAGACCTGCGGGCCGGCGACGACGAGCTCGCCGGGCTCGCCGGCCGGCTGCTCGGTCGCGTGGTCCTCGGGGGAGAGGATCTTCGCCCGTGTGCTCGAGACGGGCACGCCGATGCTGCCGAGCTTCCGCTCCGGGCTGAGCGGGTTGATCATGAGGATCGGGCTCGTCTCACTGAGCCCGTAGCCCTCGACGAGGGTGCCGCCCGTCGCCTGCTCCCACTTCGTGATCATGGCGGGGTCGAGCGACATCCCGCCCGAGACGCCGAGGTGGATGCCGGTGAGCGGGATCTTCTTCTCGGCCGCACGCGTGAGCAGCCGGCCGATGATCGGCGGCACAGCGGGGAGGAAGGTCGCCGGATGCCTCTTGTGCGCGGCGAGCACGAGGTCGGGGTCGAAGGCGGGGAAGAGCACGAGCCGTGCCCCCATGGACATCGCGAAGGTCAGGCCGAGGGTCAGCCCGTAGGCGTGGAACACGGGCAGCATGGCGTAGACCACAGCCCCGCTGCCACGCGTCACCTCCGGGATCCAGACCTGGCACTGCAGGGTGTTGCTGATGAGGTTGGCGTGTGTCAGCATCGCGCCCTTGGGGGTGCCCGTGGTGCCGCTCGTGTACTGGATGACGGCGAGATCGGATGCCTCGGGCCGCGGCTCCCGCTCGGAGATGCGACGGTTCTTCAGCAGGCTCTCCCAGGCGATCGCGCCCGTGGGCCGCGGTCCCCACATCCGCTCCTTGGCCGCACGTGCGGCCTTCAGCGGCAGGTTCATCGCGAAGCGCTTCGACCCGGGCAGCCCCTGGGTGATGTCGACCGCGATGACGGTGTCCACCCCGAGGTCGGCGGGCAGATCGAGGATCTTCTGCGCCATCTTCTGCCACACGATGGCGACCTTCGCACCATGATCCTCGAACTGGTGCCGGATCTCCCGATCGGTGTACAGGGGGTTGTGCTCGACGATGACCGCACCGAGCCGCTGGACGGCGTAGAAGGCGACGACGTGCTCCGGGCAGTTCGGCAGAACGAGGGCGACGCGGTCGCGGCGGCGCACGCCGAGGCGGCGCAGTCCCTCCGCCGCGCGTGCGATCTGCTCGCCGAGCTGCCGGTAGGTGGTCTCGGCGCCGAGGAAGTCGAGGGCGACCGCCTTCGGGAAGTCGGCGATCGTCCTCTCGATGAGATGGGGCAGGGATTCCGTCACGGGCGGGATCTCGGTCGCCACGCCCGGGGCGTAGTGAGCGAGCCACGGCGTATCGGCCGATGTCATGGCATCAGCCTATTGGCCGCCTTATGCCGCGGCGACCTCGACATCCCGCCCCGTCAGGGCGAGCAGGCGGGTCTGCAGCGGCGCGTCGGCGGGCACGCTCACCGCGGCGGCGTACAGGCCGGATGCCTCCAGCGTGTCCCGCTGCGGGACGAAGACCGTCCAGGCCGCGGCGGCGAGCTCGGTGGGTATGGTGTCGTCCGTGCCGATCGCCCGGGCCAGGTCCCAGGTGTGGATGATCACATCGCTCACCTGCTCGGCGAGGTACTGCCCCGCGGGCACGGCGTCGCGGCTCAGCCGGATGATCCGCTCGAGGTCGACGTCCGCCCAGGCCTCGATCGCCCGCGCGGAGTGCCGCGCCCATTCGGCCGCGAGATCGTCCCCGAGCGGGTCGAGGCGGCTGCGCGCCTCGGCGACGGTGCGGCCGGCGAGCAGCGGAAGGACCCACTGCTGCTCCTCGATCACATGGCTGACGAGCTGACGCACGTTCCATTCGGTGTCCGGAGTCGGCGCAGTCCAGTCGGTGACGGCGGACAGGTGGACGGCGAAGGCGGCGTGCGCGGTCAGCTGAAGGGCACGCCAGTCGAGGTGGTCGCTCATACCAGGGAACCAACCGCGTCGGCCACCGGGGTGTTCCCCCCGGTGAGCTCCCACTGCTTCCCGATGGCGCCGGGGTTTGCGAGCACCGCGACGATCGTCGCGGCGACGTCGGCCCGGGGGATCGAGCCCGTCGTCCGGTCGACGTGCTCGGCCAGCTCGACGAGCCCGGTGCCCTCGTCGAGGGTGAGCCGGGTGGGGCGCAGGATCGTCCAGTCGAGTCCGGAGACACGCAGCGCGGCATCCGCGTCGCGCTTCGCCTCCACGTACGCCGCCCACTGCGGGTCGGGCACGACGGTCGCGGTGCTCGGGTCGTCGACGCCGGCGGCCGACACCTGGACGAAACGGCGGATGCCTGCCGCGTGCGCCGCCTCCATGGAGAGGACCGCGGCGCCGTAGTCGACGGTGCGCTTGCGGGGAACACCGCTGCCGCCTCCCGCGCCGGCCGTGAAGACCAGCGCGTCGACGCCCGCGATCGCGGCGGCCAGGGCCGCGGCATCCGTCGCCTCGAGATCGAGCACCACGCCCTCGCCGCCGAGCCGGTAGATGTCCTCCGCGTGCTCCTCGCCACGGACGACGCCCACGAAGTCGTCGCCGTTGTCGTACAGCTCCCGCATGAGCTGCTGCCCGACCTTGCCATGTGCCCCGATGATCGCGACCTTCATGCTCTCATCCTGGCACCCGCGCTAGAGTGCCGCTCGTGACCGTCCTGCTCGAGCTCCTGCTGCGCCTCGTCGCCGCGGTCTCGAGCGCGCCGGCGCCCGACGCGGTGCTCGCGGTGGTCTTCGGCGCCGGCGTAGCCGGGCTCGCGGCCCTCGCGGTGGTCTCGTGCGTGCGCGCCATGGCCGCGACGGCCGCGGCGACGGACGCGCGGGCGACACGCGCGCGCTCGGCGCGGGCGCGCGCTCCGCGGGTCATCACCGCGCAGGACGATCCGGACGCGGCGGGGCATCCGCGCCCGAGAGCACCAGGACACCTTCTGCAGGTCGCGTAGCGGCCGCCTTCTGCGGCGGCGCGCGGCCAGACGTCCGCTCGTCCGCACCCCATGCAGAAGGAAGACCATGTTCGACTCGGGCCCGCTTGCGGCCATTCTCGACGCCGGCTATCACGGCGTCCTCGCCCTCACCGGGCTGCTCACCCCGTTCGCCGGAGCCGCCGCGGCGGCTCTCGCGATCGTGCTGCTCACCCTTGCGGTGCGCGCTGCCCTCATCCCCGTCGGCGTCTCCACCGTGCGCGCCATGTTCAATCGCGCCCGCATCGCGCCGCAGCTCGATGAGCTGCGGAAGCGCTACGGAAAGGACCCGCAGAAGTACCAGCAGAAGATGCTCGAGCTGCACCGCAGCGAGGGCGTCTCGCCGTTCGCCGGAATCCTGCCGCTGCTCGCGCAGGCGCCCGTGCTCTCCTTCGTCTACACGCTGTTCCTGCACGAGCGGATCGCCGGCCACGCCAACGCGCTGCTCGGCCACACCGTGCTCGGCACGAGCCTCGGCGAGTCGTTCCGTGCCGCCCTGGCCGCGGGGGACGGCCGTACACTGCTCGTCACGGGCGGCCTGCTGGCGGTGCTCGCCGCGGTGATCGCGGTGCAGCGGCGGGTGCTGATGGCCTCCGCTCCGGCGCCGGCCGTACCGCCGCAGGGCGCGGGCGCGGCGATCACGCGTGTGAGCAGCTACCTCGGCTTCATCACGGTGGTGTTCGCGGCCTTCGTGCCGCTCGCCGCCGGGCTCTACCTGCTCACGACGACGGTCTGGACGACGGTGGAACGCGGCGTGGTCACAGCCCTTCTGCGACCTTCGCCGCCACCCGCAGCCACGCCTCCCGGGTCCGCCGTGACAGCAGCTCGTAGCTGATCGCGCCACCGTCGACGAGCGCCGGGTCGTGCGGTACCTCCAGCACGGCCCGGGTCAGCGAGCCGAAGTGGCCGCGCAGCCGCCGGGCGAGCTGCGGGTCGGGGGACTCCGAGCTCGCGGACAGCACCGTGACGGCATCCGCCACCTTATCCTCGAGGCCCTTCTCGCGCAGCCCGTCGACGAGCCATGCGGCGCTGGCAGCGGTGTCCTCGCGCACCGTGGAGACGATGACCAGCTGGTCGGCAGCCTCCACGGCGGCCTGCCAGTTGGCGGCGCGCATGTTGTTGCCGGTGTCGACCACGATCACCCGGTAGAAGCGCTCCAGGGTCGCGTGCAGGCGGTCGAACGCCTCCGCGTCGATGGCCTCGGTCGCATTCGGGTCCTCGTCGCTCGCGAGCACGTCGAACTGCGCAGAGCCCTGCGCGCGCACGAAGTCGTCCAGGTCGCCCACTCGGGCGTGAGCCGGGTCGACGAAGCGGTCCAATCCGTGCAGCAGGCTCACGGCCGTGTTCTGGTGCTTGGCGGGGCGCGCACGCCAGCCGAGCGTGCCGCGGGTCTCGTTGTTGTCCCAGGCGAGGGTGTAGCCGCCGCGATGCTCGCCGAAGGTCGCGGCGAGCATCATGGTGGCGGTCGTCTTGTGGGCGCCGCCCTTCGGGTTGATCACCACGATGGTCCGCGGGCCGTCGAATGTGCGCTGCATCGTCGCCACGGAACGGCGTCGGGCGAGCTCGGCCGATCCGGGTGCGGGGTTGATCAGACCGAAGGAGGCGCGGCGCAGTGCGCCCTGCCAGCCGAACTCAGCCGGGGCGGCCGGGGTGCCGGGGCGGCCCGACATGAAGTCGCCGAGCGTCGGCAGGCGCTCCTCGTCGTGCGGCTCGGTCGGCACGACGACGTTCGAGCCGGAACGCGGCTCGGAGACGGCGGCGGTGGCAGCGGATGCTGCGGCCGGCCCGGGCTCCACAGGCGCCGGCGCGGGGGGCACCGCGTCGACCAGGCGCGGAGCGGCGGCGGGCGGCTCCGGGGGTGCGACGTGCGCGCCACCGACCGGCGTGACCGGGGCGAAGGCGGCGGCCGTCGGCGGGGCCACGATCGGCGCGGGCGCGGGCGCGGGCGGCGCGGCGTCTATGCCTTCGTCCTCTTCGGCCTCTTCCGGCTGCACGGACTGGAACAGATAGTCGAGGTCGGGCACCGCGGCCGCGCGCCGAGCCGGCTGCGTCAGGGTGTCGTCGTCGCTGACGGGGACCAGGCCGGGGCTGTGAGCCGGCACGGAGTCGCCGAGGCCGACGATGCTGTCGAAGTCGAGCGCGGCCTGCGGGGCGGGTGAGACGGGGGTGAGCGCCTCGGTGTAGCCGTCGGGGGAGACCGAGACCTCTTGCGTGCCGAGACTGTCGCGGGCGGTCAGGTGCACGGGGCGGGCCAGGCGCTGGGCGACGCCCGCTACGACGCGGATGATGTCGCGGCGCACCCCGTCCTCGGTGCGGCCCTCGATGGTCGTGATGGAGCCGTCCACCGAGATCTGGCCGATGAACGGCCCTTCGGCACTGCGCACCACCGTCGCCTCGATGGAGGGGGTCTGGGTCATGGGCGTGGTATCCGTCATCGGGTTCCCTCTGCTGATCGTGGGCACCGTTCGCGCGGGGGTGACGGAACTGTGCCCCTAATGGGGGTAGATCGTATCCGATAAGAGGGGGAAACCACGAAAAAGGGCCGCCCCGGAGGGCGGCCCTTCGATTCGTCGAGCGCTCAGGCGACGCGCGTGGCGGGCGACAGGGTGAGCGTCGGGTCGCTTTCGGCGACCCCGCCGATGACCTCGTCGATGCGGGTCAGCACGGATGCCTCGAGCTTCACTCCCGCGGCCTTCGCGTTCGCGCCGATCTGCTCCGGCCGGCTCGCGCCGACGATCGCTCCGGCCACGTTCGGGTTCTGCAGCACCCAGGCGACGGCGAGCTGAGCCAGCGTGAGTCCGAGCTCGTCCGCGATCGGCTTCAGCTCCTGCACGGCGGTCAGCACGTCGTCGCGCAGGAAGCGCTTGATGGCGTCGGCGCCGCCCTTGTCATCGGTCGCGCGGGACCCCTCGGGCAGCGGCGCACCGGGGAGGTACTTGCCGGTGAGCACACCCTGGGCGATCGGCGACCAGACGATCTGCGAGATGCCGAGCTCCTCGGAGGTCGGCACGACCTCCGGCTCGATGACACGCCACAGCATCGAGTACTGCGGCTGGTTCGAGATGAGCTGGATGCCGAGCTCCTTGGCGAGCTTGTGGCCCGCACGCAGCTGATCGGCGTTCCATTCGCTCACGCCGATGTAGAGCGCCTTGCCCTGGCGGACGACGTCGGCGAAGGCCTGCATGGTCTCCTCGATCGGTGTCTCATAGTCGTAGCGGTGCGCCTGGTACAGATCGACGTAGTCGGTGCCGAGGCGGGTGAGCGAACCGTTGATCGACTCGAGGATGTGCTTGCGCGAGAGTCCGGTGTCGTTGTGCCCCTTGGGGCCGGTCGGCCAGTAGACCTTCGTGAAGATCTCCAGGCTCTCGCGGCGCTGGCCCGTGAGCGCGTCGCCGAGCACGACCTCGGCGGCCGTGTTGGCGTAGGCATCCGCCGTGTCGAAGGTCGTGATGCCGGCGTCGAGCGCCGCGGCGATCGTCGCCGCCGCCGCGTCGTTCTCCACCTGGGAGCCGTGGGTGAGCCAGTTGCCGTAGATGATCTCGGAGATCTTGAGTCCGCTGTTGCCGAGGTATCTGAATTCCATGGGATTCACGCTACTCGTGCACGACGCTGTCGGTCGCCGGTGGCAAGCTGAGGGGGTGGGACGAGCGGATGGCAGCGACCGGCGGGTGACGACCGCCGACGTCGACGACGGCTCGGCGACCATCCTGCACGTCGACATGGATGCCTTCTTCGCCTCCGTGGAGCTGCTCGACCGCCCGGACGCCCGCGGCAAGCCGGCCATCGTGGGGCACGCGGGCGGGCGCGGTGTCGTCACGAGCGCGACGTACGAGGCGCGCAAGTTCGGCGTGCGCAGCGCCATGCCCGTGTCGCAGGCCCTGCGCCTGTGCCCGACGGCGATCATCCTGCCGCCGCACTACGAGAAGTACACCGAGTACTCCGCCAAGGTGATGCAGA
>DASWPQ010000031.1:0-20638 GCA_036398375.1 Gryllotalpicola sp.
TGCGCGCGATTCGGGGAGGAATACGCGGCCGCGTGGTGCGAGCGCCTGGTCCGCGTGCTGCGCGACGGCCCCGGGGCCCGCGTCTACGCGGTCGTCGCCGCGCAGCGGACCGTTCAGGCGCTGCGCGGCGACGACCGCGTAGACGCGGGCCCCGGGGCCGTCGCGCAGCACGCGGACCAGGCGCTCGCACCACGCGGCCGCGTATTCCTCCCCGAATCGCGCGCACACGGCGTCGGCGTCATCGACGGCCAGGAAGAGCCCGGGCGCGCGCGGGTCGGTGTCGTCACAGCGCTCCGCCGCGGCCTCGACCGCGTCCCACGCCTGCTCCCGGTCGGGGCCGACGACGAGCGCCTCGAGACCGGAGGCCGCCGCCAACAGCCGCAGCACGCTCGACTTGCCGCTGCGGGCGGCGCCGAGCACCAGAAGCGGCGCCTGTTCCGCGCTGAAGTGGAGGAGTGCGCGGCGTTGCTGCTCGGGCAGATCGGCGACGCCGACGGCCTGCGGCCCCGCCTCGGCGGGAAGCGCCGCGCGCGTCAGTACGGCCGGCAGCGGGTCGAGCCAGGGCCGCCGCGGAGCGGGCTCCACCGCCGCCGCGGCGGCGAGCGCGGCGAGATCGGCGGCGGAGGTGCGGGCCACCTGCACCTCGGTGATCACACCGTCGACGGCGAGAACGCACCGGCCGGGCGTCGCCGCGGAGAGCCGGGCGGCCGCATCCGTCCCGACCACCCAGCGGCTGTCCGCCGCGGACTGGACCCGCAGGCTCAGCCGCAGGGGGCAGTTGGCCACGAGCGCGTCGCGCATCACTCCAGCCGGCCGCTGCGTTGCGAGCACGAGGTGGATGCCCAGCGCGCGGCCGCGTGCCGCGATGTCGGTGAACAGCGGCCCGAAGTCGGGGAAGGCGTCGATCATGGCGGCGAACTCGTCGACCACGATCACGAGCCGCGGCAGGGCCGCCCCGGCCTCGGCGACGTCGCGCACCCCGAGCCGCGCCAGCTCCGCCTCCCGGCGGCGCAGCTCGGCGGAGAGGCTGCTCAGGGCGCGCGCCGCCTCGCCGTGCTCCAGGTCCGTGATGACGCCGGTCACGTGCGGCAGCACGGCGAGCGGGCGGAAGGCCGTTCCGCCCTTGAAGTCCACGAGCAGCACCACGACCTCGCTCGTCGAGCGGCCGGAGACCATGCCGGCCACCCAGCTGACGAGCAGCTCGCTCTTGCCGCTGCCCGTCACGCCGGCCACGATCGCGTGCGGGCCGTCGGCCACCAGGTCGAGCTGTGCGACACCCTGCCGGGTGCGCCCGATCGAGGCGACGAGACGGGGCCCGCCTGCGGCCGGAAGGTCGCCGAACGCGAGCTCGGCCGGCAGCGATCGCATCGTCGCCCCGAGGCCGAGCGCAGCGGCCCGGTGCGACAGCGTCGCCGCGAACGCCTCGGCCTCGCGGCGTGAGACGAGCTCGGGCGCGACGGTCGTCTCGGTCGGGGCCGTGGCGGCCGGATACGCCGCCCCACCCGGCGTGAGCGGAGCCGGCGCCACCGCGTACAGCTCGACCGTCGCAGCGACGGGCGAACTCAGCGACACGACGGCGCGGAAGCCGGGCGGAACCTGCCGCGGCTCGGGGAAGACGCCGCAGCGGGGCGGCTCCCCCTCCGCCTGACCGGCCGCATGCGGCATCCGCCCGACCCAGTCCCACTCGCCCCGTGCGTGCCCGGGCGGATCGATGAGCTGCGGCGCGCCCAGCTGCCCGGGCGGCAGGCGCGCGTAGAGCTGCACGAGCAGTCCCCGCACGTATGCGCGGGCGAGCACCTCGGACCCGCACACGGCGACGCCCTGACGCGGGTCGAACAGCACGGGAGCGTCATCGAGCCGTGCCGCGGCACGCTGCAGTTCGAGCTCCTCGCCGCCGCGGGCGTCCCCCTCGACTCGCACGCCGCTCGCGATCGCCCCCACGCCGAGGCTCAGCACCGCTTCAGGGCCGCCCTTCCACAGCGCGGGGCCGTCGGCGGCGGCGAGTGCCGCTGCGGCGCCGGGCGCGCGGAGCCGCAGCGCCCGGCGCTCCTCATCGTGCGCGGCGGCGATCCCGCCGCGTAGCAGGGCGAGCTCCCCCGTGCGCTCGGCCAGCGCGACCCGTCGCTCGCGCCCGCCGCCGTGCCGGCCCTCGAGCAGCGACACGACGGCGCCCAGCGGGCCGAGGGCGGCGAAAGCGAGCGCGGCAGGCGAACGCGTCATCAGCCAGAGGACGCCCGCCATCATGATCGGGGTGAGGAACGCCGCCCAGGACAGTCGCGGCGGGCGCGGTCGGGGCGTGCTGGGCGGGAGGCGGAGGGACGTCACCCGATCAGGAGATCACAACGCAGGCATCCGCTCGGGGGCCGCAGCCCGGAATTGTGGAGAAGTGTGCCGACCCGGCGCCTGTGCTGGGGAAGACTCAGCCGACGATCACGTGCTGGTCGCCGATCTCGACCCGCGAACCGCGCGCGACCCGGTAGCGCCGGCCGGGCTCGCACTCCCGGCGCTGCCCGTCCGGGGCGACGATCGCCGTGCCGTTCGACGAGAAGCGGTCCAGCACCCACAGCTCGTCGCCGGCGACGCCGAACTCGAGGTGGGTCTTCGACACCGAGCGGCTCGGATCGCTCAGCATGACCAGCTGGTCGACGCTCTCCCCCGGCACGGCGACCGGCTTGCGGCCGATCAGGCCGCTGCCGGCGACGATGACGCGCTCGCCCGTCGAGGCTGCGAGCACCCACGTCGGAACCGGGGCGGAGATGTCGCCCTGATCCGGCAGCGCCGACGCCTCGACGATCGGGGCGGGGACGACCCGGGCGGAGGCCGCGCGCCGCGCTGCCACGCTCTCGTTGATCGTGCGCAGCACCGACTCCGAGACGACCTGGGTATCGGCCGGCCGGTTGTCGTCGACCGGGTGCCGGAGGTACGGGGCCGCCTCGACCGCGCTGCCGCACTCCCCGCAGAAGATCGCGCCCTCGAACAGCTCGCTCCCGCAGATGCGGCACCTCATGGCTCGAGTCCCCTCCACGCTCTCACGATAACGCGCCCGCCTGCGCCGGAACCGAGGTCACGCCGTGACGGGCCCGGTTCGGGCGCGCCGCCCGACGCCCCCAGTTCGGGGCTTCTCGGCCGCCAGTTCCGGCGTTCCGAGCACATCCACGACGATCACGCTGACGTTGTCGCGCCCCCCGTTGCCGAGGGCGGCCTCCATCAGCCGGTTGGCGGAGTCGGCCGAGGTGGTGCCGATCGACAGCATGTGACGGATGCCGTGCTCGGTCAGCTCCTTCGTCAGCCCGTCGGAGCACACGAGCAGGCGCGAGCCGGCGACGATCGGGATGACCCAGAAGTCCGGCACCGGGTCCTCGTTGAAACCCACCGCCCGGGTGATGACGTTGGCATGCGGGTGCACCTCGGCCTCGGCGGGCGTGATGAGCCCGCGGTCAAGCAGCCGTTGCACCACGCTGTGGTCGATCGTCAGCTGGTCGAGCACCCCGTCCTGCAGCTGGTAGACGCGCGAATCCCCGATGTTGAAGACGAGCCAGAACGGCTCGCCGTTCCGCAGCGTGAGGGCGAGGCCCGTGACCGTGGTGCCGGTGCCCAGGTCCGTCACGCCGACACCGCGGCTCATGTCGTCGACCGCGGCGCGCAATGCCTCGCTGATCTCGTCCGAGTCGACGTAGGAGTGCTTCACCTGCTCGGCGAGGCGCGTGACGACCGCGGCGCTGGCGAAGTCGCCGGCCTCGTGCCCGCCCATGCCGTCGGCGACGGCGAAGATCGGAGCCCGGGCGAGCAGGCTGTCCTCGTTGACGGCGCGCCGATGGCCGCGGTCGCTCGCCGCCGACCACGACAGCGTGACGCGCGCGCCATCGCGGTCGGGCACGGCGATGTCATGTCGCCTGCTGCTGCGACCGATCTGAGTCACAGAGATCTCCCCGGGACGGAGCCGTTCGGTGGTCGGGCCCAGCCTAGTCAGTACAAGTTGCGCTTCTGTGTCCTGACGCCCGATTGCTCCGTAATCACTCTCCGATGAAGGACATCACGTGCTTGACACGGGTGTAGTCCTCGAAGCCGTATTGCGAGAGATCCTTCCCGTAGCCGGAATGCTTGAAGCCGCCGTGCGGCATCTCCGCGACGAGGGGGATGTGGGTGTTGATCCACACGCAGCCGAAGTCGAGGTTCTTGGCGAAGCGCATCGCCCGGCCGTGGTCCCTCGTCCACACCGAGGAGGCGAGCCCGTACTGCACGCCGTTCGCGTGGGCGAGCGCCTGGGCCTCGTCGGCGAAGGTCTGCACGGTGATGACCGGTCCGAAGATCTCGTTCTGGATGTGCTCATCGTCCTGCTGCAGCCCGTCGAGCACCGTCGGCTCGATGAGGTACCCGGTCTCGCCCTTGCGCACCCCGCCCGTGACGAGGGAGGCGTGCGCGGGGAGCCGATCGAAGAAGCCCATCACGCGCTCGAACTGGCTTCGGTTGTTGACGGGGCCGAAGAAGGCGTCCGCGTCGCCCGGCAGGCCGACGGGCGTGCTCGTCCTCGCGTAGTCCGCGAGCGCGGCCACGAACTCGTCGTGCACGCGCTCATGCACGAGCAGGCGCGTGGCCGCGGTGCAGTCCTGCCCCGCGTTGAAGTAGCCGGCGCCCGCGATGCCCTCGACGGCCTTCTCGAGGTCGGCGTCGTCGAAGACGATGACGGGCGCCTTGCCACCGAGCTCGAGGTGCACCCGCTTGAGGCCGGCCGAGGCCGCGCGCGCCACCTCCATGCCGGCGCGCACCGAGCCGGTGATCGAGACGAGCTGCGGCGTCGGGTGGTCGATCATGGCAGCGCCCGTGCCGCGGTCGCCGACGACGACGTTCAGGACGCCTGCCGGAAGGAACTCGGCGGCGATCTCCGCCAGCAGCAGGGTCGACTGGGGCGTTGTGTCCGAAGGCTTGAGCACCGTCGTGTTCCCCGCGGCGAGCGCCGGGGCGAACTTCCACACCGCCATGTTGAGCGGATAGTTCCAGGGCGTGACCTGGCCGACGACGCCGATCGGCTCGCGGCGCACGAAGCTCGTGTGGTCCTTCATGTACTCCGCGGCGCCGCGCCCTTCGAGGTTGCGCGCCGCGCCCGCGAAGAAGCGGATCTGGTCGACGGAGAGCAGGATCTCGTCGGCCACGAGGTTGGCGCGCGGCTTGCCGGTGTCCTGTGATTCGAGGTCGGCGAACTCGTCGGCGCGCCGCTCCATCTCGTCGGCGATGCGGAAGAGAGCGAGCTGGCGCTCCGACGGCGTCGTCTCGCGCCACTCCACGAAGGCGTCCGCCGCCGCGCCGAAGGCGGCGTCCACGTCCGCCGCCGAGGACACCGGGGCGTGCGCGTACACCTCCTCGGTCGCGGGGTCGATCAGCGGCATCGTGAGCTCGGCCTGGGCATCCACATACCCGCCGCCGATGAAGTTCTGCAAGGTCCGGGTGGAAGTCATGTGCGGGAGTCTACCGATTCCGTGGCAATTACGACCGTCTAGGTGCGGATTCGCTTGCGAGGGCTATTTTCCACTGACAGAATCGGAGTATGACGACCGCTCCGCGCCCTCTCGCGCCCCGCCCGCAACAGCTCGACGCCGTCTCGAAGGCGATCATCGAGCAGTTGCAGGCGGACGGACGCCGCTCCTATGCCGAGATCGGCAAGGCGGTCGGCCTCTCCGAGGCGGCCGTACGGCAACGAGTGCAGAAGCTCACCGACGCGGGCGTCATGCAGATCGTCGCCGTGACCGACCCGCTCCAGCTCGGATTCTTCCGCCAGGCCATGATCGGCGTCCGCGCCAGCGGCGACACTCGCGTGGTGGCCGCGCAGCTGGCCCGGCTCGACGCGGTCGACTACGTCGTGCTCACGGCCGGCGACTTCGACATCCTCGTCGAGGTCGTCTGCGAGAACGACGAGGAGCTCATCACCCTCCTGAACAGCGAGATCCGCACGATCGACAACGTGATCTCGACCGAGACCTTCGTCTACCTCAAGCTGCAGAAGCAGCACTACAACTGGGGCACGCGCTGACCACGGCGCGCCCCTCGCACGGAAAGCACTGGATCACCATGACCGACATCGCCGACGCGCCCGCCGCCTATTCGCAGGCCGAAGAGGCCGCGCTGCTCGTGAAGGCCAAGGACCACCTGTGGATGCACATGGCCTCGCAGGCACCCGTCGAGGCGCTGCAGACCCCCATCATCGTCCGCGGGGACGGGCACACCATCTGGGACACCCGGGGCAAGTCGTACATCGACGGGCTCGCGGGCCTGTTCGTCGTCAACGCGGGTCACGGGCGCCGTCGTCTGGCCGAGGCCGCGGCGAAGCAGGCATCCGAGCTCGCCTTCTTCCCGCTGTGGTCGTACGCGCACCCGGCCGCGATCGAGCTGGCCGACCGCCTCGCGGACTACGCCCCGGGCGACCTCAACCATGTCTTCTTCTCCACCGGCGGCGGCGAGGCCGTGGAGACCGCGTTCAAGCTCGCGAAGAACTACTGGAAGCTCGTCGGGCAGCCCCTCAAGCACAAGGTCATCTCGCGCGCGATCGCCTACCACGGCACCCCGCAGGGCGCCCTCGCGATCACGGGCCTGCCCGGCATCAAGGCGCAGTTCGAGCCCGTGACCCCCGGCGGATTCCGTGTGCCGAACACCAACTACTACCGCGCGGAGCAGAACGGCTTCCCGGGCGGCACCGAGGAGGAGTTCGGCCGCTGGGCCGCCGAGCGCATCCGTGAGGCCATCGAGTTCGAGGGCCCCGAGACCGTCGCGGCGGTCTTCCTCGAACCGGTGCAGAACTCGGGCGGATGCTTCCCGCCGCCCCCCGGCTATTTCCAGCGCGTCCGCGAGATCTGCGACGAGTACGACGTGCTGCTGGTCTCGGACGAAGTCATCTGCGCCTTCGGCCGCATCGGCTCGATGTTCGCCTCCGTCGACTTCGGCTATCAGCCCGACATGATCACCTGCGCGAAGGCCATGACGAGCGGCTACTCCCCCATCGGCGCGACGATCGTCAGCGACCGCATCTACGAGCCGTTCAAGACCGGTGAGCACAACTTCTACCACGGCTACACCTTCGGCGGGCATCCGGTCTCGGCCGCTGTCGCGCTCGAGAACCTCGACATCTTCGAGGAGGAGGGGCTGAACCAGCGCGTGGTGGAGAACTCGCCGCTGTTCCGCGCCGAGCTCGAGAAGCTGCTCGCGCTGCCGATCGTCGGCGACGTGCGCGGCGCCGGCTACTTCTTCGGCATCGAGCTCGTGAAGGACACGGCGACGAAGGAGACCTTCACGGATGAGGAGTCCGAGCGCATCCTCAAGGACTTCATCTCGCACGAGCTCTTCGAGAACGGCCTGTACTGCCGTGCCGACGACCGCGGCGACCCCGTGATCCAGCTCTCGCCGCCGCTCACGGTCGGGCCGGCCGAGTTCGTGCAGATGCGGGAGATCCTCGAGGGTGTGCTGAAGGACGCCTGGACGAAGATCTGAGGCATTGCCTTCGCGAAAGGCACACGTGGCGGCGAGGGGCACCTCCGAGCGAGCGTCCGGCCCGCCCCTCGTCGTGTTGCCTCCCGTTCAGCCCTCGAGCAGTCCCTCGAGGTAGGCCACCGTGTCCTCCCAGCCGGTGACGGCGTGCGTACGCACACCCGTGCGCACGACCGGGAAGTCGTTGCCGTCGGGGTCGAGGCGGTCGCCCACGAAGACCATGTCTTCGATCGCGATGCCGCTGACCGCAACGAGCCGGTCCAGCGCATAGCCCTTGTCGACGCCGGCGCGGGTGATGTCGATCGAGGTCGAACCGCCGGAGCGCACCGAGAGCCCGGGGAGCTGCTCCTGCACCGCTGAGGCGAGCCGGCTCTTCTTCTCCCCCGTCGGGTCCCACGCCTTCTTCGCCTCGACGGGCGCTCGCTGTCCGAGGGCGGAGAAGGTGATCTGCGAGCCGCGGTCCTCGAGGATCGGACCCCAGGTCTCCGCCTCCCAGTAGCCGAGTTCCTTCGCGGTGGCCTCGATCGAGGCGAGGGCCGCCGCCTTCTCCGCCGCGCTCAACCCGTCCTCGTACTGCAGGGCCCACGCACCGTCGACGTAGCGCCAATACTGCGTGCCGGTGACGGGCATGAGGTGGAGCCGGCCGAGGCCCTCCGACGAGGCATCCGTCAGCCGGGCGATGACCTGCTCGCGGAACTGGGCGATCTGGCCGCCGGAGATGATCGCGACCGCGGTGACTTCCAGCAGTCGCGTCAGCACCGCGGCGACCGGGTCGGGAAGCGGGGCCTTCGACGGCGCGAGCGTGTCGTCGAGATCAAAGGCGATGAGACGCGTGTCGATCGGCATACGCTCCCCCGGAGGCGGCAACAGGTTCCGATCGATGCTATCCGACCGCTCCGGGCGAAGCCCGCCCCGGCTCACTCCTCCGGCCGACGGTACGCCCACTCGGGCAGACGACCCTGCCCGAGCACGGCGGCGAGCAGCTCGGCGAACCCGAAGTCCGGGTCGATGGCACGCGCCCGGTCCACGAAGCGCCCTGCGATCGAGCCGCTGCCCTGCGACCAGTGCAGCCAGGCGAGCACGGCGAGCGCTTCGGGCGCCGCCCCTTCCGGAGCGAGCGCCGCCAGGCGCGACACGAGGCGGATGCCGCGCCGGATGCGCTCCCCGTCGGGCCGCCCGGCGTGCCCCATGCCCATCAGATCGAGGGCGATCGAGTCGTCCTCCGGGCCCACCTCCCCCGCGGCGATGCGGTCGCTCTCGACCAGCAGCTCCGCGCCGCGCTCGGGACCCCAGGCCCAGGTGTACAGCGCGGCGTCGCGGCACTCGGGGCACAGCAGCAGCCAGAGCACGGCCGCGAGCTCGTCGCTCGACGCTCTCTCCGGCTCGAGGGCGAGCGCGGCCTCGGCCGCCTCGACCGGCGAGGCGAACTCGCCGTGCTCGCGCTCACGCTGCCGCGCCAGTGAGGCCGCGAAGCCGCGGCGCGCGAAGAAGCCGACCTCCGGCAGGGAGGCCAGTTCCTCGACACCGGCCGCGATCGGGACGGGGTCGTCGTCCCCCGGCGCCGGCTCCACCAGCTCGTCGAGCGGATGCGGGATGCCCGCATCGTGCCCGTCGTAGGCACCCCAGGCGTCGTCGGCGACGCACAGCGCGTCGTGCACGCGGAAGCCGGAGTCGAGGATGCGGCCGATCAGCGGACGGATGAACGACGCCCGCGGCACGTCGCCGCCCTGGTCGAATGGCCCCTCGGCATAGACCGCGATCAGAGTCTGCCGGATGTCCGGCACCTTGCACAGCATGCCGGCGAGCGCGGCGATGCGTCCCTTCTCGACCTCCTCCGGTGCGGGCTCGGGCAGGTCGACGCGCATGGTCGAGACCCCGTTGCCGTCGTGCAGGTTGAGGAACACGATGCTGCGTCGTGGGCGGTAGCCGAGCAGGCGCGGCACGGTGGCGAGCACGTCACGCGGCGTGCGGAGGCGGATGGGCGGTTCGGGGGACGCGGTGGGGGTCATGCCGGACAGCCTGCGTGAGGCATCCGTCACCGCGCCCCGCGATCACCCGGGAATGTGGACAGGCGGCGGAATCCGCGGCTGTGCAGGGAGAGTCCCGGCCCTGCGCGGGCTCAGACCTCGTCCACCGCCGCCCCCGCGAACTGCGCCTGGTACAGCCGCGCATAGGCACCGCCTGCCTCGAGCAGCCGCGCGTGAGTGCCCTGCTCGACGATGTCGCCGTGCTCCATCACGAGGATCAGGTCGGCGTCGCGAATCGTCGAGAGCCGGTGCGCGATGACGAAGGAGGTGCGGCCGGCCCGCAGCGCGTTCATCGCCCGCTGCACGAGCACCTCGGTGCGCGTGTCGACCGAGCTGGTCGCCTCGTCCAGGATCAGGACGGAGGGCCGCGACAGGAACGCCCGCGCGATCGTCAGCAGCTGCTTCTCACCCGCGGACACGTTCGCCCCCTCGTCCTCGAGCACCGTGTCGTAGCCGTCGGGCAGCGAGTGCACGAAGCGGTCGACGTAGGCGGCGCGTGCGGCCGCCAGGATCTCCTCCTCCGAGGCATCCGGTCGGCCGTAGGCGATGTTGTCCCTGATCGTGCCCGCGAACAGCCAGGTGTCCTGCAGCACCATGCCCATCGCGTCGCGCAGCTCGTGCCGGCGCACATGCAGCGTGTCGACGCCGTCGAGCGTGATGCGCCCGGACGAGGGGTCGTAGAAGCGCATCATGAGGTTCACGAGCGTCGTCTTCCCCGCCCCGGTCGGGCCGACGATCGCGACCGTCTGCCCCGGCTCCGCGGCCAGGTTCAGGCCGGTGATCAGGGGCTTGTCCGGCGCATACGAGAACACGACGTCCTCGAAGGCGATCCGGCCGGCGATCTCGCCGAGGGGTACCGCCTCCGGGTCGTCCGGCGTCTGCTCCTCGGCGTCGAGCAGCTCGAAGACCCGCTCGGCGCTCGCCACCCCCGACTGCAGCAGGTTCGCCATGGAGCCGAGCTGGGTGAGCGGCTGCGTGAACTGGCGGGAGTACTGGATGAACGCCTGCACGCTGCCGAGGGAGAGCGCGCCCGAGGTGACCATCAGGCCGCCGACGACGGCGATGACGACGTAGACGAGGTTCCCGACGAACATCATCGCGGGCATGATGATGCCGCTGACGAACTGGGCGCCGAAGCTCGCGTCGTACAGCTCGTCGTTCTTCGCCGCGAAGCGCGCCTCGACCTCGCGGTGCCGACCGAAGACCTTCACCAGGGCGTGCCCCGTGAACGCCTCCTCGATCTGCGCGTTCAGCTCGCCCGTGTGCCGCCACTGAGCGACGAAGCGCTTCTGCGAGCGCTTCGCGATCTGCTGCGTGACGATGAGCGTCAGCGGGATCGTGACGAGCGCGATGAGCGCGAGCAGCCACGAGGTCCAGAACATCATCACGAGCACGCCGATCACCGTCAGCAGCGAGGTGAGCAGCTGGCTCATCGTCTGCTGCAGGCTCTGCTGCACGTTGTCGATGTCGTTCGTCACCCGCGAGAGCAGCTCGCCGCGCTGGACCCGGTCGAAGTAGGACAGCGGCAGGCGATGGATCTTCGCCTCGATGTCCTGCCGCAGCTGGTAGGTCACGCGGGCCACGACGCCGTTCATCACCCAGCCCTGCACCCAGCCGAAGAGGGCCGAGATGACGTAGAGCACGAGCACCCACATGAGCACGTGCGCGAGCGCCGTGAAGTCGATGCCGTGACCGGGGATGAAGTCGATGCCCTTCAGCAGGTCCGCCTGCTGGGTCTGGCCCTGCGCCCGCAGCGCCTCGATGAGCTGCTGCTTGCTCGTGCCGACCGGCGCCTGCTTCCCGATCGTCGAGCCGATGAACCCGGCGAACACGATGTTGGTCGCGTCGCCGAGCAGCCGCGGACCGATGACCGTGAACAGCACGGATGCCGCGCCGAGCACCGCGACCGCGACGATGGCGGCGCGCTCGCCGCGCAGCCGACCGAGCAGGCGTCGTGCGCTCGGCCCGAACTGCGACGCCTTCTCGGCGGGCATCCCCATGCCCATGGGGCCGCCGGCCCGCGGCGGACGCCGGGGCGGCTGCGGGCTGGCGGTCGACGCGGCGGCCGCGGCGGGGGCGGATGCCTGCCCGGGGCGTTCCTCGCTCATCGTGCTCCCTCCGACGCCAGCTGCGATCCCACGATCTCGGCGTAGGTCGCGTTGTCCGCGAGCAGCTCCTCGTGGGTGCCCGCGCCGACCACCCGGCCGTCCTCGAGCACGATGATCCGGTCGGCGTCGACGATGGTCGACACCCGCTGGGCGACGATCACGAATGTCGCGCCCCGCTCCTCCCTCTTCAGCGCCGCGCGCAGCCGGGCATCCGTCGCGAGATCCAGGGCGGAGAAGGAGTCGTCGAAGACGTAGATCTCGGGGCGCTTGACGAGCGCGCGGGCGATCGCGAGCCGCTGCCGCTGCCCGCCTGAGACGTTGGTGCCGCCCTGGGCGATGGGCGCGTCGAGGCCGCCCTCCATCTCGCGGACGAAGTCGGCCGCCTGCGCGATCGTGAGCGCCCGCCACAGCTCCTCCTCGCTCGCCTCGGGCTTGCCGTAGCGCAGATTGCTCGCGACCGTCCCCGAGAACAGGTAGGGCTTCTGCGGCACGAGGCCGATGCGGCCCCACAGCAGGTCCGGGTCGAGCTCGGCGACGTCGACCCCGTCAACGTACACGGTCCCGCTCGTGGCGTCGAAGAGCCGCGGCAGCAGGTTCACGAGCGTCGTCTTGCCGGAGCCGGTGGAGCCGATGATGGCGACGGTCCGGCCGCGCTCGGCGCGGAAGGAGACGTCGGTCAGCACGGGCTGCTCGGCGCCCGGGTAGTGGAAGCCGACCTCGAACAGCTCGATGGTGCCGGCCTCGCGCAGCTCGGTGACGGGCGCGGCGGGCGCGGCGATGGACGGCTCGGTGTCCAGCACCTCGCCGATGCGCCCGGCGCTGACGGCCGCGCGGGGGACCATGACCGCCATGAAGGTCGCCATCATGACGGCCATCAGGATCTGCAGCAGGTAGGACAGGAACGCGGTGAGCGCGCCGATCTGCATGCCGTCCTCCACCCGGAAGGCGCCGAACCAGATCACCGCGACGCTCGACACGTTGAGGATCAGCATGACGATGGGGAACATCGTCGTCATCCAGCGGCCCGCGGCGAGCGCCGCCTCCGTGACGTCGCCGTTGACCTTCGTGAAGCGCTCGGTCTCGATGTCCTCGCGCACGAAGGCGCGGACGACGCGGATGCCGGTCAGCTGCTCGCGCAGCACCCGGTTGACCTGGTCGATGCGGCCCTGCATCTTCCGGAACCACGGCACCATACGACTGACCACGGCGCCGACGCAGACGAGCAGCACGGGCACCGCGACGGCGATGATCCACGCGAGCTTGCCGTCCTGCTGGATGGCGAGGATGACCCCGCCGACCGCCGTGATCGGCGCGGAGACCATCATGGTGCAGCTCATCAGCACGAGCATCTGGATCTGCTGCACGTCGTTGGTGGAGCGGGTGATGAGGCTCGGCGCACCGAAGAGCTGCACCTCGCGCTCGCTGAAGGCGCCGACGCGTGTGAACACGGCGAGCCGCAGATCGCGGCCGAGCCCCATGGCCGCGCGGGCGCTGAAGTACACCGCCGTGATCGAGCAGATGATCTGGGCGAGGGTGACGAGCAGCATCCAGCCGCCCGTGCGCATGATGTAGCCGGTGTCGCCCTTCGAGACGCCGAAGTCGATGATGTCGGCGTTGAGCGTCGGCAGGTAGAGGGCGGCGAGCGACTGGGCGAGCTGGAAGACCAGCACGCCCACGAGCAGCCGCCAGCGCGGGCCGAGATGACGACGCAGCACGGTGATCAGCATCAGTCCTTCTTCCTGGGGGGCAGATCGGCGTCGGGCCGAGGGCCGCGGCCGGCGCTCGGGCCGGCATCGGCACGGGCGCCGACGAGGCCGTGGACGGCGAGGTCGACGAGCTCGTCGAGGTCGATGGGCATGGGCGCCTGGAACTGCTCGATCGAGCTCGCGAAGGCGAGCAGGCGCAGGAACGGCGCGACGCGGTCCGCGGACACGCTCAGGCGCTCCAGGTCCGGCTCGACGAGGCGCGCGACGATGCCGGCATAGTCCCAGCCGTCCTGGCCGGCCACCTGCGACGGCCGCTCCCGGAGGCCGACGGCGGCCATCATCGAGAAGATGCCGCGGAAGCGCTGCTGCAGCATCGAGACGATCCGCCGCACCTTGAGCTCGAGCGGCAGCGCGGGGTCGATGTCCCGCAGGCCCTCTCGCAGCGGCTGCGGGTCCAGGTACTTCGCCACGGCCGCCCGGATGACGGCGTCCTTGTCGCCGAAGGCGCGGAAGACCGTTCCTTCGGCGACCGACGCGGCCTCGGCGATCTGCCTCGAGGTCACGCCGCCGCCGTGCGCGAGCAGGAGCGGGATCGTCGCGTCGATGATCTGCGCGCGCCGCTCCCCCGGGCTCAGCGCAGGAGCGCGGCGGCTCGGCGCGTCGGAGGTCTCCGGCGCAAGGTCGCGCGGGCCGGCATCCATCTCGGTCACGCGCTCAGCGTAGTGAGTGAGCACTCACTCGGCAAGAGTCTCGCTCAGACGTACGCGGCGAAGAGCTCCGCGATCGCGGCGACGTCCTCCGCGGACGGATGCCAGGCGACGGCCGCCGCGGCGTTGGCCCGCACCTGCTCCGGCCGGGTCGCCCCGGCGATGACCGAGCTGAGGCCCGGCTGCGCGAGGAGCCAGCCGAAGGTCGCCTCGAGCATCGTGATGCCGCGCTCCGCGCAGAACGCCTGATAGGCGTCGAGCAGCTCCCAGGGCGCCCCGTCGAGGATGCTCCGGCGCTGCTGCATGATGCGGCTGTCCGCCGGGCCGCCCTCGCGCGTGAACTTCCCCGTGAGCAGGCCGTTCTGCAGCGGGAAGAACGGCAGGAAGCCGAGCCCGTAGCGGTTCGCCGCGGGCAGCACCTCGCGCTCGGCGCCGCGGGCGAGCAGGTTGTAGTCGTTCTGGGCGCTGACGAAGCGCGGATGCCCGTGCAGCACGGCCTCGTACTCGGCCTCGGCGATCTGCCAGCCCGTGAGGTTCGAGTGCCCGATGTAGCGCACCTTGCCCTCCGCGATGAGGTCGTCGAGCACGTCGAGGGTCTCCTCGATGGGCGTGATCCGGTCGGGGGTGTGCAGCTGGTAGAGGTCGATCCAATCCGTCTGCAGGCGGCGCAGGGATGCCTCGACGGCACGGCGCACGTAGCGGCGCGAGCCGCGGGCTCCCCAGTCGGGGCCGTTCGCACCCTGCATGTCGTTGCCGAACTTGGTCGCGAGCACGACTTGATCGCGCACACCCTTCAGGCTGTTGCCCATGAGGGTCTCGGAGAGGCCGCGCTCCCGGCCGTAGGTGTCCGCGGTGTCGAACAGCGTGACCCCGGCATCGATCGCGGCGGCGATGACGGCGTCCGTGCCCTCCTGGGTCGCGGTGGCGCTGTCCGCGCGGCCGAAGTTGTTGCAGCCCAGCCCGATGGTGGACACGACGAGCCCGGAGCGGCCGAGCGTACGGTATTCGATCTGCGCCATGCCCTCAGCCTAGGACGCCGTCCTCAGCCGAGCGCGGCCGTGAACGCGGCATCCGTCTCGCGCAGCACGCGCAGGATGTTGCCGCCGCTGAGCGCCGCGAGCTCCGCGGCGGTCCAGCCGCGCCCGGCCAGCTCGGCGAGCAGCCGCGGGTAGCCGTCGACGCCGTCGAGCCCCTCGGGGAACTCCGTAGTGCCGTCGAAGTCACCGCCCAGCCCGATGTGCTCGAGGCCGGCGACGGCGCGGGCATGCTCGATGTGGTCGGCGACGTGCGCGACGGTGACGCGCGGCTCCGGCCCGTTCCGACCCGCGGCGTGCCACCGCCCCCACTCCTCGCTCACGAAGCCAGGGACGAAGGTGATCATCACGACCCCGCCGTTGCCCGACAGTCGCGCGAGCACGTCGTCGGGGACATTGCGCGGGTGGTCGGTGACCGCACGGCACGAGCTGTGGCTGAAGATGACGGGCGCCGTCGTCGCGTCGAGCGCGTCGTGCATGGTGGCCGCCGAGACATGGGACAGGTCGACGAGCACCCCGAGCCGGTTGAGCTCGGCGACGAGCTCGAGACCGAGCGGGCTGAGCCCGCCGTGACGCGGGTCGTCCGTGGCGGAGTCGGCGAACACGGTCGTCCTCCCGTGCGTGAGGGTCAGGTAGCGCACGCCGAGGCGGGCGTACTCGCGCAGCACCGCGAGCGAGCCGTCGAGCTGGTGGCTGCCCTCGGCGCCGAGGAAGCTCGCGATCACCCCGTCCGCCCGGGCGGCCCCGAGATCGGACGCCGTGCGGGCGAGCCGGAAGTGCTGCGGGTAGCGCGCCACGAGCCGGTGTACGAAGTCGATCTGCTCGAGCGTCTCGCGCACCGCGACGGCGCCCTCCCGCCGGTCCTCGACGTAGACCGACCAGAACTGGCCGCCCACTCCCCCGGCCCGCAGGCGCGGCACGTCGGTGTCGAAGGCGGGGCCGAGCTCGCCGTCGAGCCCTTCGACCGAGTAGTCACGCTGCGCCTTGACCTCCCACGCCCAGTCGTTGTGGCCGTCGATGATCGGATGCGTCGCGAGGGCCTCCGCGACCGTGGCGCGCGTGTCTGTCATGGTGCCATCCTTCCGCACCGAGGGCCGCTCGTGCGTCGTACTCTCCCTTCACAGGGGCGGCCGAACGGAGCGTGTCAACCGATGTCCGATTCCCGCACGCCGCTGTCGGCGGCGGCGGTTACTGTCGAGTCATGACCACCCCGATCCCACTCTTCCTGGCGCGCACCGACTCGCCCATCGGGCGGCTCGAACTGACCAGCGACGGCGACGCGATCACCTCCCTGTCGATCGCGCGCGGCGGCCGTCTGCCCCTCGAGTCGCTGCCTGAGAACCCCAATGCCGTCCTCGACGAGGCCGTGCGTCAGCTCGGCGAGTACTTCGCCTGCGCACGGACCGCATTCGACCTCCCCCTGCACCTGGCCGGCACCGACTTCCAGAAGGCGGTCTGGGCCATCCTCGCCCGCCTCCCCTACGGCGAGTTCACCTCCTACGGCGAGATCGGCCTCGAGCTCGGCCGGCTGACCGCCGGTCGCGCCGTGGGCGGGGCCGTCGGCGCGAACCCGGTCCCGCTCATCGTCGGCTGCCACCGCGTGCTGTCCTCCAACGGACGGGTGACCGGCTACAGCGGCGGCGACGGCATCCCCACCAAGCTCTGGCTGCTCGCGCACGAGGGCATCACGCTCGCCGCATGAGCGTCTTCCTCGATGTCGTCGAAGACGCCGACGGCCGGCTCCGCTGCGCCTGGGCCGGGTCGAGCCCCGAGTACATCGCCTACCACGACGAGGAGTGGGGCTTCCCGCTGACCGACGAGCGCCGACTGTTCGAGAAGATCTGCCTCGAGGGCTTCCAAGCCGGCCTGTCGTGGATCACGATCCTCCGCCGACGAGAAGCCTTCCGGGCCGCCTTCGACGACTTCGACCCGGCCACGGTCGCGCAGTACGGGGAAGAGGACGTCGAACGGCTGCTCGCCGACGAGCGGATCATCCGCCACCGCGGGAAGATCGAGGCGACCATCGGCAACGCCCGGGCTCTGCTCGCCCTCGACGCACCGCTCGCCGAGCTGGTGTGGTCCTTCGCACCCACGGCGGGGAGCAGGCCGCGTCCCGCCTCCTTCGCGGAGGTGCCCGCGGTGACCCCCGAGAGCACAGCCCTCAGCACGGCGCTGCGGAAGCACGGCTTCCGCTTCGTGGGCCCGACCACGATGTACGCGCTGATGCAGTCCGCCGGCCTCGTCGACGATCATGTCGCGGGCTGCTGGCGCGCACGCGACGCATAGCGGCGACGACTCTGCAGGCTGCGGCGCCCCTCACCGGGCATGCCGCGCCCGCCCGGCACCGCGGCACGCACATTGCCGGGCCGAGAAGCACCCCTAGACACCCACCGTTGTCATCGGCTTGCGCATCGCCACCGCTGCCCGACCGCAGAGGTGGCGACTTCGGGGGGTAAAACGCAAGACGGCTCGTGATGGGCGTGTGCTCCTCGGCCCGACGTAAGAATGAATATATCTCACTTCATGCGGAGCGCAAGCACGACGGGAGAGGATCGGTACGGAACAGTCAGCTTCTGACGGTCACCAGGGTGACCCGGGCGACTCGACCGCCGGGCCCGGGCTCGGCGGCCTCCAGCCGGAGGCCGTGCGCGGCGCCCCAGTCCGTGAGCTCCGCGACCGTCCGGGGGTTTTCTCCGCTCAGCGCGAAGGCCCGCGCCAGCTCGCCCTTGGCGTGCTTGTTGAAGTGGTTGAGGGCGCGGCGCCGGCCGCGGCCGTCCTCCGCGACGACCTCCAGCCGGACGGCGTGCGGGGCCGGCCCCAGCGCCGCATAGCTCTGCGAGCGGGCATCGAGCACCAGCTCCGCCTCGGCCGCGAGGGCCGCAGCGGCGGCATCCGCCCACAGCGCCTTCAACCGGAGCCCCGGCAGCTTCGCATCGTGCGCGAGGCGGTAGTCGGGGATGCCGTCCAGGGCACCGACGGGGCCCAGCACCGCCGAGTGGATCACCACGTGCCGCCCGAGCCGCTCGCGCGCCGGCCGCGGCAGGGAGACGGCGTCCAGCGCGTCGTAGAGCACCCCCGTGTACCGGTCCGCCGCGGGCAGCAGCTCCGAGCTCTCAAGCACGCGGTTCTTCTCCACCTCGCCGCGCTGCGTCGGGCCGAGGCCGAGCGCCGCCACGGATGCCTCCCGGTCCTGCGCGAGAGCGGCGACGGCGTCGAGGGTGGCGCGGCGAGCATCCGTCAGCATCGGGTAGCGCAGGGCGCCGAGCTCGAGCCGCGAGCCGGGCACCCCGCCCGGGCGCTTGGTCTCCGAAGGCGGCAGAAGCAGCAGCAAACGAGGTCCCTTCGACAGGAGGTTCGGCGGAACAAAGGAAGTCCCGCCCCTGACGGGACGGGACTTCCTGAAGAGAGACAGCGAAGAGCAGACGCGAGAAGTGCGCTCCCCCAGCCGCAGCGAGGCGGTTACTCGCTCACCGCCGTGCGCCCGACCAGGACGGGCGCGACAGTGAACTCAGACCAGCTCCGCCTTCGAGGCGACGATCGTGACGATGTCGGCCGCCATGGAGAAGTAGCCGCCCTCGGCGTTCGCGATGATGCGCTCGCCGCCCGGCAGCGTCATCCGGACCTGTCCGTGGGCGAGGAGGGCGAGCACCGGCTCACGGCCGGGCAGTACACCGATCTCACCCTCGGAGGTCTTGGCGACGACCTGCGTCGCCTCGCCCGACCACACCTTGTGGTCGGCGGCGACGACGCTGACGTTGAGCAGCCGGGCCATGACTAGGCGTTCTCCTTCTGGATCTGCGCCCACTTCTCCTCGACGTCGGAGATGGCTCCGACGTTGAAGAAGGCCTGGACGGCCACGTGGTCGAACTCGCCCTTGGCGATCGCGTCGAAGGACTCGATGGTGTCCTTGAGCGGGACGGTCGACCCCTCGACACCGGTGAACTTCTTCGCCATGTAGGTGTTCTGCGAGAGGAACTGCTGGATGCGGCGCGCGCGCTCGACCGTGATCTTGTCCTCTTCGGAGAGCTCGTCGACACCGAGGATCGCGATGATCTCCTGCAGCTCCTTGTTCTTCTGCAGGATCTGCTTCACGGTCGTGGCCACGCGATAGTGGTCCTCGCCGAGGTAGCGCGGGTCGAGGATGCGGCTCGTGGAGGTCAGCGGGTCCACCGCGGGGTAGAGGCCCTGCGAGGCGATCTCACGGGAGAGCTCGGTGGTCGCGTCGAGGTGCGCGAAGGTCGTCGCGGGCGCCGGGTCGGTGTAGTCGTCGGCCGGCACGTAGATCGCCTGCAGCGAGGTGATGGAGTGACCGCGGGTGGAGGTGATGCGCTCCTGCAGAACGCCCATCTCATCGGCGAGGTTCGGCTGGTAGCCCACGGCGGAGGGCATGCGGCCGAGCAGCGTCGACACCTCGGAGCCCGCCTGCGTGAAGCGGAAGATGTTGTCGATGAACAGCAGCACGTCCTGCTGCTGCACGTCGCGGAAGTACTCGGCCATGGTCAGGGCCGAGAGGGCGACGCGCAGACGCGTCCCCGGCGGCTCGTCCATCTGGCCGAAGACCAGGGCGGTCTTGTCGAAGACGCCGGCCTCCTCCATCTCGTGGATGAGGTCGTTGCCCTCACGGGTGCGCTCGCCGACGCCGGCGAACACCGAGACACCGCCGTGGTCGGCGGCGACGCGGTAGATCATCTCCTGGATGAGGACCGTCTTGCCGACGCCCGCGCCGCCGAACAGACCGATCTTGCCGCCGAGCACGTACGGGGTGAGCAGGTCGATGACCTTGATGCCGGTCTCGAACATCGTGGTCTTCGACTCAAGCTGGTCGAAGTTCGGAGCCTTGCGATGGATGGGCCAGCGCTCGGTGATCTTGAGCTGGTCGGCCGGCACGTCGAGGGGCTCGCCGATCACGTTGAACACGTGGCCCTTGGTGACGTCGCCGACCGGCACCGAGATGGGGGCGCCGGTGTCGCGCACCTCCTGGCCGCGGACGATGCCGTCGGTGGGCTTCAGCGAGATGGCGCGGACGAGGTCGTCGCCGAGGTGCTGGGCGACCTCGAGGGTGATCTCGTGCGCCTCCTCCTCGTCACCGGAGAAGCTGATCGTGGTCTTCAGGGCGTTGTACACGTCCGGGATCGCGTCGTGCGGGAACTCGATGTCCACGACGGGGCCGGTGACGCGCGCCACGCGACCGACGCCAAGCGCGGCCTGGGCGCCGACGCCGGGGGTCTCGGCGGTGATGGTCATTTCTTGTCTCTCTTCTGTCTCTCGAACAGCTGGGGCGTCAGGCGGATGCCAGCGCGTCGGCGCCGCCGACGATCTCGGAGATCTGCTGGGTGATCTCGGCCTGACGGGCGTTGTTGGCGAGGCGCGTGTAGTTGGTGATCAGCTTGTCCGCGTTGTCGGACGCCGACTTCATCGCCTTCTGCGTCGCGGCGTGCTTGGCGGCGGCCGACTGGAGCAGCGCGAAGAACACACGGCTCTCGATGTAGGCGGGCAGCAGCTGGTCGAGCACGGTCTCGGCATCCGGTTCGAACTCGTACAGCGGCGGGACGCCCTCCGATTCGGGGAGCGTCTCGTCCTCGA
>DASWPQ010000032.1:0-1678 GCA_036398375.1 Gryllotalpicola sp.
GATCGGCGGGACGTCCGGGCCGATCTGGGGCACCGCGTTCCTGCGCGCCGCGGCGGTCGCCAAGACCCACGACCCGCTCGACGGCGCGGCGGTCGTGCAGATGCTGACCGACGCGATCGAGGGCATCCAGGCGCGCGGCGGGGCCGCTCTCGGCGACAAGACGCTCCTCGACGCGCTCGCGCCGGTGCGGGACGTCGCCACCAGGCTCGTCGCGGACGGTACCCCCGCGCAGGCCGTGCTCGACGCCGCCGCCGGCACCGCGCGCACGGCGGCCGACGCGACGACCGCGCTGCAGGCCCGCCGCGGCCGGGCCAGCTACACCGGCGAGCGCAGCATCGGCTCGCCCGACGCGGGAGCCGTCGCGGTCGCGGTGATCCTCGAACGGCTGGCCGCGCGCTGGCCCGAGCACTCGGGGGCGCGGACCACCTGACCCCGCCGGCCCCGGGCCCGACCGACGCCCTGCAGACGCAAGCCCGACCCGTACGACTGACCCATCCCGATTCACGACGACGTGGAGGCAGTGGTGAAGAAGTTCGTGAACGACCCCAAGCAGTACGTCCCCGAGATGCTCCAGGGCATCGCGCTCGCCAACCCGGACACGCTCCGCTACGTGCCCGAGTACAACCTGATCATGCGCACCGACTCGCCCCGGCCGGACAAGGTCTCGATCATCCAGGGCTCCGGGTCCGGCCACGAGCCCGCGCACGTGATGACCGTCGGCAAGGGCATGCTCGACGGCGCCTGTCCCGGTGACGTGTTCGCCGCGCCCCCCATGGACTACGTGTACGAGACGGTCAAGCTGCTCGCCTCGGACAAGGGGGTGCTGCTGCTGGTCAACAACTACACGGGCGACAAGATGGCGTTCGAGATGGCCCAGGAGCTCAGCGAGGCCGACGGCATCACGGTCCGCACCCTGTTCATCAACGACGACGTCTCCGTGGAGGACTCGACGTACACCGTCGGGAGGCGGGGGGTGGCCGGCAACTTCTTCGTGATGAAGGCAGTGGGCGCCGCGGCCGAGAACGGCGCGGACCTGGACGAGGTGGTCCGCATCGGGGAGAAGGTCAACTCGGTCACCCGCACGATGGGCATCGCGCTGACCGCGTGCACGCCTCCCGCGAAGGGCTCGCCGCTGTTCGAGCTCGGCGACGACGAGATCGAGGTCGGCGTCGGCATCCACGGCGAGCCGGGTCGGCGCCGCGCGAAGCTCGTCTCGGCGAACGAGATCGTGGACGAGCTGCTCGCGGCGGTCGTCGGGGACCTGCCCTACAGCTCGGGCGACGAGGTCGCGCTGATGATCAACGGCCTCGGCGGCACCCCGATCAGCGAGCTGTACCTGCTGTACGGCATCGCCCACCGCAAGCTCGCCGACCAGGGCATCCGGGTGGTCCGCAGCTACGTCGGCGAGTACTGCACGTCGCTCGAGATGGCCGGCGCCTCGCTCACGCTGGTCAAGCTCGACGACGAGATCAGCTCGCTGCTGGCGGCGCCCGCGGAGATCGCCTACCGGGTGTTCTGAGCATCGGCGGCCGTGGCGCCCGGCGGCCCGCACGTGCTCGCGGCACGTGCGGGCCGTCGTGCTACGTTGCGACCTTCCACCTGCGCGAACGAGGTGACGCGTGACGACGACCGACGTGCTGCAGCGTGACTCCGCGGTCCCGCTGTACGTCCAGCTCGA
>DASWPQ010000033.1:0-202904 GCA_036398375.1 Gryllotalpicola sp.
GTTTATTCCGCTGTGGGCGGACAGCGTCGGCGCGGTTGCGTGCCCGACCGTCGGACCCGGAACTACGTGTCGTTACCCGGGATTGTCGGCGCTCGGGGGCCGCTGCCGAGTTCCGCGCCGAAGCCCGTTGACCATCCGAGACGACGGGCAGCTCAGTCCAGCCGGCAGGGCGCCGCGAAGCGCTCCCCGTCGTCGGGGTCGTGTGCGATCCACACCGCAGCGCCGGTGTCCTTCGCGATGCGCTTGAGGCGCTGGATCGCGTCACGAGCCCGCTCAAGGCCGGTATCGTGCTCGAGCGCAACCTCCGCGTCGAACGCGGAACGCCCGTGGACCGTGTCGAGCGTCAACAGCAGGCGGATGCCGATGCCGCCCGCCCTGCACCCGGAGGGCTAGACGACGTCAGTCTGCCAGCCGGCCCCAGGCCAGCCAGGAACCATCAGAGATATGGGTGGCGTGGCCGAACAACGGCAGGCCGCCGGTGTGGTCGAAGTGGCTGTGCGACAGGATGAGGTGGGCGACGTCCTCTAGCTCTTTGCACCCCGAACGCGCCCGGCATCATCTCGGTGGTTGCGATGAACAGGCGCGCGCCATCGAGCGCCCAGAGCGTCTTCGCGGCGGCACCCGTGGCGTTGAGCGTCTGAGGTTCGCGATGGCTGTCACAGCTTCTCCAGTCGCTGCAGATCGGTGGTGGTGCGCTCGTCGTCGGTGGCGTTTCCGGTGTTCACCGTTGCGGCGGACTCGAAGAGCAGCACGTTGGCGGTGGGCTGGGCGACGGGGCGATGCTCGGTGCCGCGGGGCACGATGACGAACTCGCCTGGGGCGAGGTCGACGGCGCCGTCTTCGAGCTCGATGCGCAGGGCACCGGCGACGACGAGGAACATCTCGTCCTCGCCGTCGTGGTGGTGCCAGGTGAAGGCGCCCTCGAACTTGGCGACCTTGACCTGCATGTCGTTGATGTCGCCCGCGATCTTCGGGCTCCAGGTATCGGTGAAGCGGGTGAACGCCTCAGTGAGTACGACCTTGTGAAGCATGAGGGCTCTCTTCCGAGTAGGGGTCAGTCGCGCGGGCCGACGGTGGACATGGCACGGTCGATGGCGGCAGCGAAGGAGCCCTTCGCGCCGGCGGCGAGCCAGGCGTATTGGGCCGCGACCAGGCAGCCGAAGGCAGCCGCCGTGATCACGCGGGGCGCCGGGTCGTCGGAGGCGTAAGGAGCGCCGGCGGTTTCGGCGCGTTCGGTCAGCGCGGTCACGACGCCATCCTGCATGAGCTGGAGCTTCTGGAGGTAGCTGGCGAAGAGCGCGGGGGTGTCGAAGACGATGCGCTGCATGGGTTCGGCCACCTCGTGGTGGCCGGGGGCGTCCACGTAGGGCACGAGCAGGTCGAAGACACGGCGCAGCGAGTCCCACACCGGCTCGTCGACAGGGCGTCCGCGGAGTACGTCGAGCATCTGCTCAGCGACGAAGTCGAACTTGCCGACGACGATCTCCTCTTTGGTGGCGAAGTAGCGGAACACGCTGCGCTGGGACATGCCGACGGCCGCGGCGATGTCATCGATCGTCGTCGCCTCATAGCCGCGCTCGACGAACAGCGTGTTCGCGGCATCCGTGATCTCTTTCTGCACCGCGCGGCGGGTGCGATCCCGGAGCCCGGGCTGTTTCTCGTTCATGATCCGACAATCGTATCAGACACAGCCCAAATTGACAGCTACTGACAGATTGGGCGTATGCTGTCGTCCATACTTCGGATCCCGAACCTGAAAGGACATCCGACATGAGCACCACGACCTGGTTCATCACCGGCGCAGGCCGCGGCTTCGGCAAGGAGTTCGCCAAGGCCGCACTCGGCCGCGGTGACAACGTCGCCGCCACCGCCCGCAACACCGAGGCCCTCGCCGATCTCGCCGCCGGGTATGGTGACGCGATCCTCCCCATCGCGCTGGACGTGACCGACCGCGAAGGCGTCTTCGCCGCGGTCGCCGCGGCGCACGGGAAGTTCGGCCGCCTCGACGTGGTCGTCAACAACGCCGGATACGGCCTGTTCGGCGCGGTCGAGGAGCTGACCCCCGCGCAGTTGCAGACGCAGCTGGACGTGAATCTCTTCGGCCCGTTGCACGTCACGCAGGCGGTGCTGCCGATCCTGCGCGCACAAGGCGCGGGGCACATCATCCAGATCTCCACCGTCGGCGGCATCGCTGCCTTCCCGATCCTCGGCGGCTACCACGCCTCCAAGTGGGGGCTGGAGGGCCTGACCGAGTCCCTCGCGCAGGAGGTCGCCGGCTTCGGCATCAAGGTCACCCTCGTCGAGCCGGCCGGCTACGCCACCGACTGGGGCGGGGCGTCGGCCACGTGGGCCGAGGCGCTGCCCGAGTACCAGGCGATCAAGGAGGCCGTCTTCGCCACCGGAGGCGGGCTCCAGGCGGACCCGGCCGGTGTGGGCCCCGCAATCCTCGCCGTGGCGGATGCCGCCGAGCCGCCGGCCCGTGTGTTCTTCGGCACCCAGGGCATCCAGCTGGCCGAGCCGATCTACGCCGCCCGTCTCCAGACCTGGCGCGACACCCAGGACATCTCCGCCCTCGCCGAGGGCAAGTAGCCCCGGCAGACAACCCCAGACATGAGCACCTTCCAGATCAACCGTCTCGCGCCGTTCCTGCTGACGAGCCCCCTCATGGACAAGCTCGTCGCCAGCAAGGCCAGCCTGATCCAGACCTCCAGCCCGGGCGCACGTCCGTTCGGGAAGCTCGTCATCGACGACCTCGACCACGACAAGGGCTTCACCGCACAGCTGGCCTACGGAACCGTGAAGCTCGAGAACATCCTGTTCACCACCGATCTGCGCCGTCGCTTCCACTTGCAGGGCGTCTCCACCGCCGCCTTCCGCCCGAGCGCAGTCCGCACGAGCTTCGCGACCGGGTCCGACAGCTTCATGAAGCGGATCTACAACAGCGGCATCGGCCGCGCCGTCATGGTCACGCCGGCCCGCCGCACCAAACAGGGCAGCCGTCGCCGAGCTGGCGAGAACCGCGAGATCACGCGGAGGTCAGGTGACGATTCCGACCGGAAGCTACAGATCGGCACGGTCACGGTCATCCCCGATCGCCGCCGGCTTGGTGGCGCCGCCCGGACTCATCCCTGGCGCAGAGGCCTTCGCCTCCGCGCGGTTCGGGACCAAAGAATCACAACCGTGTAATTCGCTACATGTTGTGGTTGAACCCAACGCAGATCACTGCATCTGGTGATCGCAGGACGGGAGGTTCGCCGTGATGACCCCAGTTGCAGTCGCCGGCTCCGACGCGGAGGCTCTGGCCGAGGCATCCGATCTCGACCACGCCATCGCGCGCCTGCTCGCGCGCGATGCGACGCTCGTCAACGAGAACGCCAACAAGGACAGCGCGGTCTACAACACGCAGCGCGACCTGACGAGCGGAGCCGTGGCGCGCGCGATCGGGCTACGGATGCTGCCGCGCCGGGTGGCGCTCGCGCACCTGCGAGGCGAGCTGCACTACCACGACCTCGACTACCACCCCTACGCGCCGATGACCAACTGCTGCCTCATCGACTTCGAGGCCATGCTGAGCCGGGGCTTCCGCATCGGCAACGCCGAGGTCGAGCCGCCCCGCTCGATCCAGACCGCGACGGCGCAGATGGCGCAGATCATCGCGAACGTCTCCTCGTGCCAGTACGGCGGGTGCTCCGCCGACCGCATCGACGAGCTGCTCGCGCCCTACGCCGCCCGCAACCACGCGAAGCACCTCGCCGACGCACAGCGCTGGATCACCGCGCCCGGGCAGCGCAAGGCGTACGCGCGCGAGCACACCCGCAAGGACATCCACGATGCGATGCAGAGCCTCGAGTATGAGATCAACACGCTCTTCACCTCCAACGGGCAGACGCCGTTCACCTCGATCGGCTTCGGCCTCGGCACGGGGTGGCTCGAGCGCGAGATCCAGCGCGCCATCCTCGAGATCCGCATCGCGGGGCTCGGGCTCGAGCACCGCACGGCGGTCTTCCCCAAGCTGATCTTCACCCTGCGCCGCGGCGTCAACCTGACGCCGGCCGACCCCAACTATGACCTCAAGCAGCTCGCGATCGAGTGCGCGACGAAGCGGATGTACCCGGACGTGCTCAACTACGACAGGCTCGTCGAGCTGACCGGCAGCTTCAAGGTGCCGATGGGCTGCCGCTCCTTCCTGCCCTCGTGGCGCGATGAGCACGGCCGCGAGGTCGCGGCCGGTCGCATGAACCTCGGCGTCGTGACCCTCAACCTGCCGCGCATCGCGCTCGAGGCCGCGCAGCTCGGCGAGGCGGGCGAAGTGGGCGCAGCGGGCGGGCGGAGTGGCCTGGGCGGCCTGGACGTGTTCTGGCGGATGCTCGAGCAGCGGCTCGAGGCGGCCAGGGACGCCCTGCTCTACCGCGTCGAGCGCTGCCGCGAGGCGGTTCCGGGCAACGCGCCGATCCTCTACGAGTACGGCGCCTTCGGGCGGCGGCTCGCGGCGGGCGAGGACGTCGACGAGCTCTTCCGCGACGGCCGCGCCACGGTCTCGCTCGGCTATATCGGCCTCTACGAGACGGCCGCGGCCTTCTTCGGCCCGCGGTGGGAGGCGGATGCCGCCGCGAAGGAGTTCACGCTCGATGTCCTGCGCACCCTCGACCGGCACGCGAAGGAATGGCGGCAGCGGTACGGCTACGCGTTCAGCGTCTACGCGACCCCGAGCGAGAGCCTCACCGACCGCTTCTGCCGACTCGACCGGGCCCGCTTCGGGAGCGTCCCCGACATCACCGACAAGGACTACTACACGAACTCCTTCCACTACGACGTGCGCAAGAGCCCCACGCCGTTCGAGAAGCTCGACTTCGAGAAGGACTACGTGCCGTACAGCTCGGGCGGCTTCATCCACTACTGCGAGTACCCGGGCCTCGTCCAGAACCCGAAGGCGCTCGAGGCCGTGTGGGACTACGCCTACGACCGCGTCGGCTACCTCGGCACCAACACCCCGATCGACCGCTGCTTCGTCTGCGGCTTCAGCGGCGAGTTCGAGCCGACGGATGCCGGCTTCCGCTGCCCCGAGTGCGGCAACGCCGACCCGGCCAGCTGCGACGTCGTCAAGCGCACCTGCGGCTACCTCGGCAACCCGCTCGCGCGGCCCATGGTGCCCGGCCGACACCGCGAGATCGCCGCGCGCACGAAGCACCTGCGGTGAGCGGTGTGCGCACCCCCGAGCCCGGTCAGTGGCGGGCGGATGCCCTCAGCGCGGGCTACGTCGCCGACTACAAGCCCTTCGTCTCGGTCGACGGCGAGGGGGTGCGCTGCAGCCTCTATGTGAGCGGGTGCCTGTTCGGCTGCGAGGGATGCTTCAACCGCGCCGCCTGGAGCTTCCGCTACGGGCATCCGTACACGGCCGAGCTCGAGGACCGCATCGTCGCCGACCTCGCCCACGACTACGTGCAGGGGCTTTCACTGCTCGGTGGCGAGCCGTTCCTCAACACCGCCACCTGTCTGCGCCTCGTGCGGCGCCTGCGCTCCGAGTTCGGCGCCGCGAAGGATGTGTGGTGCTGGTCGGGCTACACCTTCGAGGAGCTGCTGCGCGAGACGCCCGACAAGCGCGAGCTGCTCGACGCCGTCGACGTGCTGGTCGACGGCCGCTTCCTGCTCGCCCAACGTGACACGGCGCTGCGGTTCCGGGGGAGTTCGAACCAACGCCTCCTCGACGCGCCGGCGTCGCTGTCCGTCGGCGCCGCTGTCGCGTGGATGCTCGCCCGGTAGCACCTGCTCGTCCTCGTCCTCGTCGAGGTCGAGCTCGCCGTCGAGGGCCGCCACGGCGGCGGCGATCGCCTCGACGAATCGCCGTCTAAGCGGCGATGTACTCCTGGCGGACCGTGCCGCCGGTGGCCCTCCCGATGTAGGTGAGGTCGTGGTCGGAGTGGAGGATCACGGCGTCGTTGACGACCGCGTAGGCGGCGATGAGGCAGTCGAAGGCACCCGCCGCGCGGGGCAGGCCTGTGTCCCAGAGCGCCTGCTGGATGTCGAGGGCCGCCTTCTCGGTCGGGTGCTCCCATGCCGGCAGAAGCGCATCCATGTCAGCGCGCAACTCGGCGTACTCCTGCGCAGAGCGCGCCGAATGGCAATACTCGAGGACCTGCGGCGGGCAGGTGAGGAGCAGATGGCGGGAGTAGATCTCCTTCAGTCGCTGTGCGATCGCCGAGCTCGCCCCGGCCTTCTGCCAGATGCTGTTGTCGACGAGGTACGTCGTCACAGCGACGGGTTTCGACCCTCGAACACGTGAAGCGCCTCAGAGCTCGGGGTGATGGTGGGGGCGTCGAGCTGCTCCGCCTCGAAGCGACGGGCAATGATCCGCTCGACGGCAGCGGGCTGGCGGCGGATCGCGATGAGAGTCCGCAGCGCCAGATCCACGGTCTCGCGGTTGGAGGTCGTGCCGGCGAGCTCCTTGGCCTGCCTGAGCTCGTCCTGGTCGATGTCGATCGAGGTGATGGCCATGGCATCTCCCTTCGGTATATATCTCAATATATAACAGGGTTGAGCACCGCGGCAGGGATGCCTGCGCAGTGACCGCCGATTCCGCAGCGGCCAAAAAGACATTGCTTGGCTATTTTGTTGAGAAATGCAACTTTGAGTTAGACTCCTCTGGCCATGTCGAACCCCACCACCGAGCTCGCCGTCCACGAGACCGCCGCCCAGCCCGCCACGCCGGCCATCACACCGGCCGGAGCGCAGACCACCGCACAGACCACTGCGCAGCCCGCCCAGCACGCCGCACGCGTGGAGCCCACCCACCCGCAGCCGCGCCGATCCGCACTGCCGCACCCCTCGATGTGGAAGCACCTGGGACTCCACATCCTGGTCCCGGTGCTGCTCGGCATCGGCATGACGCTCGCCTACCTCGGCGCGTTCCACCAGCCCACTCCGCACCACCTCGCCCTGGCCGTCGTCGGCAGCACGCCGAGCACTCAGGTCTTCGCCGAGACGATGAACGATCAGGCCGACGGCGCACTCGACGTGCGCACCGTCCCGAGCGCCGCGCAGGCGAAGAAGCTCGTGCGCGACCGGACCATCGCGGGCGCCTACGAGGCCACCCCGACGCAGGCGAACCTCTACCTCGCGACGGCGGCGTCCTCCACCACCGCCGAGACGGTGCAGAAGGTCTTCCAGCCGATCGCCTTCCAGCAAAAGCTGCCGTACAACATCGTCGACGTCGTCCCGGTCGGCAAGCACGACGCCACGGGACAGGGCATCTTCTTCCTGCTCGTCGGCCTCTCGGTCGGCGGCTACGCGGTCGCGGCGGCGGTCGCGGCCGTCACCGGCCGGCACGGGCTGCTCGCGCGCGTCGGCGTGCCGGTGCTCGCCTCGGCCGTCGTCTCGGCGATCGTCGTGTTCATCGCCGCCGATGTCTACCACGTCTTCGACCACGACGTCGTGCAGGTCTGGCTCATCTCCTGGCTCTACGACGCGCTGGTGATGTGGATCGGAGTCGCGCTGATGCCGATCCTGCGCAGTTGGACGGTGCTGGCCATGACCGTCCTGTTCGTCCAGCTGAACTTCACCTCATCGGGCGGCATCTTCCAGAAGACGCTCGAGCCCGGCTTCTTCGCCGCGCTGAACGACTTCTGGGCCGGTGCCGGCTGGCTCAACTCGGCCACGGCGCTGATCTACTTCCCCGGGCAGAGCTTCGGCCGGGATGCCGCGGTGCTCGGCATCTGGGCCGGCGTGGCCGTCATCGCGGTGCTCGTCTCGCACCGCGTCGTCCGCCACCACGAGCGCACCGCCGCAGCACGCGCCGCGCACACGCCCGCGGCGGCCTGACGCGCCGCCCGTCCCCGTCCCCGCCGCTCGCGCAGCACGCCGCGTTCACCCCCGCGTCACCGGACACCCAGCGAATCCGGAGGAACGGCATCCGTTTCGAGGCTTAGATTAACCGGAGCACTATTCTCCGAATCCAGCCCCAAGCCGTTGGGAGCCCCATGTCCGCCACCACAACCGCGCCATCGACGAGCGCAGATCCGCACGCAGAGCATCACCACGCCCGACGCTGGATCATCCTCGTCGTGCTGGCCCTCAGCCAGCTCATGGTCATCCTCGACTCCACCGTCGTCAACATCGCACTGCCGACCGCGCAGAAGGCCCTCGCCTTCAGCGACGGCGACCGGCAGTGGATCATCACCGGCTACACCCTCGCCTTCGGCAGCCTGCTGCTGTTCGCCGGACGCCTCGCCGACCGGTTCGGCCGCAAGTGGGCGCTCATCATCGGGCTGATCGGCTTCGCCCTCGCCTCCGCTCTCGGCGGCGCAGCGACCAGCTTCGAGATGCTCGTCACCGCCCGCGTCATCCAGGGCGCCTTCGGCGCGATCCTGGCCCCCGCGGTCCTCGCGATCCTCACCACGACCTTCGTCGACGGCCGCGAGCGCGGCCGCGCCTTCGGCATCTTCGGCGCGATCGGCGGTGGTGGCGCCGCCCTCGGCCTGCTGCTCGGCGGCGTCTTGACCGAATACTTCTCGTGGCGCGCCACCATGTACGTCAACGTGTTCTTCGCCGTCCCGGCCCTCGTCGGCGCCTTCGTGCTGCTGCGCCACACCGCCAGCCAGCACCGGCCACGGCTCGACCTGCCCGGCGCGGTCACCATCACGGCGGGCCTGTTCGCCCTGGTCTACGGCTTCTCGCTCGCCGACACCGACGGCTGGGGCGACGCCAAGACCCTCGGCTTCCTGATCGCCTCCGGCATCCTGCTCATCGCCTTCGGCTTCATCGAGGCGTACTCGAAGCACGCACTGCTGCCGCTGCGCATCCTGCTCGACCGCAACCGCGGCGGCGGTCTCATCGCGATGTTCCTCGCCACCACGGGCATGTTCGGCGTGTTCCTGTTCATGACCTACTACCTGCAGGCCAACCTCGGCTACAGCGCGGTCAAGACCGGCGTCGCGTTCCTGCCCCTGCCCGCCGCGATCGTCGTGATCGCCGCGGTCGTTATGCCGCGGCTGCAGCGCCGCGTGAGTCCGAAGATCCTCGTGCCGACCGGCATGCTCTTCGGTGCGGTCGCCCTCGCGCTGCTGACCCGCATCGGGGTCGTCGGCCACTACACGAGCGACGTGCTGCCGAGCCTCATCCTGCTCGGCATCGGCATGGGCACGCTGTTCTCGATCGCGATGAGCATCTCGACGCTGCGCGTTCGGACGGAGGACGCCGGCGTGGCCTCCGCCACCGTCAACACGGTCCAGCAGGTCGGCGGATCGATCGGCACCGCCCTGCTGAACACGATCGCGACGACCGCCATCGCGAGCTACCTTACGGACCACCTCGTCCACGCCACCACGAAGCCCGCGCAGCTGGCGGTGCAGGCCGCGGCATCCGTACACGGCTACAGCGTGGCATTCTGGCTTGCAGCCGCGATCTTCGCGGGCGGCGCGATCCTCACCGCGATCGTGCTGCGGCCGGGCGTGCCGGAGGAGTTCACCCACTCCAGCGGCGAGCCCGCCATAATTCACGCATAGGCAGCGATGGAGCGGCCGGAGAGGAGAGCGGTGTGACGAGCACCCCAGATTCCACGACCCGGCCGCTCCGCCGTGACGCCGCCCGCAACCGGCGATTGCTGCTGGATGCCGGGCGCGAGGTCTTCGCCGCACGCGGCCTCGACGCGACGCTCGACGAGATCGCCCACCATGCCGGCGTCGGCGTCGGCACCGCCTACCGGCACTTCGCCAACAAGCAGGAGCTGGCCGGCGCGATCTTCAGCGACGACTTCGCCCAGCTCGTCGGGTGCGCCCACGAAGCGCTCGGGATCGCCGACCCCTGGGAGGCCCTCGTGACCTTCGTCGAGACCACGGTCGCCAAGCACGCGAAAGACCGCGGCCTGTACGAGATCATGACGGCACCGGGGGCGATGGGCGAGCCGTCCGTGCAGGTCGGCGACAAGGTCGAGACCGTGCGCGAGGCGCTGATCGAGCCGGTCACCGTGCTCGTGGACCATGCCAAGGCATCCGGATGCCTGCGGGCGGATGCCTCGCCGACGGATGTCGCGGCGATCCTGCTCATGATGGGCCACAACTACGTCACGAGCGAGACGGTCGGGCGGCCGGTGTGGCGGCGCTACCTCTGGCTGCTGCTGGACGGCCTGCGCGCGACCGACCGACCGGAGCTGCCGGTCGAGGCCCTCGACATCGACGAGCTCGACGCCGCCCTCACCGTGATGAAGAAGCACTAGGCGCGAACAGGCGGCTCGACGCGAAGCGGGGCCAGTACCGGTGCAGCACGTCCCGCAGCACGCGGTGGTGCCGCCACTCCCGGTAGGTCAGCCAGATCACGATGCCGTCCAGCAGGCTGAGCACGAGCATCGTGAGGGAGTGCGTGAAGGCGAAGTCGACCATCTGGTAGACGAAGAGGGCGAGCAGCGCCCCGATGATCCAGGGGTACCAGCGCCGCGAGCCGCGTGCGAGGGCGATCAGGATCGCGATCTTCACGACCGCGTGGACGAGCAGGTACACCGCGGCGTAGCTCAGGCTCGACGCGCTCAGGTTCGATGCCGCCCCGACCACGAGGTTGGCGAGCAGATCGTCCGGGTCGTGCGCGAGCTCGTCGCGGGTGAGCCACTGCGCGAGCGCCGACAGCTGGTCGGGGCGCACGAACAGCAGCGGGATGCCGATCAGCAGATCGCCGAGCGCGTTCAGCACCTTGATGGCGATGCCGACGAGGAACGAGGCGTCGAGCATCCGCTCTCTGCCCAGCTCCGTATCCGTGCGCATGCGGACATCATCGACCGACCGTCCTCAAGAACGACCAAGAGTCGGGTGAACGGATGCCTAACTCGCCGGTCACGCCGGCCGTGCCGACGCGGCGGCAGGATTCGAACCTGCGCAGAACGGGTTATGAAACCGTTTCCTTGGACCACTTGGATACGCCGCGGATGCCCACACGCTAGAGGCTCGACCGCGATGTCCGCGAGCTTTGTTGCGCCGCCTTACCGCTCCTTAACGCCCGTTACGAGACATCCCACATCCACTCCATCTCCTCCTCCACGGCCGCCCGGAGCGGCGCACCGGCGAGCTCCTCGACGATCGAGAGGGCGAGATCGGTGCCGGCCGAGACCCCGGCCGAGGTGCGGATGCGGTCGGATGCCCGCACGAACCGCCGCCCCTCGACGACGACCGTTGTCGGCGCGATGTCCGCGAGCTCGCGGAAGGCGCCGTGGTGGGTCGTCGCCTCGAGCCCGTCGAGCAGTCCGGCCGCGCCGGCGAGCAGCGCGCCCGTGCACACGGTGAGCAGCAGCTCGGCATCCGCCGCCCGGCCGCGCAGCCAGTCGAGCACACGCTCGTCGTGCAGGAGAGCGCGCGTTCCGCTGCCGCCCGGGACGATCAGGATGTCCGCCGCGGGCGCGTCCTCGAGGGTGAAGTTTGGCACCACCGCGAAGCCGCCGCGCCCGACCGGTGCGGGCGTGACGCCGACCGAGCTCACGCGGAACTCCGGGGGCGAGCTGAGCTCGCCCGCCACGTTGAACACCTCGTACGGCCCCGCGTAGTCGAGCACCTCCATGGAGTCGAAGGCGAGGATCTGGACCGACCGTGACATGGACTCATCGTGGCACGGCGGCCGTCTCAGTCGAAGTCGGTGCTGCCGCTCAGCTCGGCCCACTGCTCGAGCTCGGCCTGCTGGCCGGCGAGCTCCTCACGGGCGCGGGTTAGCGCGTCGGGGCCGAGCAGCAGGCGGAACGGCGGGTTCGGGTCGGCCACGACGGCGAGGACGGCCTGCGCGAGCTTCGCCGGATCGCCGGGCTGGCGGCCGTCGGCGTCGTCGTTCTCCTTGCGGCGCGTGCCGGCGGTGCTCGCGTAGTCCGGGATCGGCACGGCGGACTGGCCCAGCGAGCGGCCGGCGAAGTCGGTGCGGAATCCGCCCGGCTCGACGACGATGACGCGGATGCCGAGCGGCTCGAGCTCCCGGCGCAGCGCGCCGGACATGCCCTCGACCGCGAACTTGCTCGCCGAGTAGTAGCCCGAGCCGACGGGGGAGGTGCGCCCGCCGATCGAGGAGAGGTTCACGACCACGCCGCTGCGGCGGGCGCGCATACCGGGCAGCACCTGCTTGGTCACGTCGACCAGACCGAAGAAGTTCGTGTCGAACAGCTCCCGCACGGCTTCGTCCTCGCCCTCCTCGACCGCGGCGCGGTAGCCGTGCCCCGCGTTGTTGACCAGGACGTCGATCGCGCCGAAGCGCTCCTCGCCCTGCGTGACGGCGGCGACCACCTGCGCGTGGTCGGTCACGTCGAGGGGGAGCGCGAGAGCGGTGTCGGGGTGCGCCGCCGTGAGCTCGGCGAGCGCCTCGGCGCGGCGGGCGGTGATGATCGCGTTGTCGCCGCGGTCGAGGACGGCGGCGGCGAGCGCGCGCCCGAATCCGGTGGAGCAGCCGGTGATGAGCCAGGTCGTCATGGTTCGATCCTGCACCCATGAGCGGGTGGCCGCGCGAGACGGCCCGCGCTGCCGGATCCCCGCGGCCGAAGCGGCCGTCCGGGTCATCCGGCAGCGGCGAGCCCGCGCACTAGAGTCTGCACATGGACGCCGCACCGCCCTCACGGTCGCGACCTGCCACGTCCTCGCACTCCTGGGGCTTCCTGCTCGTCCTCCTCGGCGGCGTCCTGTGGGGAACCGGCGGTCTCGCCGGCACCTTCGCCGCGCAGCACAGCGCGCTCTCCTGGCCCGCCATCTCGGCGCTGCGGCTCGTCGGCGGGGGCGTGATCATGCTCGCCGTCACGGCGGTCAGCGGTGAGCTGTGGCGCATCCCCCGCACGGCCGAGTCCGCGCGGCACATCGCCCTCACGGCGGTGTTGTCCGCGATCTACCAGGGCGCCTACTTCCAATCCGTCGCCCTGGTCGGCGTCGCCGTCTCGACCGTGATCTCGCTCGGAGCGGCGCCCGTGACGGTCGCGCTGGCGGGCGCGATCAGAAGCAGACGGATGCCCCCCTGGGGCGTCATGGCGGCGCTCGCCGCCGCCCTCGTGGGGCTCGTGCTCGTCACGGATGCCCCCGGTCAGGCATCCGATGCGGGCACGGCGGCCCTCGGCGTGCTGCTCGCGCTCGTCGCCGGGGTGTCCTTCGCCGCCACGACCGTCGTGAACCGCCGCGAGGTGCCCGGCCTCACGCCCGCCGCGCTCATCGCGACCTCGTTCACGATCGCGGGGCTGCTCGCCGCGATCTGGGGCGCCGTCGCGGGCTTCGAGCTGAGCTCGGCCGATGCCGCGGCGTGGTGGTGGATCGCCTTCCTCGCCGTCGTGCCCACGGTGCTCGCCTACCTCGCCTTCTTCGGCGGCCTGCAGCGCGGCGTGCCCTCGACGACGGCCGCGATCCTCTCCCTCGTCGAGCCACTCACCGCGACCGTGCTGGCCGTGGCCGTGCTGCACGAGCCGCTCACCGTCGCGGCATCCGTCGGCATCGCCCTGCTGCTGCTCGCGGTCGTGCTCGTGCGCCCGTCGCCCGGTGCGCCCGCGCCAATCCCCGTGCTCGTGCCGGATCCCCCGCCCAAGCCCGAGCCCGGCTCTCCGCCGAGGGGTCCCGAACCGTCGGAGTAGGCCCCGCGAAGGGGCGCTCATGCGTCCTGCGGCGGAACGATGCGCGAAGCGGACCGCACGTCAGGGACGGTCCGGGGCGACCGCCTCGTCGAGCAGCTGCAGGATGTGCCGATAGGGCCGCCCCGTCGCCCGCGTCATGCCGAGCTCGCAGGTGCGGTTGAGGGAGGCGTACGCCGAGGCGGTGGCACCGGCGAGCTCAGCCGCCTCAGGCCCGGTCGCGGTCGCCGTCAGCTCGGGGTGCAGCATGCCGCGATCCCCGGCGAAGGCGCAGCAGCCCCAGTCGTCCGGGACGGTGACGATGTCGGCCACCGCATCCGCGATTCGCGTCAGGGCGTCGTTGATGTCGAGCTGCGTCGACGAGCACGTCGGATGAAGGACCAGCGAGGCCAGCTTGTGCGTCGGAGGGAGCACGGGGAGCACGTGCTCGGCCACGAAGGCGACGGCGTCGATCACGCGGATGTGCTCCTGCTGCGCGGCGGCGAGAAGCACCTCGAGGCCCTCGGTGCAGGAGGACGCGTCGCAGACGACGGGCAGCAGCCCGTCCTCCGTGGAGCGCCGCAGCGACGCGGCCACACGGGACACCATCTCCGCATAGCCCGCGCTCATGCCCTTCGACTTCCACGGCGTCCCGCAGCAGAGATCGGGCAGGTCCTCGGGGGTGCGCAGCGACACGCCTGCGCGCCGGCACAGGCTCAGGAAGGAGTCGCCGACGCCGCTCTCGCCCTCCGGACCGAACATGGTGTTCATGCAGCTGGCGAAGTAGACCGCTCGGGCCGCCTCGTGGGTCACGACGGGGCGCCGCGCGCCACCGTGCGGCAGCCCGGCGGAGTAGCGGGGGACCCGATCGGCGCCGAGAAGCGCCCGCGCGACGGTCGTGCCCGTCTCCGGCAGCACAGCGGGGACGGCCGCCGCGACCGTCAGAACCCCGCCGATCACCCGGCTCGCGGCATCCCAATGACGGCCGGCGGTGCGCCAGGCCGCCTGCTCGACCCGGCCGGCGCCCTCGGCGCGCAGACGCCGCACCAGATCGCCCGTGTTGATGCGCACCGGGCAGGCGGTCTGGCACATCCCGTCGACGGCGCAGGTCTCGACCCCGTCATGGCGGTAGTCGGCGTCGAGCTCGCGCACCAGCGCGTCGTCCCCGGCCGCCTCGGCGCGGGCGCGCTCACGTCGGAGCACGATGCGCTGCCGCGGGGTCAGGGTGAGGTCCCGGCTGGGGCAGGCCGGCTCGCAGTAGCCGCATTCGACGCAGCGGTCCACCTCCTCCTCAACACTCGGGCTGGTCTTCAGCTCGCGCACGTAGGCGTCGGGGTCGTCACTCAGCAGCACGCCGGGGTTGAGCACCTGGCCGGGGTCGATCAGCGCCTTCACCGCGCGCATGACCTCGAAGAGCTCGTCGCCGTACTGCCGCCGCACGAAGGGCGCCATGATGCGGCCGGTCCCGTGCTCGGCCTTGAGGGTCCCGCCGTTCGTGAGGATCAGCCGGACCATGTCCTCGGTGAACGCCCGATACCGCCGCAGCGAGGCGAGATCGTCGAAGCGCTCGTTGAGCATGAAGTGGATGTTCCCGTCCTTGGCGTGGCCGAAGATGACGCTGTCCCGGTAGCCGTGGACGTCGAACAGGGCGATCAGTCCTTCGCACACCGCGCCCAGCCGCTCGACCGGCACGGCGACGTCCTCCAGAAGCGCCGAGGTCCCGGAGGGGCGGCTTCCGGCCACGGTCGTGTAGAGCCCCTTGCGGATGTGCCACAGCTGCGCGGCGACCGCGCGGTCCGAGGTGAGCGCGGCCGGCTCCACGAGCTCGAGGGCGGCGAGCGGTCCGGCGCTCGCCTCGATCCGGCGCGCCAGTTCCGCCTCCGTCGCCTCCTGGAACTCCACAAGGAGCGCCGCCTGCTCTCCGACGTCGAGCCGTCGCAGGGCGTCCGGCGCACCCGGGTCCCGCTGCGCGACCCGCAGGCTCGTGGCGTCCATGAGCTCGATCGTCGCGAAGCCCGCGGCCACGAGCGCGGGCAGTGCGTCCGCCGCGGCGGCGAGTGTGGGGAAGATGAGCAGACCCGTGGCCGTCGCCGGCCGGATCGGGACGGTCCGGAAGGTCGCCTCGGCAACGAAGGCGAGCGTCCCCTCGCTGCCGACGACCAGGTGCTCGAGGATGTCCGCCGGCGCGTCGAAGTCGAGGAAGGAGTTGAGCCCGTAGCCCATCGTGTTCTTGAGGGAGTGCAGGCGACGCAGCGTCGCGACCGAGCTGTCGTCACCGCGAACCCGGTCGCGCAGCCGCAGCAGACCGGCGTGGATCGCGGGCTCCGCGCGGCGCAGCCGCTCGTCGGCATCCGCGATGCGGGTGTCGACGACGGTGCCGCCGGGAAGCACGAGAACCGCCGAGTCCAGGGTGCGGTAGCTGTTCGCCTCCACGCCGCAGGCCATGCCGCTGGAATTGTTCGCGACGACGCCGCCGATCGTGCAGGCGACCTCGCTGGCCGGGTCCGGTCCGAGCTTGGCGCGGAAGCGAGCCAGCCGGGCGTTCACCGCACGCACCGTCGCGCCCGGGCCGACGCGCACGCGCGCGCCGTCGTCGAGCACCTCGATCGACCGGAAGTTGCGACGCGTGTCGACGAGCAGGCCGGCGGACCCGCCCTGGCCGCTCAGGCTGGTCCCCCCGGACCGGAAGGTGATCGGGACCCCGGAGCGGGCCCCGGCCGCCATCACGGAGGCCACCTCTTCCGCCGTGCGCGGCGTCGCCACCGCGAGCGGGGTGAGGAGATAGTGCGACGCGTCGTGGGCCATGGCCAGCCGGTCGGTCAGGCGTTCGGAGACGGCGACCCCTGCGGCCGACAGCGCGTTCAGAAGGGTTTCCTCCCCGGGGGCCTGCGGCCCGAGGCCGCCACGCGCACGCTCATTCATCGAGAATCCCCTTTTTGTGCGGGTTATCTGAGCTGATCCGGGCCGACCGGGCGCGACGCCCGGCTCAGCCCTTGACCCCGGAGCCGGCGATGCCCTGGACGAACACCCGCTGGGAGACGAGGAACAGCACCAGCGTGGGAATCGAGGCGATGAGCGCGCCGGCGAGGACGACGTTCTGGTACTGCACGCTCATCGTGTACGACATGAGCTGGTTGAGCATCAGGACGACAGGATAGAGCGCCTGCGACTTGAGCACCGAGAGCGGCCACAGGAAGTTGTTCCAGCAGAACACGAACTGGAACAGCGCCAGCGTGATCACCGCGGGCGACACCAGGGGCATCACCAGCTGCCAGACGATCCGGAACTCGCTGGCCCCGTCGAGACGGGCGGCCTCGATCAGCTCGTCGGGGAGATCCGCCATGAACTGCCGCATCAGGAAGATCCCGAAGGGGTTGGCCAGCCAGGGCAGGAGGACGCCCAGGTAGGAGTCGTCCAGTCCCATGCTGCGGATCATCACGTACAGCGGCACGAGCGTCACGATCGGCGGCAGGAACATGGTCGCCACCAGGCCCCAGAACAGGACCTCGCGTCCGCGGAACTCGTACTTGGCGAAGACGTAGCCCGCCAGCACGCTCGTGATGCAGACCGCGATCGTCGAGCATCCGGCGATCACGAGGCTGTTCAGCATGCCGTGCAGGAACGGAACGGCCGAGAAGGCGTTGCCGATCGCGTCCAGGGTCGGATGCATCGGCGCCCATGTCGGCGGGATGTGGGAGAACTCGCTCGGCGTCTTCAGCGAGGAGATGACGAGCCAGTAGAGCGGGAACAGCGGGATGAGCGCCACGACGATGAGCGCGAGATAGAGGACGGCGCGTCCGACCGGTCGGCTCCCGCGGCGCCGACGGGCCGGGCCCTGCGCGGCGAGGCTGTTCTGAACGGCTCCGCTCATGCGCGTCTCCTTCTCATGAACGCACTGATGATCACGCCGACCACGATCAGCAGCATGAACAGCGTGACCGCCATGGCGCTCGCCTGGCCGGCCTGCCCGTACTGGAATGCGGCGCGCTGGATGTCGTACGAGATGGTCTCCGTCGAGCCGGCCGGACCGCCCTGGGTGAGGAGGTACACGGGGTCGAAGACCTGGATGGAGTTGATCAACGTCATCAGCCCGACGAAGAACAGCGACCTCCGGACGAGAGGCAGGGTCACGGACCACGTCTGCCTGAGGAATCCGGCGCCGTCCAGCTTGGCGGCCTCGTACAGCTCCTCCGGCACCTGGGTGAGCCCAGCGATGAGCAGGACGACGTAGTAGCCGAGCATCTGCCAGACGTTGAAGATCACCAGTGAGTAGAGCGACCAGCGCGGGTCGCTCAGCCATCCGGGCGGGTGGATGCCGACGGCCGAGAGCATCGTGCTGAGCGGTCCATAGCCGGAGGCGTAGATGTTGCTCCAGACGATCACGATCGAGGTGGTCGGAACCACGTAGGTCGCGAAGAGCAGCGCGCGGACGATGTTGCGCCCACGCAGTACGGGCGTATAGAGCAGCAGCGCGAACGCCATGGCCAGCGGGACCGTGATGACGACGCTGGCGGCGACGTAGATCACGGTGTTCTTGAACGCGCCGAGCACGCTGGGGCTCGTGAGCACGGAGCCGTAGTTCTTGAGCCCGACCCAGCGCAGCTGCGTCAGCGGGGTCAGCATCGACCAGTCGCTGAAGCTGATGATGAAGGTCAGCACGATCGGGACGATGGTGAAGACCCCGATGAGGATGAGCGCGGGGCTCAGGAAGGCGTTCCGGGATGCGCGGTGCGGGCGGCGTCGGATGCGGTCGCGCTCGGACCGGGGCCGGCCGGGCAGAGCGCCGGCCCCGGTGTTGTCGATCATCGTCATGCGAGGGCGTCGCTGCCGATCACTGAGCGGCGCTGAGGGCGGAGTTGATGTCCGAGTCTCCGCGTGACATCGCCTCCTTCGCACTCAGCTGGCCGTTGAGCAGCGCCTCGAGGTCCTTCTGGAACGCGTCGGTCGCCTGCTGGCCGCCGAGGACGGTCGGGAACGGGGTCGAGTCGTCGAGCGCCTTGACGTAGGGCGTGAGGAACGGCGTCCCCAGCGTGCTCTGGTTCGCCTGGATGTCGGAGGTGCGACTGGGCATGCTGCCCATGCTGAGCAGGATCTTCCCCATCTCGGAGGAGCCCCCGGTGCCGGAGTCCGGTCCGTTGAGCCAGGACAGGAAGTCCCACGCCGCCTTCTTCTGCGCGTCGGACGCGTGCGCGTTCACGATGGTGTCCCAGGAGTAGGAGATCGCCGACGAGGCGGTTCCGCTGGGGCCGACGGGGATCGGCGCGGTGCCGACGTCGGAGAACTTCGATCCCATCTCTTGCTGGAGCGAGCTCTCCCACCAGTTGGCCATGATGATCATGCCGGTCTTGCCGTTGGCGAAGTTGTCGAGGTACGGGCCCGTGGTGCTGGCGTTCGCCGTGGACATCGAGGTGTCCGTCAGCTTCTGATCGACCAGCGTCTGATAGAGCTTGGCCGTCTCCTCCGCCTGGGCACTGGTGAGGGCCGACTTCGTGCCGTCGTCGTTCAGCATGGACCCGCCGTCCGAGGCGAGCAGAGAGAGGAAGGGGTGGACTACGCCGGAATCCCAGTTCGTGATGAATCCGATGCCCTGATGCCCGCCCGTCGCCAGCTTCTTGGCGTCAGCGGTCAGCTCGTCCCAGGTCGTGGGCGGCTGGGCGATGCCGGCGGCCGCGAAGAGGGCCTTGTTGTAGTTGAGCTGGTACAGGTCCACTTCATTGGGGATCCCGTACACCGTTCCCTTCTGGCTTGCGGAGGTCACGACGCCCTTGGAGTAGTTCGACGTCACGTCGTTGGCGACCGAGGAGGGCGCCTTGTCGGTGATGCCGTCCTTCACGAGCTCGGGGATCCAGAGGTCGTACACGCCGGCGATCGTCGGACCGCTGGCCGACGACCCCTGCGTCCGCAGCGTCGACAGCAGATTGCCGAACGGCACGGCCTGCACCGTGATCTTCGTCTTCGGGTGGCTCTTCTCGTAGCTCGCCGCCGCGCTTTTGAGCTGTTTGACCTGGTCAGGGCCCCAGTGGGTGAGGAAGGTGATGTCCTGGGTCCCGCCGGACGACGATGACGAGGAGCTCGAGCAGCCGCTCAGGGCGAGCGCCGCAGTCAGCCCGACCGCGGCGAACAGCGCCAGTTTCTTGTTCATGGGGGGATTCCTTCGAATGTGGACGGATTGCGGGTGGTGCAGGTGTCACGGCCCCGCGAGCGCGAACTTCTCGCTGCCGGAGCTGCGGAACGCGCAGGCGCGGGTCTGGCCGACGAGGCATCCCTTCACCTGCATGAGGGCCGAGTAGTAGTCGATGTAGCGGAAGCCGTAGGTCTCGCCGCGCGCGAAGGCGTGCTCCTGGATCCCAGTCCGCCAGGCCTCGAAGGCGTCGTCGGGGATGGCGATGAAGGTGTCGGCGTCGAAGCCCTCCGCGTCCTCCCAGTTCTCCGCGTGGAGGATCGAGCCGACGGAGTGGCGCTCCCCGACCCCGTCCAGCGGGATCGACGCGAGGAACGCGCCGCGGAGCGCCGCCTCGGCGGCGCGCGCATGGTCGCGGTGCATGCTCGTGGTCCAGTGCGTGATGAGCACGTCGGGCTTGTGGCTGCGGATGAGCGCAGCGATCTGCTCGGCAACGGCTTCGTCCGCGGGCAGGAAGCCGTCGCTGTAGTCGAGCAGGTTCAGCTCGGCGCCGATCGTCTCGGCGAAGAACTCGGCCTCGTGGATCTTCTGCTCGCGATACACGTCCGGATGCAGGGTCGGGTGTCCCCGCTCGCCGTAGGTGCAGTCGACGATGACGGCCGAGCCGCCCTCCTTCACCACTTTGGCGAGCGTCGGCCCCGCGGTGAGCTCCATGTCGCCGATGTGGCCGCCGACGGCCATGACGGTGGTCATTCGGTCTCCTTTCCCTGTGCGGCTTCGTGCGCGGGCGCCGCCGGGAGGTCAGCCCGCATGATGTCGAAGGTGCGGGTGATGCGGAACCCGGTCTTCAGGTAGAGCGAGGACGCCACGGTCCCCTCGTCCGCCCAGAGGAACCAGGCGGTGTGGGCGCCCGAGGCGACCATCCGCTCGAGCGTGGCATGCAGCAGAACCTTGCCGAGCCCGGTGCCGCGACTCGATGGCAGCACGCCGAAGGGGCCGAAGCGGTCGATCACGCCTTCGTACGTCGCGTGCATCGCCCAGCCGATCACCTCGCCGGCGGGGGAGACCGCGATGACGATCCGCTCCACCGGCATCCCGGTCAACAGACCCTCGCGAATGGCCCGGGCCCAGTCGGAGTTGAAGTGGACGCCGGCGAGCTCGATCAGCGCGGGGATCTCGTCGGGCTCCGGGGTGCCGATCCGCCAGCCCTGCCTGCGGAGCTCCGCCGTCGCGGCGGCGACCTCCTCGGGGATCGCGTAGCCGTCCAGGGAGAGCTGCATGCTGCTGGGGCGCTCGACCGTCGCGAACCCGAGCCCGGTGAGAAGGCCGAAGGCCTCCGGGTAGCGCTCGCGGTCCAGGCCGGGGAGGACGTAGTTGGGGGTGTAGGACGAGAACCACACCTCCGTCGCGCCGTGCGCGGCGAGCCACCGCTGTGCTCCCGTCACGAGCGCGCGCCCGACGCCGGCCCCGCGCTCCTCCGGGACGACGAAGAAGAACGGGACCCAGCCCCGCGACGCCTCCAGATCATCCCCAAAGTGCGCGACCTGTCGCCGCACGGCGAAGATCGCGCCGATCACCCGCTCGTCGCGCCGGGCGACGAGAAGCCCCTCCGCGTCGAAGTTCCGGTCCAGCAGCACGAGCTCGCGGAACCGCCCCTCGGTGATCGGGTCACGAGGCGCCGCCCGGTTCCACGCACCCACGAGGGCGGTGCCGTCACCTGGACGGAATCCGCGGATCGACACGGACGACGGAAGTGCCATGGGGGACCTTTCAATTCGGGGCGACCCATCGAGGATGCGGTGCGCATCGCCAGTATGTCAAGCATTTTCAGTGGGGCTGATTTTTCGGCACATTTGTTACATGCCCGCAACAGACATCCCGGGGCCTCCGGAGGAGCTCCGCTCAGCGCCGCCGGACGGCGAGAGTCGCCTCCCGCGTGCGCCGCAGCGCCTCGACGGTCTCATCACGTCGCGACTGGGCGACGCCGAGGAAAATGCAGTCGACGATCAGGAGATGTGCGATGCGGCTCACCATCGCCCCTGCCCGGAACTCCGTCTCCCGCGCCCGGGCCACGAGGACATGGTCGACCTGATGCGCGAGCTCGGACTCCGCGACGCCGGTGATCCCGACCGTCACCGCCCCTGCCCCCTGGGCGAGGCGGACGAACTCGATCACGTCGGGGGTCCGCCCGAGGTGCGAGAAGGCGATGGCAACCGTGGTGGAGGTGGCGAGGGATGCCGCCGTCATCGCCTCGTCCGGCTCCGAGAGCAGGAAAGCGGCCCGGCCAATGCGGAACAGCTTGTGCTGCAGATCCTCGGCCACGAACCGGCTCGCGCCGACGCCGAAGAGCAGCACGCGCTCGGCGCGATCGACGGCGTCGACGATCGCGCCGAGCGCGTCGTAGGCGATGCCGCTCGCGGTCTCCTCGATGGCGAGCGCCTCCAGCGAGGAGATCTTGGCGACCATGTCCCGCACGGAATCCCCGGCGGCGATATCGGCGCCGTAGGTCATCGCGGTGCCGAACTGGGCTGACTCACGGCCCAGTTCGCTGGCCAGCTGGAGACGCAGCTGGGCGTAGCCGGCCACCCCGATCGCACGGCAGAAGCGCACGATCGAGGCGACGGAGGTCTCGCACCGTGCGGCGAAGTCGGTGATGGTCAGCTCGAGGACCGACGACGGATCCGCGCGGACCTCGCGTGCGACGGCCTGGAGCGCGGGGCTCATCGAGTGCTCCGCCGCCTCGATGCTGGACAGGATGCTCATCAGACACGCCCTTCGCCGTGCCGACGTGCCGGAGCCCGTCGCAACACGAGTAAGAAAACTGGTTACGAAAATTGTAATAGGAGTGGATAATCTTTACAGTCCGACTGAGACCACTTCCACCCCACGAGCAGAGAGGATAGTGCCGGGCATGGCCGACGAGACGACTGCCGAGCGGGTGATCGCCGTCGACCTCGGCAAGACCTCCCTGCGCGTCGGCCTCTTCGACGGCGCGGCACTCGTCCGCCTGACACGCGCGGAGGGCGCGGCCGGCCTGGGCGATCGCGGGGCAGCCGGGCGGCTCATGGAGGTGTTCCGCGAGCTCATTCCGCCGCTGCTCTCCACTTCCACCGGGACCGCCGGAATCGGCGGAATCGGCGTCGGCGCAGCGGGGGCCATCGCCGCCCCCGACGAGGCCGCTGCCCTCGCTCACGGCCTCGCCGAGGAGTTCGGTCTCGCGGCAGCAGTCGCCTCCGACGCCGTCGCGGCGCACGTGGGAGCCTTCGGCGGCCGGCCCGGTGTGCTCCTGATCGCCGGCACCGGTGCGGTCGCCTTCGGCGTCGACGCCGGCGGGGAGCTCCACCAGATCGACGGCTGGGGACCCGATCTGGGCGATCTGGGCGGCGGCTCCTGGATCGGGCGCGAGACCGCTCGCGCCGTTCTGCGCGCCCGGGAAGGCCGCGGCCCCCAGACCGAGCTCGACGCCGCCGTGGCGGGTGCCATCCCCGCGGAGACCGGCGTGATGCGCTGGGTCGCGAACGGCACGAACCCCTCGCGCAGGCTCGCCTCGCTCGCGCCCCTCACCCTCGCCGCAGCGGCGCACGGCGAGCCGGTCGCCGCGCAGATCGTCACCGCCGCCATCGAGCATCTCGTCACGACCACGACCGCAGCGGGCGGCGCCGAACTCCCCGTCGCCATCGTCGGCGGCCTCTCCGAAGACCCGTTCTTCCGCGGGCGGCTCGAAGCCGCGCTCGTCCGCGCGCAACGGAATCCGTTTCCGCCCGCCGGGTCGCCCCTGGAGGGCGCCCGCATCATCGCCGCCCGCACCGGGCTCCCTCAGGAGAGGCATATTCACCGTGCTCGCAGACAATGACCGACGCGCCCAGCTGCGCGAGGAGCTCGCAACACTCACCACCGAGGCGGTCGTCCCGGATCGCGGAGACCTTGAGACGCTGCCGACCGCCGAGCTCGTGCGTCAGATGAACACGGAGGACGCCCTCGTTCCCCGCGTGGTCGCGGGTGCCGTGGAGTCGATCGCGGACGCGGTGGATCGCATCGTCGAGCGGATGCAGCGCGGGGGGCGCCTGATCTATGTCGGCGCGGGGACCGCCGGCCGGATCGGGATCCTCGACGCCAGCGAATGCCCGCCGACCTTCGGCACCGACCCCTCGCTCGTCGTCGGAGTGATCGCCGGCGGCACGCAGGCCATCACGACCGCCGTCGAGAACTCGGAGGACGATCTGGATGCCGCGGCCGGCGAGCTCGCCGCGCTGGGGATCCGCGCAGCCGACTCCGTCGTCGGGATCTCGGCCTCGGGCCGCACTCCCTATGTCGTCGGCGCGCTCCGATACGCTCGCGGTCGGGGCGCTCTGACGATCTCCGTCGCCTCCAACCCGTCCTCTCCCATCGCCGAGCTGGCCGATGTGCCCATCGACGTCGTCGTCGGCCCGGAGTTCATCGCCGGCTCCACCCGGCTGAAGGCCGGTACCGCCCAGAAGCTCGTGGTGAACATGCTCAGCACCTTGACCATGGTGCGCCTCGGCAAGACGTACCGCGGCGTGATGGTCGACCTCCAGGCCACCAACGAGAAGCTCAAGGCGCGCTCCGAGCGCGCCGTCATCTGGGCCACGGGGGCGACGCCGGATGAAGCGCGCGCCGCACTGGACGCCGCGGACGGCTCGGTGAAGCTCGCCATCCTCCTGCACGCGGCGGGAACGGATCGGCGCACCGGGGAGGCCGCGATCGCCGCAGCCGGCGGACGCCTGAGCGTCGCGCTGGCCCGCCTCCGGCGCTCCGGGGACCGCGACCGCGACCGCGACCGCGACCGCGACCGCGACTAACCGTCGCACCCACCGGGGCACGGAGGCAGACGGCGCCGACCCACCGTTCGCGAGGAGCGCCCGATGGAAGTCGTGATCGTCGACGCCGTCGCGGAAGCTGACCCGGAAGACGCGACTCGGCAACGCCTGCTTCTTCGATGAGCCGGACCAGGTGCCCACGCACGGCATCACCCAGGGCCTCGGAGCGGTCCTGCAGTCGAGGCGGCGCATTCTGGCGGCGTCCGGGCGCGCGAAGGCGGAGGGCAGAGATCCGTTACCTCCGTGTACGCTCCGGTTTCCCGTCACGACATAGCCTGCTGAGATGACCGACGCGCTCTCGTACAGCCTTCCGCCCGAACTCGACCGCCTCGAGGGCTACACGGTGGTCGACGACGATGACGACGACCCCACCCTGCACGACTCGACGGGCCGCCACGTCGACACCTGGCGCGAGGGCTACCCCTACGACGCCCGCATCGACCGGCAGAGCTACGAGGCGGAGAAGCGCCTGCTGCAGATCGAGCTGCTGAAGCTGCAGAACCAGATCAAGGCGGACGGCCGGCGTCTCGTCGTCGTCTTCGAGGGGCGGGATGCCGCGGGCAAGGGCGGCACGATCAAACGGTTCATGGAGCACCTGAACCCCCGCGGTGCCCGCGTCGTCGCGCTCGAGAAGCCGACCGACCGCGAGACGACGCAGTGGTACTTCCAGCGCTACGTGCAGCACCTGCCCGCCGCGGGCGAGGTCGTGCTGTTCGACCGCTCCTGGTACAACCGGGCCGGCGTCGAGCACGTGATGGGCTTCTGCAGCCCCGATCAGTACGACGAGTTCATCCGCACGGCGCCGCTCTTCGAGGAGATGCTGGTCGCGAGCGGGATCGACCTCGTGAAGTTCTGGTTCTCGGTGTCGCAGCACGAGCAGAGGACCCGCTTCGCCATCCGTCAGGTCGACCCGGTGCGGCAGTGGAAGCTGTCGCCGATGGACCTTGCGAGCCTCGACAAGTGGAACGACTACACCGCCGCCAAGGAGGCGATGTTCCGCACCACCGACACCGACCACGCGCCGTGGACCGTGGTGAAGTCGAACGACAAGAAGCGCGCCCGACTGAACGCCATGCGCCACGTGCTGAACCTTTTCGACTACGAGAACAAGGACACCGAGATCGCCACCGCTCCCGACCCGCTCATCGTGGGCAGCGCGAAGGAGCTGTTCGAGTTCGGCGAGACGCCGTTCTCGCGCTCCTAGAAAACTTCTCGATCCCTCGCGAGCACAGCTCGCTCGGCGGCCCGCGCGTTCGAACCCACCGGGTTCGCAGCACCTCAACGCGAACCTCGCGAGCACAGCTCGCTCGGCGGCCCGCGCGTTCGAACCCACCGGGTTCGACCTTTTTGCGCGGGCCGCGTCACGATCCGGACGTCTCGGGGTCTTCTCGTGATGAGGGATGCAAATCCCTCACCGGGTCGCGTCGACGAAATCGGGAATCGGCGGCGCGGCCCGGCTTCTCATCACGAAAGGGAGCAATTTCAGATGGGCATTTTCGACAACATCGCCGACAAGGCGGGCGATCTGGTGGACAAGGCGAAGGATGCCCTGAACACCGACCAGGGGGAGCAGATCAGCGACGGCGCGCTCGACAAGGCGCAGGGTCTCGCGAGCAAGCTGACTGGCGGAAAGTTCGACGACCAGCTGCGGTCCGGCCGTGACACGGCCGACGGCGCGCTCGGCAACGAGTAGTCGCGCTCCGCACGACAGGCACAGCATCGCCCTATCAGGGCCCGCCGACTCCGTGACGAGTCCGCGGGCCCTGTCGCGTTCTCGGTCACATGGCGCAACAGATCTTGGTGAACACACGAGGGCGCGCTCAGGCTGAGAATGAGAACACGGCATCCGGCGGCGGATCTCCCCGCCGGGCGCAGACAGGAGGCGGGATGAGCACCGAGGGTGTGGAGCGCGTACATCGACTCGAGAACGACGAGCAGGCGGCCGAGCTGGGCGGTCTGCCCGCCGATCAGTTCAAACTCGCCTTCCGCCACCACCCCGCCGGTGTGGCGCTGATCACCGCCGACGCGGGCGACGGGCCCGTGGCGATGACGGCGACCTCGGTGTTCTCGGTCAGCGCCGAGCCGCCGCTGCTCGTCTTCTCGATCTCCGACCAGTCCTCGGCCTCCGAGACGATCAACCGCGCCGAGATCCTCATCGTGCACCTGCTGTCGGCGGACCAGCTCGACCTCGCCAAGCTCGGGGCGACGAGCGGCATCGACCGCTTCGCCGACACTTCGATCTGGGACCGGCTGATCACGGGCGAGCCCTACTTCCCCGCCGTGCGCACCTGGATCCGCGGCCGCGTCATCGACCGCATGCGCGCCGGCACCTCCACCGTGATCGCGGTGCACGCCCTCCAGGCGAAGCTGCCCACCACGGAAGAGGAGAAGGCGGCGCCGCTGGTCTATCACAGCCGTACCTGGCACGAACTGACCGGCGAGTCGCAGATCGGGTGACGGATGCCGCGGCGCGAGGCATCCGCACCGCCATCGCCCTGCCATGCCCGTCCCATCTGCCCGGTCCCCGCTGCCTCCGCGCCTGCGTCATAGGCTCGGAACGTGCCTGAATCCACGCAGCCGCTGCGCAAGCTCGGCTTCCTGACCATCGGCCTCTTCGACCCGGATGACCCGAGGCCCGGGCACGAGACGACCCTCGAGATCATCGCGCTCGGCGAGCGGCTGGGCTTCGACTCGGCGTGGGTGCGGCAGCGGCATCTGCAGTTCGGCATCTCCTCGCCGGCGGCGATCCTGGCCGCGGCCACCCAGCGCACGAGCCGCATCGAAATCGGCACCGCGGTGATCCCGCTCGGGGCGGAGAACCCGCTGCGGCTCGCCGAGGACCTCGCGACCGTCGACGTGCTCTCGGGCGGACGCTTGAACCCCGGCTTCTCGACCGGCACGCCCATGCACTTCGACGACTACAAGGAGGCGCTGTACCCGGGCACCTGGCGCGACGAGGATCTCTCCTACGCGCGGCTGCTGCGCTTCCGCTCCTTCGTGCGCGGCGACACGGTGAGCGATTTCTCCGGCCGCGAGGGCATCGAGGAGTTCAGCGAGCGTGTCGAGCCGCACGCGCCGGGCTTCGCGGAACGGCTCTGGTACGGCGCCGGAAGCCTGCGCTCGGCCCGCTGGGCGGGTGAGAACGGCTTCAACCTGCTGACCTCCTCGGTCGTGCAGCAGGGCGACGGCGGCAGCGACTTCGCCGCCATCCAGCGCGCACAGATCGACGAGTACCGTGCGGCGCGGGGCGCAGGCGCGCGGGTCTCGCAGGGTCTGGTCGTGATCCCGACGGATTCCGCGACGCCGGCGCAGACGGCGAAGTACCGTGCCTACGCCGAGGCGCGCAGCGCCCGGGTCGGCGTGCCGCAGGGCCCGCGCGGGCTGCTGTTCGCCGCGGACCTCGTCGGGACCTCCGCTGAGATCGCCGAGCAGCTCTACGCCGACGCCGCCTTCCGCGCGGTAGACGAGGTCGCCTTCGCCCTGCCATTCAGCTTCGAGCACCACGACTACGTGCAGATCCTCACCGACATCGCCGGCGCGCTCGGCCCGGCCCTGGGCTGGCATCCCGCCAGTGCCGGCTGACAGCGCAACAGCAACAGCAACAGCAACAGCAACAGCAATGGCAATGGCAATGGCAATGGCAATGGCAATGGCAATGGTCCAGACGAAGCTGATCGCACGACCAGCACTCCCGAACGCGCCCAGCCCAGCCCATGCGAAGCCTCACTCGCGGCGTTCACATCAGGGAACCATTTCTAGGTCCCTGGGAACCATTGTTGCCTCGGCACCTCACGGCCTGCCACGGCGACAATGGTTCCCCGGCGGGCGAAAAAGGTTCCATGGCGTGAATAGGTCGGGGGGCCTTCACGTCCGGCTCCGAACCGGACCGCGCCAGATCGCGCCGGATCGCAGCGCATCGCACTTCAGCACACAACGTTCAGCACACAACGCCTCAGCGTGCCGCGGCCGCGGCGACGGCGACGGCGACGGAGGCGTAGAAGAGCGCCGCGAGCTCCGGGTGGGCGACGTCGCTGTGGGCGCCGGCCGGGCCGGCATCCGCCGCGATCACCGCCGAGCAGTCGATCGTGTACTGGCTCCCCGCGGCGAGCGCGAAGGCCGGCGCATCGGGAGCGAGCGGCGGCAGCGTCTGCGCCGTCGCGACCGGGGGCACGAAGGCGAGGCCCGCCGCGCCGATCGCGGCGCTGCGGGCGGGCTGGTCGGATGCCGCGGCGTAGCTGCGCTGCAGGATGAACTCCATCCCCAGGGGGTAGAGCAGGTTCAGCGCCCGGTCGTGACGAGAGGTGGTGGCCACGAGCGCACCGTCGACGAGCCCGTCGGCGACGACCGCGGCATAGGCCCCCGCGCCACCGGTGAAGAACGGCGCGGAGGCGGAGAACGCCCAGGACGACTCCGCGGCCTGGACCAGGAAGAAGCTCGCCGCGTGCCCGCCCGGCCGCGCCCCGGCGAGCGGTGCGCCGGCGGTCACGAGGGCGCCGGAGAGCGCGACGCAGCCGAGGCTGTGCCCGACGAGATGCACGCGCACGCCCGGACGGGCGGCGAGGATGCGCGCGAGCAGTCGCCCGAGGCCGGTCGGGGCGGCGCCGAGCGCGATGGCGCGCTCACGCATGCTCCAGAAGCTCAGGAACTCGACGATGTCGACGCCGGCGGTCCGCAGCGCCGCCCTCAGGGTGCCGTCGGCGAGGTGGGGCGCGAGCGCGGCGGGGATGCCGGGCGGCTCATCGCGCGCGAGCGGTTTGCTCGGCCAGTGCGCGCCCACGACGAGGGGTGCGGATGCTCCGGGGTGGTCGGGGTGGTCGGGAGGAACGGCATCCGCTCACCGTAGCCCGGCGCGGAGAGGGGTCGATTCGGCGGACGGATGCGCTGCAGGCATCCGCGGAACCGACCCATCTCCGCTGAATCGGAACACGGCGGGGCCGCTGTTCAGCGCCACGGGCTCAGCGCCATGGGACGTTGAACGGCAGCAGGCACTCGGTGCGCTGCCCGCCCTGGGCCCGCCCGGTCCGGGCCAGCTGCTCGGCGCGGGCGCGGCGGGCGCGCTCGCGTGCGACGTCCTGCTCGATGCGGGTGATCAGCGCCAGGCTGAACCGCAGCGCCAGGCGGTCGAAGGCGCTGAGCTCGGGGAGTTGGTCCGGATCGATCGCCAGCGCCGCGGCGATCGAGGTCGGGGGAGGGGATTCGATGGTGTTCATCGCGAGGGTTCCTTCGGGAATGGACGGCCGGAGGCCGCGAACGGAGAGGGAAAGAGGGACGGATGCCCGAACCGGGCTCGGCGTCGAAAAGGTCGTCGGAGCAGGGGTGAGGCTTCAGCGGGTGCGTGAGCTACGGATCGCGGAGGCGATCAGACGGTGCTCAGCAGGCGCGGAAGGAGCCGACGACGCGCAGTCCGGTGACGCGCTGCACGCGGAATCCGCCGAGAACCGAGGCTCGACGCGCTGCAGCCGTGAAACTGATTTCACTGATCTTCTGCATTTTGCGGAGCCCCCTTCCCTTCTCGGCGGATTCTCAGAGTAGCGACATCCGCGGGCGGCTCGCAAGCCTGCGCCGCAGGGCAGCGGGCACCGCCGGCGAGCGGCGCAAAGTATCGGCGCCTTGGCGCGGTCATAGCGAACTCTCGGGGAGCACTGGCTCAATGGACGGATGCCGCCCACCCACCCGCTCGATCTGCCGCCGCTCACGCGCGCCGACGGGACCCCGGCCCGCGCGCTCGTCGTCGACGACGAAGAGGCGCTCGCCGATGCCGTCGCCCTGGCGCTGCGCAGCGACGGCTGGGACGTCGTGACCGCGTACCGCGGCCGGGAGGTGCCGATGACGGTCCGGGACTGGCGGCCCGACGTCGTGGTGCTCGACATCATGCTGCCGGACCTCGACGGTCTCGCCGTGCTCGACCGCATCCGCGCGATCAGCGACGAGACGCGGGTGCTGTTCCTCACCGCGAAGGACGGCCAGCAGGACCGCATCGACGGTCTGCGCGCGGGCGGCGACGACTACGTCACGAAGCCATTCGACGTGCCCGAGCTGCTCGCGCGGGCGCGGGCCCTCGTGCGGCTGGCGCCGTCGATGACGGATGCGTCCCCCCGCAGCATCCTCGCGGCGGGCCAACTCGTGCTGGACGAGGACGCCCGCACCGCGACGTGCGCCGACAGCCCGTTCGAGCTCACAGCGACCGAGTTCGAGGTGCTGCGCTTCTTCGCCCGCAACGCGGGCAGGGTGCTGCGCCGTGACCAGCTGCTCACGGCGGTGTGGGGCTACGACTTCGGCGCGGAGTCGAACCTCGTGGAGATGTACGTCTCGACATTGCGGCGCAAGCTGCCGCAGGATGCCGGTGTGACGATCCAGACCATCCGCGGGGTGGGCTACATCCTGAAGGCGGGTGCCGCCCCGGGGGCGAGCGCGTCGTGAGGCCCACCGTCCTGCGCAGCCTGCGCTGGCGCATCGTGCTCATCGCCGCGGCGCTCGTGGCCGCCTCGAGCATCGTGATCGGCGGGGTGACCCTGATCGCGCTGCGCGGCTACCTGATCGACCAGCTGGATGCGCGCCTCGTGTCCTCCGCGCACCGCGTGGACCGCATCGGCGGTCAGCTGCACGCCACGCTGCCGGCCGGCCCGGGCCCGACGACAGGCGACTTCGTGGGCGACTTCGTGGGTGTGCCCGGCCAGGCGCCGCAGACGATCGTGGCCGTGATGTCGCACGGGGCCGTGCTCGTCAACGGCTTCGTGGACGCCGACGGGCAGCGCCACGTCCTGAACCCGCACGCCGAGGAGGTGCTCCAGCGCTTCGACGAGGCGACCCCGCCGACCACCGTGAACCTCGGCGGCACGCTCGGCCGCTACCGGGTGGCCAGCACGGAACTGAGCGGGGGCGCGACGATCGTGACGGGCGTGCCGCTGAACGCCGTCGACTCGACGCTCTGGCAGCTGGCCTGGGTCATCATCGGCGTGGTGATCCTCGCGATCGCCGCCGCGGCGACGGCGGGAGCCGCGACGCTCGGCCGTTCGCTGCAACCGCTCGGCCGGGTGGCCGCGACCGCCGCCGCCGTGACGGGAGTGCGGTTGGACCGCGGCGATGTGCGCCTGCGAGAGCGCGTCGCCGACGTGGATCTCGCCTCGACCGAGGAGGTCGGGCAGGTGGGCGGAGCCCTCAACGCCTTGCTCGCGCACGTCGGCGACGCGCTCGCCGTGCGGCAGGCGAGCGAGGAGACGATGCGGCGCTTCGTGGCGGATGCCAGCCACGAGCTGCGCACGCCGCTGGCGACGGTGCGCGCCTACGCGCAGCTCTCGACCCGCGAGCACCCCGAGCTGCCCGAGGACCTGGAGCGCAACATCGAGCGCATCGATCGGGAGTCGGTGCGGATGAGCGAGCTCGTCGATCAGCTGCTGCTGCTCGCCCGGCTCGACGCCGGCTCGGGCCCCGGCTCCGGTTCCGGCTCCGGTTCCGACTCCAGCCAGCCGGCCGCGGTGCGGCGCACGGAGGTGAACCTCTCGCTCGTGGTGGCGGAGGCCACCGGGGATGCCCGGCTCGCGGCATCCGATCACCACTGGCAGCTCGATCTGGATGCCGAGCCCGTCCTGCTGCACGGCGACGAAGGTCAGCTCCGCCGGCTCGTCACCAATCTGCTCGCCAACGCGCGCACGCACACTCCGGCGGGCACGCGGGTGACCGTCAGCTTGCATGCCGTCGGCGGCATGAACGTGCTGATCGTGGCGGATGACGGCCCCGGGGTCCCCTCGGAGCTGCAGCCGACCGTGTTCGAGCGCTTCGCACGCGGTGATGCGGCGCGCAACCGTGCCGCCGGCTCCACGGGCTTGGGGCTCGCCATCGTGCGCGCGATCGCCGAGGCGCACGGCGGGCAGGTCACGCTGGACTCCGCCCCCGGGCGCACGATCTTCTCGGTCCTCCTGCCTGGGTAGGCGCCCTGCGCCCGCGCGGCGATCAGGCGGAGAAGAACTCCACGACGCGGCGCATGCCCTCCGCGAGATCCTCATCGCTGAGCGCGTAGGAGAAGCGCAGGTAGCCGCTCGGGCCGAACGCCTCCCCCGGCACCGTCGCGACCCCGATCTCGGTCAGCAGCAGTTCGGCGAGCTCGAGAGAGGTGCCGACGCGGCGCCCGCCCCACTCGCGGCCGAGCAGCGCCCGCACATCGGGGTAGACGTAGAAGGCGCCGTCGGGGCGCGGGGTGACGACGCCCTCGATCCGGCCGAGGGCGGTGAGGACGACCTCGCGGCGACGCGCGAAGGCCGCACGCATGCGGGCGGGCTCGTCCTGCGGTCCCGTCAACGCGGCGAGCGCGGCGTGCTGCGCCACATTCGACACGTTCGAGCACAGGTGCGACTGCAGGGTGCCCGCGGCGTCGGCGATGGGCTGCGGGGCCACGAGCCAGCCGACGCGCCAGCCGGTCATGGCGTACGTCTTGGCCACGCCGTTCGCGATCACGGTGCGATCCGCGAGTTCGGGGACGACCTCGAGAATGGACGCCGCGCGCACGCCGTCGTAGCAGATGTTCTGGTAGATCTCGTCGGTCAGCACCCACAGGCCCTTCGCGAGCAGCCACTCGCCGAGGGCGCGCAGCTCCTCGGGCGTGTACACCGCGCCGGTCGGGTTGGACGGCGAGACGAAGACGATGCCCTTCGTGCGCTCGCTCAGCTTCGCCTCGAGCAGCTCCGGTGTGACCTTGTAGCCGTGCTCGGCCCCGGCGAACACCTCGATGGCCCGTCCGCCGGCGAGCGCGACGGACTCCGGGTAGGTGGTCCAGTACGGCGCGGGCAGCAGCACCTCGTCCCCCGGGCCGACGAGCGTCGCGAACGCCTCGTACACCGCCTGCTTCCCACCGTTGGTGATGATGACCTGGCCCGGCTCGACCGCGACCCGGGAATCCCGCAGCGTCTTCTCGGCGACCGCCGCTCGCAGCTCCGGCAGGCCGGAGGAGGGCGAGTAATGGTGGTTCTTCGGGTCGCGGGCCGCACGCACCGCCGCCTCGACGATGAACTCGGGGGTGGCGAAGTCCGGCTCGCCCGTGCCGAAGCTGATGACCGAGCGCCCCTGTGCCGCAAGTGCCTTCGCCTTCGCATCGACGGCGATGGTGGCCGACGGCGAGATGCGGGAGATGCGTTCGGAGATGAGTGACATGCGAGATTTCCTGTGTTTCCGGTGGTGGTCGGTGGCGGGAGAGGACAAGGGGCGGCGCGGGACGGCCGTCATGCCGCGCCGATCGGGGAGGCCGCGCCCGCGGCGGCGACAACGAGGTTCCGCAGCGGCTCGCCCACGAGGTAGCGGGCGAACTGCGCCTCGACGAGCTCCGTCTCGAGCGCGTCGCCGTAGTAGCTGTTCCCCCCGATGTGCGAGGTGATGAGCACATCGGGCACGGTGCGCAGCGGGTGGTCGGGCGGCAGCGGCTCGGGGTCGGTGACGTCGAGGGCGGCACGGATGCGGCCGGACGCCGTGGCCGCGAGCAGCGACCCGGTGTCGACGATCGGCCCGCGCGCGACGTTGACGAGCAGGCTGCCCTCCTTCATGCGCGCGAGCAGTCCCGCGTCGACGAGGCCACGGGTCTGCGCGGTCAACGGCAGCGTCAGCACAACGACGTCGGCCGCGCCGACGAGCTCCGGGAGTCGCTCGAGCGGGTGCACCACGGTGCCGTCGTGCGCCACGCGCGCGGCGGTGGCGACGCCCTCCACCTCGACATCGAACGGAGCCAGGTGCCGACGCAGTTCGGCTCCGATCCGGCCGTAGCCGACGATGAGCACACGACCGCCGTTGAGGCCCGGGGAGATCGCGTCGCGCTCCCATCCCCCTGCCGCCGTGCGGGCCGTGTGCCAGCCGAGATCCCGGCGCTGCATCAGGATGAGCCCCAGCGCGAGCTCGGCGACACCGCGGTCGCGCACGCCGGCGGCGTTGCACAGGGCAACCCCGGCGGGAAGAAGCGCCGTGACGTGGTCGATGCCTGCCGAGAGCAGCTGGACGAGCTCGAGCGCGGGCAGCTTGCCGAACAGTTCGCGCGTCGTCGCACCGAAGCGGTGCGGCAGCGGCGGCACGAAGAAGCGCGTCCGCGCGAGCACCCCGGGCGCCGGCTCGGTCTCGGCGTCGAAATAGCACAGCTCCCAGCCCGCGGCGGCGGCGCGCGCCTCGATGCGCTCGCGCCCCGGCAGCCGGTCCGCTTCGGAGATCAGGGCGACGGGGACGGCATCCGCGCCGCTCATCGCTCGGCCGCCGCTGCGCGCTTCTCCCCGCGACCGCGGGCGCCCTCGGCGTGCTCCTCGAGCTCCTCGGCGAACATCCGCGCCGTGAGGCGGATGTGCTCGCGCGCCGCGCGCTCTGCGGCGTCGGCGTCGCCCGCCGCGATCGCGGCCACCACGGCGCGGTGCTCGTCGACCGACTGGTCGCCGCGGCCCGGCCGGCGCGAGGAGATCGCGTTGCCGAGGCGCATCTGGTCCTGCAGGTTCTCACCCGCGCGGCGCAGCCGCTCATTGCCGGACAGCCGCCAGACGGCCTGGTGGAACGCCAGGTCCTCGTTCCGGTAGCCCGCCAGGTCGCCCGCCGCGAGGCGTTCGTGCTGGCGGTCGCAATACGTGGCGAGCTCCGCGGCGATCGCACCGTGCTCCGCAGCATCCGCGGCCCGGCGCACGGCGACGCTGTCGAGGCCCTCGCGCATCTCGTAGATCTCGCGCATGTCGTTCAGGCTGAGCTCGGGCACGAAGAAGCCCCGGTGCAGCCGGGACTCGAGCACCCCATCGCGGGCAAGGGCCACGAGCGCGACGTTGATCGGCGTCGGGGAGAGGCCGAGCTCGTCGGCGATCGGCCGCACCGTCAGCCGTTCGCCGGGCGGAATACGGCCCGCCAGTATCCACCCCCTGATCGCGCTGTACGCCTCGTCCGCGAGGCTCGACCGCGCGACCGCCCCCTGTGCGTCCGCATTCATCACGGATTCCCCTTCTCGATCGTCGGCGTCGGCATCGGAAGCAGCTCGCCCTTCTCCCAGAATTCAAGCTGATCGTCGTAGTGCGCGCCCAGTGGATTGCCGGATCCGCCGCCGGGGATGACCCAGCCGCCGCGGCCCTCGCCCGAGAAGTCGAGGATCTGCCGGTAGACCGCCGTGTTGGTCACCGTGAAGGGGGTTCCGCTGCGCCAACCGTACGCCGCGTTCTGCACGGTGTCGGAGTCGCCGCCCGCGCACGCGGGACGCGGGTCGGCGAGACCGAACGCGGGGACCGTATGCCGCGGGCGCAGCGGATGCAGCGCACGCCAGTCCCAGGCGGAGAGCTCGGGGCCGCACACGGCACGCGCCGCCGCGACGGACAGGGCGAGCGCCTCGCGTACGAGGCCCTCATCAACGGGGGCCAGAGGGGCACCGCTCAGCCGGATCTCCCACGCCACCTGCGCGATCCAGCGTTTGATGAGGACGCCGGAGGCGGGGAGCTCGGCCGCGATGAGCCGCTCCGCGGTCGCGGAGGAGACGATGCGCGGCAGAGCGAGACGGACGAGTTCACGACGGAAGTGCGCGTAGATCACCGGGGCGGGACCGCTCTCGCCGAGGGCGCCCGACCAGGCGGCCAACGTCGCGCGGCCGAGCTCGACATCGCCCTCGCCCTGCGCGAGCCCGGCGAGATAGCCGGCCCAGAGGCGCGCGGCGACCGAGCTCGTGTCGTTCTGGTAGGCGTGCAGCTCCGCGAGGCTGTGGTGCTCCTTCGACTCCAGCAGTTCGTCGATGCGCTCGATACGGTAGAAGTCGTTGGCGGCGTGCGTGACGAGCACGGAGCCCGCGGGGTCGACGACCGTGTTGTTGGCGTTGGCCAGGTAGCCGTTCGCCGGGTTGAGCTCACGCGGCATCCGCGCGAAGGGCACACGCCCGTCCCAACCGGAGCTCTCCAGCCAGCCCGGCACGGGCAGCTCGGCCGCCGCCGGGTCCCGCCGGGCGGGCAGCGCGCCGCGCAGCAGGTAGCCGATGTTGCCCGCGGCATCCGCGCTCAGCAGGTTGTTGATCGGATCGACCCAGCCTTCATGGGCGGCGATGAACTCCTCAACGGTGTCGGCGCGAAGCATCCGATCGAGCACATCGAACTGGGTGCAGGGGCGCTCTGTCGCCGTCCAGCGCAGGCTGAGGGCACGGCCGCTTTCCGGATCGCCGTGCACAACGGGTCCGTTCGGCGTCGCGACGGACACGAGCTCGACGGACTCCTCCGCGCCGCTCGCCGGGTCACGCAGCCGGATGCGCTCGCGCCGCGTGGACGCCGCCTGCCAGCCCGTGGACGTCAGCACCTCAAGCCCCGCCTCGCCACGGCGGAAGCGCTCGACGAGCAGATCCTGCGCGTCGGCGGCGGCGTTGGTGATCGCCCAGCCGACCCGGCCGTTGTGGCCGAAGTGCGGGAAGCCCGGGATGCCGGGGAAGGTCGCGCCCGTGACCACGAACTCGGGGCACTCGAGCCGCGCCTGCCAGTACACGTTCGGCACATCGGCGGCCCGGTGCGGGTCGTTGCACAGCACGGGCATGCCGGTCTCGGTGCGGCTGCCCGCCACGGCCCAGGCATTGGAACCGGCTTCGACCTCGCTCAGGAAGCCGAGCTCCGACGCCGCTGCGGCGAGCTCGCCCCAGCTCGCGCGCCACAGCTCGGCGTCGGCGGCGAGCTCGCCCGCCTGGCGCGCGCCGGAGGGCGTTGTGAAGCGCATGCCCTCGCGGGGTACGGGGTCGAGCGTCCGGAAGGCCTCGACGCCCTCGTCCGCGAGGATCCGCGCGCGGAGCAGCTTGAACTGCCACACGCCCATGAGCACATGCCGGATCTTGAATGCAGCGACGGAATGCCACGGCTCCCAGGGCTCGAAGTCGATGCCCGCGCGGGAATACTCGGGCGGCAGAGGGCGCGAGGCGGCTCCGGCGTTGACCCCCTCCGCGTAGGCGGCGAAGGCGGCGAGCGTCTCGGGCTGCATCGCGGCGATGTCCGCGCGGGCCGCGTCCTCGAGCCGCAGACGACGCGCGAGCCGGTCCGCGGCGAGTCCGGCGCGCCCTGCGACCTCGCCCCAGCGACCGCAGGCACGACGACGGTCGTACTCCAGCTGCCAGAGCCGGTCCTGCGCCGCCGCGTACCCGAGACCCCACCAGGCCGCGGCGGTGCTCGGGGCGGTGATCGCGGGGATGCCATAGGCGTCCCTGCTCAGGGTGACCGCACCATGGGAGCCGGTCAGCTCCCACACCTCGGCAGGGTCCGTCGTCGTGGGGCGCGGCTCAGACATGGGCGATCGTTCCCGTCCGCACGTCGGCGCCCTCGGCGAAGTGGCAGGCGGCACGGTTGCCGCCCGCGGTCTCGCGCAGCGCGGGGACCGTCGTCCGGCAGATCTCCTGCGCGAGCGGGCAGCGCGGGTTGAAGGGGCAGCCCTCCGGCCGGTTGAGCGGGCTCGGCACCTCCCCGTTCGCCTTCACGCGCGCCGGGCGGTCGCTGTGCGGCACGGGGATGGGCGCGGCCGAGAGCAGCATCTGCGTATAGGGATGCCGCGGGTCGGAGAACACCGCGTCCGTCGGGCCCTCTTCGACCACGTCGCCGAGGTACATGACCGCGGTGCGGGTGCACAGGTGCCGCACGAGCGCGAGGTCGTGGGAGATGAACACGTAGGTGAGGCCGAGCTCACGCTGCAGCGTGACGAGCAGGTTGATGATCTGCGCCTGCACCGAGACGTCGAGAGCCGAGACGGGCTCGTCGCAGATGATGACCTTGGGCCGCAGCGCGATCGCGCGAGCGATCGCCACCCGCTGCCGCTGGCCGCCCGAGAGCTGCCGCGGGTAGCGGTCGCGCACGGTGAGGGGCAGGCCGACCAGCTCGAGCAGCTCCTCCGCGTCCTGCTCGAGGGTGGCCCGGCTGGAGAGGCCGTGCACCCGCAGCGGCTCGGTGATGAGCTCACCGATCGTCATGCGCCCGTTCAGCGAGGCGAAGGGATCTTGGAAGACCACCTGGAGGTCGCGGCGCAGCTCGCGCATCTCCTTCTTGTTAAGGAGAGAGAGGTCCTTGCCCTCGAATCGCACGGTGCCGGAGCTGGGGCGCTCGAGGTTCAGCAGCAGCTTGGCCGTGGTGGACTTGCCGCAGCCGGACTCCCCGACGATGCCGTAGGTCGTGCCGGCATCCACGCGGAGGCTGACGTTGTTGACCGCCGTCAGCCGGCCTTGGCCGCTCGGCGTGCGGACGCGGTAGTTCTTGACGAGGTCTTCGGCCTCGAGGATCGGGGTGGACACGGGATCTCCTTCCGCCGTCATGGTCATCAGGCGACCGCCTCGCCCGGCTGCGCGACGGCGCGCCGCGCGGTCGGGTCGCTCGGGTGCCAGCACGCGACGGTGCGGGCGCCGTCAAAGGCCGTCCGGCTCGGCATGGTCAGGCAGGCATCCGTCGCGAACTCGCAGCGCGGGTGGAAGGGGCAGCCGCTCGGCGCCTCACCGGGGGCGGGGACGCTGCCGGGGGTCACGTAGAGCTCGCCGCCGGCCGGCAGGTCGGGGCGCGGCACGCTCTTGAGCAGCGCGCGGGTGTACGGGTGCGCGGGCGAGGCGAACAGGCTGTCGACATCGCCCGTCTCGACGACCCGCCCGCCATACATGACCGCGACGCGATCGGCGATCTCAGCGACCACGCCCATGTCGTGCGTGATGAACAGCACCGAGGTGCCGAGCGCACGGGTCGCCTCGCTCAGGGTCTCGAGGATCTGCGCCTGGATCGTGACGTCGAGTGCCGTCGTCGGCTCATCCGCGATGATGAGCGGGGGGTCGGTGACCAGGGCCATCGCGATCATCATGCGCTGGCGCAGGCCTCCGGAGAGCTCATACGGCAGGTGCGAGAGCCGGCTCTCGGGGTCGGGGACACCGAGCAGACGGAGGATCTCGAGCACGCGCTCACGCCGCTGGGCTCGGCTCATGCCACGACGGTGGATGCGCAGGCTCTCATCGATCTGCCGTCCGACGGGCTGGAGCGGGTTCAGTGCGACGAGCGCGTCCTGGAACACCATCGCGGCCTTGTCCCCGCGGTAGCCGCGCAGCCGCTTCTCCGGCGTGCCGACGACCTGGGTGCCCGCGACACGGATGCTGCCGCCGATCGTGTGCGCCTCCGGAGGAAGCAGTCCCATGATCGAGAGCCCGGTGAGGCTCTTGCCGCAGCCGGATTCGCCCACCAGCGCCACGATCTCGCCACGGCCGACAGTGAGGCTCACACCGTTCAGCGCACGCCGCTCGCCCTTCGTGCCGAAGCCGACGGTCAGCCCGTCGACGACGAGGGTCGGCTCCGGTGCCGAGTGCGCGATCGCATCCGTGGTGCTCATACGGGGACCTCCTGCGTGTTGTGCCAGGACGCCAACTCGGCCCCGGTCGCGATCCAGACACCGCGCTCGCGGACGTGGGCGAGCAATTCGGCGAGCGCCACCGCCGCGGCCGGCCGGCCGGACAGCCAGTCGTGCACGGTGAGCACGGCGAGCGTGCCGTAGCGAGCGGCTGCGTCGACCTCGTCGACCCAGCGCTGCACGACCTCGCGCGGCCGGAACGGGGGATGCCCGGGGCTCGCCCCACCGACGTAGCGGTAGAACGGGGCGTCATCGAGCACCCAGCTCACGGGGATCTCGGTGATGCCAGCAAGCCGATAGGGCCTGTCGTCGCCCATCATCGAGCTGTCGTAGGCGAGGCCGAGCTCGAGCAGCACCTCGAACGCGGCATCCGTCATGTCCCAGCTCGGCGAGCGGTACCCGGTCGCTGCTCCGTCCCCGGCCAGTTCCCGGAGCATGTCGAGCGCACGCCGGGTGACGTCGAGGAAGCCGGCACGATCGAGGTCGATGGGCGGCTCGTGCATCCATCCGTGCAGCCCGATCTCGTGGCCACGCGCCGCGATCTCGCGCACGACGTGCGGGTTCTGCTGCGCGTAGGCACCGGGGATGTAGAAGCTGCCGGTCACTCCCGCCTCGGCGAAGACGTCGAGCAGACGCCAGATGCCGCGGCGCGGACCGTAGCCGCGCTGTTCGAGCTCCGCGGGACGCGGCTGCCCGTTGCGGCTCTTCCACAGATGGGGTGTCGGCCCGTCGACGTCGACGGTCATGGCGAAGGCGCCGGGGGCGCCGTCCGGCCAGGCATAGGGTGCGGCGGTCATGGCTCTCTTCTCCTCCTGCCTACTGGTTTCCGGCATCCGGCCGAGCGGCACTGCGGAAGGTGCCCGCGGTGCGTCCCCCGTCGACCGCGATCGTGGCCCCGGTGATGAATGAGGCGTCGTCCGAGGCGAGGAAGCGCACAGCCGCTGACGCATCACCCGGGCCCGAGACCCGACCGAGCGGAATCGTCGCCGACATCCGCGCGATGTATCCCTCGTCGAGCTCGCTGACCTCGCTGCCGGGCGCGAAGCCGGGCTGCACGGTGTTGACGCGGATGCCGTGCGGCGCGAGCTCGAGCGCGAACACACGGGTGAACATCTCCAGCGCGGCCTTGCTGGCCGCGTAGCAGCCCCCGCCCGCGGCGGGCACGGTCGCCGCGCCGGAGCTGATGTTGATCACGGCGCCACGCGTGCCGCATGCGATCATCTGCGCCGCGAGCTCACGGGTCAGGGCGAAGGGCGCCTCGACGTTGATGGCGAAGATGCGGTGCATCTCCTCGTCAGAGGTCTTCAGCAGGTCCTCGTGCGGGTAGACACCCGCGTTGTTGACGAGCACGTCCGCACTGCCCCACAGCCCGGCGACGACGGAGACGAGCTGTTTGCGGCCCCCCGCGGAGGTGAGGTCGACACAGCAGCCGACGGCGCCGGGGGCCTCGGCGGCGATCGCCGCATCGAGCGCCTCGCGGCGCGCATCCACGAGCACGAGCTCCGCACCGTCCGCGGCGAAGGCGCGGGCGAGCCAGCGGCCGATGACGCCGCCCGCCCCGGTGATGACGACATGGTGGGCGGCGCTCATCGCGATCTCCCCTGCTCGGTCGGGTCAAGTCGGTCACGGACGTAGTCGCCCAGCAGGTTGACGCTGAGCACGAGGATGAAGAGGGCGACGCCCGGGAAGGTCGTGAGCCACCAGGCCGTCGAGATGTACTCGCGTCCGTCGGAGAGCATGGCGCCCCAACTCGGGGTCGGCGGTTGGACGCCGAGGCCGACGAACGACAGGGATGCCTCGTAGATGACCATGGTGCCGAGCTCGAGCGTTGCCACGACGATCACCGAGGGCAGCACCTCGGGAAGGATGTGTCGCCAGACGATCCACGGGCCCGACGCGCCGATGGCCTGGGCCGAGCGCACGAACTCCTTGCCCTGCGCCTCGAGCGTCTGCGCGTAGGCGACGCGGGTGTAGCGGGGCCAGCGGACGAGCGTCAAGCAGATGACGACGTTGATCAGGCTGGGCCCCAGCGCGACGACGGTCAGGATCGCCAGCAGGAAGAAGGGGATGGACAGCACGACGTCGGCCACGCGCATGATGATGGCGGCGACGCCTCCGCGGGCGACACCGGCGATGACGCCGAGGAAGGTGCCGAAGGCGCCCGCGCACAGCACGGCGCTGAAGGCGATGGCGAGCGAGATGCGCGTGCCGTAGACGAGCCGATTGAGCAGGTCGCGGCCGAGCTGGTCGGTGCCGAGCCAGTGGGTCACGCCGTCGCGCACCGTCCCCGGGGGCAGCAGGCGGGCGGAGAGGTCCGAGCTCAGGGCGGGCGCATGCACGAACCAGGACGGGGCGAGCGCCATCACGATGTAGATCGCGAGGATGATCGCGAAGGGCAGCGCGGCGCGGGTGTCACGCAGCCGAAGCCACCCGGGTCGGCGGACGCGCGGCATCCGCACACCCGATCGGGCCCCTGAGCGGGTGCCCGCGGGATCCTCGTGCACGGTGGTCATCGGCAGGTCATCCTTCCGCCGCGGTGATGCGCACGCGCGGGTCGATCACGGAGTAGAGCATGTCGGTCACGAAGTTGGCGGCGATGTAGACGACCGCGACGAACAGGACGATCGCCTGGACGACCGGGAAGTCACGCGCATCGATCGACTGGACCGTCAGCTGCCCGATCCCCGGCCAGGCGAAGATCGTCTCGGTGATCACGGCACCGCCCAGCAGGCTCGCGATCTCGAGGCCGATCAGCGTGACGATGGGGATCGACGCGTTGCGCAGCACGTGCCCGAAGAGCACCCGACCCATGCCAGCGCCGTGCGAGCGGGCGGTCTTGACGTATTCGGCGCCCACCTGCTCGAGGAAACTCGAGCGGGTGATCCGTGCGACCGTTGCGAAAGAGAGGGATGCGAGCGTCACCGCCGGGAGGATCAGGGACTGCAGTCCCTCAGCCCCCGAGGTCGGCAGCAGACGCAGCCAGACCCCGAAGACGAGGATCAGCAGCAGCCCCAGCCAGAAGGCCGGCATCGACTGACCGATGAGCACAAGGGGCATCGCCGCGCGACCGAGGAACTTCTTCCTCTGCACGGCGCTGATCATCCCGACGGGGATGCCGACGACGACGGAGATGATCAGCGCCGCGACCGCGAGGTCGATGGTGTAGGGCAGGCGCTCCATGATGAGCGACAGCGCGGGCCGGTTCTGCACGTAGGAGTAGCCGAAATCGAAATGGCAGATGCCGGCCAGGTAGTGCAGGTACTGCGCCCAGATCGGCTGGTCCAGACCGAGCTGGTGCCGGACCCGTGCGATGTCGGCGGCGGTCGCCTGTTGCGGCACGAGCAGCTGCGCTGGGTCGCCGGTCAGGCGCAGGACGACGAACACGATCGTCACCACACCGAACAGCTGCAGCAGCGCCTGCCCGAGTCTCCCGATGATGTATCGGAAGGTGCCGGAATAGAACAGCTTCATGGAGCGCCCGCGTCCTCGCTACTTGCTCAGTTTCATCTGATCGACGTACATGCTCTGGACGGCGTCCGGCTTCCAGCTGAGCTTGGACGAGGCACCGTAGATCGCGTCGACCTGGTAGAGGCCGATGCCGGCGACGTCGTCGTTCAGGATGCCGATGGCCTTGGCGTAGTCGCTTGCGCGACGGCCCTTGTCGAGCGTGTTGCGCGCGTCTTCGACCGCGGCGTCGAAGTCCGGGTTCGAGTAGCTGGCCCAGATGGTGCCCGTGTGGAACAGCGGGTACAGCACGCCGTCGGCGTCGAGGCACGAGCAGGACCAGAGACCGAAGCGGATGCTGCCCCAGTCGTGCTTCGGGTCCTGCACCTTCTTCAGGTAGGTGGCCTGGTCACTGTTCTGGATGGTGACCGTGATCCCGATCTTCTTGAGATCGGACTGGATCGCCTGGATGAGCTGCGGGTCGTACGACGGCGAGGACGGGAAGACCACCTGCGGGTCGCTGACGCCGGATTCCTGGACCAGCTTCTTCGCCGCGGCGGGGTCGTACTTGTTGGACGCAAGCTTGTCCGGGTAGCCGAACGACAGCGGGGTGAGCACGGTGCCGACGGGCTTCGCGTAGCCGCCCTCGAGGTTCTTGATGATCGAGTCGTAGTCGATGCCGAGCGAGATCGCCTTGCGGATGTCGGCGCTCTTGGTCGGGGTGTCGCCGAGCGTGTTGAGCGCGAGGTAGGCGACGCGCTCGGTCGGCGCGGAGAGCACCTGGACGCTCGATCCGCCCGTGAGCTGGCTCGCCTGGTCGGCGGTCAGATCGGCCGCGAGCTGGGCCTGGCCGGACTGGAGGTCGGAGACCCGGGATGCCGCATCGGGGACCGCGCGGAAGACGACCGTGGGGATCGAGGGCGCGGTGCCCCAGAAGTCCGGGTTGCGCTTCAGCGTGATCTGCGAGCCGCTGGTCGCGCTCTCGACCTCGTAGGGGCCGGAGCCGATGGGCTTCGAGTTCAGCCCGGCGTCGCCGACCTTCTGGACATAGGCCTTCGGCACGATGCTCAGCGTGGTCAGGTAGGTCAGCAGCGTCGGGGAGGCCGTGGCCGTCGTGAGGGTCAGCTCCGTGGGGGACGTCGCCGTCGCGGTCTTGATCGCGCTGAAGTTGGCGTACTGGGGCGAGTTGAACTTCGGATCGAGCATCCGGTTGATGCTGAAGGCGACATCGTCAGCCGTGAGCGGGCTGCCGTCGGAGAACTTCACACCGGAGCGGATGGTGAAGTCCCAGCTCGTCGGGGTCGGGTTGGACCACTTCGTGGCGATCCACGCCTCGGGCTGCTGGGTCTTCGGGTCGCGGCGCAGGAGCTGGTCGTAGATGTTGCGATAGACGGAGTAGGTCGACTCGTCGTACTGCAGGCCCGGGTCGAGCGTGGAGGGGTAGTTCGCGAGGTCGATGGTGATGCTCGAGGCGCTCGCACCGCTGCTCGACGAGGAACTCGAGCCGGAGTCCGACGAGGGCGAACTCAGCGAGCAGCCCGCGAGGGCGATCAGGGCGGCGCCGGCTGCGGCGATGACGGAGAGGGAACGTCCGAGGGCGCGGCGGGATGCTGGGCGGCGGACAGCTTGCACTTTCATGGTCACTCATTCCGGACAAGCACCTGCCTGGGCCGGGGCCGTCAGGTGCACGGGATCAAGGGTTTTTGCCGCGCCCGGGTTCGTCGGGTTCACCGGATTCCTGAGACGCGTCGTGGTGCCGTGCTCGCGCCAGGAAGGGTGGGTCCGGACGCGGTGACCTCACTATTTCATTTTTAATTTCAAATGAAGACGCCGTTTACACGCCTTTTACATGAGGGTTACACGGACGATTCATGCGGCCCGTGGCCGCGGGCTGCCGTGCCACCCGTCGCGCGGTCAGACGTGCAGTCAGCCGTGCAGCGCCAGGACGCCGCGCACAACCGCCGCCGCGCTGCCGATCGCGGCGAGGATCAGCACGAGCCGCCGCCCGGCGCCCGCGGGGACCTTCGGTCCGAGCACATGCCCGCACGCCGCGCCGAGGGCGAGGGCGATGAGAACGCCCGCCCACACGACCAGCGAGACATGCGGCACGCCCTTTGTGGTGATCGAGAGCAGGTTCAGAACGAGCAGGAACAGCTGGCCGGTGGCGACGAAGGTGTCACGCGGCCAGCGGTCGCTGAGGGCATGCGCCGCGAGCATCGGCCCGCCGACACCGGCCGTCGCGTTCATGAATCCGGAGAGGCCGCCGCCGACCACGGCACCGATACGGCCCGGCAGCAGGCGCACCCGGCTGCTGGCGGCGGCCATCAGCACCGCGACCAGGGCGACGGCGCCGACGACGATCAGCAGCAGGGGCGTCGGCACCCGGCGCGTGACCCAGGCGCCGATGGGGACCGTGACCAGGGCGGGAGCGATCATAAGCAGCGCCCGTCGCCACCAGATCTGCCGCCACACGGATGCGAGCACGATGACGCACAGCATCGCGGAGAGCACGTTCCCGAGCAGAACCCCCTGCACCGGCCCCGCCACGACCACCAGAAGCGGGGCAGCCACGAGGGCGAAGCCGAGCCCGGTCATGCGCTGGGTGAGCGCGCCGACGAACACGGCTGCGCAGGTGAGGAGAGTGCTCGCGAGAGCCATGGAGCCCGCCTTTCTGCGGAGTTCGAGAGGACGTCCGAGCGCGCCGCGCCGGACCGATCCGAGGCGCATCGGCAGCGCATCCGCACCTGCCCGACACCGGGCGGGGCCGCGCGAGCACCTCGGCGCCGCCAATGTACGCCACCCTCCGCAGCGTGCATAAACTGTGCACCCGTGACCCGCGCCCTGCTGATGTCAAACTCCGCCAACCATGATTCCGGCCTCTTCGAGCACGCCCGCGATGCCATCGCCGCGTTCTTCGACGGGACCCACGAGGTGCTCTTCGCCCCATGGGCGCTGGCCGATCACGACGGCTACACGGCCCGTGTCGCGGCCGCCTTCAGCGCCTTCGGCCTCCGCGTCCGCGGCCTGCATTCCGTCGCCGACCCCGCCGCCGCGATCCGCGACGCCGAGGCGCTCTACGTCGGCGGAGGGAACACCTTCCGCCTCGTTGCGACCCTGCACCGGCGTGCGCTGCTCGATCCGATCCGCCGGGCGGCCGCGAGCGGTCTGCGCTACAGCGGGGCGAGCGCCGGCAGCCTGATCGCCTCCCCGACCATGCGCACCACGAACGACATGCCGATCGTCCAGCCGCCGTCGTTCGAGACCCTCGGCCTGCTGCCGTTCCAGCTCAACTGCCACTACCTCGACGCCGACCCGACCTCGACGCACGCCGGCGAGACGCGGGAGCTGCGGCTCCGGGAGTTCCACGAGGAGAACGACGTGCCCGTGCTGGGCCTGCGCGAAGGAACGTGGCTGGAGTTGTCGGAGACGACCGGCGGCACCGTCGCTGCGGTCGGCGGCACAGCCGTCTCGCCGTACGCCCCGGGGCCTGCGATCCTGCACCGTCGTGGGCAAGATCCTGTCGAGCTGGCCGGCGACGTGTCCGAGCTGCTCGACCGAGCCCCGCACTTCGACGCGCGTTGAGCAGCCCGAACGAGCATGGTTAACCCGCGATACATACCCGGTTCACCTTCGCTCGGTTGACTTGGCCGCATGTCGGCTTGGGTGGAATCGCCTTTCCAGCTGCTGAGCGCCGCCGAGTGGGCTCATGCGGCGGGCCGTCGCATCTCCGTCGCCATGCGGCTCACCGGGCCTCAGATGGAGGCCACCGCCGCGGAGCTGCTGCGCCGCGGCGCGCCCTTCCGCGAGGTCACACCATGGGTCGGCATCCCCTGGGGGCTGCTTGCAGGCGAGCGCGACTGGGCCGTGGGCGACGGCTTCAGCGGCCAGTTCCGCATGGCCTCCGCCGTGCTGCCGCCACACCGCGTCACCCTGCTCGACGACGGCGCCAATACGCTCGCCCTCGCGGACGCGCTGCTGGGCCGCACCCCCTACCGTCGGCCCCGCCGCACCGAAGGGCGCGTGAACCGCGCACTCGGCGAGCTGGCGCGGCACCGCCTGCACGCCCTCGCGGACCGCGAGGCGCTCGAGGTCTTCACCGTCTTCCCCCTCGGCGAGCAGCGGACGACCGCGCTCGCCGCCCGCGGGATCACGACCCGGCGGCACGATTTCGCCTGGACCCGCTCCGCCACCGATCCGATCGAGCTGCCCGGCGACCGGGTGCTGCTCGGCAGTGCGCTGCCCACCGACGGGCACGTGCCCGTGCCCGACTACCTGCGCTGGGTCGCGGAGCAGGCGCGCGAGGCATCCGTCGTCTACCTGCCGCACCGCCGCGAGCGGGCGGACGTGCTCGACGCCGTGCGTGTGACGCGCGGGGTACAGGTGCTCGAGACCGGCCTGCCGGTGGAGCTCGTGCTCGCCGGCATCCATCGCCCGATCGAGCTCGTGTCGCTGCAGACGAGCGCCTCCACCACGCTCGAACTGCTGCTCGCCGGCTCCGGCAGCGTGATCCGGCAGAGCGCGCTCGCCTGAGCCCAACCGAGCGATCGCGGGCGGATGCCCGTTTGTGTGGATTCCGCACGGAAGCCCTACGAAGCGGTCGTTAGACTGCCCGCATGTCGCTCTTCTCGATCGAACGGCGCAAGGTCATCGTGGACCACGCCCGCGAGACGGGGCGCGCCGACGTCGGGGAGCTCTCGAAACTGCTGAGCGTCTCGGCCGAGACGGTGCGTCGCGACCTGAACGCCCTGGAGCAGTCCGGGCTCATCCGGCGCGTGCACGGCGGGGCGGTGCCCGTGGAGCGGCTCGGCTTCGAATCCGATCTCGCCACCCGCCGAACACGGATGATCGCGGAGAAGACCCGCATTGCCGAGGCGACCATCGCCCTCCTCCAGAACGCCGAGGCGATCTACCTCGACGAGGGCTCGATCTTCCAACTGCTCGCGGACCGGCTCCGCCCCGCGAGCCCCACGACCGTCGTGACGAACTCCCTCGCCATCGGCGCCTCGCTCGCGGGGCGCGACAACATCGAGGTGATCGCGCTCGGCGGCCGCGTGCGGCCGAAGACCCTCGGCGCCGTGGACTTCTGGGCCGTGGAGATGCTCGAGACGATGGTGCTCGACCTTGCGATCATCGGCGCGAACGGCATTTCGGCGCGCCGAGGGGTGACGGTTCCCGACGCCGCCATCGCGGAGGTGAAGGCGGCCGCGATGAAGCAGTCCCGGCGCAGCATCCTGATCGCCGATCACTCGAAGGTCGGCGCGGACTCCTTTGTGCGCTTCGCCGGCCTCGCCGACTTCGAGTCGTTCGTCACGGACGACGGCGTGGCCCCCGAGCACGCGGAGGAGCTGCGCGCCGCGGGGGTCGAGCTGCTGCTCGCCTGAGGCTGCCCCGGCATCCGCCCGCGAGTTCTGCCGGAAGCAGGCTGAAGCCGCCGCTGAAGCTGCATTCGGCGGAACTCGCGGGAGACGGGCCTACAGGAGCAGCTCCTCCAGAGCGGCGCGGGCGCCGCGGGCGTGCAGGGTCTCCAGGGTGCGCAGGTACGGCTCGGTGAACGCCGGCTCGGCGGCGAGGGAGCCGAACAGGCTCGCGTCGCGCACGAAGGCGAGCGGGTCGGATGCCTGCGCCAGCGCCGCCGCATGGCGGGAGTCCGCGAGCCGGTCGACGATAGTGACCGGCGCGCCGGACTCGTCGACGCCCTCGGCATAGCGCGCCCAGCTCGCGACGATCGCGGCCGAGGCGGGGACGGCGCGGCCGGCGGCGAGGTCGTCGCCGATCACGGGCACGAGCCACTTCGGGATGCGGTCGGACGACTCCGCCGCCAGCCGCGCGAGCGTGTCACGCACGTGCTCGTTGCCGAAGCGCTCGACGAGCTGCGCGGTGTACGCGTCAAGGTCCACGCCGGGCACCGCTGAGAGGGTCGGGCGCCCCTCCTGCTCCCAGTAGCGGTGCAGGAGCCCGATGAGCAGGGGGTCCCGTGCCGCTTCATGGGCGTAGGTGTAGCCCGCCAGCACGCCGAAGTAGGCGATGGCCTGGTGGCCGACGTTGAGCAGGCGCAGCTTCATCTGCTCGTACGGCTCGACGTCGGCGACCACCTGCACACCCGCCTCCGCATAGGCGGGGCGGCCCAGGCCGAAGTCGTCTTCGAGGACCCACTGCTCGAAGGGCTCGGCCACCACGGGCCAGGCATCCTCGATGCCCCACCTCTCCCGCACGAGCTCGCGGTCGGCATCCGTTGTGGCCGGGGTGATGCGGTCGACCATGGAGTTCGGAAAGTGCACCCGCTCGTCCATCCAGTCGGCGAGGGACGGATCGAGGAGGCGCGCGAAGGCGGTGAACATCGTGCGCGCCACACGCCCGTTGCCCGGGATGTTGTCGCACGACATCACCGTGAAGGGCTCCAGGCCGCGCGCACGGCGCAGCGCGAGGCCCGCGACGACGAGCCCGAAGACGGTGCGCGGCACGGCGCCCGGCTGCAGATCGGCCGCGACGGCCGGGGTGTCGGCCATGAACTCGCCCGTGATCTGGTCGAAGTTGTAGCCGCCCTCGGTGACGGTGAGCGACACGATGCGGGTCTCGGGCGCGGCGAGCTTCTCGACCACGGCCTGCGGGTCGGCCGGAGCGTAGAGGTACTCGACGATCGAGCCGATCACACGCGGTTCGAGCGTGCCGTCCGGATGCTTGAGCACGAGCGTGTACAGGCAGTCCTGCTCGTCCATCACGGCTTTCATGCGGGCATCCGCCTCGAGGACGCCGACGCCGCAGATGCCCCAGTCCGTCGCCCCGCCGGCGTTCAGCAGCCGGTCGACGTACATCGCCTGGTGCGCGCGATGGAAGCCGCCGACGCCGAAGTGCACGATGCCGGCCTTCAGCTGCGCGCGGTCATAGCCGGGGACGGCCACCTCGGCGGGCAGTTGCGCGGGCGCCCCGGCGAGCGCGGCGGTGGACAGACGGACCATGGGGGCTCCTCTTCGTCGTCGTCATCATCGACGTGCCCGGCGCATGCCTGGCATGCCCACTCTGCCCGAGGCTGACCGATCAGGCAAGTTTTCCGTGAGTTCATGACCGGTTCGCCGCATGTGACGTGGGTTCTCGTGGGAATCTGTCGCCTTCGGCCGAGGCAGGGCAGAGCTGGGAGCGAGGCGGAGAGCAGCTTCGGCCCTATCCGAACGGGAGCCGACGCGGTAATTTCGCCACCGAGTGAACGTTCCACACTCGCTCCACTCGGAAGGGTCGAAGATGAAAGCGCTCGTCTACCACGGACCAGGAGAGAAGGCCTGGGAGGAGGTGCCCGACCCCGTCATCCTCAAGCCCACGGACGCGATCGTGAAGATCGAGACGACGACGATCTGCGGCACCGACCTGCACATCCTCAAGGGCGATGTGCCCGCCGTCACCCCCGGCCGGATCCTCGGCCACGAGGGCGTCGGCACGATCACCGAAGTCGGCTCGGCCGTCACCGACCTCAAGGTCGGCGACCACGTGATCGTCTCCTGCGTCTCGGCGTGCGGGAAGTGCGCCTACTGCAAGAAGGGGGTCTACGCCCACTGCCAGGCGGACGAGGGCGCCCCCGGCATCGGCTGGATCTTCGGCCACCTGATCGACGGAACCCAGGCCGAACTGGTGCGGGTTCCGTTCGCGGAGACCTCCCTGTACAAGGTGCCCGAGGGCGTCGCCGACGAGCTCGCCGTGCTGATCAGCGACATTCTTCCCACCGGCCACGAGATCGGCGTGCGCTACGGGCAGGTCTCCCCGGGTGACGTCGTCGCCGTCGTCGGCGCCGGCCCCGTCGGTCTCGCCGCGATGAACACCGCCGGCCTGTACGGGCCCTCGAAGGTTATCGCCATCGACCTCGACGCCAACCGGGTCGAGCAGGCGAAGCGCTTCGGCGCGACCGACGGCGTCGTGGCATCCGACCCCGACTGGCGAGAGCAGGTGTTCGCCCTGACCGATGGCCTCGGCGTCGACGTCTCGATCGAGGCCGTCGGCATCCCGGCCACCTGGGACATGGCGATGGACATCGTGCGTCCCGCCGGCCACGTCGCGAATGTCGGCGTGCACGGCAAGCCGGTCGAGTTCAAGATCGACGAGAAGTGGATCGAGAACCTCACGATCACAACCGGGCTCGTCAACACGGACACCTCGGCGATGCTCATCAAGCTGCTCGCGCAGGGCAAGCTCGACGTCGCCGGATTCGTCTCGCACCGCTTCGAGCTCGGCGACATCGTCGACGCCTACGACACCTTCGGCCGCGCGGCCGAGACGAAGGCGCTGAAGGTCATCCTGAACGCGTAGTCCGCGCGGGCCACGCGGGTCGCGCGGTCGCGCAGTTGGCGGGCGGATGCCTCGCCGAAGGGGTCCGAGCTGCCGGAATCCGTCACCCGGAGCGGCAGCTCGGGCCTCTTCGCGTGCGCCGCCGGGCAGGCCCCTGACGGGTGCCGAGCGCGGCGCCGGCACGACGGGGAAGTGGCTCAGTCGGGGAGCTCCACGAGCGGGGTCAGTGCGGCGAGCTCGGGCCCGAGGCCGATGTCGACGAGACGGATGCCTCCCGCGAAACCCCGCGCGGGCTGCAGCAGCAGCCCTGCCTTGTAGCCGCCGAAGGTCACGGTCACGTCGGCGCGCAGCACCGCGGCCGGATCGGGGACGGCACCCGTGTCGGGGTGGATGCCGCTCGGGATGTCGACGGCGACGACGAGCACACCCGGCCGCCGTTGGGCCCGCGCGGCGGACGCGGCGGGGCGATCGGCGACATCGGCAAAGACATCGGCGAAGGCATCCGACGGGTAAGGGACGCGGCTACGCCGCTCCTCGACCATCGGCGCCAGCGCCGCGACGATCTCCCGGGCGGGTCCCCGCAGTCGTGGGTCTGGGCTCGTACCGGTGCCGAGGATGCCGTCGACGACGAGGTCGGCCGCCGCCGCGCGGGCGGCGAGCTGCTCCGGCGGACCCTGCGGGGCGGAGGCACCCGCGGCGAGCGCCGCGGCGAGCCCCTCCTCGTGCACACGCTCCGAGGTGCGGACCAGCTCGACACGCGCGCCGTGCCCCGCGAGCGCCGCCGCGGCGTAGAGCGCGTCGCCGCCGTTGTTGCCGCCCCCGACGAGCACGGCGACACGGGCGCCCGCGACGGCGCGGCCCGCCGCGGTCAGCGCGCGCTCGCACTCCTCGGCCAGCGCAGCGGCGGCCCGGGCCATCAACGGCTCGCCCGCCGCGAGGTGGGGAGCCTCCGCAGCGCGAATCTGCTGCGCCCCGTACCCCCTAAGCACAGCGCCCCCTCAGCACGGCACCCCTCAGCACGGCATCCCTCATCGCGCTTCGCCTGCTCAGCGCACGCATCGCGCCCTCCCTGCTCATCGCGCCGACTTCACCGAGCTCGTGATCGTGAACTTGCTGTTGCGGGCCAGCTGGCGCGTCGCCCCGACGAGGCGGCGCAGCGTCGGCTGGTAGCGCAGGTGCGAGTTGAAGACGACGCGCAGCTCCCCGCCCGGCGCGAGCACTCGGGCCGCGTCGGCGATGAGGCGCAGGCCGACGTCCGCCGTGACCGTGGTGCCGGAGTGGAACGGCGGGTTGAGCAGGATCAGCTCAGCCGTGCCATCGCGCTCCGCGGAGAGCATGTCGTCGCGGCGCACCTCGACCCGGTCGGCGAGTCCGTTGCCGGCCATCGTCGCGCGGGCGGATGCCACGGCCGCCGCCGACTGGTCGGTGGCGATCACGCGCAGGCCGGGGCGCGTCGAGGCGAGGGCTGCGGCGAGGATGCCCGTTCCGCAGCCGAGGTCGATCGCCGTGCGTGCCGCGGGGTTCGCGTCGGCGAGGTGGTCGAGCAGGAAGCGGGTGCCGATGTCGAGGCCCGCCCCGGCGAAGACGCCGCCGTGGGCGAAGACGGTGAGACCGGGGGGGTCGAGGCGGACGCGTCGGGGCCAGGCAGCGGGCGGCGCGGAAGGGATTCCGTCCCCGGTACCGCCTGCCGCAAGGCCGGAACCGGCGTGCCGCTCGGAATCCCTTCCCTGCCGCACGCCCGTCGCCATCAGCACCCGCGCCTTCTGGCGCGCGAGGCTCGCCGTGACCTCCCCGAAGTGGCGCCCGAGCACCTCGTTCTGTGCGCGCGTCATGTGCTTGACCATGCCGCCGGCGAGCACCACGACGTCGGGCGCCGCGTGGGCGGCGATGAGCCCCGCCCACTCGTCCAGCTCATCGAGGGACTTCGGCAGCCGCATGACCACGAGCGAGGCATCCGTCACCAGCTCGGGCACGAGCCCCGGCGACCGGAACCCCGACCCGACGCCCAGCCGCGCGGCGTTCGCGGCGAGTGCGAGCTCGCCGAGCAGCGGGTCCTGGTGCACGCGGATGTCGCGCGCGCCGGCGCCGAGCGCGCCGAGGGTGAGCGCGCCATAGGCGTCGCCGAGCACCACCACCGAGCCCGGGGCCGAGCAAGTCGGCTCGACACCCGTCGTGTCCAGCAGCAGTCGGTCGGCGGCGTCCATGGCGACGAGGTTCGGGGCCTCGACGTCGGGCCAGCGGCGCAGACGATCCAGATCCATCACGGCTCGAGCAGCCCCCGGAGGTCGTCCGCCGTCAGCGCGTCGCTGAAGGTGCCGTCGTCGTCGAGCACCTGGCCGAACAGCTCGGCCTTCTCGTCGCGGAGTTTCATGACCTTGTCCTCGATGGTGCCATCGGCGACGATGCGGTACACGTTCACGGGCGAAGTCTGCCCGATGCGATGGGCGCGGTCGACGGCCTGCGCCTCGCTCGCGGGGTTCCACCACGGGTCGAGCAGGAAGACGTAATCGGCCTCGGTGAGGTTGATGCCGAAGCCGCCGGCCTTGAGGGAGATCAGGAACACCGGCGCCTCGCCACCCTTGAACCGGGCGATGACGTCCTGCCGGTTCGTCGTGGAGCCGTCGAGGTACTCGTAGGCGATGCCCGCCGCCGTCAGCCGTTCCTCCACCCGGTGCAGGTAGGAGGTGAACTGGCTGAACACGAGCGCCCGGTGGCCTTCGGCGGTGACCTCGTCGAGCTGCTCGAGCAGGGCGTCGAGCTTCGCGCTGGGGATGCCTGCGTAGGCCTCGTCGATCAGCGCAGCGTCGAGCGCGAGCATCCGCAGCAGCGTCAGCGAACGGAACAGGATGAAGCGCTGCCGATCGAACTCTTCTTTCACAAGACCGAGCAGTTTCTCGCGCTCGCGCTGCAGGAACTGCTCGTAGAGCCGTCGGTGCTTCGGGTGCAGCTCGACGCGCAGCACCTGCTCCTGCCGGGCGGGCAGCTCTGGAGCCACGAGCGCCTTGGTACGCCGCAGCAGGAACGGCCGCACCCGCCGCCGCAGTCGCTCGATGACCCGTCGCGCGTCGCTGGGGCTGATGCCGGCCGGGACCGCATCGGGCGCGCGCACGTGGGCGAGCGGCCGCACGTACTGCTCGGTGAAGCGCCGCAGGCTCGGGAACAGTCCGGGTGCGACGATGTCGAGGATCGACCACAGTTCGAGCACGTCGTTCTCCATCGGCGTGCCCGTGATCGCGAGCTTGAACGGCGCGGGCAGCGCCTTCGCGCACTCGTGAGCCCGGCTGCGGTGGTTCTTCACGAACTGCGCCTCGTCGAGCACGAGGCCCGCCCAGGCGACGTCCTCCACGTCGTCGTAGTCGAGCCGGAACAGGTTGTACGACATCACGATGACGTCGTGGTGCGCGGCGAGCTCGGCGAGCTTGTGCTCCTCGCGCAGCTGGGTGCGGGTGACGGATGCCACGCGCAGGCTCGGCGTGAACCGCGCCGCCTCCGCGACCCAGTTGCCCACCACGGACGCCGGAGCCACCACGAGCCACGGATCGGAGCCTGCTGAAGGCGACGATCCGGTGGATCGTCGCCGCGCTCCGATCCCGAGCGGGCTCTGCTCGCTCAGCGCCGGAAGGCGACCATCGGGACCGTTCTCACCCGACCCCACGCCCTCCACCGACCGCGCGATCAGCGCCAGGGTCTGCAGCGTCTTCCCGAGCCCCATGTCGTCCGCGAGAATGCCGCCGAGCCCGTGGTCGTAGAGGTACGACAGCCAGCCGTAGCCCGCGCGCTGGTACTCCCGGAGCTCGGCCGTGAGCGCCGCCGGCAGCGGGGGAGCCTCGGGCGGCGCATCCGTCAACGCCCTGACCTGCGCCCGCCACTCGACGGCGGCCGTCGACTCGTGCGCGAGGTCATCGAAGTCCGACCACAGGGCGAGCTGGGTGCGGTGGATGCGCACCCCGGTCTCCCACTCGCCGAGCGTCTCGGCCTCGGCGATGAGGTCGAGCAGCTGGGCGAACACCGGCTGATTGAGCCTGAGGTGCGAGCCGTCGACGAGCCGGAGCGAGCTGCGGCCGGCCGCGAGTGCGCGGAACAGCTCGGCGAACGGCACCTCGCGCCCCTCGACGTGCACGACGAAGCCGAGCTCGAGCCAGTCGCGCTCCTGGCTCGGCACGAGCGTCACGGTGAGCTCGGGCTCGGATGCGAGGAAGTCCTCGTCGAGGGGCTCCGCTGTCGCCGCCGGCTGCTCGGCCGGCTCTTCGACGGCCGGGGGCGACGGCTCGGGCAGCTCCACCGAGTCGTCCGTGCTCACGATCGGCACAACCCGATCGAGGCCGGGGTAGAAGTCGGCGAAGAACTCGTCGCGCTCGCGCGGCGGGATCACGATCGGGTCGGATGCCGCGAGCCGGAGCGCCTCCGCAGAGATCGGCCGCTCGGCCGGGGCCAGCCGCACGATCGGCCCGGGCCACTCGACGGCGTACAGTCCGTGCGCGCCGGTCGCCCCGAGGCGCTGACCGGTGACGTCCGCCTTGTCGATCGTCGCGATCGGCAGCAGGGCGATGCCGCCGAGCTCGCCCTCACCGACGGCCGCCGATGCCTCGAGGCGGATGGACGCCCGGTCGCCCACCCGCAGCGCGGGGTCGCGCCCCGCTGCGACGAGCGCGATGCCGAGTGCGCGTGCCTCGGCGAGAAGCCGCCACAGCAGCGTCGAGCCGAAGTCGTCGAGGGAGACGCGCACCCCGTCCTGCCCGAGGAAGCTGCCGGTGGACGCCCGCGCAAGTGCCGCGAACTCCGTGAACCAGCGCACCTGCGCCGGGTCGAGGCCGAGCTGATGCACCTGATACTGCAGCCCCGTCCAGGCCAGGTTCGCCCCGACCCAGCCGCCGCTGCGCCCCGGCATCACGGGCCGGACGGTGAGCTTCAGCGGACCGACCGACTCCGCCGTCGCCGTGACCGTGGTGTTGCTCGTGTGCTGCCAGCGCCCGCTGCCGCGCCGGACGACCTCACGCACTTCGAACTGCACGCCGAGCGGGGTGCGACGTTCCGGGCCGGAGGCCTCGGCATCGGCCTCCGCATCGACACCGCGCGCAAGTCCGCGAAGCTTCCGCTTCCACTCGCTCTCGCCCGCCTGCGCCACCCGCCTATGCTGCCACGGGCGGCCGACACCGGGGCAGGCCGGCCCCGGTCTCCGGAGCCCGCCGCGCAAAACTCCGGTGATTCTCCCGCGCCGGGACCAGGAGCCCGCGGGACGTGGGGCCACACCGAGCGGCGGCCGGAAAATCACCGGAGTTGTGAACAGCACCCCGACGCGGCCGCGACCGCGACCCCAGGAACTAGTCCGCCGGCCCCCACGGCCGCCAGACGACGATCTGGTCGCGCCGCTCGCCGCGCGTGCCGGCGCGCAGCGGCACCACCTCGCCCGAGACGTCCGAGGCGAAGACGCGGCGCCCCGAGCGGGCGAGCACTTCCTCGGCGAGGGCGGCCTCGAGCTCCCGCACCCGCGACTGCAGCGACCGCACCTGGTTCTCGAGACCCAGGATGCGCCGGATGCCCTCCAGCGAGACGCCCTCGGCGGAGAGCCGGGCGATCTCACGCAGCTGCGCGATGTCACGCAGGCTGTAGCGGCGCGACTTCCCGGCCGTGCGGGTGGGCTCGACGAGGCCGAGGCGGTCGTACTGGCGCAGGGTCTGCGGGTGCAGCTCGGCGAGCTCCGCCGCCGCGGCGATCGCGAACAGCGGGGTGTCCTGATCGACGTCCATCACGAGGGTCTACTCCCTGGCCCGGGCCAGCAGATCCTCGCGCGGGTTCTCCTTCGGCAGTTTCTTGGCGAACTCGAGCAGGGCGTTCTCGGCCTCGGCGCTCATGTGCGAGGGCACCGCGACCTGCACGACGGCCAGCAGGTCGCCCGTGCCCTTGTCCGTCTTGACGCCGCGGCCCTTGACGCGCAGCACGCGCCCGGACGGGGTGCCCGGGGCGACTCGGAGCTTGACGGGCGCGCCGTCGAGCGTCGGCACCTCGATGGTCGCGCCGAGCGCGGCCTCGACGAAGGTGACCGGCACGTTCAGGCGCAGGTTGAGGCCCTCGCGCTCGAACACGGGATGCTTGCGCACGGTCACGTGCAGGATCAGGTCGCCGGCCTCGCCACCGTCGGGGCTCGGGTTGCCCCGGCCGCGCAGCCGGATCTTCTGCCCGTCCGCGACGCCGGCCGGGATCTTGATCTTGATCGGCTTGCCACCGGTGCCCTGCAGCGTGACGGTCTCGCCGCGGGTCGCGTCGAGGAAGTCGATAGTGGTCGACGCCTCGAGGTTCTGCCCGCGGGTCGGCCCGCCGAAGCCGCGGAACCCGCCCGACGGCTGCCCGAACCGGCTGCCGCCGAACAGCCCCCCGAGCAGGTCGTCGTAATCCGCGCCGCCCTGCTGGAAGCTGTATCCGCCGCGCCCGGCGGCGCCGTTGAAGACGCCGCCGAAGACGTCGTCGAAGCCGCCCGTGCCGCCGGAGCCGGGCGCCGTGAAACGGGCGCCCGAGCCCATGGCGCGGACCTGGTCGTACTCCTTGCGCTGCTCCGCGTCGGAGAGCACCGAGTACGCCTCGCTGATCTCTTTGAAGCGCGCCTCAGCGGCGGCATCCCCCGGGTTCGAGTCGGGGTGGTATTGCCGCGCGAGCTTGCGATAGGTCTTCTTCAGCTCGGCCTCTGAGACGTCTTTGCTGACGCCGAGGACCTTGTAGAAGTCCTTGTCGAACCAGTCCTGACTGGCCAACGCGCCTCCTTGTCGGAATGTTGCTATTCAGCGGGGGTGGCGACGACCACGCGGGCCACGCGCACGAGGGTCGAGCCGATCGTGTAGCCGGTCTCGACGACCTCGAGGACGGTGGCCTCGGTCGCGCCAGGGGTGGGCTGCTGGAAGATCGCCTCGTGCTTCTGCGGGTCGAACACCTCGCCGACCTCGCCGAACGGGACGACGCCGAGCTTCTCGACGGCGCCGCGCAGCTTCGCCGCGATCGTCGTGAATGCGCCGTCCCCGTCGAGGTCGCCGTGCTTCTGAGCGCGGTCGAGGTCGTCGAGCACCGGCAGCAGCCCCTTGACGGCGTCGCGCACGGCACGCTCGCGCACCTGCTCGCGCTCGCTCTCGGTGCGGCGGCGGTAGTTGGCGTACTCCGCGGTGACGCGCTTCAGGTCCGCGAGGTGCTCTGCGCTCGGGTCGGACTCCTCCGCCTCCGCGGCGTTGAGGATGTCCTCGACGTAGAGCTCCTCGCCGTCCTCGCCCTTTCCAGCGGCCTGACCGGCCTGACCGGGCTGATCGGATGCCTCACCGGCGCCCTCGGGGGCGGAGGACTGCTCCTCCGCCCCGGCGGCGCCTTCCGGACGGCGCACCTTCCCGGTCTCCGGATCGATGCGCCGCTTGTCGCGGACGATCGGCTCCTCGCGCTCTTCGTGCTTGTCGCTGTTCTCGTCCGTCATCGCGTTACTTCTTCTCGTCCTCGTCGTCCACGACCTCGGCGTCCACGACGTCCTCGTCAGAGGAGTCGCCCGCCGGGGCATCCGTGCTCGCGCCGTCACCCGGCGCACCCGCGGTCTGCTCGGCCTGGCCCTGCGCGTAGATCGCCTCGCCGAGCTTCTGCTGGCTGGCGTTGAGCTTATCGACGGCGGTCTTCACGGCCTCGTCGTCCTCACCGGCGAGCGCGGTCTTGAGCGCGTCGACATCCCCCTGGACGTCGGACTTGACGTCCGCGGGGAGCTTGTCCTCGTTGTCCTTGATCAGCTTCTCGATCGAGTAGACGAGCTGCTCGGCCGTGTTGCGGACCTCGGCGGACTCGCGGCGGCGCTTGTCCTCGGCGGCGTGCTCCTCCGCCTCCTTGACCATGCGCTCGATGTCCTCCTTCGGCAGCGAGGAGCCGCCGGTGATGGTCATCGACTGCTCCTTGCCGGTGCCCTTGTCCTTGGCGGACACGTGCACGATGCCGTTCGCGTCGATGTCGAAGGTGACCTCGATCTGCGGCACACCGCGGGGAGCCGGCGCGATGCCGGTCAGCTCGAAGGTGCCGAGCGCCTTGTTGTCGCGGGTGAAGTCGCGCTCGCCCTGGAAGACCTGGATGGCCACGGAGGGCTGGTTGTCGTCGGCCGTGGTGAAGGTCTCGGAGCGCTTGGTGGGGATGGCCGTGTTCCGCTCGATGAGCTTGGTCATGATGCCGCCCTTGGTCTCGATGCCGAGGCTCAGGGGGGTGACGTCGATGAGCAGCACGTCCTTGCGCTCACCCTTGAGGACACCGGCCTGCAGTGCGGCGCCGACGGCGACGACCTCGTCCGGGTTGACGCCCTTGTTGGGCTCCTTGCCGCCGGTCTCGCGCTTGACGAGCTCGCTGACCGCGGGCATGCGCGTCGAGCCGCCGACGAGGACGACGTGCGCGATGTCGGAGACCTTGATGCCGGCCTCGGCGATGACGTCCTGGAAGGGCTTCTTGGTGCGGTCGAGCAGGTCGCTCGTCATCTGCTCGAACTGGGCGCGGGTGAGCGTCTCGTCGAGGTTGGCGGGGCCGTTCTCCGTGAGGGAGAGGTACGGCAGCTGGATGCTCGTCGACATGGAGCTCGACAGCTCCTTCTTCGCCTGCTCCGCGGCCTCCTTGAGGCGCTGCAGCGCGATCTTGTCGCCCGAGACGTCGACGCCCGTGGTGTCCTTGAACTTCTTGATCAGGTGGTCGACGACGCGCTGGTCCCAGTCGTCGCCGCCGAGGCGGTTGTCGCCGGCTGTCGCGCGGACCTGGATGGTCGAGAAGTCGTCGTCCTTGCCCACCTCGAGCAGCGAGACGTCGAAGGTGCCACCGCCGAGGTCGAAGACGAGGATGAGCTCGTCCTCCTTGCCCTTGTCGAGGCCGTAGGCGAGGGCCGCCGCGGTCGGCTCGTTGATGATGCGCAGCACGTTGAGGCCCGCGATCTCGCCGGCCTCCTTGGTGGCCTGGCGCTCGGCGTCGTTGAAGTAGGCGGGAACCGTGATGACGGCGTCGGTCACGGTGTCGCCGAGGTACTGCTCGGCGTCGCGCTTGAGCTTCGCGAGGATGCGCGCCGAGATCTCCTGCGGCGTGTACTTCTTGCCGTCGATCTCCTGCTTCCAGTCGGTGCCCATGTGGCGTTTGACGGAAGAGATGGTGCGGTCGACGTTGGTCACGGCCTGGCGCTTGGCGGTCTCACCGACGAGCACCTCGCCGTCCTTCGTGTACGCCACGACCGAGGGAGTGGTGCGGAAGCCCTCCGCGTTGGCGATGACCGTCGGCTCGCCGCCCTCGAGAACCGCGACCACGGAGTTGGTGGTTCCGAGGTCGATACCTACTGCACGTGCCATCTGTCTGGCCCTCCTGCTTTTGTTTCCTGAGACCGTGTTGTCTGAAAGTCTGTGCACGGCTGCTTGAGCCGCGCTGACTCAACTTTATTACCCAGGCAGGGATGCCTGTCAATTCGGCTCACCTGAAGTTGAGTCCACTCATATCAACTTTGCAGCTTGGCTAGGAATTCCCGCGGGGAGGGATCCGTGGGCCCAGGACGGCATGACGCGCGCCCGCATGCGTCGCGCCGCTTTCGCAGATCGGCGAGCCGCCTCACGCGCTCACCGAGGGCCGATGGAGACCGCGTTCAGGAAGCGAGGTGTTTTTTGGCCGTCGCGATGAGGTGCGCAGTGATCAGGTCGGGTGCCGTTACAGCGGACCCGACGACGACGGTGGCGGCACCCGCGCGAAATGCCGCTGCGACGTCCTCACCCGACCAGATGCCCCCCTCGACGACCACAGGCGCCTCCGTGATGGCGCACAGCGCCCGGGCCAACTCAACCGCCGGGCGCTTCGTGCCGGCTGTCCCCGTCGTGAACCCCGCCATTGTCGTGGCGACGAGGTCGGCGCCGTCCGCGAGAGCGGCCACGCCCTCATCGAAAGTTGCAATGTCCGCCATGACCAGCGCGCCTCGGCGATGCACGGCGGCGACGATCTCCGCGAACGAGTCGTGGGGTCGGGCCCCGGTCGTGGCCTGCGCCGCGACGATGTCCGCTCCGGCGTCGACCAGATCGAGGGCGTCGGCGATCGAGGTCGTGATGTAGACGTCGGCACCGGGCAGGCGATTCTTCTTGATGCCGATGATGGGCAGGACGGTACGGCTCCGCAGATCGGCGACGACCTGGGGGCCGTCTACGCGGAAGCCGGCCGCCCCCCCGAGCTCGGCGGCCTTCGCCATGCGCGAGAGGATGCCGGGATCGGATAGCGGGCTCGCCGCGTTCATGACCTGCGATGAGACCACCAGCCCATCTCGGAGTGATTCCAGGACGGTCATCGGGCAGTCATTCGGGGGTCGGGGAGCGGCACGAGGAGGCCTTTCGGTCGGTCGGATGAGGAATGCTTTCCGGCCTCAGGCGCGGAAGATGGTCAGGTTGTAGGAGTAGCGGTCGCCGCGGTAGATGCTGCGCGCGTACTCGATCTTTCTGCCACGCACGTCAAGGCCCACGCGGTGGACGTCGAAGGCGGGGCCGTATTCGATGCTCTCGAGCTGATGCGCATCATCGGGGTCAAGCACCGTGACCCTGATGGTCTGCTCGGCACGGTCGAGTCGCAGGTGGAAGCGGGTCTCGAGCATCTCGTAGAGCGAGCCGTCCACCTCCGCATCCTGCAAGCCCGGGGCAAGGGCTGCGGGGATATAGCTGTCCTCGATGCACATCGGCGTGCCGTCCGCAGTTCGGATGCGATGGAAGTGCAAGACCTCCTCACGAGGGCTGATGCCGAGGGCGAATGCCACGTCCGCGCCCGCAGCGCGCCGGGTGACGACGACCTCGCGCGAGCCGGGCTGAAGGCCGCGCGAGCGCATGTCCTCGCTGAAGGAGGTGAGCTCGAGCGACTTCGCGATGCGCGGCTCGCTGACAAACGTCCCCGAGCCCTGCTCGCGGTAGACCCGGCCCTCCATCTCCAGGCGGCTCAGCACCTGACGCACCGTGAGGCGCGACATGGAGAACTGCTCGGCGAGCTCACGCTCGGTCGGCAGCTTGTCGTGCGGGGAAAGCGAGGTCTCGATGAGCTCGAGCAGGTGCCGTCGGAGGTGTTCGGTCTTAGTGATGCGAGTGCCGCGTGCCCCGCTCGTCGCGGGCGATGAGGTCTTCGTCATCAGTGGCCTTCGCTTGTTCGTCTCATCCAACACATGAATATCTACCAATCACCCTAATGGTAAGGACCAATATGCGGCAGCATGTGTCGTCCTTGTTACAGATCCCCGGTTTTGCGGGGATCGTATTGATAGTTCGATTCAAAATGGGCTAAACCAATATCAATATTGCTCCGTCACCTTGAACCAGGGAGATACCATGTCCTCGAAATCCCCTCGTCGCCTGTGGCGTGTGGCGACCGTGACCGTTGCGGGTGCCGCGGCACTGGCGATGGCCCTGAGCGGTTGCAGCGGCTCCGACGGCGGCAGCAGCGGTCGCACCACCATCCGCTTCTCCTTCCTCTGGACGGGGAAGGAGGCCGATGCGCTCCAGTCGGTCGTGAAGCAGTTCAACGCGAGCCAGTCGAAGATCACCGTCGACGCGGTCTCCAACCCGAACCAGACCAAGCAGCTCGCATCGATGTCGAGCACAAACGGCTCCTTCGACGTCTCCGACTCCTTCGGTGCCAACGTCGGAACGTGGGCGTCCAAGGGCATCCTCGAGCCCCTGGACTCCTACAACTTCGACACGAGCGACTTCATCCCCTCCGTCCTCGACCAGGACAAGTACAAGGGCAAGCTGTACGCCGTTCCGGTTGCCGTGCAGGAGTACAAGCTCCTTTACAACAAATCCGAGTTCGCGGCCGCGGGCATCACCTCACCGCCTACGACCATGGCCGAGCTCGCGACCGACATCGTCAAGACCACCAAGCAGTCCGCCGACGGTACGATCACCCAACTCGGGTTCGGCGGAGAATCCTCGTACAACATCCTCTCGACCCTCGGCTTCGTGTTCGGCGGCTCATGGGACACCGATGGGAAGCCCAGCCCGAGCGACCCTAAGAACATCGAAGCGCTGAACTGGTATAAGACCAACGTCCTCGACAAGCTCGGCGTCAACAACATCGCAAAGTTCGAGGCGGGCTACGGCGAGTACATGAGCGCTCAGGACCCGTTCTATTCGGGCAAGATCGCCATGGAGCTCGACACCGAGGCGCAGTCGGCGAACATCGCCAAGACCGTGCCCGACCTCAACTGGGGCGTCGCCGACATCCCCGCGGCCTCGCCCGACCTGATCAATGCGACCCAGACCTACAGCAGCATGTTCTTTGTGCCGGCCAACTCACAGCACAAAAAGGAGGCCGTGACCTTCCTCAAGTACCTCACAGGGCCGAAGGCGATGCTCGCCTTCACCTACGCCATCGGCAACCTGCCCGCACGCACCTCGCTGCTGGACAACAGCGAGTACCAGTCGCTCCCCGGTTTCAACATCTGGCTCCAAGGGCTGAAGAGTGAGAACCTGTTCTCCTTCGCGGCATCGACCTACGCCACGCAATACCAAGCGGACCTCACCACCGCGTTCAGCAATTTCGCTCTCGGCAAGTCGAGTGCGACTCAGGCCATGCAGTCGGTGGCCGACAAGGCCAAGAGCTATGGTCAGTAGCGCCCGCAAGACCGCTGCGGCGACGCCCTCCACGGGGCGCCGCCGCACGGCGGCGTCGAGCCGTTCCGGCCTATGGAAGGGGCTCGCTTTCACTTCGCCGTTCCTCATCGGCTTCGTGATATTCGTCGCCTATCCGATGATCGCCTCGGCCTTCTACAGCTTCACTGACTTCAACCTCTTCCAACCCCCGAAGTGGGTGGGCCTGGCGAACTACCACCACATGTTCGCCGACAGCACTTTCTGGCACGCGCTCGGCAACACCATGTACATGACGGTCATCGGGGTGCCGCTGACCATCATCATCGGCCTGGCCGCCGCCCATGTGCTGAACTTCCCCATCAAGGGCCAGCCCATCTACCGCGCCCTCGTCTACATACCCGTCATCGTGCCGATCGTCGTCGGCAGTTATCTGTGGCGCTGGATGCTGAACGCGCAGTACGGCTATGTCGACCGTCTGCTCCAGTTCGTCGGCCTGCCTCAGCCCGCCTGGCTGACCGAGCCGGCCTGGGGAAAACCAGCGATCCTCATGATCGCGCTCTGGACGATCGGCAGCACGATCGTCATCTATCTCGCGGCGATCCGCGACGTGCCCCAGGAACTCTTCGAGGCCGCGTCGGTGGACGGCGCGGGACCGTGGCGCCGATTCATCAGCATCACCTGGCCACAGCTGACCCCCATCACCCTGTTCCAGATCATCGTCGTGATGATCTCGTATCTGCAGATCTTCACCCAGCCGTATCTGCTCACACAGGCCAATGCGGTGGGCAACGGCTCGAACGCGTCGGGCGGCGCAGGCGACTCCATGCTGAGTCTGTCGGTCTACCTGTTCCAGAACGCGTTCTCCTTCCTGAAGATGGGCTACGCCTCTGCCATGGCCTGGGTGCTTTTCGTTCTGACGCTTGCGATCACGCTCCTGCTGCTGTGGTCGTCGAGGAAGTGGGTGCACTATGACAACAACCGCGACTGACCGTAGCCAGCTCGCGCGTGCCGCGGGGGACCCGCGACGCCGCGCAGCAACGTGGACGATCCAGCGGATCCTCCTGATCCTGTTGGTTCTCGCCTTCTTCTTCCCCTTCGTCATCATGCTGACGACGGCGTTCAAGCCGACCTCCGAGATCTTCCATGCGCCGCCCGAGTTGTGGCCGCGCCACTGGACCTTTTCCAACTTCGTTGCGGCATTCCGGGCGATCCCGTTCTGGCTCTACCTCGGGAACACTCTCCTGATCTCCGGGATCAGCGTGGTCGGTGCGCTGGTGTCCGCGCCGCTCGTGGCATACGGCCTCTCGAAGATCCGTTGGCGTGGGCGCAACGGCCTCCTCGTCGTGGTTCTCGCGACGATGATGCTGCCGCCGCAGGTCACGATGATCCCCGTCTATCTGATGTGGAACAAGGCGCATCTGTCCAACGGGCTCGTCCCGCTGGTCGTCCCGACCTTCCTCGGCGTCCCCTTCCTCGTCTATCTGATCCGGCAGTTCCTGATGGCGGTCCCCGACGAGCTGCTCGAAGCCGCACGCATAGACGGCGCCAGCGAGCTGCGGGTCTACTGGTCGATCGTGCTGCCCATCGCCCGGCCGGCGCTGGTCACCTCGGCCGTCTTCCAATTCGTCTGGGCATGGACCGACTTCATGAACCCCCTCATCTACCTCGGGGACGGAAACAAGTACACGCTGTCGATCGGGCTGTACTCTTTCTTCTCCGACCACGGCGTCGAATGGGGTCCGCTCATGGCGGCCTGCGTGATGTTCACGCTTCCGGCCTTCGCGATCTTCATCCTTGCGCAGAGGTACTTCATCAGCGGTGTCGCGGCCGGGGCGATCAAGTGACGACGGGGCGGCACGACCGTCGCCGGGTCGTCGCCGTCGACGTCGGAGGCACCAAAGTCCTTGCCGGGCTCGTTGACGCGGAGGGCCGCGCCTCCGAGCTGATGACAGTGTCGACCCCTCGCACGGGCGGCTACGCCCTGCTCGAGACGGTGCGTTCCGCCGCCGCCGCGCTCTCCGCGCTCGCGACGGAGCGCGGACTCGACGTCGTGGCCGGGGCCGTGGGCACGGCGGGCGTCGTCGTAGGCGACGTCGTGGTCAGCGCCAACGAGCTGCTTCCGCACTGGGCGGAGGTGCCGCTGGCCGCCGCCCTGAGCGAGACGCTCAAGGTGCCCGTGACCGTGCTCAACGACGTCCACGCCTCCGCGCTCGCTGAGGCGCGCATCGGAGCCGCCCGCGATCGGAATTCGGCGCTCGTGGTGGCAGTCGGCACGGGGATCGGTGGTGCGCTGATCCAAGGAGGCACGGTGGTGCCCGGCCGTCAGGGCTTCGCGGGCTCCGTCGGCCACATACCGGCACCCAGTGATGAAGGACGGCTCTGCTCCTGCGGGGCCCGGGGCCACATCGAGGCCTACGCGGGCGGGCGGGCGATCGAGCTGGCCTTCGCCGAGAGAAGGAAGCCGGGCCTCGATATGCGGGCGATCTCCGCGCTCGCCGCACAGGGCGACGCGGAGGCTGCCCAGCTGATCTCCGAGGCGGGTGAGCTGCTCGGCCGTGTGCTCGGCGGCGCGGTGACACTGGTCGACCCGGAGCTGGTCGTGATCGGCGGCGGAGTCGCTGAGATCGCGTCATTCGTCAACGCAGTGCGCCGGGGAATGACCCGCGAAGAGATGCGCCCCAGGAGCACGGCTCCGCTCGTGCGTGTTGCGCTCGGCAGCCGCGCGGTGCTGACCGGAGCGGCCCTGGCGGCGTTCGACCGCCGGTGACCGGCCTTAGCAGATCACCAGATCGACCAGCCGCCGTCGACCTTGACCTCGGCCCCGGTCATGAACGAGGCGCCGGGACCGGCGAGGAACTCCACGACCGCCGCGATCTCCTCGGGACGCCCGGTGCGCCCGAGCGGCGTGGCACGGGACAGCCGCTCCCGCGTATCCTCGGCCATCGGGATGGCGTCGACGGGGATCATGCCAGGGGTCACGGTATTGACCCGGATTCCCCAGCGACCAAGAGCCGTCGCGAGTTCACGCGTGAGCTGGATGACCGCGCCCTTGGCAGCGGAATATGCCACCTCGCGAATCGGGCCGGAGCCGCCCGGGGTCTCCCACGGCAGCTTCTCGCCGTAGAAATCGTTGTTCAGACCAAGTGAGCCGTAGACCGAGCCGATATTGACGATCGCACCCGAGCCAGCGTCGCGCATGACCGGGGTGACGGTCTGCGCCATGAAGAACATGGCCTCGGCGTGCGTCGCGAACACCCTGCGCCACTCGTCCACGGTGTACTCGAGCAGCGGCGACATCGCCGTGACGCCCGCGTTGTTCACGAGCACGTCAACGCCGCCGAAGGCGGCGACAGCGGCATCGACGATCTTCGTCCGGCTCGCCGGCTCGGTGACGTCGCCAGGCACAGCGAGCACCGTGCCGGGGGTGCTGGCCAGCTCGGCACGGACCTGCTGGAGCGGCTCCTCGCGACGACCGGTGATCACGCAGTTGTGACCGGCGGAGGCGAAGCGCGCAGCGATCGCGCGCCCGATGCCGGTGCCGCCGCCTGTGATGACGACGGTCGAGGGGGCAGCGGGTTCGGTTGGGGCCATTTCATCCTCCTGGAGCTGAGCAGGGCTTGAGCCGATGTGGTTTAGACCACACTCTCACCAGAGGAGTGATGGTCGTTTGGGTCAAGCTAGCAATTTCGCCAATATTACGCGAATAAATCTGATGTTTTTGCAGCCACAAGGATATCTTGCATCGCCGCCGGTCTAGCGATAGTGTCGATTGCGGTATAGACCGGAAGGGTAGGAAATCCGTGGCGGGAACAAAGGGGGAATTCCTCCGTCAAGAACTGCACCAGCTGGTCGAGGCAATGTCGCCCGGCGAACAGATCGCCCCCGAGCGCGAGCTGATGGTCCGATACGACGTCGCCCGTGAGACGCTGCGTCGCGCCCTCGATGAGCTGGCCGCAGAAGGAGTGATCGAGCGTCGGGCGGGGGTAGGCACCTTCGTCTCTCGCCCGAAGCTCACTCAGGCTGTTCGCGTCCGCTCCTTCACGCAGGACATGGCGGAGCGGCACATGTCGAGCGCCTCACGGATCATCCGCCACAGTGTCGCCGTCGCCGGCGCAGTGCTGGGCCAGGCCCTGCGCATCTCGCCGGGCGACCGCGTGCTGAGCATCGAGCGACTGCGGCTCGCCGACGGCGAGCCCATGGCGCTCGAGTCGCTGAGCATCCCTGCGGCCCTCGTTCCTGACCTCGACATCGTCTCTCTGCGCTCGCGCTCGCTCTACGAGACTCTTGCGAGCGACTACGGCATCTCGATCGAGGGTGGCACGCAGACGATCGAAGCCACCGTCGCCGACGAGGAGGAGTCGCGACTCCTTCGGGTGCCGCTGCTCAGTCCTGCCCTGCTCATCGAGCGGGTCACGTGGGATCAGAACGAGCGCCGCATCGAATTCGTTCGCTCCCGCTACCGGGGCGATCGCTACAAGTTCCAGGTCGACCTCGCCGGCGCGCCGGCGGCGCATTCCTGATCACGATCCAGCCACCGGGCGAGAGGCCCACGGCGGCACAGACGTCCACGCACCGTGGAGATGAGTTGGAAGAGGAAGGAACGCATCATGCAGTTGGGAGCCGAGCACGGGGCCGCGTCGCTAGTCCGAGTAGCGGTCGTGGGCGCCGGACGGATGGGGCAGGTGCATTGCCGGATCGTCGCGGAGAACCCGGGCGCGGCGCTGGTCGCCATCATTGACCCCGTCGAGGCCGTCGGAACCCGCGCGGCACAGGACTGGAGGTCCGCGTGGTACGCCGGTGTGGAGGAGGCGCTGGCCGCGCAGCCAATTGACGCCTTCGTGGTCGCGGTCCCCGACCGACTGCACGTCGGCGTCACGACCGACATTCTGGCCGCAGGCAAGCATGTGCTGGTTGAGAAGCCGCTCGCGGATACATTCGAGGGCGCGCTGCAGATCGCGGCAGCAGCCGAGAAGTCTTCGGGGCGTATCCTCGTCGGCCACGTCCTGCGCCACGATCCGCGCTACCGGGTGGCAGCGCAGACGGTGGCCAACGGCGATATCGGCGACCCTGTCCACTTCCGCGCCTCCCGGATCGTTCCCCGCAGCGTCGGCATCGCCAACCACGGTCTCTCGCCGATCTACATGTACCAGGGCATCCACGACATCGACCTCGTCCAGTGGATCGCCGGGAGCCCGATCGTCGAGGTCTGCGCCACGACCGCAGCGAAGATCCTTCCAGCGGCAGGAGTTCCAGGCGTTGACGTCTCTGTGGCACTGCTCAAGCTCGCGAACGGTGCCGTCGGAACCCTCGAGATCTCCTGGGCTCTGCCCGATGCGACACCGAGCGGTCTGCAGTCCGCCTTCGAGCTCTACGGGACGAATGGCACCGTCAAGATCGACGTCACGACACAGGGCGTCGAACTCCTCTCCGACGACACGTTCAGCTACCCGGACACGGTGCTCTCGCCCGAGATCGACGAGCGGCTCGAAGGAGTCGTTCCGCAGCAGTTCGAGCACTTCCTCGACATGATCCGCTATGGCCTGCCGAGCAGGGTGAGCGTAAGCGACGCTGTCGCCGCGACCACCGTGCTCGACGCACTCACCGAGTCCCTGGACAACGCAGGCTGGGCCGCGGTTCGCTCCTCGGTGTGAAGGAGGTGAAAAGATCGAGACGCCGAGCATCCGCCCGCCTGATGTGAGGGAGCCCCCTATGGAGATTGTGATTCTGCCGGATGCTGTCGAGGTCGGCCGGATGGCGGTGGAGGGTCCGGTGTCGTGTCCGGCATCGGTGTTGCAGCTGCATGAGCGTGCCACGGTGGTCGTGGATGAGGCGGCGGCCTCCGGGCTGCGGAATGCGGAGTATTACCGGTACACCTGGGGCAACAAGCCGGAGTGGCAACGCTACTGACGTCTCCGCCGCCGGTTGCACGGGAGGACCTGTGCGACGGGGGAGGACCGATCGACGGGACAAGTCCTCTCGCCGCGCATAAGTCCTCCGCAGCGACGGCCGCTCAATTAAGCTGGACGCCCGCCCCCCACACGGACGACGGCAGGGGCCGCGGGCGCCGCGCAGGACCCTCACCCCACCGTCACCCCGAGCGGAGCCGAGGCGGGGGAGACATTGCCCGCCTCGTCCGTCGCGCTCGCGGTCACCCGGCTGTATCCGGGTGGCAGGGTCGTCAGCTCTCCGGTGGTCCAGTGGCCGCTCGCATCCGTCGTGACGTTCACCTCGGTGTCCTGCCCGACCACACGGACCGTCGAACCGGGATCGGCGCGGCCGGAAACCACAACGCCGTTCGCGCTCGCGGTTGCCGTGAGCCCGGACGGGATGGACACGTGCCGGTCGACGGTGATCGCCACCGTGGCGGACGTGGGGGCCGAGCCCGCGTGGCTCGAGGTGACCGTGAGCTGCTGTACGCCTTCGCCGAGCGCGGAGAGGTCGGCGGTCGCCGACCATGCGCCGCTCGCGGCAGCGACGGTCTGCCCGAGTGTCGTGGCGTCGGCGGCGATCTCGATGAGGCTGCCGGGCGTCGCCACGCCGGTCAGCTCCACCAGGGTCTGCCGGGTGGCGGAGCCGGCGACGGGCGTGAGGATGCGCGGAACCGCGAGCACAAACGGCGACGGGGTGGGGCTCGGCGTCGCAGTGGGCGATGCGGCCGGTGCCGGGACCTCGGCGAGCGGTCTGGGCGAGGCGCTCGGCCTCGACGTGATGCTCGGCGTCGGACGCGGCGCGGGCAGCGGCGCGGGCGGCGGCGTCGCCGCAGTGGAGGCGCTCGGCGAGGGCGCGAAGCTCTCCGCGGCCTGCATCGCGGCCGGTCCGGCGCTCACGCGCCAGCAGAGCAGCGCCGCCACGGCGATGACCCCGCCACCCGCCGCAGCGTAGGCGCGGTGACGCATCCGCCGACTCGCCTCGGCGGTCTTCGCCGCACCGGCATACCCCGTGCCGGACTGGACAGAACCGGACGGGGCGGGGCCGGACGAAGCGGAGCCGGGCGCCGCTGGCGTGGCGGCAGCCGCCGCGACCGCGGATCCGGCCGAGTGAGCGACGAGCCACCCGGCCAGCGCCGTGCCCGTAAGACCGGTGACGGCGGGGACGAGCACGAGGGCCAGGCGCGAGCTGATCTGCGCGGCCTCGGCCTGGATCAGGCTGCAGCGCGGGCACTCGTCGAGGTGCTTCTGAACGCGGCTGTGCTCGCGGCGCCCGAGGCCCTTGCGCACGTAGGCGCCCATCCGCTCGAGCACCCACTGATGCTCGGAGCCGTCGGAGACCGTGTTGAGCTGAGCCTGGATCCAAGCCTGCCGCAGTCCTTCGCGAGCGCGGTAGCTGCGCGCGGCGACGGCGTTCGGGGTCGTGCCGAGGATGCGGGCGACCTCGGTGGCGTTCACCCCCTCGACGTCGACGTACCAGAGCACCTCCTGCCAGGCGGCCGGAAGGCTGTTGAACGCGTCGATGCTGGGCGACCCCTCGAGCATCTCGAAGGGCTCGGTGCTGCGCGGGTCGGGCAGCTGCTGCGCGTCGTCGTCCAGTGGCTGCTGCTCGCGGCGCTGGCGCTGCCAGCTGTACGCGGTGTTCCGGATGGTGGTGTAGAGGTAGCTGCGGAAGGCGCCCGTCGGGCCCTGGCCTGCGGCGAGCGCGCGCAGGATCTTCGCGTAGGACTCCGCGACCAGATCGTCCGGTTCGAAGGTCGAGGCGAGTGCCCGGGCGAAGGACGCGCCGGCCGCGGCGTGCCGCCGCCACAGTTCGCCGTAAGCCTCTCGGTCCCCGTTCCGGGCCGCCTCGATCAGCGCGGCGTCGGAGACGGCCTCCGTCTCCGTGTCGCGATCCGCGTCCTCCACGTGCTGGTGTTCCCTTCCGCGCTCCCCCCTGACTGGTCCTGACCGGTCCCGGCCCCACCCGGCTTTTCTGCCGCGGTCAGACCGCGCGCCGCCGCGGCTTCCTGGCCCGGCCGCGCCGAATGAGGACGATCGCGACGACTAACGCCGCGATGACGACGAGGATGCCTCCACCGATGCCGATGGCGATCGGGGGAATGGCCGCGCCGGACGACGCGGTGGCCGTCGCCGTCGCGGTCGACGTGGGCGCAGGGGCGGTGGGCTCCTTCACTCCGGGGATCGCGTCGGAGTCGGCCGAGCGGATCAGCGGGGCCCCCGAGGTGTCCTCGCCGAGGTACACGCTGGCGAGGGCGGTGACCCGATAGCTTCCCTTCGGGATCGCGCCGATGTGCGCCGTGACGGTCTCGCTCTGCTTCTTCCCCGCCGCGACGGTGACCTTCCAGGTGTCGTCCTGCGCCTTCACCTGGCCGCCGCCGGCGTCGGTGATCTTTCCGTACGCCGGGATGCTCGCCACGATCGAGGCGGTGACCGGATCGGTGCCGGCGTTCGTGAACGTGACGGTGTATTTCACGTCGCTGTCGGGCGCGGTGCTCTTCGCGCCGTTGTCGATCGCGATCGACAGGCCGGGCGGAGGCGGCGTGGGCGTCGCGGTGGGCGAGGCGGCCGCGATCCCGCTCAGTCCGCCGGCTGCGAGGGCGAGGCCCGCGAGGGTGAGACGGATGCGCGCGGGGAGGGTCATGAGGTCCTTCGGGAGATCGGGAGTCCGGGGCGGCGGCTGCCGGGCGGCGGCTAGGGCCGCCGGGTGGCGGTGATGACGAGGTTGTCCACCGACGCGGTGCCGGCCGGCACCTGCAGGCAGGTGATGATGACGAGCCGGTCGGGGGTATTCGCCCAGACGGCGGCGTCGTCGGCGAGGCGGGGCTTGTCGACCGCCCCACTGTCGTCGACGGTGTAGTGCACGCCGTCGACGATCACGGTCGCCCCGTCGGCGACCGCCGCGGTGCCGTGGCGGACGTCGATGAGGTAGTTGCCCGGGGCCTTTCCGCCACCGCGGAGCGAGTGGGTGACGACGAACACCGTGCCCGTGGCCGCGTGGGCGGTGTCGACGCCGCGATTGCGGACCAGGTAGACGGAGGTGAAACCCGGCGGGGTGATGACGCCGTCGACCTCGTTGAGCGCGCCCAGCGGCACGTTCAGGCCGACGGAGGGGATCTCGAACCGCCCCTGGCCGGAGTCCGCGGCATCCTGCCGGGCCCGGTCGTGCGCGTCGGGGAGATCGCCCGGGTCCAGGGCGACCCGGTGGCCGCCGAGGTCGATGGTCGTCCCCGCCGGGGTCCAGGTGGCGAAGACCACGGTCGCCGCGACGGCCGCCGCGAACACGATCGCGACGGTGACGACGAGAGCGGGCCCCCGCCGACGCCGACGTGCGGGCGCAGTCACCGCCGCCGCGACGAGCGGCGTCTCGGGCTGCCGTGCCGTGTTCATCTCGGGGTCCTCATGGGTGGTCGCGCGTCATCGGGAAGCGCCGGCGGGCGCGGAGGTTCCGCGGCGGAACGGGCTGCGGGAGGAGGGCTGCCCGTTCCGCCACGGAGAGGTGCGGCCGGGATCAGCTCTCCCTGCTGCGCCGGCGGTAGAGCAGGAATCCGAGCGCTCCAGCGCCGATCAGAACAGCCCAACCCGATCCGATCACCAGCCACACCGGGATACCCGTCCCCAGCAGGTATCCGCCTGTGTGGACCGACGCCCCCGGCGACGGCGGCTCCACGGACGTGGTCGCGACGCAATCCGGGTCGGTGGATCCGGTGCCGCAGTTCGCGCCCGCCCCCGGCGGGGTGACGACCACGTTCGTGATCGTCCCACCCGCGCCCGGCTTGACGGTCATCGTGTAGTCGATCGTGACGGTACCACCCACCGGCAACGCACCGGCCCAGGAGAGGATCGGAGCACTGTAGACCGCACCGTGATCGGCATCGCCGTTGTAGTCGGCGAGCTTCAGCGCATTGCTGAGGTCATCGGTGAAGGAGGCCGGGTTCGCCGTCGTGTAGTCGGCCTTGCCGGTGTTGGTCACCGTGATCGCGTAGCTGATCTTCTGGCCGGGCACCGCGGTGGATGCCGAAGCGGTCTTGTGCACCGTGTAGCCGAGCACCGGGGTGCTCGTCGCACAGGCGCCCGGGGCGGCACAGCTTCCGCTCGGATCCGTCGGGGTGACCGTGTTCCCGAGCTCGTGATCGCCCGTTTCCGGGGTGTCCACGGTCACGGAATAGGTGACCTGCACGGTGCCTCCGACCGGCAGCGCGCCGGACCAGGAGAGCGTGTTCCCGCTCACCGTCGCGCCCGGGGAGGCATCGCCGTTGTACGTCGCGTCGTCCAGCACCTTCGACAGATCGTCCGTGAAGGAGGCGGGGCTGCCGCTCGTGTAGGCGACCGCGCCGGTGTTGGTCACCGTGATCGTGTAGCCGACCTTCTGACCCGCCCGGGCGGTCATGGCGTCGACGCTCTTGGCGACCGTGTAGCCGGCCACGGGCGTGGTCGTCGTGCAGCTGCCGTCGGGATCGCAGCCTCCGCCGGGCGCGGTCGGGACGACCGCGTTGCTCAGCAGCTGATCACCGGCATCCGGCGTGTTCACCGTCACCGAATAGGTGACCGTCACCGCCGCTCCGACCGGCAGCGAACCGGACCAGGAGAGCGTGTTCCCGCTCACGGTCGCGCCGTTGGTGGCGTCGCCGTTGTACGTGGCGTCGTCCAGCACCCGCGTCAGGTCATCCGTGAAGGATGCCGGCATGCCGGCCGTGTACGCGACCTTGCCGGTGTTCGTCACCGTGACGGTGTAGCTCACCGTGTCGCCGGGCAGCGCCGTGGTGGCCGAGGCGGTCTTGGCGACCGTGAACGACGCGGCGGGCACGTTCGCGACGCATGACGGATCCGTCGGGTCGGGCGGGCAGTTGCCGCCCTCGCCCGGGGGCGTGACGGCCGCGTTGCTCAGCTGGTGATCGCCGGCATCCGGCGTGTTCACCGTCACCGAATAGGTGACCGTGACCGTGTCGCCGATGCCGAGCGGACCCGACCAGGAGAGCACCGGCGCCGCATAGGCCGCGCCGTCGCCAGTGGAGCTGGCCGCGTCGTTGTTGTAGCTCGCGTCGTCCAGCACCGCGGACAGGTCATCGGTGAAGGACGCCGGATCGACATCCGTGTACGCCACCTGGCCGGTGTTGGTGATCTGGATCGTGTACGGCACGACCTCGCCCGGGGTGACCTCGGTGGCGGGCGTGGTCTTCACCACCTGCAGCGAGCCGACCGGGGTGGTGGTCGTGCAGTCGCCGGGCGCCGTGCAGTCGCCGCCGGGGCCGGTCGGCACCACCGCGTTGCTGAGCACGTGGTCACCGGTGTCGGGGGTGTCGACCGTCACCGAGTAGGTGACCGTCACGGTCCCGGCCACCGGCAGCGCACCCGACCAGCTCAGGGTGTTCCCCGTCACGGTCGCCCCGTTCGACGCATCCCCGTTGTATCGGGCGTCATCGAGCACCGCCGACAGGTCGTCCGTGAACCTCGCCGGATTCGCCGTGGTGTAGGCGACCTCGCCGGTGTTGCTCACCAGCACGGTGTAGGTGACGACGTCGCCGGGCATGGCGCTCGTCGCGCCGACCGTCTTCGCCACCGTGTACGAGGCCACCGGAGTGGTCGTCGTGCAGTCGCCCGGGGCGTCGCAGCCTCCGCCGGGACCGGTCGGCACCACCGCATTCGTCAGCACGTGGTCACCGGCATCCGGATCGCCCACGGTCACCGAGTAGGTGACCGTCACGGTCCCGGCGACCGGCAGCGCACCCGACCAGCTCAGGGTGTTCCCCGTCACCATGGCGCCGCCGGAGGCGTCGCCGTTGTATGTCGCGTCGTCGAGGACGGCCGACAGATCGTCGGTGAAGGATGCCGGGGCGGCATCCGTGTAGGCCACCTGGCCGGTGTTCGCGACCGTCACGGTGTATGTGACGGTGCTACCCGGCGTGGTGCTCACGACGGAGGCCGACTTGGCGACCGTGTAGGACGCGACCGGGGTGGTCGTCGTGCAGTCGCCCGGAGCGTCGCAGCCCCCGCCGGGGCCGGTCGGCACCACCGCGTTGCTCAGCACGTGGTCGCCCAGCTCGGGCTCATCCACGGTCACCGAGTAGCTCACGATCACGGTGCCGTTCGCCGGTAGGGCGCCCGACCACGAGAGGGTGTTCCCGGTGACGGTGGCGCCGTTGTCGGCGTCGTCGTTGTACGTCGCGTCATCGAGGACCTGCGAGAGGTCGTCAGTGAAGGATGCCGGGTTGGCGGTGGTGTACGCGACGACGCTCGTGTTCGTGACGGTCACCGTGTAGGTGATGACGCCGCCGGGGTTGACGCTGGTCGCGCTCGAGGTCTTCGCGACGGTGTAGGACGCCACCGGGGTGGTCGTCGTGCAATCGCCCGGAGCGTCGCAGCCTCCGCCGGGGCCCGTAGGCACCACCGCATTCGTCAACGTCTGGTCACCGGCATCCGGGTCATCCACCGTCACCGAATAGGTCACCGTGACGGTGCCGTGCGCCGCGACGGCGCCCGACCAGGAGAGCGTGTTCCCCGTCACGGTCGCCCCGTTCGTGGCGTCCCCGTTGTACGTGGCGTCGTCGAGGACCGCGCTCAGGTCGTCCGTGAAGGACGCCGGATTCGCGGCCGTATAGGCCACGTCGCCCGTGTTGGTCACCGTCACCGTGTAGGTGATCACGTCGCCCGGCTGCGCCGAGCTCGCGGAGGCCGTCTTCGCGACGGTGTACGAGGCGACCGGAGTCGTCGTCGTGCAATCGCCCGGAGCCGCACAGTCCCCACCGGGGCCCGTAGGCACCACCGCATTCGTCAACGTCTGGTCACCGGCATCCGGGTCATCCACCGTCACCGAATAGGTCACCGTCACCGTCCCGGCCACCGGCAGCGCGCCGGACCAGCTCAGGGTGCTCCCCGTGACCGTGGCGCCGCCCGAGGCGTCGTTGTTGTACGCAGCGTCGTCGAGCACGGCCGAGAGATCGTCGGTGAAGGAGGCCGGGTCGTCCGTCGTGTAGGCCACCTGGCCGGTGTTCGCGACCGTCACGGTGTACGTGATCACATCGCCCGGCATCGCCGTGGCGGCGCTGGCGACCTTGGCCACGGTGTAGCCGGCCACGGGCGTGGTCGTGGCGCAGCTGCCGTCGGGGTCGCACTCGCCGCCCGGGCTGGTCGGCCGGACCGCGTTGTTCAGCAGGTGGTCACCGGCATCCGGGTCGTTCACGGTCACCGAGTAGGTGATCGTCACCGTCTCGTCGACCGCCAGCGGGCCGGACCAGCTGAGGGTGCTCCCCGTGACCGTGGCGCCGTTGTCGGCGTCGCCGTTGTACCTCGCGTCGTCCAGCACGCGGCTGAGATTGTCGGTGAAGGATGCCGGGCTGTCGGCGGTGTACGCGATGGCGCCGGTGTTGTGCACCACGACGGTGTAGGTCACCGTGTCGCCCGGAAGGGCGCTGGTCGTCGAGGCCGTCTTGGCGACCGTGAACGATCCGGAGGGCACCTCGGTGGTGCAGTCGGGGTCGTCCGAATCGGCCGGGCAGTTGCTCAGACCGGGCGGCGTCACCACGCTGTTGCGCAGATGGCTGTCACCGGTGTCTGGGTCGTTCACAGTCACCGAATAGCTGAGCGTGACCGTGTCGCCGATGCCGAGCGGGCCGGACCAGGAGATCACGGGCGCCGCATAGGAGGTGCCGGCGGCGCTCGAGCTCGCCAGGTCGCTGTTGTAGCTGGCGTCGTCGAGGACGTCGCTGATGTCGTCGGTGATCGACGCGGGGTTCGCGTCGGTGTAGGCGATCTGTCCGGTGTTGGTGATCGTGATCGTGTACGGCACGACCTCACCGGGCGTGACCTCGGTCGCGGTGGTGGTCTTCGTCACGTGGATCGAGCCGACCGGCGTGGTCGTGGTGCAGTCGCCGGGCGTGGTGCAGTCGCCGCCGGGGCCGGTGGGCACCACCGCGTTGCTCAGCACGTGGTCGCCCGCGTCCGGAGCGTCGACCGTGACGGAGTAGGTGATGACGACGGCGCCGCCGATCGGCAGCGCGCCCGACCAGCTCAGCGTGTTCCCCGTCACCGTGGCGCCGTTCGTGGCGTCGCCGTTGTACGTCGCGTCGTCGAGGACCGCGGACAGGTCGTCGGTGAGGCTCGCCGGGTTCGCGGCCGTGTAGGCGACCTGACCGGTGTTCTGCACGGTGATGGTGTACGTGACGGTGTCGCCCTGCTGGGCGGAGGTCTCGGACGAGGTCTTCGCGACGGTGTACCCGGCCACCGGGGTCGTGGTGGTGCAGTCGCCCTCGGGGTCGCAGCTGCCTCCAGGGGTGTCGGAGCTCACGACGTTGGTGAGCAGATGGTCACCGGAATCCGGGCTGTTCACGGTCACCGAGTAGGTGATCGTCACCGTCCCGGCAATGGGCAGCGCTCCAGACCAGTTCAGGGTGTTCCCGGTGACGGTCGCGCCATTGCTGGCATCGCCGTTGTACGTCGCGTCATCCAGTACCGCGGAGAGGTCGTCGCTGATCGCCGCGGGCGCCCCGGCGGTGTAGGCGAACTGACCGGTGTTCTTCACGGTCACCGTGTACGTGATGGTGTCACCGGGAAGGGCCGTCGCCCGGCTGGCACTCTTCTGGAAGGTGAACGAGGCCACCGGGGTCGTGGTGGTGCAGCTGGCGTCCGGGTCGCAGACACCGCCGGGGCCGGTGGGCACCACCGCGTTGGTCAGCACGTGGTCGCCTGCGTCGGGGGCGTCGACGGTCACGGAGTACGTGATCGTGACGGTCCCGTCCGCCGGCAGCGGGCCGGACCATGCGAGCGTGTCACCAGTGACGGTGGCGCCGTTGTCGGCGTCGCCGTTGTACGTCGCGTCATCGAGGACCTGCGCGAGGTCATCGGTGAAGGATGCCGGGTTGTCCGCCGTGTAGCTGAACCCGCTCGTGTTCTTGACCGTGACCGTGTAGCTCAGGGTGTCGCCGGGCGACGCGGAGGTCGCCGAGGCGGTCTTGGAGACCGTGTAGCCGGGGACGATCGGATCGTTGTCGAAAGTACACACGATCGCCTGGGACGGAGTGGCCGGAGCAGGGAACGTCAGCGAGAAGGAGGCCCCGGAGCCGGAGGCGATCGGAGCGTTACCGTTGGCGGTGTCGACGCACTCGTAGCTCGAAGAGTAGTTCGCCAGGTCGTTGTTGGTAGCGGTCTCGGCCAGGTCGTAAGTGGTGCCGGACACGCCGATCACCGGTCCGGCGATCGCGTCCGTCTGCACGCCCAGGGTGGCCCCCGAGGTGGTGGCGGTGTTGCCGCCGGAGATTCCGCCGCCCGTGATGGAGAGGTTGAACTGGTCGGACGGGGCGACGCGACCGAGGATGTTCTTCTCCAGGGCGAGCGTCGGCAGGGTCGAGCAGGCGGCCAGGTCGACGGCGCCGCCGAAGGTGGCCGCGGTGCCGGACAGCGGGCTCGGACCGGCCAGCACCGCACCGGTGTTGGGGTTGAGCTTCGTGATGCGCGCGTTCCCGGCGCCGGCGCCGGACTGGACGTAGAGATTGCCGCCGTTGTCGAAGGCGATGCCGTTGTAGTTGGTGGTGTTGGGGAAGCTGCTCAGCACGGTGTCGGTCAGCGTCACACCGTTCGCGGACCCGGTGGTCGGAAGCGGTCCCTTGACGACGCCGATGGCCACCTTTGCGCCGTTGGCGGCCAGCAGGTACAGGTTGCCCGCAGCATCGAAGGCAATATCGCCGCCGGGAGCGCCGGTGCCCGTCTGAGTTCCGCTCGGGAGGTTGAAGTTCGCGATGACGGGACCCGTGATCCGCGTGTTCGTCGTAGTGTCGAAGCCGAACAGGAGGGCGCGAGCCGAGGTCGTCGTCGTTCCCGCGATGTAGTTGACGTAGTAATAGATCCCGGTGCTGGGGTCGACCGCGCCCGCCGGGAAGTTGCCGGTGGCCAGCGAGCTTCCCGTGTAGGTGCTCCACACGCCGGTCGCCGCGTCATAGCCGTGGATGACGGCACTGTTCGCACCGGTCGAGGCCTGATTGACGGCGTACATCGCCGTCCCGCCCTTGGTGATGCCGAGAGCGTTGCCTGCGCTGCCGTTCGGCACTGTCGTGACGAGGGTGCTCGTCACGCTCGCCGAGCCCACGGTGCTGGTCTGCAGTGAATAGACCTGACCAGTGGTGCCGGTCGATGAGTCGACGTAGCTGTAGATGCTGTCGCCGGTACACGGCAGAACTGCCGCCCGGTTGGTCAGGGTGCACGAGATGTCGTCGCCGGCCTGCGGGGCGATCGACTGACTCGTCCCGGTCGCTCCGGACGCCGGCAGCACCGTCGAGCTCCCGCTGGTGGAGTTCGTACAGGCCCATGACTGGGCATAGTTGCCCAGGTTCGTGGAGCCGGCCGCCTCCTCGGAAAGCAGATAGCTGGATCCGGGGAGCACGGTGATCGATCCCGTCGTGGCCGACGTCGCTGCGCCCGAGGTCGCCGCGCTACCCAGCTGCGTCCCCGGAGCATCGGTGAGCGAGAGGGCGAACTGATCGGTCGCGGCGACGCGGCCTGCCACGGACTTGTTCAAGGTGATGTTCGCCGTGCTGATCGCGAAGGCGATCGCCGACTGACCACCTCCACCAGTGATGCTGTTGTAGTTCTGCTCCGCGGTCGCGCTGACCTGCGTGGGTGCGCCGCCGGTGGACGCCACAACGTCACCGACCGTCCCCGCCGCGCCCGTGCAGATCAGGGCCCCCGTGCCTTGGCCCGTCAGACCACCAGGACATGCCGGCTGCTGGTTCGAACCGGTCAATGGCGGAATGGAGTTGACGATCTGCCAACCGCCGCCGTTCGTGTTGAACGTCAACCTCTCGCCGGCGTTCTCGCTCTCAGCATCCGCGCCGTTCAGCGTCCACCCCGACATCACCTGTCCGCCGGCGTCACGAACCTGAAGGTTACTGAGCGTGACCGTCCAAGTGCCGCTGTTGAACGGAGCGTTGAAGGTGTTCTGTGCGTAGAGGGCCGGCCGGCCGGCGATACCTCGGTATTGCCCACCATTTGCCGGGTTCCCGAATGGAGTCCCAGACCAGGTCGGCGTCGCTGCCGCAGCCACCGCGGGGCTACCCGCCGTCGCCGTGCGGTTCACCGTGAAAGTCAGCGTGTAACCGCCCGGGATCGACTGCGCGAAGGTCTGGCCGGCGGCGCTCGACGCCGCCGTGTCGTTGTAGCCGGTGAAGTCGAACCAGCACAATCCGTCTGCGTCCGTCCCACCGGTGCCATAGCTGCAGTTGTTGTCGACATCAGCGGCATACGCCGGCGCCGCGGGCCCGGCCACCTGGTAGGCGCCGACGCCGATCAGCGCGAGTACGAAGGCGACGACCAGCAGCATCGTCGTGCTGACGAACGAACGCGAGCGCGTCGATGGGATCGATGGCCCGAGCGCCGCGGCGCTCGGCAGGCCACGAGGCGGAGTGCCTCCCCCGTTGACACCATTCCCCTGCGTGTCGCGCACCGTCGTACCTTCCGTCGGATCATCGGCTGTCGTGTGTCTGACGCGCGAGATTCCTCTCGATGACGCGAGTTCGGAAATTTCCTCACTGCGACGTCCGTCGTCTGCCGCGGTTCCCATAGCGCCCCCTTCGCCGACGACGTCTCCGCCTCCAGCCACCGACAACCGCCCCCTCGACGGCAGGCGGGCATCTCGAAGACCATGCGTCCTTCGATGCCCCGACACACACCACCGCCCAGGCTCCCGCATGCTCATGTTCGATTCAAGAGTCCCCGCGCTTCCCCTGTGACGGACAGAAATCACCCCCAAATTGGTCCCGGCAGCGCCGATGACCGAGGGGGACAGCTCCCGATACTCTCGGGAAAGAGGTGCGTTCGTGGTGGCGTTCGCGCCGCCGATCACCGTGCTGCCCCGTGTGGCGGCACTCCCCCGACCGAGGTGGGCGCATGAGTGCTGAGCTTGCCGGGCCGCCTGACGCATTGGCGGGACCCGACGCGCGCGCATCCGTCCTCGTACTTCCGCGCATCACCGAGCTCCTGGACCGACCAGCCGCGATCACCGTCGTGCGCGGCATGCAGGGCTACGGGAAGAGCACGCACGTCGCGACCTGGATCCGTTCCCAGCCCGGCCCGCTGCGCGTGCTCTGGCTCACGGCGACCGCCTACACCGACCCCGCCGCGGAGATCATCGCCGAGATCCGGAAGTTCTCCGGAGCGACGGGGACCCCCCAGAGCCTGATCTCACAGCTTCCCGCCGACGACCCGCAGGCGCGGACGGGTCCGAGCCGCACGCGCGCAGTGATCGTCATCGACAATGCACATCACTTCACGGATGCGAATGCGTTGCAGTGGCTGATCGGTCTGGTTCAGCACGGCGGCATCCGCGTGTTCCTGAACTCCCGCGGCCCGCATCCGATCCAGAAGGCGGCGATCGGGCGCGCCGAGCTGGTGGTGATCCCTGCGGGGCTCTTCCTCTTCCGCGCCGAAGAGACGGCTGCGCTCGCCGAAGCCATGGGGGTCGAGCTGTCGCTGATGCAGCTGGAGGAGCTGCACGAGGAGTTCGGCGGCTGGCCGGCGGCAGTCCGCCTCGTGCTCGACGAGATGGACCGCGCCGTCCCGCACGCGTCCCTGCCCCTCGAACGGGCACGACGCTACCTGCGCGATACCGTGCTTCCCGGGGTGGTGTCGACGGACATCCTCGACGTGACCATGCGGTTCGCCCTTGCGGAGCAGCTCAGCTCCGAGCTCATTCGCGACCTCGCCGACGGGCAGGACCCGAACCGGTTGATCGCCATGATCGAGACCGCCGGATTCGCCGAGGTCGCCGAACGCGGCAACGAGAAGCTCTTCACGCTTCCGAAGTTCGTACGCAACACCCTTCGCGACGTCTACAACACACGTCATTGGCATCAGGCGCGCGGGCTGCATCAGCGGCTGTCGGATTGGTACGTCGACCACCCCGGCGGAGACAACGAGCTGTTCGCGCTTCGCCACGCCGTTGCGGCCGGGGACTGGCAGCGCTTCGACAGACTCTGGCCTCTGCACGGTTTCCGGCTGGCGTTGAACCTGCCCTCCGAAGTGCTCGCCCTGATCGCGAAGCTCCCCGAAGACATCGCCGGCGCCAGGCCCAGCGTCCTCATCATGCACGCGGGATTGTCTGCGGCGCTCCACGAGCCCACGATCGACGGCAGGTGGGGGGCGGCGCTTCGCGCCTACGCACGCGCCTCCGCCCGATTCACCCCCGGAGATCTGCGGCAGATGTCGCTGCACGACGCCTTCCTCGTCGCGACGGGCCACATCGTCGCCCGGCATCTGGGCATCGCTCATGCCGACCTCGCCGCGATCACCCAGGCGATCGACGCCGCGTTCGCGCGAAACGACCCGGCCCGACCGGTTCCCGGCTCGGTGGTCTCCTGGCACCACCTCCAGCGGGGCAACATGGCGCTGGCCGAGCTGCGGCTCGAAGAGAGCAGGCGCTGGTACCTCAGCAGCTGGCAGAACCGGCCGGCCGCCTCCTCGCTGAGTGCAGCGACCGTCGCGGCGAACACCGCTCTTGCCCATGCGATCGGGGGGCATCATCGTGCCGCCCGGCACTGGCTCGAGCTGACCGAGCGCGAACCGATGCCGCTCTCGTTGATGCCCCATCGCCCGGCTCCGGGATCTTCTCTCGCGAAGGCATGGCTCGCCCTCGACGAGCTGAGCCCCGAGCTCGACTCGGTCATGCCCGATTTCCGCGTCGATCAGTTCGCCGGCTCGGAGTTCTGGCCGATGGCCGCGTACCTGCGCGCCCAGTACGAGCTCCTGACGACGCATCCCCTCACCGCGCTCTCGCGCCTCGACCGAGCCATCGCAAGCCATCCCTCGCCGGGCCAGGGCAGGGCGAGCGGATCTGCCCTCCTCACCCGCGCCCGCATGGACCTGCTGCTCGCGAGCGGGCAGGCCCAACGCGCGCAACGACTCGCTCAGGAGCACGACGGCACGAACCATCCCGCCGTCTCGGTGCCGCTGGCCTGGGCGTATCTGCTCATGGGACGGCTCCCCACCGCGCAGCGGATCGCGGATCAAGCCCTGTGGCACGAGCAGAGCAGCGACCGCGAGCGCATCGAGCTGCTTCTCGTGAAGGCCTTCACGAGCTATCGGATGGGCGAGCAGGATGCCTCGGCCGAGTTCACCCGGCAGGCCGTCGAGCTCCACCACGAGACCGGGATCACACGGCCGTTCGCCTATCTCTCCACGGCCCAGCGCACGACGCTGTTGGATGCCGGCTCCCTCATGCTGTGCCCCGAGATCGTCACGCGACTCTCCCGGTTCCGAGCACCGTACCCGGCCGAGTCCCCGCTGATCATGCTGACTCCGCGCGAGCAGCAGCTCGCGATGCTGCTGTCCGCGACGGCATCCCGCCAGACCATGGCGAGCGAGATGTACGTGTCCATCAACACGGTCAAGAAGCAGCTCGCCACTCTGTATCGCAAGCTGGGTGTGACCAGCCGCGACGACGCGCTCGCGCGGCTGGCTCACGCGGGTCTCCTGCCTCAGCAGAGGCCGGCCGTCACGAACGAGCCGAAGGCCTAGCGGAGCGACGAGCCCGTCGCGCCGGCCCAGGCTCCGGTCGAGCGGATGCTTCGCCGCCCGAACCCGGCAATCGGATGCGCCCAAGCTGTGGGCGCGCTGAGCCCGCGTCATTCCGGCGTGCCTTCTGAGTCTTCTCAAGTGAGCCCGGAAGCGGCCGGCGAGGAGCGGAGGACCAGAGATGAACGAGCAGCCCGCGCGGGACCCCGATCGGTTCCACGTCGAGTGGTTCTTCGGCGACAGGCTCGGCCAGCCCATCCTGGTGCGGTGCTGGTGCGGCATCGGGCACGATCACACCTACGCGGACTGGGTCGCCCGGTATCACGCCGAGGCGGAGGCCGAGACCTCCGCCGGCTCCGCGAAGCGCCGCCCGACGACGAGGCAAGTCCCGCCCTCCGCCCAGTCGGCCTCGACGGGCGCAGCATGAGCTCCTGCACGTGCCCGCACGCGCTCAGCGTGCTCGCAGCCGGCTCCGGATGGAGCATTCGTCTCCGTAGACATGGGTAGACATTCACGTATCCTGGGATCGTGAAGACGATCACGGTCGGGCAGCTGCGACAGAATCCCACGGCGATGCTCGCCGAGGTCGAAGCGGGGGAGACCTATCGGATCACCCGGCACGACCACGAGGTGGCGCGCATCGTTCCGCTCGGTTCGGGGGTTCCCCTCACCCCGCGCAAGCGCGTGACCGGCTCCCGCCTGGCGCAGCTGCCGCGGCACGCTCTGCGGACGGCGGAGAGCATCGACGAGCTGCTCGCCGACGAGCGCGACCGATGACGAGCTACTACCTCGACACCTCGGTCGCACTGCGCGCGCTGCTGGGACACTCGCCGTCGGCAGCCGAATGGATCGACCGACTCAGCGCCGACCCGGAGCACGAGCTGATCTCCTCCCGGTTGCTGCGCACCGAGCTCACCCGCGTCCTGCGGCGCGAGCAGCTGCCGGTGGCGCTCCGCGACGAGATCCTCGACGTACTCGCCCTCATTCCCGTGACGGAGGGCGTGCTGGCCGCCGCGGAGGCGATCGAACCGCACGTCAAGACCTTGGACGCGATACACCTCGGCTCCGTCATCGCCAGCGGCGTGGACGTCACCATCGTGACGCACGACGCCGGCATGCAGGCGGCGGCCGCGCGTCTGGGCTACCCATGCCACGATCCGGTGGCCGAGGCCTGAGCGGCCCTGAGCTAGACCTCGCGCCAGGCGAAGCCGAGCAGTTGCTCCAAGTCGAGCGCGATCTGCGCGGGTGCGGAGGGGGTGCGGCTCAATGCGGTGACCGAGCTATCGGAGGTGCGGCTGATCGCCAGACCACTGCGACGGCCATCGGCACCATCGGCGTAGTAGTACGCTCGCGCCGATGCTCCGGCGTTGAGCAGTCCGCCCGGTATGTCGAAACTGGTCGCGCCGTTCGCATCGAGTTGGATGTCACGCGAATCGGCAGCCGGAATGATTCCGGCAAAGAGACCTGTGTAGGTGTCCACATGAACCAGCCCGTTCGGAATGCCCTTCGACAGCGTGACGTGGACGGTGGTGGTGATGCCGAAGGGGTCGTTCGGCGCCACCAAGACCGCGAGAGCGGGAGGTGCTGTGAGCGTCACGGGCACGTCGACCCCGGTGCTCCGATGCTGGCCGTCAGAAGAATCCTGATAGAGCGTGACCGTCGTCGTCCCCGCAAGCAGATCGGTGAGCGCGGGCAACGTGAAGGTGTTGTCATCCCCAACGATCACCGGCGTCCCCAGAACCTGCCCGCCGAATTCGGCGTAGACCGTATCGCCATGGAACCCGGTACCCGAGATAATGGGAAAGAGTTCGTCGCCAACACCTGCGTCGACGGACACCCCCTGCACCGGCGGAGCCGGGGCGTCATGCCCCGGATCGCCGCCATTGCCATTACCGGGATCGCCGCCGTTCCCGTTCCCCGGATCGCCGCCCGGAGGGGTGCCTCCGTTGCCATTCCCGTCGCCCGGGTCACTGTTGCCGGGGTCGCCGCCGTCGCCGTTACCGGGATCACTTCCCGAGCCCGAGACCGGCAGGCTCGCGAGCTGCACGGCCTGTGTCGGGCCGACGCGATCGGACTTCGGGTCGACATAGCCGACGGTCGCTGAGCTCGCCCCAGAGGGGACGCCTGCCATCCCGTGGCCAGAGGCGTCGAGCGCGACCTGCTTCTCGGTTCCGTCGGAGAAGCGCACCAGAACTGTGGCACCCTTCGCTCCGGCGATCATGAGCTGTGAGTTCCCGGAGCCGAGCGGGGCGGAGAGGCCGAGGATCTGTCGCGGCATCCGCGCGGTGACCGAGGTCGTCGTGGTCTGACCGTCCAGATTGCGCTGGGTGAAGAGCAGCTGCACGTTGCCGTCGGCATCCGGCTGCACCCAGCTGAGCGGGCCGAGGGTGAAGTTCCCGTTGGCCGCGACCGTCGTCGCGCTGCTGCGTGCCACCGTGGTCGCGGGCGCGAAGACGGTCGCTGCGGGGCGGGCGACCGCGGTGCGCAGCACAGTCGTGCCCCACTCGCCCATGCGTCCGAGCCGCAGCGAGCTCGTGGCGGCGGCGGACGCCTGCGTCACGGTCACGGTCGCGCCGGGGTCCCCCGTGCCGTTGATGACGGGGTAGTACAGACCTTTACCGGTGTCGACCGCGGACACCGCGACGGGTACCGACTGAGTCGTCGCAGGCGGGGCGCTGGGGGATGCCGAGGCGGCCGGCGCCGCGGGAGCGACCGGCGCGACGGGCGTGCTCGGGCTCGTCAACGGCGACGGCGGAAGATGCGGGCCCACGGGCGGCGCGCTCGGGGCTGGGCTCGACGGCGTGCTCGGCGCGGATCCCGGGCTCGAGGCATCCGACGTCGATGAAGAAGAAGACGAGCCGCTCGCCCCTCCCGGTGCGGCGGCTACGGCAGCCGGCTTGACAGGCGGCGGCTGGTGCTGCGGGCCGAGCACACCGGCCGCGAAGGCGATCCCCACCGCCGCCGCCGCGGCGGCCACGGTGCCGCCCGCGCCGATCGAGACGTTCCGGACGAGGGCGGCCTTCCCGGCTGCGGCGCCCCCGATGCCTCCGGCCTTCCCGGCGACGGCCCCCGCGCCGAGGGTCGCGGCCGTCGCGGCGGCCGGCTTGAGCAGCGCGCCGTATGCGGTGGCGGCGCCCGCGCCGAGGAAGCCGATGAGGATGAGCGCGCCGAGGCGCCGCGAGGCGGCCGTGATCTCCTCGGCCGCGAGCGGGCAGCGGTCGCACTCCTCGAGGTGTGCGTCGAGCCGGTCCTGCTCGCGTGCCGGGAGAGACTTGCGCGTCGACATGGCGAGCCGGTCGATGGCCCAGCGACACTCCGAGTCTTCGGGGACCGTCGCGATGTGCGCCTGGACCCAGGCGTGCCGCAGCCCTTCCCGGGCTCGCTTGGCGAGGGCGGAGACCACGTTCGGCTTGATGCCGATCAAAGCGGCGGCCTCGCGCGGCGGGAGCTGCTCGGCCTCGGTGTACCAGAGCACCTCCTGCCAGCGCTTCGGCAAGGTGTTGAAGGCCTGCACCGTGAGGCTCTGGTCGAAGCGGTCGGAGAAGGCTTCGTCGCTCGAGGCCGGGTCGACGATCTCGAGATCCTCGGGCGTGAGCTCGGCGGGCCGGGAGCCCCAGCGGGCCGCCACCGAGCGCACCGTCGCCACGAGATACGGCCGGAACGCCGCCGTCGGGCCGCTGCCATGCTCGATCGCCTTCAGGACGCGGACGAACGCCTCGGAGACGAGATCTTCTGCATCGAACGTCGAGGTGATGGCGCGCGCCGCACTGAGCCCTGCCCGATGGTGGCGGTCCCATAGCACCCCGTATGCCTGTCGATCCCCGTTTCGGACGCGCTCCAGCAGCGCGGCGTCGCTCTCAGACGCTGCGCCAGGTTCGGGAAGTGCGGTCATGAGGAAGACTTCAGTCGATGCATCCGGATGGGATTGGATGCGATTTTACCGGAGGGTGGCGCCGCCTCAAAGGCGCCCCAAAGAGGTGCCGTCGTGTACGCGCGGTCGGGAGCCGAATCAGAGCCAGGATCAGAGACTGTGCGGGATCGCGGGGCGCGGCACGGCGAGCCGGGTCGACATCAGCTCGACGAGGCATTGCTCACACTGCCGCACGAGCAGGCACAGCACGCCGTCGACGCGCCCGACGACGAGCCCGCCGCTCAGCGCCGCCGCGGAGAGGGCTCCGCGCGAGAGGCGCAGCAGATCGGGCACGGCCTTCCAGGGCAGGGCGTCGGGCAGGTGCTCGACGACGTCGCGGGCGACGGCCTCGACGAAGCGCCGCCAGTCCTCCGGCGCCTTCTGATCGGCGAGCACATGTGCCACGCGGATCTCATCGAGCTCGATCACATCGTTCATTGGGGTCTCACTCTCGGGTTGACAGATTTCGTATTGCGCAGAAATCGATGGATGCCCGCACGCGATGCCCTGCGCACAGGCATGCGATGAACGGGAGAAGTGAGCGGCCGCCGCCCCACACGGCGGCCGCTCCCGACCTAGCCGGCCCGAATGCGAATCCGGGCCGGCGTCCCCCTTTTCAGTCGGTCTCAGTCGGCCCGGTGACGGCTGCCGCTGAAATCGGTGCGTACCGCGAGCAAGTCGCGGATCTGCACCAGCAGCTCGGTCTCACTGGGCCCGGTCGGCGTCCCTTCCGCCGTTTCGCTCGCCGCCGCACGCCGCTTCTGCAGGGTCTGCAGCGGCAGCACGAAGGCGAAGTACACGACCGCCGCGATGATCACGAAGTTGATCACCGCACCGATCACCGCACCGAAGGCGAGCGTCGAATGCCCGCCCGACACGGTCGGAATCTGAACGAGCAGCGCCTTGTCGAGGCTGTTCGCGTTGAAGACGGCGCTGATCAAAGGGTTGATGACCTTCTCGACCACGGCCGTCACGACGGCGGTGAACGCCGTGCCGATGACGACCGCGACCGCCAGATCGACGACGTTTCCCTGGGAGAGGAACTCTTTGAACCCCTTCAGCATGCAAGCCTCCAAGTCGGTGTGGAATGTCCGTTCACCGAAGGAAGACCCCGGGGCACGCGAATCGTGACGCGCGTCGCGAAAAAAACTTTTCCGGTCGTCAGAACGCGACGGTGTTCCGCCCACGAACCGTGCCGTTGCGCCGACCGGACGCCCGTAGCCTGAAGTCATGCCCTGGCAGACGCTCTCGACCCGCACCGCCTACGAGAACCCGTGGATCCGGGTGCGGGAGGACCAGGTCGTCCACCCGGACGGCTCCGAGAGCGTCTACGGCATCGTCGAGCTGCGCCCCGCCGTGTTCGTCGTCGCCGTCGACGACGAGGAGCGCGTCGCGCTGATCGAGATCGACCGCTACACGGTCGGCGCCTCGGTGGAGATCCCCGGCGGGGGCGGCGACGGTCAGGACCCGCTCGAGGCGGCGCAGCGCGAGCTGCTCGAGGAGACCGGGCTCACGGCATCCGATTGGACGCCGCTCGGCGAGGTCCACGCACTCAATGGCGCCGCCCTCGCGAACGAGCACGTATTCCTGGCCCGTGGGCTGAGCACGGGCGCGGATGCCTCGCACACGCAGCAGGAGGAGGGCATCTCCGCGGTGCGGTTCGTCCCCTTCGGCGAGGTGGTCGCGATGATCGGCGACGGTCGCATCCGCGACAACGAGACGGTCGCGGCCCTCGCGCTCGCGGCGATCAGGCTGGGGCGGTTGCGCTGAGCTGCGAGCGCAGCTTCACCGCCGACAGTACAACGGCCGCCGTGGCCGCGAGCACCGCCACCCACAGCACGGAGGTCGCCGCCGCGGCCTGCTGGACCGTCGACCCGGCCGCGGCGCCCGAGATCACGAGGGCCATGGAGACGGCCGCCGAGCCGGCCGACTGCCCCACCGTGCGGTTCGTGTTGAGCACGGCGGAGGCGCTCGCGGAATAGCGCAGCGGCGCGGCGGACATCATGTCCCGGTTGTTGGGGCTCTGGAAGGTCCCGAAGCCGAGGCCGCAGACGCCCGTCGAGACGAGCACGAGCCAGATCGGCGGGTGGTCGCCGAGCAGCGCGCACATCACGAGCCCGACGGTCATGACGATCAGCCCGGCGAGGGCGAGGTAGGCGGGACGCACCCGGTCGGCGAGACGGCCGGCCAACGGCGCGACGAACACGATCACGACCGGCCACGGCGTGAACAGCAGCGCCGAGGTGAGCGGGCTCGCGTGATAGGCGCTCTGAAAGAGGAACGGGAGGGCCACGAAGGCGACACCCTGGCCGAGGAACGAGGCCCACGCCGTCCCCACCGTGAGGCTGAACAGCCCGGTGAACAGTCCGAGCGGGATGAGCGGGCGCACCGCCCGCCGCTCCCGCCGCACGAACAGCACCACGAAGGCCGCGCAGGCGACGAGCAGCACCGCCGCCACCCACAGCGTGTCGGGGGACGCGAGCTGCCGCACCCCGACCAGCAGGCTGGCGATGGCCGCCGCGGCGAGCATCGCGCCCTGCCAGTCGTAGTCGCCGCGCTCGGGGTGCGACTTCGGCAGCACGAAGAAGGCCAGCACCCACGCGATCACGCCGACCGGCACGTTGATGAGGAACAGCCACGGCCAGCTCAGCGCGTTGAGGATGAGCCCGCCCAGCGTCGGCCCGGCCGAGGTGCCGAGCGCGACGGTCATCGCGTTGAAGCCGAGCACCTGCCCGAGCTGCTCCGGCGGGAAGAGCCGCCGGTACAGCGGGATCGAGACCGCCAGGATGATCGCCGAGCCGAGCCCCTGCACGACCCGGAACGCGACGAGCGTGGCGAGGGTGGGCGCGAGCGCACAGCACAGCGAGGCGAGCGTGAAGATCGGCACGCCGAGGAGGTACATCCGGCGCCGTCCGAGCTGGTCGCCGAGCGCGCTCGTCGCAGGCACCGCGCACGCGACGGCCAGCAGGAAGGCCGTCGCGACCCACACCGTCTCGGAGGGCGGCGCCGACAGCTCGGTCGAGAGGCTCGGCAGCGCGACGTTCACGATCGAGGCGTCGATGGTGCTCATCAGCGTGGCCAGCAGGATCGAGATCAGTGCGAAGGTGCGCCGTGCGGGTGAGACGACGAGGGCGGGCGGCGTGAGGGACATCGCCCATAGTTTAGCTTTGCTAACTATCTAGAACCTTGACGCCGGATGCCAGGACCGCTGACATCTCGAAGGCGAGCAGCCCGTCGGCGCCGGTCAGCGCGGGGGTGCGCGCGTCGTAGGCGGCGCGCATCGCCGCGCGGGTCGGCGCCTCGGCCGCCGCGTAGGCGTAGCCGATGACGGCGATGCCGGCCGCGACGCCCGCCCACAGCTCCTCGGCGTCGACGCGCCAGGTGAAGCGCACGCGCCGCGCGGAGACGTCCGCGAAGCCGCACTGCTCCAGCAGTCCGGCGAGCCCCTCCTCGCTGCGGTCGAAATCGCTGTCGGCGGGCAGGCGGTTCGCCGCGGGCGGCCGCGCCCCCGTCTCGTCCTGGATCTCCCGCCACAGCCGCCCCGTCGGCGTCGCCTCCCACGGCCAGACGGTCGCGACGAGCCGCCCGCCCGGCCGCAGGGTGCGGCGCAAATCGGCGAGGCAGTCACGGGGATGGTCGGCGTGGTTGATGGCGAAGTTCGCGGTGACCGCGTCGAAGGCGTCGTCCGGGTAGGCGATGCCGGGCATCGCCATGACGGCGTAGCGGATGCCGGCGGCATCCGACCGCGCCCGCGCGTGCTCGATCATCGTCGGCTCCGCGTCGAAGGCATCCACCGACCAGCCTGCCCGCGCGGCGGCCGCGGCGAGCGCGCCCGTGCCGGTGCCCGCGTCCAGCAGCCGCGCCCCGGAGCGCTGCGGAGCCGTCCCCAGCTCGGCCAGCACCGCGGGGACGGCGCACGCGCACAGCGCCCCGAACGAGCGATCGTACGGGGCGGCGACGCCCGCCCATTCCGCGAAGGCCATGCGGACCACACTATTGGGGGCGTCCGGCCGGACCGCCGGTGACCCCGCTGTTAACGATGTGCCAATAAGGTGTGCGCGTGAGCACACCGCCCCCGCCTCCGCCGGTCACGGACCCGGCCGCCGAGGTCAGGATTCCTGCCGGCCGTGTCATCGCGTGGGGCGCCTGGGACTGGGGCTCGAGCGCCTTCAACGCCGTCGCGACGACCTTCGTGTTCACGGTGTATCTGACCAGCTCCTCCTTCGGCGACGCGAACCACATCTCGGCGCAGCTCGGCTGGGCGCTCGGCATCGCGGGTGTGCTGGTCGCGCTGACCGCGCCGGCGACGGGCGAGCTGACGGATGCCGCGGGCCGCCGCAAGCTCTGGCTGGCGGTCTTCTCCGCCCTGGTCGCGCTCAGCCTGCTCGCGACGGTGTTCGTCAAGGCCGAGCCGTCCTACCTCTGGCTCGGCATCATCGCGGTCGCGCTCGGCACGGTGTTCTACGAGCTCGCCGCCGTCAACTACAACGCGATGCTCACGCAGGTCTCGACGCCGAAGACGATCGGCAAGGTCTCCGGCCTCGGCTGGGGCCTCGGCTACGTCGGCGGCATCGTGCTGCTGCTCATCGTGTACATCGGCTTCATCTCGGGCGACGGCGGGGTCTTCCACGTCTCGACGGCCGGCGGCTGGAACATCCGGATCTCGATGCTCGTCGCGACGATCTGGTTCGCGGTCTTCGCCCTGCCGGTGCTGTTCGCCGTGAAGGAGAACCGCGTTCCCGGCGCGATCGCGCAGGAGCGGTCCTCGTTCTTCGGCGCCTACCGCGTGCTGTTCCGCACCATTGCCGAGCTGTGGCGGGAGAGCCGCAACACGGTGTGGTTCCTGCTCGCCTCGGCGATCTTCCGCGACGGGCTCACGGGCGTGTTCACCTTCGGCGGCATCCTCGCCGCGGGCACCTTCGGCTTCTCGAGCGGCCAGGTGATCATCTTCGCGATCGCGGCGAACATCGTCGCCGGCATCGCGACGATCTCGACGGGCGCCCTCGACGACCGCGTCGGCCCGAAGCCCGTGATCATCACCTCGCTCATCGGTCTCGTCATCGCGGGTGCGCTCGTGTTCATCTTCCACTCCGGCGGCCCGGCGGTCTTCTGGGTCTTCGGGCTCATCCTGTGCCTCTTCGTCGGGCCGGCCCAGTCGGCGTCACGGACCTTCCTCGCCCGCCTCATCCCGGAGGGGCGCGAGGGCGAGGTGTTCGGCCTCTACGCGACGACGGGCCGCGCGGCGACCTTCCTCGCGCCCAACGCCTGGGCGCTCCTGATCACGATCGGCCACAGCCAGATCTGGGGCGTGCTCGGCATCGTGCTCGTGCTGCTCGTCGGGCTGGTCGTGATGATCCCGGTGCGACCGGGGCAGCAGAAGCTCGCCGCCCGCCGCGGCGCCTGAGCCGCGCCCGCCCGTCGGCCGAGCGGCCGTGCACGCCGGATGGACACGTGCGTGTGCGCCGGCGCCCGCAGCTGTCCATCCGGCGTGCACCATGCGCGTGAGCAGCGGATGCCGGATGCCGAGCACACACCGCTCTCACGGCATCCGTTCGGACTGCGTCGATAGCGTCACAGACGTGTCCAACGATGTCGTCCCGATCGGTCAGTTCAACAGCACTGACAAGCGCATCGTGACGGAGCAGACCGAGGCGGCGCTCGAGCAGCTCGATGACACGGCGCTCGCCGAGATCTACTCGCTCCGCGACGACTTCGCGCGGTTCATGATGCCGTACAAGTTCGCCATCGACGAGGTCATGACGAAGATCTCGATCCTGCGCGAGGAGTTCGCCGCCCTCCGCTCCGAGAACCCCATCGAGCACATCAGCTCGCGCCTGAAGAGCACCGAGTCGGTGCTGCAGAAGGTCGCCCGGAAGGGCTTCGAGCCGTCCTATTCGGTCATCCGCGAGAACATCACCGACATCGCAGGAATCCGCGTAGTCTGCTCCTTCGTGAGCGACGTCTACCGCGTGTTCGACGCGCTCTGCAACCAGGCGGACGTGCGCGTGCTCCAGGTCAAGGACTACATCGCCACGCCCAAGGCGAACGGCTACAAGAGCCTGCACGCGATCATCGAGATCCCCGTGTTCCTCTCGGACGGGCCGGTTCCGGTGACCGTCGAGGTGCAGCTGCGCACCGTCGCGATGGACTTCTGGGCGAGCCTGGAGCACAAGATCTACTACAAGTACGACAAGACGGTGCCCGCCGAGCTGCTACAGGGCCTCAAGGAGGCGGCGGACGTCGCCGCGGATCTCGACGCGAAGATGGAGCACCTGCACGACGAGGTCCGCGGGGCCTGACCCCGGGCGGCCGCCCCGGCATCCGGCCTGCTCGCGCACGCCGAACGGGCACGTGCGTGCGCGACCGCACCTGCGCATGTCCGTCCCACACGCACAACGGGGGCCCGGCGGCCGAAACCGCCGAGCCCCGTGCGCAGATGCTCCGCTTACAGGTACGGCTTGACCTGCGAGGTGTAGATCTTCTGCAGATCGCCCCTGAGGGTGGTCATCTCGTCCTTCACGGACACCTGCTTCGTGGTGATGTCCTGCAGGGCGCTGTTCATCGACTGGTCGCCGCCGGGCAGGAAGACGCGCGCCCAGTCCTGCGAGCGCGTGTTGCCGGCCTGCGTGATCGCGACGCCGATGGTCGGGGCCTGCGCGACGAGCTGGGTGGTGTCCGCCGACTTGCGCACCGGGATGTAGCCGGTGGCCTGCGAGAAGGCCACGGTGTTCTCCGGGTTCGTCAGGAAGGCGACGAACTGCATCGCCGCGAGCTGGTTGCCCTTGTCGATCCCCTTCGGGATGGCGACGCCGGTGCCACCGGTGGGCACAACACCGGAGGTGGCGGCCGGGCCGCCGGGCAGCGGGCCCGCGCCGAGCTCGAAGGGGTTGCCCGCGCTGGCGAGCGTCTTCTGGATGCCCGTGAAGGAGCCGGAGGACTCGATCGTCGCCGAGGTCGCCCCGGCGGCCAGGTCGGTGCCGGCGTCCTTGGCGGCCTGCGCCGCCCACTTGCCCTTGTAGACCGAGTCCTGCATGTACTGCAGAGCCGACACGGTCGCGTCCGAGTCGGTGGTGATGTCGAAGGAGTCCTTCGCCGACCAGCCGCCGCCGAAGCCCCAGAGCAGGTTCTGCCCGCTCCAACCGCCGTAGCCGGCGACGTCGGGCCACTCGAAGGCCGGCACCTTGCCGTTGGCCGCCTGCAGCTTGGGGGCCCACTGGGCGAGCTCGTCCCAGGTCGCCGGCGCACGATCGGGCAGACCCGCCGCCGCCCAGTGCTTCTTGTTGTAGTAGAACAGCGGCGTCGAGCGCGCCCACGGCACCGCCCACTGCTGCCCGTTGTACTGGTAGTCGTTGAAGAAGACCGGCAGGTAGTCGTCGGTCTCGACCTTGGCCGCCGTGAGGGCCGTGTCGAGCGGGATGATCTGGTCGTTGAGGAAGAAGCGGAACCACCACACGTCGGAGAGCGTGAGGAGGTCGGGGAGCCCGCCGCCGGCCTGGGCGGCCTGGAACTTCTGCGCGACGTCCTCGTAGCTCGCCGCGGTGACGAGCTCGACCTCGATGCCGCTCTGCGTGGTGAAGGCGTCGATGATCTGCTGCGTGATCTGCTGCGAGCTGCCCGGGTTGCTCGACCAGAAGCTGATCTTCTTCGCGGGCGTGACCCCGCTGAAGTCGGGACCGCCGGTGGCCTTCGGCGTGGCGCTTCCCTTCGTCGTGCTGCCGCTGACCGTCGGGCCGCTGCAGGCGGCGAGGGCGAGTGTGCTCGCGGAGAGGCCCGCGAGGGCAAGGAACTGTCGGCGATGCATCGGATCGGTTTCCTTTCGAATGGGGTGGATCAGCTACCGCACGGCGCCCTGGGTGAGGCCCGCGACGATATAGCGCTGGAGGAATGCGAACAGGATGAGGATGGGAATGATGACAACGACGGCGCCGGCCATGAGCACGGGGTACTCGCTGACGTCGCCTTCGCTGTTCTTGAGCAGGGTGAGTCCGACGGGAAGGGTCATCATGCTGCTGGAGTTCGTGACGACCAGCGGCCAGAGGTAGTCGTTCCACTCGTTGACGATGGTGACGAGCGCCACCGTCGCGATCGTCGGCACCGTGATCGGGACGACGACGCGGAACAGCCGCGAGAAGTGCCCGGCGCCGTCCATCTCCGCCGCCTCGAGGATCTCCTGCGGCAGCGCGAGGAACTGCTGGCGGAACAGGAAGGTGCCGAAGGCGGTGCCGAGCCCCGGCAGGATGATGCCCCAGTAGGTGTTCACCCCGCCCAGACCTGCGATAAGCGTGTAGTTCGGCACCAGTGAGACCTGCGGGGGCACCATCAGAGCCACCAGGATGACGGGGAAGATGATCTTCTTGAGCGGGAACTGCACGAACACGAGGGCGTAGGCCGTCATGAGCGCGAGGAAGATCTTGATCGCCGAGCCCACGCCGGTGACGATCACCGAGTTGAGGAACAGCCGCGGGAAATTGACCTCGTGCGAGGCCGTGAGGTAGGCGCTGATCGAGGGGTGGGCGGGGAAGAGGACGAGGTTCTTCGTGATGACCTCGCCCGGGGACTTGAGCGAGCTGAGGATCATCCACAGGAGGGGCAGCGCGACGATGAGCGTCGCGATGACGAGCGGCAGGTAGCCCGCGAGGATCGTTCCCGCCGCGCGGCGCCCGGAGGGGCGCCCCCGGCGCGGTCGTGTCGCTGTGACCGTCATGAGTAGTGCACCCTCCGCTCGACGAAGCGCAATTGGACGAATGTGACGATCAGGAGGATGACGAACAGGATCGTCGCGAGCGCCGCGGAGTAGCCGCCACGGTTGTAGCCGCCGAAGGCCTGGAGGTAGACGTCGTACATCAGCGTCGTCGTGCCCGAGTTGAGCGGCGTCATGATCTTGATGAGGTCGAAGGACTGCAGTGAGTTGAGGATCGTCGTGATGACGAGGAAGAAGGTCGTCGGCGACAGCAGCGGCAGCGTGATCGAGAAGAACCTGCGGACGGGGCCGGCGCCGTCGATCGCCGCGGCCTCCATCACGTCGCGCGGCACCGACTGCAGCCCGGCGAGATAGATCACCCCGCAGTAGCCGAGGTTCTTCCAGACGAAGACGATGCACACCATCGCCAGGGCCGGCCCGGGCTGGAGGAACCACGCCGGGACCGGCAGGTGCAGATCGCGGAGGATGATCGAGAGCACACCGACCACCGGGTCGAAGATGAACACCCAGACGAGCCCCACCCCGACGCCGGAGAGCACGAAGGGGGCGAAGACCGCGCTGCGGGCGAGCGTCGTGCCGATCAGCTTCCGGTTCAGCACGAGCGCGATCAGCAGCCCCAGGATCAGCGAGCCGCCGACCGTGAACACGGTGAAGAGCAGGGTGGTCCAGAGCACACGACCGCCCTCGCCGGTGAAGAACTCGACATAGTTGTCCAGGCCGATGAAGAAGGCGTTCTGGTTGCCGAGCGTCCAGTTCAACAGCGAGTACTGCACGTTCTGGATCACGGGGCGCCAGCAGAAGACGATGATCAGCGCGATGTTCGGTCCGGCGAACAGCAGGAAGATCAGGAAGTCGCGCCGACGCCGGGGACTCAGCCAGAGGGGAAGGCGCCGCGGGGTGGCACGGGCGGGTGCAGGAGCCACATCGATGCCGGGCTCGGCCGCAATGGCATCGGCGGAGCCGAGGGCGACTCGGGAGCGTCTCACGATGGGATATCCCTTCGATCGGATGGAAATCGCATCGTTGCGATTTTTCTCAGAAATCATTAACGCGTTGTGAACATCGCCCCCACAGAGCCCCACGTCGCGTTGACCATGCGGATGCCTGCCTGCGCCCGCTGCTAGCGTGAACCGCATCCGCGCCGGGCCTGTCACGTGCTGCGGGGAGCACGTGTTGCGGATAGAAGAAGGACGATGGCGAGCAGCCCAGCGCCGAGGCGCATCGGTGAACGTGCCACGCTGGCCGATGTCGCCGCGCTGGCCGGAGTGTCCACGTCGACGGCCTCGCTGGCGTTCCGCACCGCCGGCTCGATCACCGACCGCACCCGGGCGCGCGTCCTGCATGCCGCCCGCGAGCTCGACTACGCCGGCCCCAACCCGACCGCGCGCTCCCTCAAGCGCGGCAAGTCCGGCATCGTCGGCGTCATCGTCGCCGAGCAGGTCCGCTTCGCCTTCATGAACCCCGTGACCATCGCCACGATGGACGGGCTGAGCGAGGTGCTCGACGAGCTCAACTGCGGTCAGCTGCTGCTGCCCGGACGGGCCGAGCCCGGCGCAAGCGGGCCGAACATCGCCGACATGCCCCTCGACGGGATCGTGTTCGTCACCCGCGGCGAGGAGCTCGAGCGCCTGCTGCCCTCACTACGCGCTCGGCGCATCCCGATGGTCGGCATCGAAGGCCCGCATTACGACGACGTCAGCCTCGTCGAGATCGACGACTACGCCGCGATGCGCCTCGTGGCGGAGCACGTGCACGGGCTCGGCCACGAGCGCGTCGGCGTGGTCATGCGCACCACACGCCCCGCTGTCACGGCCGAGCCGGGCCCGGTGCGCCTCATCGGCGAGGTGACCGGCACCGTCACCAACCGCACGATCGGCGAGCGACTGCGCGCCGTCGTCGGACTCTGGCCGCGGGCAGCCGTCGTCGAGGCCGGCGGGCGACTGGCGGACGCGGGGGAGGCCGCCGCGCAGCGGCTGCTGAGCCTCGAGCCGCGGCCCACGGCCATCCTCGCCCAGAACGACCAGCTCGCCTCCGGCGTGCTGCGGGCCGCAGCGCGGCGAGGCCTGCGCGTGCCGGAGGACCTGACCGTGACGGGCTTCGACGGCGCGGAGCTGCCCTGGCTCGACCGCGAGCTCACGACGGTCGCGCAGCCGCTGCACGAACGCGGCCGGCTCGCGGGCCGGATGATCGGGCAGCTCATGGCCGGGGCCCACCCCGCGAACGTCGTGATCCCCGTGTCGCTGCGCGAGGGCGAGACCGCGGGACCGCCTCCGGCGGAGTGAACGCGCTGCGCCGCCCACGCACGCCGGATGGACACGTGCCTGTGCGCCGGCGCGCGCACGTGTCCGTTCGGCGTGCGCGAGAGCGCGCGGCCGGCTACTCCGGCAGCAGCCAGCCCGGGAACGGGCCGGGGAGGTCCGCGAGCCGGATGCGGCCGTGCACGCCCTTGACGAGGTCGACGGCCTGCGAGATGTCAAAGTCGGCAGCGGCGCTGAGATAGAGGTAGAGCCGCTGCGGGTCGGCCCCGGTGAGATTCGCGAGCAGGCGGATGCCGTTCCGCACGGCCTTCTGCAGCGCGACGTCCAGATCGCCGTCGAGACCCGTCGGCAGCAGCAGCCCCCCGGCGCGGCCGAACGGACCCTCCACGCCCTCGAGCGCCCCGCCCAGCTCCGCCCGCGAGATCACGTCGACGCGCAGCGTCGCCCGCAGCGACGCCTCGAGCGCCGTGAGCGCGACCTCCCCGTCGCCCTGCGCGAAGTGCGGATCGCCCACGGAGAGCAGGGCGTCGTCGCACTGCACCGGCAGGAACAGTGTCGCGCCGACCGTGAGGTCGCGGATGTCGATGTTGCCGCCGTGGAGTCCCGGCGGCACGGAGTGCGGCCGCTCGTCCGAGTCCGGGGCGACGCCGATGATGCCCAGGAACGGATTCAAGGGGAAGACCGCCCGTGAGGCATCCGGCCCGCCCAGCTCGATCGACGCCTGCGCGCCGCCCGGCTCGACCGCGCAGAACGCGCCGTAGTCGCCCTCGAAGGCGCCGTCCCCGGCGAGCACCCCCTTGCCGTGCCGGGTCGAGACGACGCCGTAGGGCACCCGCGGCGCCAGCGCCTCGATCGTGACGGCGAGCAGGTCGCCGGGGCGCGCGCCCGTCACGGCGATCGGCCCCGTCACGACGTGCGGCCCGTCCGCGGCCGGGTCGCGGTGCACGGATGCCGTGATCTCCACCGCATCCTCCAGAACGTCCGCGGCGGCGACGCCGAAGCGGCCGAAGTAGGAGCGCGGGTCCGAGCCCTGGTCCGGCATCAGCCCCTCGTGGCTCACGGTGTCGATCACGACGCTCTCGCCCGGCGCGACGCGCAGCACCGGCTCATCGCACCGCGACGGCAGCCGACCCCACAGCACGGTGCGCGGGGTTGCGGGAAGGTACCCTTCGCGCGGGGTGTCGGCGAGGGGCTGGAGCACGTCCACGGGGCCTCCTTGAGCGGTGGGGGGATGCGCTCACCCTACCGAGCCGCGCCAGCCTGCCCACGCCCTGTCCGCGCCCTGTCCGTTTCCCTCGGTGCACGCCGGACGGACACGTGCCTGTGCGCCGGCGCGTGCACGTGTCCGTTCGGCGTGCACGAAGAAGGATGTGGCCCGGGCGCACCGGGGCACCGAGGCCACCGCGACGGAGGCACCGGTGCCCCGGCATCCGCTCACCCCTTGGTCGCGCCCGCGAGCAGTCCCCTCACGAAGAAGCGCTGCAACGCGAAGAACACGATGAGCGGCACGATGATCGCCAGGAAGGTGCCGGCGGTGAGCAGGTACCACTGCTGTCCGTAGACGCCGGACAGGTCGACGAGCAGCTTCGTGACCGGCGCGTTGCTGCCGGAGGTGAAGATCGTCGCAACCAGCAGGTCGTTCCATACCCACAGGAACTGGAAGATCGCGAAGGACGCGATCGCGGGTGTGGTCAGCGGCAGCACGACGCGAAAGAAGATCTGCCCGTGACCGGCGCCATCCACCTTCGCCGCCTCGATGATGTCCCTCGGCAGCGCCGCGATCGAGTTGTGCAGCATAAAGATGCACAGCGGGAGCGCGAAGATCGTGTGCGAGATCCACACCTCGGCGAAGCTCGCGTTGAGCGAGTTCAGGTTGAGGTCCAGCCCGTGGAAGATCTGCGTGTTCCCGAACCGCACCCCGTTCGTGTACAGGCTAAGCAGCGGCACGAGCGCCATCTGGATGGGAACGACCTGCATCGCGAACACCGCGAGGAAGAGCGCGTCCCTGCCCTTGAAGTCGATCCACGCGAAGGCGTACGCGGCGAGCGCGGCCAGCACGATCGGGAAGACCGTGGCGGGGATCGTGATGACGACCGAGTTGAGCAGCGAGCGCCCGACCGTGATGTTGTCGACGAAGTTCAGCGTCGAGACGTAGTTCTGGAAGGTGAACTGCGGGTGGGCGAACGCGGTCCACCAGCCCGAGGTGTTGATGTCGGCGGCAGGCCGGAACGAGGAGACGAAGAGGCCGAAGGTCGGCAGCGTCCACACCACGGCGATGACGATCGCTGCGAAGGTGGCCCAGCCGCTGGTGAGGCGCCGCTTGGTGCGGCGGAGCACCCCGGTCTCGGCATCCGTCTTGTCGGCCTGCACGGCGATGGGGATCGCGGACATCACGCCTCCTCCCGCTGTCGGCGCAGATTGCGCGCGTTGTAGATGATGAACGGCGTCACGAGCACGAGGATCAGCACCGCGAGTGCCGCAGAGTGCCCGGTCTGCGGCGGCAGCAGCGAGAACTGCGTGACCATGTCGTAGCCGAGCACGGTCGTGTTGTTCTGCCCGGCCGTGGTCGCCGCGATGATGTCGTAGACCTTGAGCGCGGTGATCGAGATCGTGATCCAGACCACGATGATCGTGGGGCGGATGCCGGGGACCGTGACATTCCAGAAGCGCTGCCACGCGTTCGTACCGTCGAGCTCCGCTGCCTCGTTGAGCTCGGTGGGGACGCCCTTGATGGCCGCGGAGAGGATGACCATCGCGAAGCCGGTCTGCGACCAGATCAGGATCACGATGAGCAGGAACATGTTGAGCGGGTAGCTCTGCAGCCAGCTGACAGGCTGATGGCCGAACCAGACCAGGACCTGGTTGAGCAGTCCGATCTGGTCGCCCTGCCGGTAGTCGTAGAAGAACTTCCAGATGATCGAGGCGCCCACGAGCGAAATCGCGACGGGCATGAAAATGAACACCTTCAGCACCCGCTCGCCACGGCTCTTGTCCACGAACACGGCGTAGGCGAGGCCGATGCCGACCGCGACGATGGGTGCGATCAGCACCCACACGAGCGTGTTGATCACGGCGATGAGGCCGCCCTGGCTGCCCGGCGAGAACACCCACACGAAGTTGTCGAGGCCGACGAAGTGCGAGCCGTCGTTGCTGAAGAAGCTCGCGATGATGGTCTTCACCGAGGGGTAGAACAGCCCGATCAGCAGCAGCAGGATCGCCGGCGTCATGAAGCCGAGCAGCTGCAGCAGGTAGCCCGTGCCCGACCGGGAGCGGAAGTCGAGCCAGAACAGCAGCGCCCCGAGCAGCGCCGCGACGATGACGACCCAGAACGCACTCGCCTCGACGCCGAAGGCGACGACGAGCGCGACCGGGACGAGCACCGCCACGGCGAGCCGCATGATCGAGTAGCCCCGCCCGGCGCGCGGGGCGAATTCGATGAAGAACACGATCAGGGCGATCACGACGAGGAACGCCGCGACGACGACGACGATCTGGACGAGCGGCGTGATGCCGGCGAGCCAGGTGAAGAACGCAGACATCACGTCACCTCACGTCACTTCGCCGAGGCCCAGGATGCTTGGATCTCCTGCTCGACCTGCTTCTGCGACTTCCCGTTGACCCAGTCGATCATGCCCTTCCAGAAGGCGTTCTCGACCACGTTCGGCATGGAGTCGTCCGCACCGAAGCGGAAGGTCGTGTTCGGGTCCTGCAGGACCTGGATGGCGCCCTTCAGCAACTGGTCCTTCTCGTTGTCGGCGGTCAGGCCCTTGTTCGCGGAGATGAAGCTCGCGTTGGGGACCTGGATCAGGCTGTTCGCCCAGTCGGCACCCGAGAGGTACTGCATGACCTTCTGCGTGGCGGGGTTCGTGTTGAACGCCGCGGCGAAGTCGCCGCCACCCGTGATCGCGTTGGCGCCGGCCGACTGTGCGGGCAGCGGGAACGCCCAGATGTCGCCGTCCGGGCCGATCTTCGGCACCGCGCCGCCCTTCGTCTTCGTGGTCGAGAAGCTCGCCTCGAGGAACGTCGCCTGGTTGGTCAGCGCGCAGGAGCCGTCGGCCACCTTCGCCGCGACGTCGCCGAACGCGGTCGAGTTGATCGAGGAGACGTCGCCGAAGCCCGCGTTGACGTACTTCGGGTCCGTCAGGATCTGCCCGAGCAGCGTGAAGGCGTGGTCGATCTCCGGGTCGGTGAACTTCGTGTCGCCCTTGACCCAGGCGTCGTAGACGTCGGGGCCGGCGTCGCCCAGCACGACCTCGGCGAGTTGGTCCGCACCCGGCCAGCCCGAGGCCGTGCCGGCGTTGAACCCGGCGCACCACGGCGGCTTGCCCGTCTTGGACTGGATCGTCTGCGTCAGGCTCACGAGGTCGGCGTAGGTCTTCGGCACCGAGACGCCCCAGCTCGCGAAGTCCGCCGGGCTGTACCAGACGTAGCCCTTCACGCTGGCGTCGAGGGGCGTCGCGTACATGGCGCCGTTCGAGACGACGTTGTCCTGCCAGTCCTTCGAGAAGTTCTGGGTGACGTTCGCCTGGGTCTTCGAGTCGAGCTTGGCGACCTTGCCGGTCGCGATCGCCGCCGACAGCAGCCCGGGCTGCGGGAAGAAGGCGATGTCGGGCAGCGAGTTGCCCTGGATCTTCGTGGCGATGTTCGTCGTGAAGTTCTGGTCGCCCGTGTAGCTGATGGTGATGCCGTTCTGCTTCGCCCAGTCCTTCCACGAGGCCTCGAACTCCTGACCCTCCGTACCGGGGTCCGGACTGTAGATCGTCACGACGCTGTTGCCGGACGATGTGTTGTTGCCGCTGCCGCCACTGCCGGAGGAGCAGGCGGTCAGGGCGAGAGCCCCGACGACCAGCAGACCTCCGGCGATGAGCCAACGCTTCGGATTCGATTGCATCTGAAGACTCCTCACTCTCCGTTGAGCGGGTACGCGTTCGTGTCGGCGCTCGTGGCGCAGGATCGGGACCCGTCCGAGCCGCAACCTACGCCGGGCCTGGTCCCGGCCACAACTGATTGCGTGCCCAGCGTGCGCGCGGTATTCGCGCGCGTGCGTCGCTCGGGTGGGAGCATCCGCTCGTGCACGCCGAACGGACACCTGCGGGTGCGCCGGCGCACGCAGCTGTCCGTCTCGCGACGGTTTGTGGCAACGGATGCCTCACCCCCCGCTACCACAGCGGGCGGAGGTGCCGGTTGCCCCTGGTCATGGGGACGCCGATCCGCCCGAGCTCGTCGCGCAGGAACCAGGGGCACCGCACGGCGGGCATGCCCCACCGGCCGACGTCGTTGCCCTCGGCGCGGAGCTCGTCCTCGCGCAGCTTCTCCTCGTAGACGACCTGCCCGGGTGAACGGCCGCGGAGCAGCTCGTCCTTGAGATATTTCCCCCGGCCGTCGAACTCGCCGATCTTCCGGAGCCCCGGCCACTCGAAGTCGGTCAGGTAGGCGCCGCGACCCCGCCGGGACAGGTACCGGAGCTGCAGCTCCGGTCTCGGCGTGCCGAGCATCGCCATCACCACCCGGCTGCCGGACTCACCCGGTGAGCCGGAGGCCGGATCGGCGAAGTCGACAGCCTGGACGGCGCGAGCGGTGCCGCGGATGCCGCCGTCGCGGTCCAGGATCGCGCGGATGCCCTCGCGGTCGAGCTCGATCAGGCCGGCGTCGAGCGCCGGAACCGAGAAGATCATCGGCAGCTCGCGGGCCACGTCGGCAAGGGTACGCTCGGGACTCGTCACGAAGAACTCGCCCCAGGGGATCACGTCCTCCGCCTCGAACGGAAGGCGGTGCACGCGCACGCCGTTCGCGCTACGGCGCGGCGAATCGGGCGGCTCGAGGATGTCGACCGCCCCGGGCCAGGGGCCGAGCAGCGGCAAGCCGAGGATCGCAAGCGCCGTGCGGTGCGAGAACACCACGGGCGAGGAGCGGGTCAGCGCGACGGCCACGGCCGATTCCAGATGGCGACGTCGCTGCTCCGGCGCGCGCCGCGCCCAGTCCAGGCTCTCGACGGGCGAAAGCGGTTCGCGGAACAGGCCGGGCCGGATCCGTTCGAGCTCGCCGCGTTCGACACGACGGCTCAACGTGCGCGACTCGGCGCCGCCGATCAACGGGGAGCGGGCGTCGATGAGACGGTCGAGGGGGACGGCGGCAGGAGTGAGCACCCCGCCATTGAGCCGCATCGGAGGAGGCATCCGCCCGCCGTACCGGCCGAATCGGGGAGAACTCGCCCGCATCTCCGCCTGTGCAGGGGAAGAGCCGCACGACGAGGTGCCTCGGGTGAGACATCCGCCGCCACAGTCTGTTGCGACACCGACATCTGCGCGCGCGGCCGCACGCGCACGTGTCGATCCGGCGTGCGCGGCTCAGGGGGCGCGCGGCGGCGACGGCGACGCGCTACGCGATGCGCGTGCCGTGCAGCTCCTCCGTGAGGCGCCAGGTGCGGCCCTCGTCGTCGCTGACCCAGCCCTCCCACTCATAGCTGGTCTCGGTGATCTCGGTGAAGTTCCAGCGGATCGGGCGCCCGTCGTTGCGGGAGCCGTCCTGCCGCACCCCGCCCCGCCACGTCGAGGCGATGAGGTTGCAGTATTCGTTGGCGCGCGGGGCGAAGTAGCTCACCCGCGCGACGCCCGCCTGCGGGTCGGCGACGCGCAGCGCGACCGCCGCGGTGCGCTCGGTGCCATCGGGCTCGCGGATCACCTCGAGGTCCTGGATCGCCCGGCCCTCGAAGATCCACGAGACGAGATAGGTGAACTCCCGCTCGGTCCATTCGCCCGTCGTCTCGTCGAGGCGCTGGCCCCTCACGGCCCACGAGCCCACGAGCTTGCCGAGGTTGCGCAGCCGTTTACGGTGGTGCGGGCCCTCGGCGATCAGGGCGCGGACGAACTCCTCGGTCGCGGTCTCGAGCTCCATCGGCTGCCCCTCTCGTTGTCGGTATTATTCCGTCGGTCGGCCCGTCTCGGCCGCGCTCACGTCCGTGCGGTGGAAGTTCAGGTAGCTGCGCGACGCCGTCGGCCCACGCTGGCCCTGGTAGCGCGAGCTGTAGTCGCTCGAGCCGTAGGGCTTCTCGGCGGGCGAGGTGAGCCGGAAGAAGCACAGCTGACCGATCTTCATGCCCGGCCACAGCTTGATCGGCAGCGTGGCGACGTTGCTCAGCTCGAGCGTCACGTGCCCCGTGAAGCCGGGGTCGATGAACCCGGCGGTGGAGTGCGTCAGCAGGCCGAGTCGGCCGAGCGAGCTCTTGCCCTCGAGGCGCGCGGCGACGTCGTCGGGCAGCGTCACCTGCTCGAAGGTCGAGCCGAGCACGAATTCGCCCGGGTGCAGGATGAACGGCTCCTCGCCGGAGACCTCGACGAGGCGGGTCAGATCGGGCTGGTTCTCGGCCGGGTCGATGAACGGGTACTTGTGGTTCGAGAACAGCCGGAAGAAGCGGTCGAGCCGCACGTCGATGCTCGACGGCTGGATCATCGCGGGCTCGTACGGGTCGAGCGAGATCCGGCCGCTGTCGAGCTCGGACTTGATGTCGCGGTCGCTGAGCAGCACAAGGTCAGCCTACCGAAGACGGGATGCCGGGGCCCGAGGCATCCGTCACACCGCGTCGTGCACGAGCGAGCGCGACCCGCGACGCGAAGCCCTAGGCCGCGGAGGCGCCGGCCCGCGCCCGCGCGACGACGCGACCGCGCGCCGACTCGGGGAAGCCGTCGAGGAAGGCGCGCACCTGGGCGGCGTCGACGTCGGCTCCGAAGAGCTCGGTGTTGGGCTCCATGCGCACGCCCTCGGCGAGCGGCCCGGCAACCACCGGATCGAAGCCGAGCGCATCGACGACGGATGCCGCGGCCGCCAGATCCTCCGCGCGATCGCCCGCGATCGCGATGGCCTTGCGCCCCGGTTGCCCCGCGGGGCGGGCCTCGTCCTCGAGGTCGTGGTAGCCCATGTGGTTGAAGGCCTTCACGACGCGCGAGCCGGGCAGGAACGCCTGCACGAGCTCGCTCGTCGAGGTGAGCGGGTCGCTGAAGTCGTCGCGCAGCCCGTCGACCTCCCACCAGTAGTTCATGGCGTCGAGCACGATCTTCCCCGCGAGCGCGTCGACCGGAAGTGCGCGGTGCTTGCCGAGGGGAAGCGCCAGGATCACGGCATCCGCCTCACGCGCGGCCTGCTCCGCGGTCACGGCCCGCGCACCGGGAGCGAGCACGTCGACGATGAGGGCGATCCTGGCCGGGTCGCCGCTGCCGGCGACGAGAACACGGTAGCCGGCCGCGACGGCGAGGCGGGCGAGCACCGTGCCGAGCTTGCCGGCGCCCAGGATTCCCAGGGTGCGGATGCCCGGGGTGCCGGTGCCGTTCGATGCGTTCACATCGAGTCGAACGCGCCGCACCCGCCGGTTATGCCACCCCGCCCGCCCCGCCCGGCGGGTTCCCTTCGTGCACGCCGGATGGACACGTGCACGCGCGGCGGCGCACGCGAGTGTCCATCCGACGTGCACGAGCGCAGAAGGTCCGAGCAAGCCGGCGCGGGTCAGCTGGGCGCAGGACGCATGAGCGGCAGGAACACCTCGTCGACGATCGACTCGGTCACCTCGTCGGGCACGGGCTTGAGCGTCATCAGCAGCTCCTGCCGGTAGAGGTCGAACGGCACGGCGACGACCCGCGGGGTGAGCCGGGCCGGATCGACCTCGCCGCGCTCGACCGCGCGCGCGAGGATCGCCTCGACGGCGGTGTTCCGCCCCGACAGGAACGCCTCGCGCAGGTCGGCCAGGCCGGTGCCAGTCTCGGCGTAGTAGCCGGAGAGCTGCAGCGCCATCATGATGCCGATCGACGCCCGGGAGCGGTTCGCCCGCCGCAGCACCTCGACCAGGTCCTCGCGTAGCGAGCCGGTGTCGGGGATCGCGGGGCGATCCCGCATGCCGACTCGGCCGACGGCGGCGCGCACCAGATCGGGCTTCGTCGGCCAGCGCCGGTAGATCACGGCCCGGCTCGTCTGGGCGCGCGCGGCCACCGCCTCGATCGTGAACCCGGTGTAGCCCTTCTCGGCGAGCTCGTCCCACGCGGCATCCAGCAGGGCGTTCTCCAGCGCCGCACCGCGGCGGCGCTGCGGTGGCTGGGAATCCGCTTCGCTCTCATTAAGAGACATTGTGTTTCTTATTGCTCCGTTCTAGCTTTAAGATACAGAGTGTTTCTAAAGGAGTTCTGAATGTCCGACTCACAGGCCGATTCCACCACGGTGGACCCCGCCGTCTGGCGCACGGTGTGGGCCGTGCTCGTCGGAGCGCTGGCCGTGCTGTTCGACACGACCATCGTCGCCGTCGCCCTGCACACCCTAGCCAGCGATCTGCATGCCTCCGTCGCCACCATCCAGTGGGTGAGCACGGGCTACCTGCTCGCCCTGGCCGTCACGATCCCGATCGCGGGCTGGGCACAGCGGATGCTCGGCACCAAGCGCCTCTGGCTGATCGCGCTCGCGCTGTTCCTGGTCGGATCGATCCTCTCCAGCCTCTCCTGGAGCGCCGGCAGCCTCATCGCGTTCCGCGTCGTGCAAGGCGTCGGCGGCGGCATCATGCTGCCGCTCATGTCGACGATCGTCATGCAGGCGGCGGGCGGCAAGGGCCTCGGCTCCATCATGTCCGTCGTGAGCCTGCCCGCGGTGCTCGGCCCGATCCTCGGCCCGGTGATCGGCGGGCTCATCCTGGAGCATCTGCACTGGTCGTGGATGTTCTGGGTCAACATCCCCTTCTGCGTCGTCGGCCTCGTGCTGGCCGTGATCTTCCTACCGAAGGACGGGCCGGTCACGCGCGTGCCGTTCGACCTCATCGGCTTCCTGCTCATGGCGTTCGGCCTGGTCGGTGTGCTCTGGGGCCTGTCCAACACAAGCAAGTCGGGCGCCTTCACCCGCGGCGACGTCCTCTGGCCGCTCATCGGCGGCGTTGTGCTCCTCGCCGCCTTCGTCGCCTGGGCGCTGCGCCGCCGGGCGCGGGCGCTCGTCGACCTGCTCCTGCTGCGGCACTGGCCGCTCGCCTCCGCCTCGCTGCTCCTGTTCCTGTCCGGCATCACCCTCTACGGCGCGATGCTGCTGCTGCCCCTCTACTTCCAGGAGCTGCGCGGGACGGACGTGCTCGTGGCCGGCCTGCTGCTCATCCCCCAGGGGCTCGGCACGCTCGCCTCGCGAACGCTCGCCGGGCGGCTCTCCGACACCATGGGCGCGCGCTGGCTCGCCGTCGGCGGATTCCTCATCACCCTGCTCGGCACGCTGCCCTTCGCCTTTGCCGGAGCGCAGACGAACGAGTGGTGGCTGATGGCCGCGCTGTTCGTGCGCGGCGCCGGACTCGGCGCGGTCACCGTCCCCCTGATGGCGCTCGGATTCCGCGGGCTGGAGCGCCGCGAGGTGCCCGACGCCTCGATCATCACCCGGATCGCCACCCAGGTCGGCGGTTCGTTCGGGAGCGCCGTGCTCGCGGTGATCCTGACCGGAGCGCTCGCCGCGGCCGGCACGCCCACGGCGCTCGCGGGCGCGTTCCAGCAGTCGTTCTGGTGGGCGATCGGCTTCACCGTCGTGGGGATGCTGCTCTCCCTCGCGCTCCCGGGGAAGGTGCCTGCCGCCGCCCCGGCCCCCGGCCAGGCATCCGCCCCGGCTCAGTCACGCGCCTGACCCGCGCCCGCCGCCCCCACGCCGCCCCCGCCGCCCCCACGCCCGGGGCCCCACGCACCCGGCCCCACACGCCTCGTGCACGCCGGATGGACAGCCGCACCCGCGGCCGCGCACGCAACTGTCCATCCGGCGTGCACGAGCGCAACGCGCAATGCGCGACGACCGCCGGGGCACAACGGATGCCTCAGCCGGCGCTCAGTCCGTGACCGGGACCTCCCACACGATCCGGGTGCCGTCCGCGTCCGAGTCGATGGTCATGTCGCCGCCGCGGACGCGCGCCCGGTCGTGCAGGTTGGCGAGGCCGCTGCGGCGATGGCTCGCGGCGACGCCGCCCCGGCCGTCGTCGGCGACCTGCACGCGCAGATGTCCGTCGATGAGCTCGATGCTGACGTGCGCGGTCATCGCCTGCGCGTGCTTGACGACGTTCGAGACGGATTCCCGGACCACGGCGACCACGTCGTCGGCGAGCTCGTTCGACACGGCGCTGTCGAGCGCACCGCGGAAGTCGATGCGCGGTGCGCGCGGCAGGCCGCCGCGGTACTGCTCGACGATGTCGATGACGCGGTGGCGCAGCGACTGGGCGTTCGCCGGGGTCGCCGTCATGGCGAAGATCGCCAGGCGGATCTGGCTGATGGCGTCGTCGAGCTGAGCCGTGACGCGCTGCACGCTCTCGTTGACGGACTCCGGCAGGCCGGTGCCGAGCAGGCCCTGCAGCTCGAGCCCCGAGCCGAAGATCTGCTGGATCACGTTGTCGTGCAGCTCACGGGCGATGCGGCCGCGGTCGCGGACGAGCTCCATCCTCTGGCGTGTGTCGCGTGCGTTCGCGAGCGTGATGGCGAGGCTCGCGTGGGCGGCGAAATCCGCGGCCATCTGGAGCTCGGCACCCCCGAAGGCCCGGGAGCCCGGCTCGCGCGCCAGCTGCAGGACGCCGAGGCTCGTCTCGCCTGCGGCCAGGGGCACCGCCATGGTCGGGCCGAGCATCCGATCCTGCCCGTAGGAGCTCTGGCTCTCGCCGGCCATCTGCGCCGTGCCGCTGAGGTAGGCGCGGCCGGCGAGCGTGCCCTCGACGGGGAAGTCCCTGCCGCGGGATGCCTCCCACCCCGCCCCCGCGACGGCGGAGATCACCAGACGGTCGGCGGCCACTGAGTCGCCCACGTCCCGCGCGGCGTGCACCTCGGGGGGCGGCACCATCACGACCGCGACGGCGGCCTCGCCGAGCTCGACGACACGGCTCGCGAGCAGCTGCAGCGGGTCGGCCTGATCGCCGGCGAGCAGAGCGGCCGTGATCTCGGCCGAGGCCGCCGTCCAGGCCTGACGGCGCGTCGTCTCGGCGAAGAGGCGCGCGTTCTCGATGGCGAGGCCCGCCGTCGCGGCGAGCGCCATGACCGTCTCCTGGTCGCTCGCGGTGAAACCGCCGTCACGGTTGGTGAGGTAGAGGTTGCCGAAGATGGTGTCCTTCGAGTGCACCGGCACGCCGAGGAACTCCCGCATGGGCGGATGGTGCACCGGGAAGCCGATCGAGCGGATGTCCGCGCCGATGTCCTCGATGCGGATCGGCTCGGGGTCCTCGATGACGGCGCCGAGCAGGCCGTGGCCCTCGGGGAGGTGCCCGATGGCCGTGGCCTCCGCGGCGTCCAGCCCCACATAGATGAAGCGCTCGAGCGTCTTGCCGCTCGGGGCGATCACGCCGAGCGCCCCGTACTGGGCGCCCGAGAGCTCGATCGCGAGCTCGACGACGCGGCGCAGCACCACGTTGAGATCCAGGGCCGAGACGAGCTGCTCGTTCGCCTGGATCAACGCCCTCAGTCGACCCTCGACCGAAGCGGCTGTGTCCACCCCTCAAAAGTAGCCGGAACCGGGACGAAGGTCATGCCCCGATGCGAGGGATGGGGCTGCTACAAAGGGTTTTCCGAGCCCGGGGACTCTTCTGCGCGTGCAAAGCCCTCCGGAGCTGCGGCCACCTCGGCCGACGAGCGAATGCCTCAGCCCTGGGAGGCGAGCTCGAAGGCGCGCCACATCGCGGCGTACTGGCCGCCTGCCTCCAGCAGCTCCTCATGGGAGCCGACCTCGAGCACGCTCCCGCCCCCGAGCACCACGATGCGATCCGCGGCCCGCGCCGTCTGCAGCCGGTGCGCGATCAGCACCGTGGTGCGTCCGGCCGCGACCCGGTCCATTGCGGCGGTGACGCGCGCCTCGGCGGCGAGGTCGAGGTTCGAGGTGGCCTCGTCGAGCAGCAGGATCGCCGGATCGACGAGCTGTGCGCGCGCGAGCGCGATGAGCTGGCGCTGCCCGGCGGACAGTGAGCGGCCCCGCTCGGAGATCTCCTGCAGGTAGCCGTTCGGCAGGCCGGCGACGAACTCGTGCGCGCCGACGGCGCGGGCGGCGGCCTCCACCTCGGCATCCGTCGCGGCCGGGCGCCCGTAGGCGATGTTGTCGCGCACCGTGCCGGTGAACAGGAACGCCTCCTGCGGCACGTAGCCGAGCTGGGTGCGGTAGGCGGCGAGGTCGAGCTCGCGCACGTCCTGCCCGTCGACGCGCACCGCCCCCGCGTCGACGTCGTAGAAGCGGGCGAGCAGCTTCATGACGGTGGACTTCCCGGCGCCGGTCTCGCCCACGAGCGCGATGGTCTCGCCCGCGGCGATGTCGAGACGGATGCCGCGCAGGGCCTCCGGCGGCTTCGCGGCGCGCGCCTCGAGCGGCGCCGTGAGACGGGCATCCGCCGGCCCCCGCCGCTCGCCGCCCGCACCGGGCCGCGTCGGCACCGCAGGGTAGGCGAAGTGCACCTCGTCGAGCAGCAGCGCACCGCTCAGTCGCCCCGGGACGATCGGGTCCGCGGCCGGGGGCGTCAGGCTCTTCTGCGCCATGAGCTCCGCGATCCGCCGCACCGACACGGTCGTCTGCTGCCAGGCGTCGAAGACCTGCGAGAGCTGCTGGATCGGCGAGAAGAACATGTCGACGTAGAGCAGGAAGGCGATGAGCGCGCCCGTGCTGAGCTGGCCGTGCAGGATCAGCCAGGCGCCGAGGCCCAGCACGATGGCGTCGGCGATCGCGGAGAGGAACTGCACGAAGGGGAAGTACGTCGCCACGAGCCGTTGCGCGCCGACGCGCGACTCCAGGTAGTCGGCGCCGAGGCCGCGGAAGTGGGCCTTGGTGGCTTCCTCGTGCACGAAGGCCTGCGCCTCGTGCACGCCGGACAGGCTCTCCTGGAAGTCGGCGTTCACGATCGCGATGCGGTCGCGCGAGAGGTCGTAGAGCACCGCGGCCCGGCGCCGGAACACGACGGTCGCGAAGGCGAGCGGGATGACGATGAGCAGCACCGCGCCGCCCAGCAGCGGGTTGACGAGGAGGATCGCGACGCCGACCCCGGCGAAGGTCACGAAGGCGACGAGGGCGGCGAGCAGGCCGTTCTCGACGAGCTGCTCGAACTGGTCGATGTCCGTCGTCATGCGCGTCATGATGCGGCCGGCCATCTCGCGCTCGTAGTAGTCGAGCGAGAGCCGCTGCAGCTGAGCGAAGACGCGCACCCGCAGCGACAGCATGACGCGCTGCGCGGTGCGCCCCATCACGAAGGTCTCGCCGATCTCGTCGAACAGATCGGCGAGCGTGACGACCAGGAACAGAGCGGATGCCCCCAGCACGGCATAGCTCGAGCCGGTCACCACGCCGTCGTCGATGCCGTTCTTCACGAGCACGGGCCCGAGCAGCCCGCACACCGCGTCGATGACGACGAACAGCAGGCCCAGCAGCAGGGGTCGGCGATAGTCGCGCAGCAGGGAGCGCAGCGAGAAGTGCGGCTGATGCGCGCCCTCCGTGTCGATGTCGACGGTCGGCACGTCCTTCACCGGGGGAAGCTTCGCCACGCGGGCGAGCAGCTCCGGGGTCGCCGCGAGGGCGCGGCGCGCCATGCCGCCGCCCCCACCGAGCCCGGGCCCGAGGCTCGGGGCGACGGGCACGGCCCGGCGGGCGCCGTAGCCCGAGGCATCCGTCTGCCGCCGCCGCCACGCGGATCGCGTGGTCCCGGCATCCGTCTGCCCGCTCGCGCCAGGTGCACGCGAGACGGACGCCTGCGCACGCGCCGGCGCACGCAACTGTCCATCCGGCGTGCGCGAAAGCTCCGACGAGCCGTCCACGTCGGAGTCGCCCTCGCCCTCCTCCATGCCGGAGAGCAGCGCACGGTAGTCGGCGTTGCGGGCGAAGAGCTCCTCATGGGCGCCCGCGTCGACGACCCGGCCGCCGGCGATGAGCACGACCCGGTCGGCCAGGTGCAGGGTCGACTGGCGGTGGGCGACGAGCAGCACGGTACGGTCGCCCATGACCTCGCGCAGCCCGTCGTGGATCGCCTCCTCGGTGCGGGCGTCGATCGCGCTCGTCGCGTCGTCGAGGATCAGGATGCGGGGGTCGGCGAGGATCGCGCGGGCGAGCGCCACCCGCTGTCGCTGACCGCCCGAGAGGGAGAGGCCCCGCTCGCCCACGACGGTGTCGTAGCCGCGGGGCAGGCGGGCGATGAATCCGCCGGCCTGCGCGATGCGGGCGGCGCGCTCGACCTCGGCATCGGATGCCTCCGGCCGCCCGTACGCGATGTTGGCGCGCACCGACTCGCTGAACAGGAAGCTCTCCTCGAACACGACGCCGATCTGCGAGCGCAGCGAGTGCAGCGTGACGTCGCGCACGTCCCGCCCGTCGACGCGCACGGTGCCGCCCTGCGGGTCGTAGAAGCGCGGGACGAGCATCGCCGCGGTCGACTTGCCCGAACCGCTCGCGCCGACGATGGCGACCCGCTCGCCCGCGCCGATGCGCAGGGTGAAGCCGGTCAGGATGTCCGGCTGGGCGCCGGAGGAGTCGCCGTCGCCGTCGGCCGGATCGCCCGCCAGGTCATGGGCACGGTCATGGGCACGGTCATCGGCGGCTGGGCTGTCGACGCGGTCGGTCGACGCCCCGGCGACGGCGGCTGGGCCGCCGGCCTCCACACCCGCTGGGTCACCGGCCGGATCGCCGTAGCCGAAGCGGACGTCGTCGAACTCGATCTCGCCGCGCAGCGTCGGCAGCGTCTCGGCCCCGGGGGCGTCGGCGATGGCGGGCGGGGCGTCGAGCAGCTGAGCGATGCGCTCGACGCCGGCACGGGCCTGCTGCGCGATCGCCATCATCCCGGCGAGCTGGCGCGCCGGGGCGAGCATCTGCGCCACATAGGTCGAGAAGGCGAGGAAGGTACCGAGCGTGATGTTGTGGTGCAGCGCGAGCCAGCCGCCGAGGGCCAGGATCCCGACCTGCCCGAAGGCCGGGATCGACTCCAGCAGCGGCTGGAAGCGGGATTGGATACGCGTGGCCCGCATCTGCGCGCCGTAGAGCTTGACCGCCGAGCCGGTGAGGCGCTCGAGCTCGCGGCGCTCTTGCCCGAAGGCCTTGACGACACGCACGCCGCCGGTGTCCTCGTCGACGATCTGCACGAGCTCGCCCTCGCGCTGCTGGCTGTCCCAGGTGGCGGGGAAGACGCGCGAGCGCATGCGGTACGAGATGGCGATGAGGGCCGGGATGATCGCGAGACCGACGAGTGCGAGCAGCGGCGAGAGCACGAACATCACCACGAGCGACATGATCAGCAGCACGACGTTGCCGCTGACGATGGGCAGGAAGTTCAGCAGCATCATCACGAGGCCGGAGTCGGAGTTCGCCCGGGCGACGAGCTGACCGGTCGGCATCCGGTCGAGGTTTGTGAAGTCCATGGACTGGAGGTGGTCGTGCATGTCGTTGCGCAGGTCGTTCTGCACCTCGAGCGCGACCCGCCCGCCGCGGTAGCGGCGCAGGTAGCTGAAGCCGAAGTTCGCGGCGGCCAGCACGATCAGGATGACGAGCCACATCACGAGGCTCCCCTGGTGCTTCCCGATCACCCGGTCGACGATGTCGCGGGCGACGAGCGGGGTGACGACCTGGCACCCGCTGCCGAGCAGCGCGGCGCCGAGGGCGATGAAGAGGCCTCTGCGGTGGCGCAGGACGTAGGACCAGAGGCGGCGCACCCAGCTCTGCGGGGTCGGCTCGCTCATTCGGCCGCCTCCGCGTCGGCGCGCGCGTTCGCGTCCGTCGCGCCGGATGCCGGCGTGGATGCAGCGGCATTGGATGCCGCTTCAGCTGCCGGCTTGGACGCCGCCTCGCGGGCGAGGCGATAGCGCTCGATCGCACCCCCCAGCCCGGCGAGAGTGCGGATGCTCGCCTGGGGGTCGTCCGCTGCCTCCGTCACGGCCCGCACCCGCTCGGCCAGCCGCGTCCGCGCGGCGCCGAACTCCGCCGCGCCCCGCTCGGTGAGCGCGAGCGCGACGGCCCGCTGATCGTCCTCCGCCTTCTCGCGGCCGACCAGCCCCCGCTTGGCGAGGGAGTCGACCGTGGCGCTGATGGCCGGTTTGCCCACGGCGAGGCGCTGGGCGAGGCGGGAGGCGCGGTCCTCCCCGGAGTCGATCGCGCTCAGCACGCGGAAGTCGGCGAGGCTGAGGGGCGCCGCGGCGCGTTCGAGCATGCGGGCGAGCCGGGCGAGGGCGTCAACGACCGTGTGGAGCGGATCGGTCACGGCTCCAGGCTAACACTTGGTTCAGAGGGTGAACTATTGCGGGGCGGGTCCTGCGGCTCGCGCACGCCGGATGGACACGTGCGGGCGCGGGCGCACACGCACATGTCCATCCGGCGCACTCGGGGCGGGGCGGGCCGAGGCGGGGGGCGGGCCGAGCGGCCAGGCCGGCGGATTGCGGATGTCTCAGCCGGTGCGGCTAACATTGGGGCAGCCCTCCGGGGCATCGCCGATGTAGTTCAATGGCAGAACTTCTGCTTCCCAAGCAGACAGCGCGGGTTCGATTCCCGTCATCGGCTCGGTGAAACAGCTGGTCGGCTGCCTGCAGCGCGACACCCGCTCGGCAGCGACAGCCTCATCGATCAGGGCCGCTCCAGCCCCGGCTCCATCGCGGCGGCCACCTCGGCCGCCTCGCGGAACGGCTCTTCCGCGAGGCCCGCGACGACGCCGCGGCGGTCCTCCTCCGAGCGGTTCTGGCTGAGCTTCGCCTTGCCCTCGATGCGCGTGACGGCGACCTCGAGGCCGATGATGCCGGAGAGCTGCAGCTCGATGTACTCCGGCGGGGCATCCGTGACCGCCCAGGCGTCCGGCCGCCCTGTCTCGTGCGCCGCGGTCAGCTCCGTGACCGCCGCACGCAGCCAATCGGGGTCCTCGTGCAGCGTCAAGGTGCCGGTGAGGTGCACCGCCGAGTAGTTCCAAGTCGGCACGACCTTGCCGTCCTCGCCCTTCGCCGCGTACCAGCCAGGATGGATGTACGCGTCCGGCCCGGTCACGATGAGCAGCACGGGGGAGCCGGCGGCGAGGCCCCGCCACTGCCGGTTGGCACGGGCCGCGTGCGCCACGACCACGTCCCCGCGCCACATGATGGGCAGCAGCGTGGCCTGCGGCACACCGTCGGCACTGGCCGTCACGAACCACGCCGTGCGCGCCGCGGCGACCATGTCGCGCAGATCCGCCTCGTCATCGACCCGGTTGAAACGCGGCGTGTACATGCATCCAGGCTAGTGACCGTGCGGCGAGCGGCCAGACCGCGAAAGGGCCGCACGCGGTCGCGGGGATGCCGGGCCTCCGCCCCTAGCTCTGCCGCAGGGGCGGGCCGGGTGCGCTGCACGCAAGTGGAGGCGGCGGTCAGACCACCGAGCTGCTCGCTGGGCCGCTCACCACGCCAGCGGGCCGAAGCGGTCGACGAAGCGGCCCGTGCCGGCCCCGGCGGGCTCGGTCGCGAGGGTCACGATCGCGTCGGTGCCCTCCGTGACGGTCTGGGTGCCGCGGTTCCCGTTGAGGTCGGTCGAGGTGTAGCCGGGGTCGGCCGCGTTGAAACGGACGTCGGGCAGCGCCTTCGCGTACTGCGTGGTGAGCATCGTCACCGCCGACTTCGAGGCGTTGTAGAGCATGCCGACGATCTGCCCCTCGACGCGCTCCGGGTCATGGGTGAGCGCGAAGGAGCCCATGCCACTGCTCACATTGACCACGGCGGGGGCATCCGATCGGCGCAGCAGGGGCAGGAAGGCGGTCGTCACCCGCACGATGCTCGCGACGTTGGTGCCGAGCACGAGCTCGGCGTCGGCGCCGGTCAGCTCGTCCGCGGCGGCGTGGCGGCCGATGATGCCCGCATTGTTGACGAGCGTGTCGATGCGGCCCTCGTGGGCGGCGATGTCCTCGGCCGCGGCGGCGACCGAGGCGTCATCCGTCACGTCGATCTGCACGAAACGGATGCCGAGCGCCTCGGCCGCCGCCCGGCCGCGATCGGCGTCGCGCGCGCCCAGCAGCACGGTCTGCCCGAGCTCGGTGAGGCGGCGGGCGGTCTCGTAACCGAGGCCCTTGTTCGCCCCGGTGATGAAGGTGATGTGTGTCATGCCTCCAGGCTCCATCGGCGCGCGGCCGGCGACCAGGGATGCCTCGACGGTAGGAAACGCCGTACCACCCTGCTCCGGACCGAGCCGCGGACAATGGAGGAATGAGCGCTGACGAGACGAGCCTCGGTGCGACCATCCGCGCCTGGCGGGACCGGCTGACTCCGGCCGCGGTCGGCCTGCCCGCGGGGCACGGGCGCCGCGCGGCTGGCCTGCGACGCGAGGAGCTTGCCGAGCTCGCGGGCGTCTCGGTCGACTACGTCGTGCGGCTGGAGCAGGGGCGGGCGACGACGCCCTCGGCGCAGATCGTCTCCGCTCTCGCCCGGGCGCTGCAGCTCGACGGGCAGGAACGCGACCATCTCTACCGGCTCGCCGGTCTGCAACCGCCGGCCGACGGCACGATCACCGACCACATCCCGCCGGGCATGCAGCGTGTGCTGGCCCGGCTCGGCGATGCGCCCGTGGCCGTGTTCGCCGCCGACTGGCGGCTCGTGTGGTGGAACCGGAGCTGGGCGGCGCTGCTCGGCGATCCATCCGAACTCGCGCCGGAGATGCGCAGCCTCGTCCGCTCCCGCTTCCCGACGCCGGACGACCGCGGGGGGCTGTCGCTCTGGCCCATCGTGTCGGAGCGCGCCGAGGCGACGGACCGCGCGATCGTCGCGGACCTGCGCCGCGCCTCGGGCCGCTACCCCGGCGAGCGGCGGCTGGCCGAGCTGATCCGGCGCTTGCTCGACGGGAATCCGCGCTTCGCGCAGCTGTGGCACGACGGGACCGTCGGCGCGCACGGGGAGGACCGCAAGGTCATCCGGCATCCATCGATCGGCGACATCACGGTCGACTGCGATGTCCTGAACGACGGCGACACCGACCTCAAGATCGTGATCTACACGGCGGCGCCCGGGAGCGAGGACGAAACGAAGCTCGCCCTCGCCCGGGTCGCGGGCGCGGTTCCCGCCGCCCGCTGACGCAGGGCGCCTACGCGGGGATGCCGAGGACTCGGCGCAGCCCCGGAACACGGCGGGCGAGCAGCTCGTCGACGCTCCACCGCTGCGCCGCGGCGGTGAACAGCAGCGCGAGCGAGGCGAAGATGTAGCCGACCGACGGCCCGAGGTCGGTCTGCCCCGGCTTGAACCACGGCAGGTGCATGCCCTCGGCGCCGGTCCAGATGCCGATGGCGAGCAGGGTGCTCACGATGAGGGCGATCCGCGTGAAGCTGCCGGTGATGAGGGCGAGAGCGACGAGGGTCTCGATGATCGCGATCGCCACCGCGAAGGCAGGCGGGTTGGCGAGGCCGACGGAGTTCCACAGCTGGAGCCACTGGTGCTCGATCGGGACGTTGACCTCGGCTGCCTTGCCGAGCTCGTCGCTGAGCGTCTGCCCGTGGACGAAGCCCGGCATCCACTTGAAGGCGGCGTCGATGCCCCACAGCGCTCCGAAGAGGATGCGGACGATCGCGGCCCCGCGGCCGGGGCGGATGCCTGCCCCGGCGCTCCGGGTGGCGGGGGGCGTTGAGGGGGTCGCGACGGCGTCGCCGGCGTTCGCGGGGTCGGTGAGGGCGGTCATGGCTGTTCCTTCTAGGTCGGGAGTGGGGGTCCGGGAGGAGGAGTGGGGCCGCGCGAGGGCACGGCTTAGGTAAGGCTAGCCTAATTAACACTTGGCAACTATCCCCGGAGATGAACAGCAGCGGTCTGCGGCGTTGCACGCACCGACCTAGGCTGGAGGAATGGTCGACATCGTCGACGCGGGGCTAAGCGCCAACTCCGCGTCAGTGTCAACGACCGTCCGCACTGCCCTCGCAGCCGCCGACCGTCGTGTGCGCATCCGTCCCTCGTCCGCCCGGTCCGCCGTGGGGGTGCGCGCATGAGCCGCCCCGTCGCGAACCCCGGGCCCTCCGAACGAGCCGCCGTTCAGGCATCCGATCGCGTCGCCACCCGCGTCACGCTTGCCTCGCTCGTCGGCACCTCGCTCGAGTCCTACGACTTCTACGTCTTCAGCTACTTCAGCGCGCTGTTCAGCGCCGCCGTGTTCTTCCCCGAGCAGAACCACGCGGTCGGCACCCTCGCCGCGTTCCTCACGCTCGCGACGAGCTACGTCGTGCGCCCGATCGGGGCCATCATCTTCGGCCACCTGGGCGACCGCCTGGGGCGCAAGCAGACCCTGATCTGGACCATCTCGATCATGGGTGTCTCCACCGCCCTGATCGGCGTGCTGCCGTCATATGCCCAGATCGGAATATGGGCGCCGGTTCTGCTCGTGGCGCTCCGTGTCGTCCAGGGGCTGTCCCTCGGCGGCGAGTGGGGCGGCTCGATCCTCGTCGGCGTCGAGCACAGCACAGCCCGCCGCCGCGGCTTCTACGCCTCGATCCCGCAGCTCGGCTCGCCGATCGGCACCATCATCGTGGGGTCGCTCTTCCTGCTGCTGAGCTCCACGATGAGCCCGGCCGTCCTCGGCGCCTGGGGCTGGCGGCTGCCCTTCCTCTTCGCGCTGCCGCTGCTGGCCGTCTCGCTGTACCTGCGCCTGGGCATCACCGAGACCCCGGTGTTCTCCTCGCTGGCGCGGGCACGACGAGTGAACCGGCTGCCGGTGCTCGATGTCTTCCGCCGGCAGCCGGTCATGCTGCTCATCGCGGTCGGGGCCGCCATGCTCGGCATCGGCTCCTACTCGCTCATGAACACCTACACGACGAGCTACGGCACCTCGGTGCTCGGCTTCTCGCCACAGGCGCTGTTCATCGCGACGATCATCGGCAGCCTCGTGGAGGTGGTCGCCATCCCGCTGTTCGGGCTCTGGGCGGACCGGATCGGATCGGCCGTGATCGTCGCGATCGGCGCCGCCGCGACGCTCGCCATCGCCTTCCCCATGTACGCGCTGCTGCCCCGCGCGACCTTCGCGATCCTGGCCGGCACGATGGTCGTGGGCGGCCTGCTGCCCACGCTCGCCTGGTCGGGGCTCGGCGGGCTGATGGCGGATGCCTTCGACCGGTCGATCCGATACAGCGCACTGTCGCTCGCCTACGCGATCGCCGCCGCGCTCTCCGGATTCATCCCGCTGCTGACGCAGGCGCTCGCCAACGCGACGCACAATGCGTGGTGGCATCCGGCGGTCATGCTGGGGGCGCTCTCCGTCATCACGCTCGGGAGCGCGCTCCTCGCCGCGCGCGTGGCGCGCCGCCGCGCGGAGGACCGCTCCGACGAGGCGCTCGTCCTCGCCGCGGAGTCCCCGGCCGAGCAGCTCGCCGCGTAGCCGCTCCGCTCCGTCCCGCTCGCGCTACTCTCCCCGCCGCGCGCTACTCATACGCACGTAGCGCGGGTCCGGGAGAGTAGCGCGAGCGGGGGGAAACCCGGGGTCAGGCCGGGACGACCTTGAGCGTCGCCTCGAGCGACGGGCCCTCGACCATCGGGGTGCGGAACTGCGCCGGCTGCGACGCGTACTTCGTGTTGTAGGCATCCGTGACGGCCTGGTTCTCGGCATCGGTCACGCCCACGAAGCCGACCTCGCGGCTGACGCCGCCCGCCGTGAAACCGCCGCGCCCGGTCTTGGAGGCGCGCTGGTACCAGCGCCCGGCCACACCCCTGGCCGAACGGACGAAGACCTCGTCGCCCACGGTCACGGCCCACATGATCACGCTCTGCGTCGCCGCGCCGTCGGCGGCGGCGGGCGTCACCTCGACCTCCTCGGTCTGAGAGATCTCGGTCAGCTCGTCAGGAGTCCATTCGCTCATGCGTCCAGTCTTGCCCGAGAGGGCGCGTAGCGCACCCCCCGGCCCAGCACCCACCCCTTGTCCCGACGCCCCCGATGTCCGCGGTGCCGGATAATCTCTGGGCATGAGCGAATCCGCCGCGGTCCCGAGCGTGCCGCGTCGTTTCGCAGCGCTGCGCAACCGCAACTCGCGCCCGTACCTCTTCACGAGCGGCCTGTCGATGATGGCCGACAACATCGAGCACGTCATCAGCTACTGGGTGCTGTGGCAGACCTTCCACTCGCCGGCGCTCGTCGGCTTCCAGGTCGTCAGCCACTGGCTGCCGTTCCTCCTCGGCTCGCTGTGGTTCGGCACGCTCGCCGAGCGCTACGACTGCCGCAGGCTGATCCAGGTGGCGCAGGGGCTCTTTATGCTCGTGTCGGTCCTGTGGGGCGTGCTCTTCCTGACCCATTCGCTGCACGTCTGGCAGGCGTGTGTGCTGCTCGTGATGCACGGGCTGGCCGGCTCGCTGTGGGGGCCGGCGGAGCAGCTGATGCTGCACGACTTCGTCGAGCGCCACGATCTGCCGAGCGCGGTGCGCCTCAACAGCACCTTCCAGAGCATCGGGCTGCTGTTCGGGCCCGCCGTGGGCTCGGCGATGCTGCTCGTCCTCGGCCCGATCGGCGGCATCTTCACGAACGTGCTGTTCTACCTGCCCATGACGATCCTGATGTTCCGCACGACGTTCACCGGGCACAGCCGTGACGTGGCGGATCTCGGCGAGCCGGCGCGGCGGGTGCGGTTCCGCGACATCGGGGGCGTGCTCCGCGGCATCCGCTCGAACCACCTGATCATCGGCATGATCGTCCTCTCCGGGCTGACCGCGATCACGATCGGGAACGCCCTGCAGGTCGCGATGCCGGACTTCGCCGACCGGCTCGGTGCGAGCGGCCCGGGCGGGGGCGGCGGCGAGGGCGCGTACGGCGTGCTGCTGTTCGCGCTCGGCGCGGGCGGGGTGGCGGGCGGATTCCTGCTCGAGGCGACCGGCTTCGTACGACCGACCCTCCGCGCCGCGGTGCTCGCCACGGTGCTGTTCGGGGCGATGACCCTCGTGTTCGCCGTCACGCACAGCTACGCAGTGGCCGTCGGTGCGCTCGTGCTCGCCGGGGCGGGCGAGATCGCTTCGCTGTCGATCACCGCGAGCATCGTGCAGCTCGAGGCGCCGCCGCGGGAGCGTGGGCGCGTGCTCGGTGTGTACGGAACCTTCTCGCAGGGCCTGCGCACCGGCGGCGGGCTCACGCTCGGGGGTGTCGGGGCGCTCCTCGGCGTCGCTCCGACGGTCGCGGTGTTCTCCGGCGTGCTCACGGTGGGCGCGTTCGTCGCGTGGTGGTATGCGAGCAGACGGATGCCGATGCCGCCCGCCCTGCGCCCGGAGGGCTAGAGATATGGGTCTTCGGCCGGTTAGTTGAGGCGGGGGCCTCGATTCGCGTATGCGTGGGTTGCCAGCCGATTGGCTGCCGTGATGTGACGAGAGCCTCTGGGGAGAGTGGGAATTGCTTAGACAACCGCTCAAGCCCCGGAGGTTCTCGTGTCTTACCGTAATGCCGCGCTCACAGAGCGCCAACGCAGCCGCATCGGCCGATCCGTCCCCCGTGCCGCGTCGAGAAGACGATCGCGCCAGACACCCGCCACCGCCTTCTGGGCGTCCGCCCACGAGGCCGCCTCGTCGTCGGCTACCCGTTGGCCATGGTGTGCTCCTGTTCTGATCGTTCGGTTTCTGTCGGCGTCACGTCGCGCCGGCGGTGGCGGCGCGCACGGCGAATCCCGCCGTGATCTCGGAGATGCCGCGGAAGATGGCCGTCACGCTCACCCAGGTGACGAGCACGACGGCGCTCGACTCGAAGGAGCGGGACGCGAGGTAGCCGAGCACGAGCTCGGCGGTGCCGGAGAGCAGCTGCAACCACCAGCCGGGGAAGCGGGTGCTGAACAGGCTCCAGACGATGTCGAAGACGCCGGAGACGACGAAGTAGGCGCCAACGACCAGGGCGAGCGAGACGAAGGTGCCGCCCGGGTTGAGGAAGGTGATGGCCGCGCCGATACGCCGGGCCAGGGTTTCGAGGGGTGAGGTGAGGGTGCTCATGCGCCGATCGTCGCGGCGTCGGCAGAGGCCCTGCGCAGGATTGGCGGGACGGCCAGTCCCGGGGCGGGCGCACGGTGAGCGCGGACAGCGACAGCGAACCGCCGAGTCGACGATGCCGGCGAAAGCCGCCGAGGCCGAGGCCGTAGCCAACAGCGCCCGGCTAGCCTCGAAGGATGATCATCGCGGTCGACGACCCGCGCGCACCCGACGTGCTCGCGCTCCTTGCGGAACACCTGAGCGACATGTTCGCGACCTCCCCGGCCGAGAGCGTGCACGCCCTCGACCCGGCCGCCCTCGCCGCGCCGTCGATCACCTTCTGGGCGGCCCGCGACGCCGGCACGGGCGAGCTGCTCGGCGTCGGGGCGCTCAAGCAGCACGATGCGTCGACGGCGGAGCTCAAGTCGATGCGGACCGCGACTGCCGCACGCGGCCGCGGTGTCGCGAGCGCGGTGCTCGGCACGATTCTGGCCGAGTGCCGGGCGCGCGGCATCCGTGAGCTGAATCTCGAGACGGGCACCGAGGACTATTTCGCGCCCGCGCGCGCCCTGTACGCGAAGCACGGATTCCGCCCCCGCGGCCCCTTCGCCGACTACACCGACGACCCGAACAGCGCGTATTTCACGATCGCGCCGTGAGGCGGGGCGCAGCGGATGCCGCGGCCGGCGTGGGCGCAGCATCCGCACCGGACACCGCCTTCGCGCCCGCCCGTTCCCCGCTCCGCCGCCGCGACCACGTGATGTCCGGCAGCAGCGCGCGCAGCGAACGCCCCCGCCACGCGCTGCGCCACACCCCGAAGCCGTAGGCGAGGTCGTCGAGGCGCCGCGCGGCGATGAACCGGACCGGGTCGAGCCGGGGGCGCAGGCGGAGGTACTCGATCGCCCCGTCCGCCACGGCGGCGACGACCGCGGCGCGGGCGATCCGCTTCGAGAACAGCGCGGCCACGACCGTGACCGGCCACCAGTGCCGCACGAGCATCGCCGAGGTCTGCGTCATCGTCGCGCCGACCCCGTCGGCGGTGAGGCGGGCCGCCGCGCGGTACGGATACCTGCTGCCGCCGAGCTTCCGGCCGATGCGCACCGCGGCGACGGCCGCGATGCCCGCCGCGACCGGGACCGACCAACGCCGCTGCGCGAGCAGCGCGCCCGCGAAGGCGAGGCCCCAGGGAGCGAACACGGCTGGGGCGATGATCCGGCCGTGCCGTGCGGCCAACGGGTCGGCCGAGGAGCCGTAGAGCGCCTTCCGGGACAGCCAGCCGCGCACCGTGGTGCGGTGGTCGTGCCGCACCTGGGCCTCCGGCTCGTAGCGCACCCGCCACCCCGCAGCGACGAGCCGCCAGACGAGGTCCACGTCCTCGCCCTCGCGCAGGGCGAGGAAGCCGTCGCCGAGGGCGTCCGTGCGGGCGAGCAGGAAGGTCGCCGGTACCCAGGAGATCGGGGCGCGCGGCCGCACATTGCCCCCGTGCGGCCCGAGGTCGAGGGAGGAGCGCGCCGCCTCGTAGCGGCCGATCCAGTTCGTCTCCGCGCCGTTGTGCAGCCCCCGCACGCGCGGTGCGGCGACGGCGAGCCGCGGGTCGGCGAAGTGCCGCAGCAGGGCGGGGACGACGCGCTCGTCGACGACGACGTCGGTGTCGACGAAGGCGACGAAGCGGGTCGCGACCAGGGCGAGCCCGGCGTTCCGCGCGCCGCCCGGACCGACGTTGACGTCGAGCACCACGAGCCGGGCGCCGTGCCGTGCCGCGACCGCCGCGATCGGTGCCGGGTCGGGCGAGGCGTCGTCGACCACGATCACGGGGTGCCCGGACGGGATGCTGCCGAGCAGCCGGTCGAGCCCATCCGCACGTCCGAAGGCCGGGATGACGAAGGTGACGTCGGCCGCGCCGGCCGCAGACGCGGGCAGGGAGGACAGCACCGGGTCGGCGAGCCCCGCCTCGAGCAGCCGCGCGCCGAGCGCCCGCGACCGCGCGTCGCGCACCCGCAGCTCACGCCCCCGCAGGAGCCCCTGGGCTGCGGCGGTGAGGTAGAGCACACGCGTCGGCGCCCCGCCCGTGAGACTCCGCCCCCCGTCGGAGACGCGGGTGTCGTGCCGCAGTCGCAGCACCGCTCCGTCGGGCGGCCCGTCCGCGGCGGCATCCACCGCCCCGACCCGAGCGGTCACCGCGGTGCCGCAGCCGCAGCCGCAGCCGTGACCGTGACCGTGACGGCCAGCCGAGCCCAAGCGTTCTCGATCATCGCCTCCAGTATCGCCGCGCCTTCGGCCGCCGAGGCGCCCGCGGGGTCGCCGAGCACCCCGTTGGGCGCGACCGCGCGCACCCCGCGGGCCCGCAGCGCGGGCAGGAGCTCCGCGATCGGCTCCGTCGCCCCGGCCGCGGCGACGGCGGCCAGAACGGATGCCGGGGCGAGATGCAGCATGAGCGAGGTCTCCGTACGGCCGGCGTGGGCATCACCGACCGGCGTTCCGCGCATCCCGCCCGGCATCCCGCAGGGCACCCAGGCGACGTTGTGCCCCTCCTCGAGCAGCTGACCGACAGCGCCCGTCAGCGCCCGCACGTTTCCGCCGTGCCCGTTGACGAAGACGACCCGCCCGGCCCAGTTGCGCAGGCTGCGGGCGAGCTCGACGACGACGAGGGCGAGCGCCTCCTCGCCGATGGAGGAGGTGCCGGGGAATCCCTGGTGTTCCCCGCTTGCGCCGTAGGGCAGCGCGGGCGCGACGATCGCGGTGACAGATGCCTGCTGCAGCCGCTCCGCGAGCGCCTGCGCGACCGCCGCCGCGATGACCGCGTCGGTGTCGAAGGGCAGGTGCGGGCCGTGCTGCTCGGTCGAGCCGAGCGGGACCAGCACGAGCGCATCGGGACCGAGCTCCGGCCAGCGCGCCGTCGCGAGCCGCGCGGGGCCGGCGTTCATTTCGTCGTCGCGGGCGGGGTCGCGGTCCTGCCGGCGGTCGTGGTCGTGCCCGCGGCGCGCCGGGTGGAGCTCCGCGGCGCACGCGGGGCAACGGCGGGCGCGGCGGCGTCCGCGTCCGTCCCGAGCGCGCGCTCGAAGCCCTCCGGGATGAAGAAGTCCTCGCGCGCGAGCTCGTGGATGGACGCGTGGCCGAGGCCGAGCACCGCCGAGTCGAGACCCATCCGCAGCAGGTCGAGCACGTTCTCGACGCCCGTCTGCCCGTTCGCGGCGAGCCCCCACAGGTAGGCGCGGCCGATCATCACGGCCCGCGCGCCGAGCGCGAGCGCCTTCGCGACGTCGCCGCCGCGGCGCACGCCGCCGTCGAGCAGCACCTCGATCTGGTCCCCGACCGCGGCGGCGACCGCCGGCAGGCACCGGATCGTCGCGGGCGTCGTGTCCAGATTGTTGCCACCATGGTTCGACACCGAGATGGCCGAGACGCCGGCGTCGACGGCACGCTTCGCGTCATCGACGCGGGTCACGCCTTTGAGGATGAGCGGGCCGCCCCACGCCTCCCGCAGCCAGGCGACGTCCTCCCACGAGGGCGGCGGGGTCTGCTGCCACTCGTAGTACGCGCCGAAGAAGGTCGGAGCCTGCCCGCCCGGCGGCTGCAGGTTCGGGGTGGTCAGGTCGGGCACGTGGCCCGTCCTGCCGTATGCCCACAGCCACTTCGGCCGGGTGAGCGCCTCGGGGGCGAAATCCCACATCGCCTTCAGGTTCAACCGCTCGGGGATCGCGGGCGAGCCCCAGTCGCGGCCGATCGAGAACGACCAGTCGAGCGTCGCGATGAGCGCCTTCGCGCCGGCTGCGCGGGCGCGGTCCATGCGCTGGATCATCTGCTCGCGCGTGCCCGTCCAGTACATCTGGAAGAACAGGTTCGGGTTGGCGGCGGCGACCTCCTCGACCGGCTTCGACGCGAAGGAGCTCAGCCCCATGATCGTGCCGCGTGCGGCCGCCGCGCGGGCGACCGCGACCTCGCCGTCGGGGTGCACTGCCTGCACGCCGGTGGGAGAGATCAGGACGGGCAGGGAGATAGGGATGCCGAGCACCGTCGTCCCGAGCTCGCGCGTGGTCTGGTGCCCGGCCACGTGCGGGGCGAACTGCAGCTCGGCGAAGGCGTTCTGGTTGTCCTCCGGCGTCCGCCCGCGCTCCGAGCCGGCCACGAGCGCCGCGTACACCGAGGGCGGCAGGCGCCTCTTCGCGCGGCGCTGCGCCTCCAGCACGGTCTCGAACCAGGGATTCTGCCTCCAGGGCATATGTTCTCCTTCTTTGTGCAGGATCGCTCTACCGGGTCACGGTGCGCGACCGGCAGGCGGGATCGGGTCGTCTAGCTGTCACGGAAGACCGTGGTCACAGCGGGGGCGACGTCATGGAAGTCGCGGACGAGGTGCAGGGTGCCGTGGCCGGCCTGCGCCAGCTCGCGGCCCAGCTCGACGTCCCGCTCGCCGCTCACGTCGAGCAGCACGTCGAGGCGCGGCAGGGCGGCGGCGAGCGGGCGCGGGTCCGGGCCGGCGTTGTGCACGCAGTCCGAGAGCAGCACCACGCGGGAGTCGCGCTCGGGCGAGCGGGCGAGCTGCTCGGCGGCCAGCTGCAGCGGGAACGCGAGGTTGGTGAGCCCCCGCGCCGGAATCCGCATCAGCTGGTCGAGCAGCTCGAAGGGGCGCACCGGCTCGCCGAGGCCCAGGAGCACCGCGGCATCCGACCAGAAGGCGATCACCGCGAGCTTGTCCCGTTCGAGCTCGCCCGCGAGCGCCCCGACCGCCGCGGCCGAGGTCGCGAGCCGCTCGCCCTTCGCGGAGCCCGAGACGTCGACGAGCAGCACAACGGCCCGCGTCGAGCGGATGCGGTCGCGCACGATGATGTCCTCGTCGTCCGGCACGGGCCGTTCGGCGAGCACCTCGATCGTCGCATCGAGGTCGATGTCGTCGGCCGCACCGCGGTACGGCAGGCTCGCGAGCACACCCTGCCCGCGCCGCGACGAGTACGCGGCGCGGGGGCGCGGCACGGCGAGCGCGGCCGCGATGGTCCGGGCGCGCTCGCGCACCACGGGCTCCACGGCCAGCTGCTGCTCGACCAGGGCGAGTTCGGCCGGGTCGTCCGTGAACCCCGCCTGCATCGCGCTCGGCAGCGTGCGGTCACGCGCTCCCGCGCCGCCGCGCTTCTGGGCGCGCAGCGCCGGGCCGCCCTTGCCGGGCTGCGATTCGAACACGGTCGGCTCCTCGGTGAGCTGCTTGGGGGTGCGGCGCAGGGGCCGCGTCGGCTGCTGTCGGGCGCCGCGGCGCTCGACGGGCCCGCCGTCGGCGGGCACCTCTCTTCACGTCGGCCCCGTGAAGGTCGCGGGTTCCAGGATGAAGCGGTCCTCCCAGATCTCGCGCAGCACGCGCTCTGGCGTCGTCTCGGCCGCCTCGTCGAGCCGGATGCGCCCCGACAGCGACACGAGCATCGCGTCGAGGACGGCGGCGGGGTAGGCATCCGATTCGGGCTCGTGGATGCCGCGCAGCAGGGCCAGCTCGTCCGCGATGAGCGCGCAGTCGATCGCCCCGCGCACGCTCGAGCCCTGCCGCACGGCGGGGTGCAGGCGCGTCGCCCGGGTGACGGCGACGGCGTCGCGGACGATCCGCTCCGCGAACGGCCCCGTAATGCCGGAGCGGAGCGCGACGATGCGCTCCTCCGCCGCCGCGTCCTGATAGTCCACGACGATGCGGTTGAGCCGGTCGCTCACGCTCGTGGACAGCCGCGTCGTGCCGACGTTGTCGTAGGGGTTCATCGAGGCGATGACGCGGAAGGTCGGCTCCGCGGCGACGCTGCCGACGCGCGGCACCTCGATCGCTCGGTCCGCCATCGCCGTCAGCAGGGTGTTCAGGGTGTCCTCCGGCGCACGGTTGAACTCCTCGATGTACAGGAAGCCGCCCGACCGCATCGCCTCGACCAGCGGGCCGGCGACGAAGTTGTCTGCGCTGTAGTCCTCGCGCAGCACCCGGGCCGGGTTGTGGTGGCCGATGAGCTTGGCGGGGGTGAGGTCGCCGTTGCCCTCGACGAACAGCAATGGGATGCCCCACTCGGCGGTGATCGCCTTGAGCATGGTCGTCTTGCTCGTCCCGGGCGGCCCTTCGAGGATCAGGTCGCGGCCGGCGGCGACGGCCGCGAGCGCGAGCTCGAGTTCGCGCTCGCGGCCGACGACGCGGGAGAGGATGCGCTGCCGCACTCCGGCGATGTCGGTGCCCGTCTCTGTCATGCGGATGCCCCTCTGCTGTCCTCTAGTACTGGGTCATGCCGCCGTCGACGGCGAGGGCGTGGCCGGTGACCCACTTCGATTCATCGGACGCCAGCCACAGCACGGCGTTGGAGATCTCGCGCGGCTCCATCATTCCCGGGATCCACTGCGTGAGCATCCCGAACAGGCTCGGGTTCTCCTTCTGCCCACGCTCGAAGCCGTTGTCCGGGAGGCCGAAGATGCCGCTCGCCATCGGGGTGTCGACGCCCCCGGGGTGCACGGAGTTGACGCGCACGTGGTCCTTCGCGAGCTCCATCGCGAACGACTTGGTCATGCCCGTGACGCCGTACTTCGCCATGTTGTAGGCGAGGTTCCACGGCCCCGCCTTCAGCCCGTTGGCGGAGCTGGTCAGCACGACCGAGCCGCCGCCCCCGTCGATGAGGTGCTGCACGCCGGCCATCACGGTGTTCCACACGCCGATCAGGTTGATGTCGATCGTGGTACGGATGACCTCCGGGGTCATGTCGTGCCACGGTCCGACGATGTCGATGCCCGCGTTGCCTGCGATGATGTCGAGCCGGCCCAGCTGGGCGACGCCCCTGTCGACAACCGCCTTCAGGGCGTCGAGATCACGCACGTCCGCTGCCTCGGCGACGATGCGCCGGTCGAGCGCCTCGACCTGCCGGACCGTCTCGGCCAGCTCGTCGGGGGTGGCCGTGGGGTACGGCACGTTCTCGACCTGCGCCGCGATGTCGATCGCGATGATGTCGGCACCCTCTTCGGCGAGCCGGAGCGCGTGGGCCCGTCCCTGACCGCGCGCCGCCCCGGTGATGAAGGCGACCTTGCCCTCTACCCGTCCTGCCATTTCTCCTGCTTCCCTAGTTCTTGAGGTTCGCGCCGGCGTCCACCGGCAGCTCGACGCCCGTGACGTAGCGTGCCTCGTCGGAGGCGAGCCACAGCACGGCGTTGGAGATGTCGACCGCCTCGACCCACGGGATCGGCAGCGCGTTCATGGGCTTCGCGGCCTCGGCGAACTGCGCGCGCGTCGGGTGCTCGACATCGGGCAGGAACAGCCGGTAGGCCGTCTCATTCTGGATCATGTCGGTGTCGACGTTCGTCGGGTGGATGCTGTTCACCCGGATGTTGTCACCGGCCAGCTCGAGCGCCGCCGTCTTCATCAGCCCCACGACGCCGTGCTTGGCGGAGACGTAGTGGCCGATGTTGGGGAAGGCGAACAGTCCGGCATCCGAGCTCGTGAGGATGACCGAGCCGCCGCCGTTCGCCCTCAGGTGCGGGATCGACGCCTTGATCGCATGCCACACCCCGGTGAGGTTGACGTCGATCATGTCCTTCCATACCGCGTCCGAGAGCTCTTCGAGCGTGCCGAAGCTGAAGATGCCCGCGTTCGCCGATACGACGTCGAGCTTGCCGAGCTGCGCGACGCCGTCGTCGACGGCGCCCTTGAGCGCGTCGAAGTCGCGCACATCGGCCTGCGTCGCGACGATGCGACGGTCGAGCGCCTCGACCTGCCGCACGGTCTCGGCCAGATCATCCGGCGTGGACATCGCGTAGGGCACGGTGTCGATCTGCCCGACGAGGTCGACGGCGATGATGTCGGCGCCCTCCTGGGCGAGGCGCAGCGCGTGACTGCGGCCCTGACCTCGGGCCGCACCGGTGATGAAGGCGACCTTGCCTTCCACTCTTCCTGCCATTTCTGCGCTCTCTCAGTTCTTGAGGTTGGAGCCGGCATCGACCGGCAGGGTGATGCCCGTGACGTAGCGGGCCTCGTCCGAGGCGAGCCACAGCACGGCGTTGGAGATGTCGACCGGCTCGACCCAGGGGATCGGCAGGGCGTTGAGCGTCGCGAAGCGCGGGGCAAGCGCCTCCTTGGTCCGCGCGGCGGGCTCCAGGTCCGGAGCGAAGAGCTCATAGGCCGCGGCGTTCTGGATCATGTCCGTGTTCACGCCCGTGGGGTTCACGGTGTTGACGCGGATGTTATCGCCGGCCAGCTCCAGAGCCGCGGTGCGCATGAGGCCCACGACGCCGTGCTTGGCAGAGACGTAGTGCCCGACGTTGGCCATCGCGTACAGTCCGGCATCGGAGCTCGTGAGGATGATCGAGCCGCCGCCGTTCGCCTTCAGGTGCGGGATGGCGGCCTTGACGGCGTGCCAGACGCCGGTGAGGTTGACGTCCAGCATGTCCTGCCACGACTGCTCGCTGAGCTCCTCGAGCGTGCCGAAGCTGAAGATGCCCGCGTTCGCGGCGACGATGTCGAGCTTGCCGAGCTGGGCGACGCCGGCATCCAACGCCCCCTTCACGGCGTCGAAGTCGCGCACATCGGCCTGCGTCGCGACGATGCGACGGTCGAGGGCCTCGATCTGCCGCACGGTCTCCGCGAGATCGTCCGGGGTGGACATGGAGTAGGGCACGCTGTCGATCTGTCCCGTGATGTCGACGGCGATGATGTCGGCGCCCTCCTGCGCCAATCGGAGCGCGTGGCTGCGGCCCTGACCTCGGGCCGCACCGGTGACGAAAGCGACCTTGCCTTCGACGCGTCCTGCCATTTCGTGCCTTCTTTCTTGCTTTCTTGCCTGTGTGCCGACCGGGTTCCGGTCAGCCCTTGGCCGGGTTCAGCTTGACCCCCGGCAGGATCATGTGGCCGGCATCCACCGGCAGTGCCACGCCCGTGATCGCGGACGCGAGCTCGGAGTTGGGGAACACCGCGGCGTCGAGCTGGTCCGCGATGTCCACGACGCTGACGTCGGCGCCCTCACGAGCGCTCGCGAGCGCGTGGGCGCGGCCCTGACCGCGCGCGCCGCCGGTGATGAATGCGACCTTGCCTTCCAGCAGTCCCATGACGCGTCCCTTCCTCACCGCTTGTTGACGAATCCGGCGTCGACGGGCAGCGTCACGCCGGTGACGTAGCGCGCGGCATCCGACACGAGCCACACGATGGCGTTGGAGATGTCCACGGGCTCGACCAGCTCGACCGGAAGCGCGTTCGCCATCGCCTGGCTCATCGACGGGTCCGCCTGGAGGAACGCCTGCATGGCGTCGTTGACGACCATCGGCGTGTTGACGCCGGTGGGGTGCACCGTGTTGACCCGGATCGAGTACGGGGCCAGGTAGTTGGCGTAGGCGCGCATCAGTCCGACGACACCGTGCTTGGCGGCGGTGTAGCCGATGCCGCCCGGCGAGTTCCCGCCGATGCCGGTGAGCCCCGCAGTCGAGCTGGTGAGCACGATCGCCCCACCGGCGCCGCGGTCGATCATCGACTGCTTGGCGACCTCGACGGTGTTGAAGACGCCGGTCAGGTTCACGTCGAGGACGTCGGTCCACTCCTGGTAGTCCGGCTCCTGCGAGAACGGGGCGATGCCGGCGTTCGCGCAGATGATGTCGACGGGGCCGAGCTCGGCGACGCCCGCGTCGAAGGCGGCCTGCAGGGCGCCGCGATCGCGCACGTCGGCCTGCAGGGCGAAGATGCGTCGGTCCAACGCCTCGACCTGCTTGGCCGTCTCCTCCAGGTCTGCCGGGGTCGACATCGGGTACGGAACCGAATCGATCTGCGCGGCGATGTCGACGGCGATGATGTCCGCGCCCTCTTGCGCGAGCCGGATGGCGTGGCTGCGGCCCTGGCCGCGCGCCGCCCCCGTGATAAAGGCGATCTTGCCCTCGAGAGTTCCCATTGTTCGTGCCCTCTTTTTTCGTTGCCTGACCCGTTTTCGAGTGCACTCGACCGCCCCGACGTCGTCGTCGAGTCGATCGGAGGCCCCGACGGGGCTTTCCTTACTGGACCGCGGAGCCGGCCACGAGCTCGGCTCCGCACGTGCTCACCGGTGGATGCCTCAGCTCCTTATTCCTGTTCGGACCGGCCCCGCTCGCTCCGGGTGGGGTCGAAGTCGGCCAGCGGGTCGTCGGCAAGGTCATTCACCGGCATCCGGACAACACGGCCGTCCTGCACGCCCGCGGCGAGCACGAGGTTCGGCTTGACCGCCAGCGCGGCCGCGGCATCCGCCTGCGCCGGCAGGCCGGTCGATCCGAGATTGCGGGCGCCGGGCTTGCGACCGATGCTGACCGCGACCTTGCCGGACTTGGAGTGCCGGTCGGTGCGGTGGGAGTGGTCGCCGGTGGGCTTCGGGTTCAGGAGCTGCTTCTCCTTCGCGTTCTTGAGCAGCTCCTCCCCGTACCCCTGCACGCACTCGGGGTCCGGGCCGTCCAACGGCAGCCCGGTGAAGAACTTGGCGGCCATGCATCCGCCCTTGCACGTGTCGAAGAACTGGCAGGACGTGCACGCGCCGCCCGACTGCGGCTCACGCAGCCGCAGGAACAGCTCGGACTCCCGCCAGACCTTCTGGAATCCGCCCGGTGTCCGCACGTTCCCGGCGAGGAACTCGTCATGGATCGCGAAGGGGCACGCATACACGTCGCCGATCGGATCGATGAGGCACACGACCCGGCCCGCACCGCACAGGTTCAGGCCCGGCAGCGCCTGGCCGTATGCGGAGAGGTGGAAGAAGGAGTCGCCGGTCAGCACGCCGTCGCCGTGGGCGACGAGCCAGTCGTAGAGCATCTTCTGCTGCTCCGGCAAGGGGTGCAGATCGTCCCAGGTGTCCGCACCGCGGCCGGACGGCCGCAGCCGGGTGAGCCGCAGCTGGGCGCCGTAGCGGTCCGCGATCGCCTTGAACTCGTCCAGCTGGGGGATGTTGTACCGCGTGCAGACGACCGACAGCTTGAAGTTCTTCATGCCCGCCGCCTGCAGGTTCGCCATCGCCTGCAGCGCCGTGTCATAGGAGCCGGGGCCGCGCACGTAGTCGTTCACCTCGGCCGTCGCACCGTCCAGCGAGATCTGGATGTCGAGGTAGTCGTTCTTCGCCAGCTGCTCGGCGCGTTCGGGGGTGAGCATCACCCCGTTGGTGGAGAACTTCACCCCGACGCTGTGGCTCGTCGCATAGTCGAGGATCTCCCAGAAGTCGCTGCGCACCGTGGGCTCGCCGCCGCCGATGTTCACGTAGAACACCTGCATCCGCTCCAGCTCGTCGATGACGGCGAAGCACTCCTCCGTCGTCAGCTCGCGCGGATCGCGCCGCCCCGAGCTGGACAGGCAGTGGACGCAGGAGAGGTTGCATGCGTAGGTGAGCTCCCACGTCAGGCAGATCGGGGAGTCGAGACCGTACTCGAACAGGTCGACGAGGCGCTGCGGCTTCGCCGGGGCCTCCGGGGGTGCATCCGTGATCGTCATGCGTTTCTCCTCACACGCGCAGCTTGCTCGGCGTCTGACGCGCGATGACCCACCAGGTCCTCGCTCTGCACGTCACGCGCCACGAGCATCTGGGATTCGCGCAGCGCCTGCAGCGCGCGACGGAAGGACGGCAGCTCGGCGTCCGACACGCCCGCCTCGCGGCAGGCGGCGAGCGCGCTGGGCCGCTCGGCCAGGGACTGTACGACCTGGAGCAGGCGCCGGTCCTTCAGGAAGGACAGCTTGCGGGTGCCGAAGTGGTACAGCAGCGCTCCGAAGGGCTCGGGGCGCACGGAGACCTGGTGGTGCAACCGCCAGGCTCGGCTCAGATCGAGCGGGGTCTCAGTAGACACCGCACATGCCGTCGATCGATACCTCTTCGACCAGGGTCTCCGATTCGATGACGTCGTCTGCGGTCTCGGGCGAGGCGCTGCTCATGGGTGCTCCTTGTGATCGATCTGCATTGATCGTGGAGGGTTCCGCGATGGGAGTCACTGTAGTGGCACTGGGTGCCAACCGAAAGACCCGGAGCATGATTGTCTGCATGACGTCTTCCACGGCCACCCCGGTCGGCCGGCGCGCGACCACCATCGCGCAGCTCAGCCACATCGGTCTGCAGCTGTTCATCGAGCACGGCTTCGATGAGACGACGGTCGACGACATCGCGGCTGCGGCGGGCATCGGCCGGCGCACCTTCTTCCGCTACTTCTCCTCGAAGAACGACCTGCCCTGGGGCGACTTCGACGAGCTCGTCGACCGGATGCGGGTGTTGCTCGCCGCCGTTCCGGAGTCGGTGCCCCTGCACCAGGCGCTCCACCAGGCCGTGATCGAGTTCAACACCTACCCCGCGGACGAGCTCGAGTACCACCGCGAGCGCATGCAGCTGCTGATGACCGTGCCGACGCTCGTCGCGCACTCCACACTGCGCTACGAGTCGTGGCGTGCCGTGATCTCGGCGTTCGCCGCCGCGCGCCTGGGCGAGCCCGTCACGAGCCTGCGGCCCCGGATGCTCGGCTGGACGTACCTCGCGGCCTCGCTGGGCGCCTACGAGCAGTGGCTCGCCGAGCCGGGCTCGGAGCTTCTCGACGTGCTCGCCCAGTCGCTCGGCCTGCTCACGGAGCGCCTCCAGGCCGTGCCGTGACGGTGGGCGGCGCCGTGACGGATGCCTGGTTCGACGTCGTCGTCGTCGGGGCGGGCTCGGCGGGCAGCGCGCTCGCCGCGCGGCTCTCCGAGGATGCCGAGCGACGGGTGCTGCTGCTCGAGGCCGGACCGGTGCCGCTCGCGGCGGGGGGCTTCCCCGCAGCGGTACTCGACGCGGCCGCCGTCGCGGGCGCGCAGCCGGGGCTCACGGTGAACTGGCGGATCGCGGGGCGGGTGGCCGGGCGCGACTTCGTGACGACGCGGGGACGGATGCTCGGCGGCTCCTCGTCGACGAACGGCGCGTACTTCATCCGGCCGCGGCTGGCCGACTTCGCCGAGTGGGCGGCAGCGGCGGGCACGGATGCCTGGAGCTACGCCGCGGCGCTGCCGCGGCTCGTCGCGCTCGAGGACGACCTCGACTTCGGCGCCGGGCCGGAGGCACGGTCGGAGTCGGAAACGGGCGCGGGGCCGGGAACCGGGACGGCGGGCGGCTCGGGGCCGCTGCACGGCGGCGCGGGCCCCATCGGGGTGAGCCGTACCTCGCTCGCGCATCCCGCGGCCGCGGCGTTCGATGATGCGGCGGCGGAGCTCGGCCTGCCGCCCGACCCCGACAAGAACGACCAGGCGGAGCCCGGCTTCGGCCCCGTGCCGAGCAACGCCGTCGGGGGCATCCGCCAGAATGCCGGGCTCGCCCTCGTGCTGCCCGCGCTCGGACGGCCGAACCTGACCGTGCGCGGGAACACGCTCGTGACGCGGGTCGTGTTCACGGGCGGGCGCGCGACGGGCGTCACCGCACGCGAGCGCGGCGTCGAGGTGCGGATCCGGGCGCACGAGGTGGTGCTCGCGGCGGGGGCGGTCCGCTCGCCGCAGCTGCTCGTCTCCTCCGGCATCGGTCCGGCGGGGACGCTCGCCCGGCTCGGCCTGCCGGTGCTCGTCGACGCCCCCGGCGTCGGGTCCGGGCTCTCGGACCACGCCCAGCTCCTCGTCGGCTGGCTGCCGCGCGAGCCCGCGCCCGCGCCGCCTGGGCAGTGGATGGGCGGGGTTCTGCACACCGGCCCGCACGGCGGCGAGCTCGAACTGCTGCAGTCGCTGCGCCCGATGGCGGCGCTCACGGGCGCGGAGGGCGGCAGCGGCGTGCTGCCGCTGCTCGTCTCGACGACCGCGCCGCAGAACGGCGGCCGGCTCCTGTTCGCCTCCGCGGACCCGGCGTCCTCCCCGGTGCTCGACTACGGCTACCTCGCCGATCCGGAGGACCGCGCACGCTGGCGCGCGGCGACGCGGCTCGCGGCGCGGCTGCTCGACACCGCGGCGGTGCGCGCTGCGGCCGCCGAGCTCACCGGTCCTCCGGCATCCGTCCTCGCCGCGGACGACGCGCTCGACAGCTGGATCGCCGCCCGCCTGGGCACAGCGATGCACAGCGCGGGCACCGCGTCCTTCGGCGGCTCGCACCCGGTCGTGGACCCCTTCGGTCGCGTGCACGGCGTGCAGGGGCTGCGCGTCGCCGACACCTCGATCCTGTCGGCGGCCCCACGGCGCGGCCCCGCGGTCGCGGCGCTGCTCGTCGGCGAGACGGTCGCCGCGGCCATCCGCGCCGTGTGATCGCCGGACGGCGATCCACTCGATCTCACGAGCACGCGCTCAGGATCACGGAGGTGTCGACGCGATGACGATCTCGTATGCGCTGCTTTTCATCTGCTTGTCCAACATCACCGTCACGGTGCCGTTGTCCGTGCGCACGTGCGTCTTCTCGACCGGCACCGGACGACGCATCGCCTGGTGCCGCCCAGTGGCATCCGTGCGCAGTATCGAGACGGAGACATGCGCGCCGAGTGCCGAAGCTCCGGTGATGCGTATCGTGTTCGTCCCGCCCTCACCGCCCACGAGCACTGTCGCGATGTGCCGATGACCGTCGTATGAGGCGACACCGTCCTGGCCGGCGGACGGCGTGACGGCGACAATGCGTCCGTCCATCGAGCCGTACCAGTCATAGAGCCAGTACACGCCCGTAGGCCGCCCCTGCCAGATCAGCCCGCCGATGGTTCCCGACTCGTACCAGTAGGCACGCGCGGCATTGGCGACCCCGGCCCGCTCGAATTGGGCGAGGAAGTGCAACGAGCCGCTGGGAGAGTCGATGGCGTCCTTGGCGGCATACTCGTTCACCGAGATGGGGAGCGGGCCGATGCCGAGCGATTTCTCCAGTGCACGGTAGTCGGCGACGTGGGAGCCGATGTCGGACCATCCGGAGGTGCCGGCGGCGAGCTCATGCCAGGAGATGGTGTCCGGTATGGTGTTCGTGGCTTTCGCATTGGCGAGGAAGTCGGCCATCTCGCCCGGGTCGTATTCACTGAAGCTCGGTCCAACGATCGGTGTCGTCGGGTCCAAGGCGCGCACGGCCCGATAGCTACGCACCCAGCCGCTGTCGAAGTCCCCGGCATGTGCCGTGTCCCAGGTCCAGTCCGGCTCGTTCCACAGCTCCCACCCGTCGATGCTCGTCGCGGCGGGGTCGGCGAGTCGGGCTTCGACCATCGCGCGGACCTTGCCGAGCCAGTCGTCCCAGCTGACCCAGTGGTAGGGGAAGTCAGAGTAGATGTCGGGCATCCGGATGTAGATCTTCGCGCCAACGGAGGCGGCGCTCGCCGCGACTTTCAGGGCATCACCTGTGGGTGTGGAGGCTCCGTTGCCGAGTTGTCGCACGCCGGGAGGCGGCTGGGTCAGCTGGTTGAGGTGCAGCGGAGCGATGAGCGGTCGAGCGGGGTCGGTCGCCGTCGCAAGAGCGTAGAGTCCTCCGCTGCCGACATGCGTGACGGGTCGTAGATCATGGCCCAGATCGACAGTCAGGATGCTGCGGGATACGGGGCCGGACATCGTGCAGGACGCGGCTGTCACGGCCGTCGCCGCCGCGAGCAGCGCCGCGCCCGCCCGCAGCGCCGCTCGCGGAAGACGGGCACTCACGCGAAGGAGACGGCGGTCCACGAGACCGGCGGAAGAGCGACGGTGATGAGGCCGTCGGAAAGCGATGCACTCTCGTTCTTCGTCAGACCGACCCGGTCGTGGTCCGCGATGGTGTTCTTGGCATACACGTCCTCGTCGGCGAGGGTGACCACCTCCTCGAGTCGCGTGACGCGGAGAGCGGACACGTCGATCGTCACCTCTCGCGGCCCGTTCACATCGCGATTGACGAGGAACACGGCGCCCGATCCGGCGTTCTCATCGAACGTGGCGACGGAGTCGATGAGATCGGCGGCGCCGTAGACCCGGGTGTCATAGCGTTCGGTGCTGATCCGCGGCTTGAGCACAACACCTCGGGCGAGTCGGCTCGTCACGGAGAACGGGAAGAAGGTCGTCTGGCGCCACGCATCACCGCCCGGCTCCGTCATGATCGGGGCGATCACATTGACCAGTTGCGCGAGCGACGCGGACGCCACACGATCGTGATTCTTCAGCAGAGTGATGAGTAGATTGCCGAGCACCACAGCATCCGCTACGGAATAGACGTCCTCAAGCTGGCGAGGGGCGTAGCGCCACTCGTCGTTGACCTCGTCGGAGGCGCGATGCTCGTCGAGGTACCAGATGTTCCATTCGTCGAACGAGAGCTTGATCTTCTTGCCGCTGCGCAGCTTGTTGCCCACATGGTCCGCCGTGGCCACGACCGTGTCGATGAAGTACTGCATGTCGAGTGAGGACGCCAGATAGGAGCCGAGGTCTCCGCCGCGCTCTTGGTAGTAGGCATGGCAGGAGATGTAGTCCACGTGCTCATAGGCGAGCTCCAGCACGGTGCGCTCCCAGTCGCCGAACGTCGGCATGGCCGAACCCGACGATCCGCAGACCACCAACTCGAGATCCTTGTCCGCCATCTTCATCGCCGCGGCGGTACGGGCAGCGAGCGCGCCATAGTCGTGGGCGGTCATATAGCCGGTCTGCCAGGGCCCGTCCATCTCGTTGCCGAGGCACCACATGCGGACGTTGTGCGGCTCGAGCGTGCCGTTTGCGATCCGCCGGTCGCTGAGCGCTGTTCCCGACGGGTGGTTGCAGTACTCCAGAAGATCAAGGGCCTCTTGGATGCCGCGGGTGCCGAGGTTGACGGCCATCATCAGCTCGGAACCGGTCAGTTTCAGCCAGCGGGAGAACTCGTCCACCCCGACCTGATTGGTCTCCAGCGAATGCCAGGCGAGGTCACGGCGCACGGGGCGGTTCTCACGCGGACCGACGGAGTCCTCCCACCGGAAGCCGGAGACGAAGTTGCCACCCGGGTACCGGATGGTCGTCGAACCGAGTTCCTTCACGAGCTCGACCACGTCGAGACGGAAGCCGTCTTCGTTCGCGGTCGGGTGTCCCGGCTCGTAGATGCCGTCGTATACGCACCGGCCGAGGTGTTCGACGAAGGAGCCGAACAGGCGAGGGCTGAGGGGGGCGACGGCCTGGGACGGATCCACCGTGACCCGGTCGGTGGTAGAGGGGGAGCTGAGGATGATGGCCATGTTGGTCCTCTTATTTCACGGCGCCGCTGAGCAGGCCGGCGACGTAGTACTTCTGCAGGATGAGGTAGATGACAACGCAGGGGATGACGGTGATGAGGACACCGGCTTCCAGCAGCCCCCAGTTGACGGAGTTGTTCTGACCGGCGGAGAGGATGCTCAGGCTGACCGGAAGGGTGTACTTCGACTGATCGGTGATCAGAATGAGGGTGGCGAAGAACTCGTTCCACGCGGCGAAGAAGGTCAGCAAAGCGGTGGAGACCAGGCCAGGGACGGCGATCGGGAGCATCACGCGTCGCATGGCTCCGAACGCGGTGGCGCCGTCGATGAGCGCGGCCTCCTCGAGACTCGGCGGGATCGCTGCGAAGGAGTTGCGCATCACGAAGATCCCGAACGGAAGGTTGAAGGTCGCCATGACGAGGGACAGCCCCACGAGGTTGTTCTGCAGGCCGAGATCCTTCAGCGTCAGGTAGAGGGGTGTGATGATCGCCTGGAACGGGACCATGAAGGTGACCAGCGTGACGAAGAAGAGGAACCGACTGCCGCGAAAGGGAAGCTTCGCGAACGCGTAGCCGGCGAAGGTGCTGACCACCAGGGTGACGAGGGTCGTCAACACGCTGACGAACAGAGAGTTGCCCAGGCTCGAGAGCAGGCTGAGGCCGCCCTGGCTGGTGCCGAGTTCGACGAAGTTGTGAAGAGAGAACTGGTGCGGGAACGCTGTCGGTGGGACAGCGGCCGCTTCAGCGGGCGACTTGATGGCCTGGATGATCAGGATGTAGAGCGGGTAGAGGAACAGGACCGCCAGGCACACGTTGACGACCCACCAGGCCCCGGTGGGAAGAAACGACGATCTCCGGCGCCGGGGCGCGTCCGTCTGCGCTGTCGACCTGCTGCGCAGCGTCGTACGAGCTGTGGTGGAAGTCATGAGTTGTCCGAGTTCCGTAGGAGAAGCATCTGTACGGCGCTCACTGCGCCGAGCACGAGCATGAGGAGGATCGAGAGGGCCGAGCCGTATCCGAGGTGGAACTGGATGAACGACACCCGGTAGATCTGGAACACCGCGGTGAGCGTGGAGTTCTCGGGACCACCTCCGCTCAGGATGAAGAACTGGTCGAAGGCGAGCAGCGAACCGGCGACCGAGAACACCAGCACGAGGGCGAGCGTCGGCCGGAGCAGCGGCAGGGTGATGTGGCGGAAGGTCTGCCAGGCTCCGGCGCCGTCGATCTTCGCCGCTTCCATGACATCCGTCGAGATGCTCTGCATCCCGGAGATGAGGAGGAGCATCTGGAGTCCGGCGACCTTCCAGACGACCGTCACCGTGACGATCAGGAACACCGTCCAGAAATTGGCGAAGAGATTGGTCGAGGCGTTGCCGAGACCGAGCCTCCCCAGCAGGTTCGGCAGCGGTCCGATGTCCGGCTGCCAGATGTAAAGCGCGAGGTAGCTGGCCGAGGCCATCCCGATCACCACGGGGATGAAGTAGATCGTCTGGAAGACACGCGTCACGCGGGTGTTCTTGCGCACCAGCAGCGCGAGCCCGAATCCGATGGCCAGCAGGACCGGCGTCATGATCACGGTGTAGAGGACCGTGAACAGAACGGCCTGTCCGAAGTCGGAGTCGGTGAACGCGTCTGCGTAGTTCTGAATCCCGACGAAGCTCGGTTGACCCAGGATCGAGGCGTCGAAGAAAGAGAGGTAGATCGTCCTCAGGAGCGGCCAGAAGAAGAACGCTCCGAGAAGAACCATCGCCGGGAGCATGAAGACGACGCCGAGCATGGCTCGTCGCTGCGTCAAGGGAGCACGGCGACGTCGCGCCGGCTTCGGCGTCGCGAGCACGGAAGGGGTCGCGGGGCCCGTTATCGTCATTGATCAGTCCGTCCGTCTTGGATGGCGGGGCGCCGGAGCGCCCCGCCATCACGTCACTTGGCCTTGTCGAGAAGTGCCTGAGCAGCAGCCTGGGCAGTCGATTGAGCGCCCTTGACGTTGCCCTTGAACACGGCGGACTGGATCATCTTCGACCAGATGCCGTTGTTGTCGTTGAAGATGGCGTTCTCCTGGGTGCTGTACGGCGTCTTCCCGACCTTCTGGGCGTCGGCGAAGACTTGGTAACGCGGGTCCAGCGGCGTATAGATCGTGCTGACGAGATCGGTGCGCGTGGGAAGGACGGAATTCTTCGCCAGGATCGTCTGTGCTGGTTCCGAGGTGATCCACTTCACGAACTCCCATGCCCCGGTGGCGTTCTTCGCCCCGGACATCACCGAAATGTTGTCGCCGCCGGAGAACGACGCCGAGCCGCCGTCCTTGCCGGGAATCGGGAAGACGCCGAAGTCAAACTTCTTCTGAGCGATGAGGGAGCCGAGGAACGAGGTCCCGTCGGCCTTCATGCCGATGTTCCCGCTCTGGAAGGCGGTGCCCGCATTCGGGCCTGTGTCGGTCTGGGACAGCGATGGCATGGAGCCGTCGGCCCACATGTCGTGGTAAAGCTGCAGCATGTCAGTCACCTCGGGGCTGTCCAGATCGACCTTGGTTCCCGCGGGGTTCAGAACGTTCCCGCCGCTGGCCCAGACATGCGGGGCGAGCTCGAAGATGTTGCAGCCGCCGCATGCGCCCGAGAACACCATTCCCTTGTCCTTGCCGCCGGGCAGAGCCGTGATCTTTTTCGCGTCCTCCTCCATCTCCGCATATGTCGTCGGAGTCGAGGTGATGCCAGCCTGGGCGAACAGGTTTTTGTTGTAGAACACAACGGATACGTCGCCGGTGAAGGGAACGGCGTAGATCTTTCCCTTGTAGCTCGCCTGGCCCATGTGCGCCTTGTCGAGGGAATCCTTGTAGGGGAGGGCGTCGACCTTCTTGGTGATATCCGCGAAGGCGCCCAAGGAGGCGAAGTAGGGCGTGAACACCAGATCGTTCGCGGCGACGTCGGGACCGGAGCCGGAGGAGGCTGCCGTGCCGAGCTTCTGCACGAACTGAGCCGCGGGAATGAGCGTGACCTTGACCTGGGTCTTGTGGGACTTGTTAAAGGCATCCGCCAGAGGCTGAACAAGGCTCTTCTCGTAGTCTCGGACCCAGACCGTCACGGTTCCGTTTGCGCCGGAGCCGGATGACGAATTGCCACCGGACGAGCATCCGGCCAGTATCGTGCCGATCGCCGCAATCGCGGCGAAGGCCGCGATTGCCTTCGATTTACGCATCTTTGCGCTTCCTCACTGTGTGGTGGTTGCGACCCGAGGCGGTCCCGGGTCTTCTTGGTGCTACGGCGCGAACGGGATCACCGCGTCGGGATCCATACGCGCATCGCCGCCTGCCGACGGTTACCCCATCGGAAGTAGGGAACGAGCGTCACCGCGTCGAGTTCGCGCTCTGCGGGGAGTCCGGGGTCTGTGCTATAGATCGGGCAGTCCGAGGAGTCGCGGACGGCCGCACCGCGTGCGCTGAGCGCAGGGGTATCGAGCCCTTCCGGGGCGGGAGCAACCTCCAGAGCCGCGGTCTCGGGAAGGTATACGTCCTGTGCGTGCACCCCTTCGGGAAGGTCGTCCTGCTCCAGGCAGTACACGATCGGCCCACGTCGCACGGCGACGGCTCCCCGCGAGGCGTCCAGACGCGGGTGGGGATGCTCGATCACGGGTCGAAGGTCGAGATCCAGTTCCACGGAGTGCACCACGCTGCGCGCCGGAAAGACCAGGTAGCCACCCTCCACCGTGGGGTGCGCGGGCGCGCCATCGACCAAAACGGTGTATCCGGTGGTCCAGCCCGGGACGCGGAGCCGCAGCTCGACAGGCAGAGGCTGGTCGAGGGAGACCGCGACCCGACCGTCCCAGGGATAGTCCGTCCGCACCAGAGCCCTGGGCGCATCGGGACCGTCCGTGAGCGCGATGGACGCACTGCCGTAGAGGTGCACCTGGACGCCCCGCTCGTCGCGGGTGGCCGCGTAGGTGTCGATCGACGCGATCAGCCGGGCGAGATTCGGCGGACAGCAGGCGCAGCTGTACCAGCTGGTGCGGCCTGCGGGCGCGTTCTCCTCGGAGCGATGCCCCTCGCGCAGTTGAAGCGGATTGGCGTAGAAGAACTCCGTGCCCGACAACGCCGTCGATGCGGCAATCGCGTTGTAGAGGCCCCGCTCCATCTCATCAGCGAACCGCGACTGACCGGAGCGAAGGAGCATCCGCCAGTTCCACATGAAGTTGGCGATCGCCGCACACGTCTCGGAATACGCCCGGTCCGGCGGCAGCTCGTACGGATCTCCGAAAGACTCGTCGCGATGCCGGGACCCCAGGCCGCCGGTGATGTACATCTTCTGGTGATGAACGCTGTCCCAGATCCGCTGGAGAGCGCCTTCGAGTGCGGGGTCGGGCTGCTCGATCTCGAGGTCGGCGGCGCCGGCTGCGAGATAGAGCTGCCGCACGGCATGGCCGGTGGCCTCGGTCACTTCGCGGATCGGCTCATGATCGAGGAAATATTCGTAACCGAGGCGGTCCTGCCCGACCGTCTTGTGCCCGCGCTCGTCGATGAATCGCCCTGCGAGGGCGAGGAACCGTTGCTCGTTCGTCTCGCGCCACAGCTCGATCAGCGCCGTCTCGATCTCAGGATGCCCGTCTACATCACCACGCCCTTCAAAGCCCAGCTCACGCTCGACCAGATCGACATAGCGGATCGTCAGCTCCAGCAGATCACGACGGCCGGCCGCACGTGAGAACGCGACCGCCGCTTGGATCAGGTGACCGAGGCAATAGAGCTCATGAGACCAACGCATAGCCGTCAGCGGCCGGTCCGGCGATTCCCCGCCTTGCACCCAGGTGTTGATGTAGCCGTCGTCGGCTTGAACACGAGCGATGAGACCGATCATGAAATCGGTGAACTCGTCGTAGTCGGTGGTGCCGGTGCGGCCGACCTCCCAGGCGATCGCTTCCAGCACCTTGTACGCGTCAGAATCTGCGAACGGGAATCCGCGGAACGGGGCGTCAGACTCCCCCGTCACCCTCCGGAAGTTGTCGATCACGCCGGAGGCTTCGAGTTGGTCGATGCAGTGGGGAATCGTCTTGTTCGTGTTGAGCGTCTGCCAGGACCCGAGAAACCCCTCGGGGGTGAAGCTCACCGCTCCCCGAACGAGCGGAGCGACGGTGACCCGGCTGAATGCCGAAAGGGCAACCGGGCCACGTGTCTCGCTGACGACTGTCTGCATAACCGTACTTCTCCGATGAAGTGAAAAATTGGGAAAGTCTTGATGAAATAAACCAACGAGATTTTCATCTCACAGCGCAGAAGATATGAGAAAAAGTGGGAAAGAGTCAACGTCATCTTTTTCCCAAGATTGGGGAGCAATGCCCGGGAGCACTATCAACGACGTCGCCGAAGCCGCCGGGGTGTCCATCGCAACGGTGTCGAAGGCGCTGAACGGCACTGGCCGCGTCTCCGCGGCGACGAGAGAGCGGGTGGCCCGAGAGGCCGAGCGCCTCGGGTTCTCCCCGCGTGGGCGAGGCGGGACTGAGCAGATCGCGACGTCGCCGGCTTACTCCGTGGGGGTGTTGACCTCGGATAGTTTCGGACGGTTCACGATCCCGATCATGCTCGGGGCCGAGGACACGCTCGGCCCCGGGCAGGTGGCTGTGCTCATGTGCGACAGCCGTGGTGACGCCGTACGCGAGCGCTTCTACATCGACAGCCTGGTGCGGCGCCGCGTCGACGGCATCATCGTCACCGGTCGCAACAACGACCCTCGGCCACCCATCGGTCGCACCGGATCGATCCCGGTGGTCTACGCCTACGCCCCCTCGACGGATCCGAGCGACTACTCGATCGCCCCCGACAATCGCAGAGTCGGAGCCTTGGCGGTCGAACACCTGATGGGCAGCGGCCGCAAACGGCTCGTCCAGATCACCGGACCGGCGTCGCAGACCGCCACGAACGATCGGCACCTCGGCGCCGCCGAGGCTCTTTCCACCCGAGGCCTGAACTGGGCGTCGGACCCGCAGTTCGGGGAGTGGTCCGAGCGATGGGGACGCGAATCGGCGATGCGGCTGATTCGCGACGATGTCGAGTTCGACGGCGCATTCTGCGGCAGCGACCAGATCGCCCGCGGTTTCGAAACCGGCCTCCGAGAATCAGGTGTGGAGGTCCCCACCGCCGTCGGAGTCGTCGGCGTGGACAACTGGGACGTTATGGCCGAGGCCGCCCGCCCGCCTCTGACCACCATCGACCTCAATCAAACCGAGATCGGACGTCGCGCCGCGATGATCATCATTGACGCGATGAGCGGCATCGCCGTCCCCAGCGGCACGACCTTGGTGGACCCATTTCTGGTGATGCGTGAATCGAGCGCTTCGAGGCTCTAGGGGCTCACGAACTGCGTCCACCCCACTCGCATACGACTGCGCGAACGGGGTGTCCCGGCAGCGATCAGACCTCGAGCTCGACGACCTCGAACTCGAGGAGGCTCGCGCCGCTCGCGACGGGGCGCTGGCCCGCGGCACCGTGATGCGCGGCTGCGGCACCGTTCTCGCGCCAGGCCTGGAACGACTCCTCATCGGCCCAGGTGGTCACGACGAAGTAGCGCGCCTCGCCCGAGACGGGGCGCAGCAACTGGAAGCCCTCGAATCCGGGCGCGGAGTCCACGGCGTGCTTGCGCGCGGCGAAGCGCGACTCGAGCTCTGCTCCAGCGCCCTCGGGCACCTCGATGGCGTTGATCTTCACGACAGACATGACCCCATCCTGTCGCCCCTCGCTGTGCACAACATCCGCACTGTGGACGACATCCGCGGCCAGGTCGCGCACCCCCGCAGGACAGGCGCGTGCTCGGATTCCTCTGCCGCCTCGGCCACGTCGCGACCACGGCCGAGCTGAACCGCAGCTACCGCGACAGCGGTTTCGTGGACGTCATCCGCCGCGGGTTCGCCGGCGCGTTCACACCTCACTGGAGCGCCCTCCGCTTCCCCGGGATGGAACGCGCGCACCCCGCGGCCTACAAGCTCGCGGTGCCCGTGCCCGAAGCACTGCGGCAGTCCATGTCCTGCCTTGCCGGCGACCAGCTCGTCCACGCGATCCAGACGGCCCTCCTGACCACGCCGATCTCCCGAGCCGACGCGACCCGCCTCCTCGCGCTGGCTCCGGCACGACTCGCTGCCGTCCTGCGCGTGGTGGATCCGGCCAGGGGGCGGCGCTAGTTCCTTCGCCTCGCAGCGCCGAGATGTCATGACCAGCGCGGCAGCGGCCGCCGTAGTGGGGGCCAGCGCAGTAGGGGCCGGCGGAGTAGGGCTTCCTGCACATCTTTCGACCCGAACGGTGAATCGCGAAGAAATTGTGCAGGAGACCCTAACGTCGCCGGGGCGGTCTCCGACCTCGGCGGATCAGGCTGCCCCACGGCGGCGGCAGTGGCAGCGACGGTCGACGGCGCAACAAGCAACAAGCAACAAGCAACAAGCAACGACAACGACAACGACAACGACAAAGCAGGCAGCGACATAGCAGGCAGCGACAACGACAGGACCGGCAACAGGGGCGCAGCCGCACCGGAAAGCGACGTAATCTCGGGTCACAGTGGTGTCTCCGCTCGGAGGCGCGTGGCACCCTGTACCGCATGACCACAGCTGTACCCGACGGCGCGGTGCACACGGACCCCGCACTGCAGGCGTATGGTTTCGCGACCGAGCAGGTGCATGCGGGCTTCGTGCCGGACGCGGGGCACGGCGCGCGCATCACCCCCGTCTATCTGAGCAACGGATTCCTGTTCGACGACTTCGACCAGGCGGCCGGCCGCTTCGCCGGCGAGGACGAGGGCTACTACTACACGCGCTACGGCAACCCCACGATCGCCTCGGTCGAGCGGCGCCTCGCGGCGCTCGAGCGCGGGCAGGCATCCGTCGCCGTCGCCAGCGGCCAGGCCGCGCTCACCATCACCTTCCTCACCCTGTTGCAGCAGGGCGACCACGTCGTCTCGGCGCGCTCCATCTACGAGGGCACCCGCGGGCTGCTGCGCGAGGACTTCGCCCGCTTCGGCATCACCGCGAGCTTCGTGCCCGACCCGAACGACGCCGACGCACTGGCCGCGGCCTTCCGGCCGGACACGAAGGCCGTGTTCGTCGAGTCCATCCCGAACCCGGGTAACGAGCTGCCCGACCTCGAGTTGGTCACCCGGGTCGCGCACGCCCACGGCGTGCCCGTCATCGTCGACAACACCCTCGCGACGCCGTACCTCGTGCGACCGATCCTGCACGGCGCCGACATCGTGGTGCACTCGACGAGCAAGTTCCTCTCCGGCCACGGATCGGCGATCGGCGGCGCCATCGTCGACGCGGGCACGATCCCCGACTTCACGGCGCGCGCTCGCGAGCTGGCCGGCCGCTTCGGCCCGACGCTCTCACCCTTCAACGCCTTCCTGCTGCAGCAGGGCATCGAGACGCTCTCCCTGCGGGTGCGGCAGCACTCGGCCAACGCGCTCGAGCTGGCCCGCTGGCTCGAAGGGCGCCCTGAGGTGGCATCCGTCGCCTACAGCGGGCTCACCTCGAGCCCATACCACGCGCTCGCCGCGCGCTACCTGCCGAACGGCCAGGGCTCCGTGTTCGCCTTCACTCTGCGCGGCGGGATCGATGCCGCCCGAAGCCTGATCGACAACGTGACCCTGTTCAGCCGGATGACCCACCTCGGGGACGTGCGCTCGCTGATCCTGCACCCGGCCTCGACGACCCACATCCATCTGACCCCGGCCGAGCTCGCCGAGAACGGCATCGGGCCGGGAACGATCCGGCTCTCGGTCGGCATCGAGGACGTGTCGGATCTGGTCCGCGACCTCGAGCGCTCCATCACGCGCGTGCGCCGGCCGCCGTTCGATCGATGAGGATGACAGCATGACCCGACTGCAGCACTTCGGCTGGTTCTTCTCCCGCGGCTTCGGCCCGCAGGCCTGGGGCCGCGCCGACTACCGCTGGGGCTACGAGTGGTACCGCCCCGAACTGTACGTGCAGGCCGTGCAGCAGCTCGAGCAGGCGGGGCTCGACCTCGTGATCCTCGAGGACGCGCTGTCGATCGGCAGCCCCGAGACGATCGACCTGCGCACGCGTGCCGCCTACGGCGGCCCGAAGCACGACCCGCTGCTGCTCGTGCCGTACCTGCTGAATGCGACCAGGCACCTCGGCTTCACGCCGACCATCAACCCCGTCGCGACGCCGCCGTACCTCGCGGCACGGCAGGCGGCGACGCTGCACCACCTGAGCGGCGGCCGCTACGGCATGAACGTGGTGACGGATGTCGCATCCAGCCGCCACTTCGGCGTGCCGCCCCTGGCGCACGACGCCGCCTACGACCGCGCCACCGAATGGCTCGACGTCGTGAAGCGGCTCTGGCACAGCTGGGGCGCGGGCGCCTACGTGAACGACCCAGAGTCCGGGCGCTTCGCCGACGGCTCGAAGATCGACGCCTTCCACCACGCGGGGGAGTACTTCGACGTCACGGGGCCGCTCAACGCGATCCCCTTCGACGACGGCGACCCCGTGATCGTCTCCCCGGGAGGTAGCCCACGCGGCATCGCCTTCGCGGGCACGAACTCGCAGGTGCAGCTCGCGTTCGCCCCGCTGACCGTCGACTCGGTGGCCGGGTACCGGCAGCGGGTGATCGACGCCGCCGTCGCGGCCGGCCGCGAGGCATCCGGCATCAAGACCCTGTTCGTCTTCAAGCCCGAGATCGTCGCGAGCCGCTCGGAGGTCGACCGCGTCGTCGCCGCGAGCGAGGACCCGACGGATGCCGAGCTCTCCGCGATCCTGCTCGGCCAGTCCAGCGACCTGGAGACCGACCTCACGGTGCTCGACTGGGACAAGCCCATCGACCCGGACGCCGTGTTCGGGCAGCACGTCTCGCGCGGCTCGATCACGGGCCTGCTCGCGGGGGCCGACTCCTTCGAGGGCCACACCCTGCGCGAGCTGCTGCGCCGCCACGCCCGCAAGGGGCGCGCCGCCGATCGCACCGGCTGGGTCGGCACGGCGGAGGACATCGCCGACTACATCGAGGAGTTCGGGGAGGTCGCCGACAACGACGGCTTCATCTTCTCCGGTGACCTGCACCCGACGACGGTGCACCGCTTCCTCGACCGGCTCGTGCCGGAGCTGCGCCGCCGCGGCCTCGCGCGCACCGAATACGGCGATGGCACGCTGAGGGCGAACCTGACGGACTTCTGAGTTGATCGTCGTGCCGAGCAAGTAGCCGCTTGGCGATGGTCGAGTTAAGAATTTGGCCACCGTTTTCGTCGCATTCACCCTTGCGCCCTACGGAATCCGTTGTGATTTACACCGGGATAGTCTTATCTCGAAAGATGGACACGCAGCTATCCCGATCGATCGGCACGCAAGGACGCGTGCTGCGCGAATTGGCGGCGTCGTCGTTCCCCGAGCAGTCCACGATGCTGGCCGCTGCGCGCCGCATCCTGCTCGTCGGCACGGGCACGAGCTATCACGCAGCGCGACTCGGTGCGTGGCACCTCCGGCACCGCGGCATCGAGGCCGTCGCGATCTCCTCCCTGGAGCAGGCGCGGTGGGAGCCGGAGGCCGGCGTGGGCGACGCGATGATCGTGATCAGCCACACCGGCCAGACGGCGTACTCGCTGAGCGTGCGTCAGCGCGCGCTTACGGCGGACACCCCGCTCGTGACGGTCACCGGCGCAGACGCGAACTGGCCGGAGGCGATCATCGCCAGCCCGAAGGAGACCACGGACACCTACACGGTGAGCTACCTCGGCACACTCGCCGTGATCGCCCGGCTCGCCGACGGCATCGCCGCGGCACGCGGTGACGCTGCGGCGGAGGAGCGCGGCACCCGGATGCTGCTCGACAGCGCCGCTCGGGTCGAGTCCGCGATCGCCCGGCCCGACATCGCGCACATCGCGCCGCCGCAGCGCGCGGCCGTGCTCGTGGGCACCGGGCCGTGGGCGATCACCGCCGCGGAGGGCGCGCTGAAGCTGCGCGAGGCGGCCCGCGTCCTGAGCGAGGCCTACGACGCCGAGACGCTCCTGCACGGCTCCGCCGTGCCGCTGCTCAGCGCCGACACGCTCATCGCCCTGCAGCCGGCGACGGACCCCGACGGGCTGGTCGACGGCATCGCCGCGGCCGCGCACGCCGAGGGCATCACCGTCGCGACGATCGAGGATCCGGAGCCGGCGTCCGACCCGTTCTACGCCCAGTTCGCCCTCACCGTGCGGCTGCAGTGGCTCGCAGCGCACTTCGCGGAGCGTCGCGGCCAGAACCCCGACGAGCCGATCGTCGGCTGCTGGGGAGCGGACTCGCTGTGGAACGCGGGGCGCCCCGTCGTGGCGCTGCGCTGACCCCGATCGCCGTCCTGCGCGCCGGTCCGCACCCCTCTTCATGGGCACACAGGGCACAGGCATAGGCATCCTTAACGGATTCTCCGAGTCCGCCTGCTTCGCTGACAGGCATGACCGCCATCCTGCCGTCGCTGAGCGCCCCCTCCGCGGCGCTCGGCCGGCTGCGCGCGCCGAGGACCGCCGTGCCCGTGATCGCGGGTCTCGTCGCGATGCTCGTCACCGCGATCGGCTCCTGGGTTCCCTCGCTGTGGGGCGACGAAGCCGCCTCCGCCCTGTCGGCGCAGCGCTCGCTGCCCTCGTTCCTGCACGAGGTGACGCACGTCGACGCCGTGCACGCCGTCTACTACGCCGGGCTGCACGTGTGGGTCGCGCTGTTCGGGGCGAGTCCCTTCGCGCTGCGCTTCCCCTCCGCGATCGCGACGGGCCTCACGATCGCCGGGCTCATCGTGTTCGTGCGGCTCTTCGACCGCGGCTGGCGGCTCGCGCTCACCGCGGCCGTGATCGCGCTGCTGCTGCCGCGGATCGACTTCGCCGGCGTCGAGGCCCGCGGCTACGCCTGGACCGCCGCCTTCGCCACCTGGATCGCCGTCATCGGGGTGGCGACGCTGCGCGGGCGGCTCGAACGGCGCCGGGGCTGGGCGCTCTTCGCCCTCACCGCCGGAGCGGGCACCGCGGTCAATCCGTACGTGGGCAGCATGATCGTGGTGATCGGATGCCTCGCCGTGGCGTGGACCGGCCGGGGAGCGCCGGCGCAGGCGGCTCAGCTGCGCGGCTGGGCGGGGGCCTCCGCCGTCGCGCTCGTGCTCGCCGCGCCCGTGATCGTGTTCGGCGCGCTCGAACGGCACCAGGTCGCGTTCCTCGCGCACCGGCCCATGCCCGCGAAGACCTGGCTCGTGAGCCAGTGGTTCGCCTCCGACCCGCTCGCGTGGCTCGGCTGGGCGCTGCTGCTGCTCGCCGTGGTCGTGATGATCGCCCGGCGCGAGGAGCGCCTCGACCGGGGCCTCGGGCTCACCCTCGTGCTGTGGGCGGGGCTGCCGAGCGCTTTCCTGATCGGGACGATCCCGACGCTCCACAACTACTCCCCGCGCTACCTCACCTTCACCGCGCCGGCGGCTGCAGTGCTCATGGCGCTCGGCGTCGAGGCGATCGCCCGCTCCTGGAAGCCCGCGGGACTCGCCGTGCTCGTGGCCGTGCTGCTGGCATCCGCCCCGAAATACGCGCAGTACCGCACCCCCTACGCCGAGAACGACAGCGACTGGGCGAACGTGGGCCACGTGGTCGCCGTCACCGCCCGGCCGGGCGACCAGATCGCCTTCGACGAGGTGGTGCGCCCCAGCCGACGACCCGAGAACGCGTACCGGCTGTACCCGAAGGACTTCGCCGCGGTCACCGTGCCGCAGCTCGTCCTCCCCTACCAGGACGGGACCACCTGGCACGACGGGCTCCTGACGATCGAGGCCGCCGCGGCGCAGCACCGTTTCACGGCCGGCACGGTCTTCGCCGTCGAGGCGGACTTCCCCGGCGAGGGCGTCGTCGACGGGGACGGGGTGCCCGCGCTCGAACGGGCGGGGTACCGCGTCGTCGCCCACTGGCGGCTGCACTCCGACCTCGTGCTCGAGCTGGATCGGCCCGGCGTCGGCCGCTCCTGAGCGGCGCTTCTGAACCGCGCCCCCGGGCGGTGCCCCCGGGGGTGCCCGGCCCACGAGCGACGGCTACAAGATGACGACCCCGTACGCGGGCAGCTCGACGGGGCGGCCCTGGACGACGAGCCGCCGCGCCACGCCGCCGTGGTTGAGCACGAAGCGCACCCCGCCACGCTCCACGGTCTCGACGCCCACGAGGGGTTCGGCGAACGGCGGATCGATCTCCGCGTCCACGAGCAGGCGGTCGATGAGGGCGTCGGCGAGCTCGGGAGCCGGTGCCGTCGCGACGTACCAGCCGGCACCGCGCCCGCCGCTCGCGCGGCGGGTGATCGCCGCCTGTCCCGCCGCCTGGCCGTCGCCGAAGCGAGCGAGCACCTCGGCGTCGCGGACGACCGTGAGCTCCTGCCACTGCGTCGCCGCGCCCTCGAAGTCGCCGATGACGGATGCCGTGTCGCCGGCGTGCCGCAGCGGGGCGAACTCCTCGATCGCGAGGCCGAGCACCCGCTGCAGGGCCGAGCCGGCCCCGCCGAGATAACCGCCGAGGTAGACGTGCAGCTCGCGGTCGAGCACACCGGTCTGGCACCCGACCACGAGCTGGCCGCCCGATTCCGCGTAGGCCGCCAGCACGTCGAGCTCCTCGGAGGAGGCCACCTGCAGAGCGGGCGCGATGACAAGACCATAGCCGTCGAGCGGCGCGCCCGGGCGCACGAAGTCGACCACGACCCCGCGCCGCAGCAGCGCGGCGTGCCAGTCGAGCACCGCCGTCGGATAGTCGGTCTCGGCCGGGATGGCGCTCTGCGAAAGGGCCCACCAGGATTCCCAGTCCCACAGGATGGCGACGGGGGCGGGAACCTCCGCGCCGAGGACCGACCCGGCCGAGAGCTCGGCGAGTTCGGCGCCGAGCGCCCGGATCTCGCGATGCACGCGCGTGTGCGGCCCCGCGTGCGGCACCATCGCGGCATGGAACTTCTCGGCGCCCGCGGCCGCCTGACGCCACTGGAAGTGCAGGACGCCGTCGGCGCCCCGCGCGACGGACTGCAGCGCATGCATCCGGTTCATGCCGGCCGGCTTCGGCACGTTCCGGTCGCGCCAGTTCACCGCGCTGGGGCTCTGCTCCATCAGCAGCCAGGGCCGGCCGCCGCCGAGCGAGCGGACCAGGTCGCGAACGGCAGCCACGCGGGTCTGCTCGGCCGGCTCGGCCGGGTCCGGGTAGGCGTCGTCGCTGATGAAGTCGAGCTCGTCCGCCCAGCTCCAGTAGTCGGCGGGCTGGAACAGCCCCATGAGGTTGGTCGTCACGGGAACGCCGGGGGACAGCTCGGACAGCACCGCCTTCTCCATCCGGAACAGCGACAGCAGCGCCTGGCTGTTGAAGCGGCGCCAGTCCAGCAGTTGCGTGGGGTTGCCGAAGGTGGGGGCGGCTCGCGGGGCGTCGACCTCGTCGAAGCTCGCGTAGGCCTGCGACCAGAACGCCGTGCCCCAGGCGCGGTTGAGCTCGTCCACCGTGCCGTAGCGGGTGAGGAGCCAGTCGCGGAAGGCGGCGACCGACTCGTCGTCGAAGGACTCGGAGACGTGGCATCCGTACTCGTTGTTCACATGCCACGCCTCGACGGACGGATGCGCGCCGTATCGCGTCGCCAGCTCACGCACGAGCCGCTCCGCATGCTGGCGGTATGCCGCCGAGTTCGGGCTGTACTGCTGCCGCGATCCGAAGCCGAGACGCACGCCGTCGGCGGTGACCGGAAGGCTCTCGGGGTGCCGACGCGCGAGCCAGGCGGGGGGCGAGGCGGTCGCGGTGGCCAGGATGACGCGGATGCCTCCCGCGTGCAGCTTGTCGAGCACGGTGTCGAGCCACTCGAACTCGAAGCGCCCGGGTTCCGGCTCGAGCTTCGCCCAGGCGAACACGGCCACGGTCGCCGTCGTGACGTGGGCGCCCTGCATGAGCGCGACGTCCTCGTCCCAGACGGCGGGGTCCCACTGCTCGGGGTTGTAGTCCCCGCCGAAACGGAAGGAGGGGAAGTGACTGGTCAACGCTGCTCCAGACGACCGATGCCGACGAAAATCCCGCGAATTGTGAGCGGTAACAAGGAACGCTAGCGTATGGGCGAGCATGATGGGGAGTATGAGCACTCCGGATGCGGCCCCCGGCGGCCCGTCCGGACAGGATCTCGGCAGGCCGCCGACGATCTACGACGTCGCGCGCGTCGCCGGGGTCTCGCATCAGACGGTGAGCCGCTTCCTCAAGGGCGACAGCGGCATCCGGCCCAAGAACCACGAGCGCGTCACGCAGGCGCTCAACGCGCTCGGCTATCGCCCCAACCTCACGGCCCGCTCCCTGGCGACCCGGCAGGCTCATCGCGTCGCGGTACTCATCCAGGCCCTCGATCAGCTCGGGCCGGCGCGCATCCTGCAGGGCGTCATCCTCGAGGCGCGCGCCGCCGGCTACCTGCTCGACATCGTCACCGTCGACGCGACCGATCGCGCGGCGCTCGACGAGGCGATCCGAGCCGTCACCAGCCAGCACATCGCGGGGATCGTCACCCTGGCCTCGAGCGATGAGATGACCGATGCGTTCACCCGGGCCGAGTTCCGGGTCCCGGTGCTCATCCACACGGAGACCGAGGACTCCGTCGTGGGGGCGCCCGAGCACCTTCGCGGGCTGCATGCCATCGTCGACCACCTGGTCGGGCTCGGGCACCGCCGCTTCTTCCACATCGGCGGGCCGCCGAGCTGGGTGGCGAGCCGCAACCGCGAGCACGCCTATCTCGCGGCGCTCGAGCGCCACGGACTCACCTCGCTCGGGACGGCCCACGGCGACTGGTCGGCGCCCTCCGGCTACAGCGCCGCGCAGACGATCCCCCGCGAGGCCGGGGTGACCGCCGTCGTGTGCGCCAACGACCAGATGGCGATCGGCGCCATGCGCGCCCTCACGGTGGTGGGGCGGCGGATCCCGCTCGACGTCTCGGTCACGGGCATCGACGACATCCCCGAGGCGGCGTACGTGCAGCCTCCGCTGACGACCGTCCGGCTCGCCTTCGAACAGCAGGGACGGCGGGCGTTCCGGCGGCTGCTGGCGCAGCTCGGTGGCGCGCAGGAGCTCACGGAGGATCCGCCGGCGCAGCTCGTCGTCCGCGCATCGACCGGAGCTGCGCCCCTCGGCTGAGCCAAAACGTTATCGGTAACAATTTCGTCGCAGACAATTGTTACCGGTAACGAAATGCGTTAGCGTTGCCGATCGCGAGGCGCGTGAGGCGCTCGCCGGGGATCGAGATCGACAGACAACGGAGTCGTGCGAATGAGTGATGTGACGCCCTTCGAGCCGAGCAGCGTGCTGTTCGGCGCCGCCTACTACGCGGAATACCAGCAGACGGACCGCCTCGAGACGGACCTTGACCTCATGGTCGAGGCGGGCTTCTCGGTGATCCGCGTGGGGGAGTCCGTGTGGTCGACGTGGGAGCCGCGGAACGGCGTGTTCGAGCTGGACTGGCTGCAGCCCGTGCTCGACGGGGCGCACCGACGCGGCATCGGCGTGATCCTGGGCACCCCCAGCTACGCCGCGCCGCCGTGGCTGCAGCAGGCGTACCCGGAGATCGCCGCCGAGGACGCGACGGGGCGACGCGTGCCATGGGGAGGCCGGCAGGAGATCGACTTCTCCCACCCGGCGTTCCGGTACCACGCCGAGCGCGTCATCCGCCGGATCGTCGCCCGCTACGCCGACCACCCCGCCGTCATCGGCTACCAGGTCGACAACGAGCCCGGGCTGCACCTGCTCCACAACCAGGGCGTCTTCGAGGGCTTCGTCCGTGAGCTCGAAGACCGCTACGGCGATGTGGAGACCCTGAACCGGGAGTGGGGGCTCGTCTACTGGTCGCACCGGATCGCGGACTGGTCCGAGCTGTGGCGTCCCGACGGCAACACCCTGCCCCAGTACGACCTCGCGTGGCGGCGCTACCAGGCCCGGCTCACGAGCGAGTTCATCGCCTGGCAGGCCGAGATCGTGCGCGAGTACGCACGCCCCGGCCAGTTCGTCACGACGTGCATCGCCTACCCGCGCCCCGCGCTCGACGACGAGCAGCTCACGCAGGCGCTCGACATCACCGCGGGCAACCCGTACTACGCGATGCAGGACCACCTCGCCGCCGACTCGGAGCACGAGGCGGTCACCGAGTGGACGACCTCGGGCGTCGCGGGCCTGCTCCGGCAGGCCGACCGGATGTTCTCGTCGCGACAGTCGCGCTTCCTCGTCACTGAGACGGATGCGCAGACCATCGGCGGTAGCGCGAGCAACCTCCCCCCGTGGCCCGGCCAGCTGAAGATGGCCGCGTTCGCCCTGATCAGCCGCGGCGCCGCCATGGTCGAGTACTGGCACTGGCACACGATCCCCTACGGCACGGAGACCTACTGGGGCGGAGTGCTGCCGCACAGCCTCGTGCCCGGCCGCGTGTACGGCGAGATCGCCGAGATCGGCGCCGCGCTGCGCCGCATCGGGACCGGACTCGACGGCTTCGAGCCGGACGCCGACGTGGCCCTGCTGTGGTCGAACGAGTCGAAGTGGGCGCTCGAGTTCTTCCCCCCGCTCGGCACGGGCGTCGAGCCCGACCGCCGCTCCTACGAGCGCATCTTCGACGCCTTCCACCGCGGCGTGGTCGAGGCGGGTCGGCAGGCCCGCATCCTCCACCTCGCCCAGGCGGCGGCGCTCGGCGCCGCGGAGCTGGCCCGCCGCTTCCCCGTTCTCGTCGCCCCCGCCGTCTACGTCGCCGCCGACGAGGAGCTCGACCTGCTGCGCGACTACGCCGCGGCGGGCGGGCACCTCGTCCTGGGGATCCGCACCGGCTACGGCGACCACGAGGCGCGGGCGCGGGTGGCTGTCGCCCCGGAGCGCCTGAGCGAGGCCGCCGGAGTGCACTACGAGGAGTTCTCCAACCTCGCGGCCCCGATTCCGGTCGTGGGGGACGAGGCGGGGGTGCTGCCCGACGACGCGGCCGGCGAGGGCTGGGCCGACGGGCTCATCGTCGATGACGCCGACGTCGTCGCCCGCTACGTCCATCCCCGCTTCGGCGACTTCCCGGCCGTGACCACACACGCCTGGGGGGAGGGGCGGGTGACGACGGTCGGCACGGTCCCGTCGACGAGCCTGGCCGCGGGACTGTTCCGCTGGGCGCGGCCCACGGCGGTCGCCGACGAGATCGTCCTCGACCGCGCACTTCCGCTCACGGTCGCCTCGGGGACCCTGCCCGGAGGGGGCCGCACCTGGTTCCTCTTCAACTGGAGCTGGACGACCGTGACCACGACGCTCGCCCACGCGGCGAGCGATCTCGAGACCGGCGATCCGCTGGAGGCCGGCAGCGAGCTCGTCCTCGGACCGTGGAGCGTTCGCGCATTGATCGGCACTGCCGACTGAACCGCCCCGGCCGGGGTCCCCCGGCTGAGCCGCCCCGGCTGCGGCATCCCCGGAGCGCCGCATCACCGCATCACCAGACCGACACAGAAACGGATCGCCACAGAAACGGACTGCGGCACCCACGCACCCGCGGGACAGCACCGTCCCGTGCCTGCCCGCCCGGATCTCCGCCGGATCTCCGGGTGTCACCAACAAGAAAGAGAGTCAGTCATGAAGTTCCGAAAGACAGCAGCGTCGCTGCTCTCGGTCGCTGCAGCAACTGCCTTGCTGCTGACCGGCTGCAGCCCCAGCGGACCGAGCGGTTCGCAGACCACCAAGCCGGTCACGCAGGATCAGATCGACAAGGCGATGAACACGCCGACCACTCTGACCTTCTGGACCTGGGTGCCGGACATCCAGAACGAGGTCAACCTCTTCGAGAAGAAGTACCCCAAGATCAAGGTGAACGTCGTCAACACCACGGGCGGGGCCCAGCACTACCCCAAGCTCCGGGCGGCGCTGAAGTCCGGCAAGGGCATCCCGGATGTCGCGCAGGTCGAATACGACTACATCCCGTCCTTCACCCAGACCAAGAGCCTGCTGGACCTGACGCCGTACGGTGGCGCCGACCTGAAGGGCGACTACGTCGACTGGGTCTGGAACCAGGTCCAGACCTCGTCCGGTGTCTGGGCGATCCCCCAGGACTCGGGCCCCCTCGGAACGCTGTACCGCAACGACATCCTCACGAAGGCCGGGATCAACGGCGCACCGAAGACCTGGGCCGACTTCGCCACCGCCGCCCAGCAGGTCAAGTCGAAGACCGGCTCCTACCTCACCGATCTGCCCGGCAACGACATGTTCCAGATGATCGGGTTCTTCTGGCAGGCCGGCGCCAAGCCGTTCGGCTACGACGGCAACAAGACGGTCTCGGTCGATCTGAACTCGGACACCGACCAGAAGGTCGTGTCGTACTGGCAAGACCTGATCGACAAGGACCTGGTCGCCACCGACCCCGACTTCACGGACGCCTACTACCAGGGCCTCGCGCAGTCCAAGTACGCGAGCTGGCTCGTCGCCGCCTGGGGACCGGTCTTCCTCCAGGGCACGGTGAAGAGCACGAGCGGGAAGTGGCGCGCGGGTGACATCCCGCAGTGGAACGCCGGCGACAACGTGTCGGGCAACTGGGGCGGGTCCTCCGACGCCGTGATGGCGGCGACGAAGAATCCGATCGCCGCCTACGAGTTCACCAAGTTCATCAACAACGACGCGGATTCCACGCTCATGCTCGCCAACCAGCAGTTCCTCTTCCCGACGAAGACGGCGACGCTCTCCACCCCGCAGTTCGTCGACCAGAAGAGCGACTTCTACGGCGGGCAGCAGGTGAACAAGTTCTTCGCCGGGGTCTCCAGCACCGTCGACAAGAAGTTCGAGTGGCTCCCCTTCATGGACTACGTGAACTCGAGCTACACGAACACCCTCGGCAAGGCCATCGCCGACCACACCGATCTGAAGGCGGCACTCGCCAGCTGGCAGAGCCAGGTCGTCAGCTACGCGAAGCAGCAGGGCTTCACCGTCAAGTGACCGCACGGTGGTGCGGGTCGCCCCGCGGCCCGCACCACCCCGTCCGGAGTCGACCATGACCACACTCAGCTCTCGCAAGAATTCCGCACAACTCCGCCGCGGGCAGACCCGCGCGGCGTGGACCCTCACGGTGCCGTTCCTCATCATCTTCGCCGCGATGTTCATCGCCCCGCTCGGCTACTCGCTCTACCTCAGCCTGTTCTCCTCGCAGCTCGTCGGCGGCGAGATCTTCACCGGCCTCGGCAACTACCTCCGCGCACTCCAGGACCCGAGCTTCTGGGCCGGTCTGGGCCGGGTGACGATCTTCCTGTTCGTCCAGGTGCCGATCATGCTCGCGGCGTCGATCTGCATCGCGCTCGCTCTCGACAGCGGCCGGGTCCGCGGCGGGCGCGTCGTGCGGCTGCTCGTGTTCGTCCCCTACGCCGTTCCCAGCGTCGTCGCCACGCTCATGTGGGGCTACCTCTACGGAAGCGACTTCGGGCTGATCACCCAGCTCTTCCACGCGGTCGGGCTGTCGGCGCCGAACCTGCTCTCGCCGAAGAACATCCTGGGCTCGACGATGAACATCGTCTGCTGGGAGTTCATCGGATACAACATGATCATCCTGTACGCGGCGCTGCGCTCAATCCCCGAGGAGCTCTACGAGGCCGCCGAGATCGACGGGGCGGGCCAGTTCCGCATCGCCTGGAGCATCAAGCTGCCCGCCATCCGGCAGGCGCTGCTGCTGACGGTCATCTTCTCGATCATCGGCTCGTTCCAGCTGTTCAACGAGCCCAACCTGCTGTCCAACATCGCACCGAACTCCATCGGCACGGACTTCACGCCGAACCTGTACGCCTACAACGTCGCGTTCCGGAGCCAGGAGATCAACTACGCCGCCGCGCTCGCCTTCCTGCTCGGCATCATCATCATGATCGTGTCGTTCGTGGTGCAGACGGCGGCCAACCGACGGGAGCGTCAAGCATGACCACAAGCGTGCAGAGCACGACCGCACCGCGAGCCGCATCGCGAACCGCAGCTCGCCAGGGGTCCCCGCGCCGGAGGTCCTCGCGCCGCAAGCGGGGGAGCACCGTCCTCACCATCATCCTGTGGGTGATCCTGGTCTACTTCCTCGTGCCGCTGGTCTGGCTGTTCATCTCCACGACGAAGGACAATTCCGACCTGTTCAGCACCTTCGGGATGTGGTTCGGCCACTCGTTCCAGTTCGTCGCCAACTTCGAGAGCCTGTTCACCTTCCAGCACGGCGTGTTCTGGCAGTGGGCCCTCAACACCGTGATCTACGCCGTCGTGAGCGCGGTCGGCGCGGCCATCCTGGCAACAGCCTGCGGCTACGCCCTCGCGAAGTACCGCTTCCGCGGACGCAACGTCGTGTTCTCGATCATCCTGGGGTCGATCATGGTGCCGCTCACGGCACTCGCGATCCCGACGTACCTGCTGTTCGCAGCGGCCAACCTCACCGACTCCATGTGGGCGGTCATCCTGCCGTCCCTCGCGAGCCCCTTCGGGGTCTACCTCATGCGGGTGTATGCGACGGATGCGGTGGACGACAGCCTGCTCGAGGCGGCGCGCATCGACGGGGCGGGCGAGTTCCGCATCTTCGCCACGATCGGCCTGCGCCTGCTCACGCCCGGCATCGTCACGGTGCTGCTGTTCCAGCTCGTGGCGACCTGGAACAACTATTTCCTGCCGCTCATCATGCTGAACACGCCGTCGCTGTTCCCCGTCACCGTCGGGCTCGCCCAGTGGCAGGCGACGGCCTCGGCTGGCGGCGGCGCGCAGGTGCTGTTCTCGACCGTTCTCACCGGCGCCTTCGTCTCGATCATCCCGCTGATCGTCGCCTTCCTGTTCCTGCAGCGCTACTGGCAGTCCGGGCTGACGACGGGCAGTGTGAAGGGCTGAGCCGCGACCTCGACGCGACCACGGCCTCGACCGCGGTCTCAGTGCTCGGTGTGCCCAAGCTCCCGGTCGGCACGGAAGACGGCCGCGGGGGTCGTGATCGTCTCGAGCTCAAGGACGACGAGCCGATTGGCGCCCGCCCGGGTCGCCGCGCTGGGCACGTACAGCGTGCGCTGCGGCCCGGCCTGCCAATAGCGGCCGAGGGGGAAGCCGTTCAACCAGGCCGCGCCCTTGCCCCAGCCGTGCGTGTCGAGGAACAGGTCGGCCGGCGCGGCAAGCTCGACCTCGGCGAGATGGAACGCTGGGCCGACGGACGCGGGCGCCTCGACAGGCCCCGGCTCGGCGCCCGCGGCGAGCGCGTCGGCGTCGATCACCAGCACCCGCCACCCGGCGATCGGCACACCGTCGAGCGTCGCCGGCCCGATGAGGCCCTTATGCTCGCCGATGCGCTGCCCGTAGTCGACGCGACCCTCGTCCTCGACGAGCACGAGCAGCTCGCCCGTGCCGCGGGGCAGCGTCAACGCATGCTCATGCAGGCTGCGGCTGAGCACCCCGAGGCGCACGCCGTCGAGGAACACCGTGGCGCGATCGCGCACTTCGGCGAAGGCGAGCACCGTGGGGACATCCGTGCCGCGCAGTGCCGTGCGGTACGCGAGCAGCCCGCGATAGCTGCCCGCCTCGTCCATCGTGGGCAGCGCGCCATCGTAATCGCGCCACTCGCCCATGCGGGCGGCCGCGTCGAGCAGGGTGCCGGCCGGGCGCAGCGGCGCCTCGGGCTCCGGCGCAGGCTCCGGCGCGGCCGGCAGCTCGGCGGGCACAGGCACGTACTTCGCGATGACCTCGCGGAACGCCCAGAACTTCTCGGTCGGCCTGCCCGCCTCGTCGATGGGGGCGTCGTAGTCGTAGGAGGTCGTGATGGGGCGGTACACACCCTTGTCGTTGGCGCCGTTCGTGAAGCCGAAGTTGGTGCCGCCGTGCACCATGTAGATGTTGACGGATGCCCCGGCCGCCAGCAGCGCGTCAAGCTCCGCTGCAGACTCCGCGGCGGACGTCGTGTGGTGGTGCGCGCCCCAGTCGTCGAACCAGCCGCACCAGAACTCGCCGCACATGAGCGGACCGGTCGGCTGCTGCTCGCGTAGGTGCGCAAGGCGCTCCGCGGCATGGGAGCCGAAGGAGGCCGTCTTGTGCAGACCGGGCAGGCTGCCGTCGCTGATCATCGTGCCCGCGGGCTGGTCCACCGTGGTCAACGGCACGACGATGCCGGCGGCACGGGTGACCGCGACGAGAGCCTCGAGGTACGAGGCATCCGTTCCATAGGCGCCGTACTCGTTCTCGACCTGCACGAGGATCACCGGACCGCCGTGATCGATCTGCAACGGCGCTACGAGCCGCAGTACCCGGTCGAGGTACGCGGTCACGGCGGCGAGGAAGCGCGGCTCGCTGGAGCGCACCCGCACCTGCGGGTCGCGCAGCAGCCAGGCGGGCAGCCCGCCGCCGTCCCACTCCGCACAGATGTAGGGGCCGGGACGGACGATGGCCCGCAGTCCCTCCTCGTGCACAATCGTCAGGAAGCGCACGAGGTCAAGTCGTCCACCCTCCCCGGTCTCGGTGAAGGCGCCCTGCTCGGGCTCGTGGGCGTTCCACGGCACGTAGGTCTCGATGGTGTTGAGCCCCATCAGCCGTGCGGTGCGGATGCGGTCGCGCCACTGCCCGGGGTGAACCCGGAAGTAGTGCAGTGCGCCGGAGATGACCCGAAACGGCTCGCCGTCGAGCAGGAAGTCGGTCTCGTCGATCGCGAAACGGCTCATGGATGTCCTTCGAGGGGATCGGGGTGAGAAGCGTGCGGGCCGGTTGGGGAACCGGCCCGCACGCTCGGGCTTCGGGGCGGGACTAACCCACCGTCACCTTGAAGCCCTGCTGGTTGCCGTAATCGACCAGCGCCTTCTGCCAGGCCACGAGCCCTGGGTCAAGCGAGCTCGACTTCGTGTAGGCCTGCCCGACGGTGTCACCGAAGATGCTGTTGGCGTAGACCTCGAAGGGCAGGTACTGCCACCCCTCGACGACGGGCTTCGCACCGTCGACGAGCACCTGGTTGATCTTCTGACCGCCGAAGTATGCCGGCGCCTGGTTCAGGAAGTTGTCCGAGTTCTGGTCCTTGGTGGTCGACGGGAAGCCGCCGCCCGAGCCAATGAAGATGTTGACGCTCTGCTCGCTGTCGTTCAGCCACTTGAGGAAGCCTGCCGCGAGAGCCTGGTTCTTGCTCTGCTTCATGACCACTTCGGCGCTGCCGCCATTCTCGGCGTTGACGGGCGTGCCGTCGTATGTCGGGATGGGCGCGACGGCCCACTGACCGGAGCCCTGGGGCACCGAGGACTCGAGCACGCCCGGCATCCACGCGCCGGTGATGAGCGTGGCCACGTCACCGTTGCCGAGCGCCTTGTACCAGTCGTCGCTCCAGCCGGGGACCTGCGAGAGCAGCTTGCCCTCGACGAGCTGGTTCCACATGGCCGTGAACTTCTTGGTGCCGTCGTCCTGCAGGTTGATGCTCACCTTCGTGCCATCGACCTTGAACGGCTGGCCGCCGGCCTGCCAGATCATGCTCGTGATGAAGCCGGGGTCACCGCTGTCCGAGGTGATGTACGCGTTCGGGTTCGCGGCGTGCAGCTTCTTGGCCGCGGCGATGTACTCGTCCCAGGTCTTCGGCACGGCGATGCCGTACTTGTCGAACTCGGTCTTGTTGTAGAAGAGAGCCATGGGTCCGGAGTCCTGCGGCAGGCCCATGACCTTGCCCTGGACGTTGACGTTGCTCCACGGTCCGCTCGAGTAGTCGCTCTTCAGCGAGTCGAAGCCGAACTGCGAGAGGTCGACCAGAGAATCGCCGAGTGCGAACTGCGGGACAGCGTAGTACTCGACCTGGGCGACGTCAGGGGCACCCTTGCCGGCCTTCACCGCGTTCTGCAGCTTGGTGTACTCGGTCGTGTTGGTGCCGGCGTTGACGAGGTTGACCTTGACCTTGGGGTAGACCTTCTCGAACGCGGCGACCTGGGCCTTGGCCGCGGGGGTCCAGGTCCAATAGGTGATCTCGCCGCCCTTCTTAAGGGCGGCCTCGACGTCCGCGGGCTTGCCGCCGCCTGCGCCGGCGCCGGAGCTGCCGCTGTTACCGGAGGACGAGCAGCCGACGAGCGCGGCGGCCACAACAGCCCCCGCCACGGCCACGGATGCGACGCGGCGCAGGGCCGTCCATCGCGTGCTGTGATTCATGACGAACCTTTCACTTCATTGGGATGGGGAGTTCAAGCGGTGCGGATGCCTCAGGCCTTGACGCTTCCGGCGGCGAGGCCGGACTGCCAGTAGCGCTGGAGGAACAGGAAGGCCACGACGATCGGGATGATCGTGATGAGGCTCCCCGTGATCACGAGGTTGTAGATCGGTTGGGCCGCGACGCCCGTCGCCTGGGCGCTCCATTGACTGAGCCCGACGGTGAGGGGGTACCAGGTCGGGTCGCTCAACATGATCAGTGGGAGGAAGTAGTTGTTCCAGGTGGCCACGATCGCGAACAGGAGCACCGTGACGATGCCCGGGGTGAGCAGCCGCAGCGAGATCGTGAAGAAGGTGCGCAGCTCGCTCGCCCCGTCGACGCGCGCCGCCTCGAGCAGCTCGATCGGCACGGCGTCGATCGCATAGGTCCAGATCAGGTACAGGCCGAAAGGGCTGATGAGCGATGGCAGGATGACGGCCCATGGGGTGTTGGTCAGACCGAGCTTGCTGAACATCAGGAAGGTCGGCACGGCGAGTGCCGTTCCGGGCACTGCGATCGCGCCGATCACGACACCGAAGACGGCGCGGCGGCCCGGGAACGCGTACTTGGCGAGGCCGTAGCCGCCGAGCGTCGCGAGCAGCGTCGCTCCGCCGGCGCCGACCACGACGTAGAGCAGTGTGTTGAGCAGCCAGTGCAGAAAGATGCCGTCCTTGTAGGTGAACGTCTGCGCGATGTTCGAGAACAGCACGAAGTGCTTGCCGAAGCCGAGCCCGAAGGTCGTGAACAGGTCTGCCTGCGTCTTAGTGGAGTTGATCACGAGCCAGATCAGCGGAACGAGCGAGTAGACAACGAACAACGCCATCACGATGGTGAGCACGAGGTTGCGGCGAGGTCGCACGTGGTGGCTGCCGCTGCGGCGGTGCGGGCGCATGGTGACTCCGGACATCAACGGTTCTCCGCTCTGGTGCCGCGTACCTGCACGATGTATGAGATGACGCCGGTGATGATGCCCATGACGATTGCGACCGTCGCGGAGTAGTTGAACTGCTGGCCGGCGAAGGACAGGTTGTACGCGTACATGTTGGGGGTGAAGTAGCTCGTGATCGAGTTGGGGGCGAGCGATTGCAATAGGTTGGGCTCGTTGAAGAGCTGGAAGCTGCCGATGATCGAGAAGATGACGGCGATGACGATCGAGCCGCGCAGCGCGGGCATCTTGATGTTGAAGATGATCCGCCAGGCTCCGGCGCCGTCGATCTCGGCGGCCTCGTAGAGCTCAGTCCCGATGACCCGCAGGGCGGAGTAGAAGATTAGCATGTTGTAGCCCATGAACTCCCAGGTCACGATGTTGCCGATCGAGCCGAGGATCCAGCTCGGGGCGAGCGGTGCGAGGTGCCAGCCGAAGGCGCTGTTCACCCAGGCCGTCAGCCCGAACTGGTTGCCGTAGATGAAGCCCCACAGCAGGGCGGCCACGACGCCCGGCACCGCATACGGCAGGAAGATCGCGATGCGGAAGAAGCCCACTCCGTGCAGTCGTGCGCTGTCGAGTGCGAGGGCCGCGATCAGTGAGAGCACGAGCATGATCGGCACCTGCACCACGAGGAACAACAGCACCCGCAGGAAGGACGCCCAGAATTTGGCGTCCTGCAGCAGAGTGGCGTAGTTGCCGAAGCCGACGAAGGCGGTGCCGCCGATCAGCTGGGTGCGGAACAGGCTGAGGTAGATCGCATAGACGATCGGCGCGATGATCAGCAAAGCCAGGCCGATCATAAACGGGGTGACGAATCCAATGCCGGCGAGCGAGACCCTGCGCTGCAGCGCAGACCGTCGCCGTCTCACCGGCGGTGCTGTGACCTGGGACATCCTTGTCGGTTTCCAAACTCTTCAGATGGGATGTTTGCGTAAACATGTTTACGCAAACATTTCCTGGCGCGAGCGTAGCATGAGTAGTGCGGGGATCGTCAAGACGAAGGTCCGGCGCCTCCGGCGGGGCCGGAGCATACGAGCCCAGGGCGAGGAGCAGAGTGACGCAGAGCAGCGGAACAGAACGCGTGCGGCCCGCCTCCATGGCGGATGTCGCGCTTCTGGCGGGCGTGTCGGCACAGACGGTGAGCCGGGTCTCCAACGGCGGTTTCGGGGTCGCGACGCCCACCCGCGAGCGCGTGCTCGCGGCCATGACGCAGCTGGGCTACCGACCCAACAGCGCCGCCCGCGCGCTCAAGAGCGGCAGGTTCCAGTCCGTCGGCGTGCTGATGTTCACCCTGCAGAACACCGGCTCGATCCGGATGCTCGACACCATCACTGTCGAGGCGGCCGCTAAAGGCTTCTCCATCGATCTGATCTCGATCGGTGACCCGTCGACCGGGGAGATCACCGAAGCCCTTTCCCGCCTCGATCAGGAGACGGTCGACGGCATCATCGTCATCCTCGAAGCCCACGAGCTGCTCGAGCATGCGATCACCTTCCCCGATCGCATCCCCTCGGTGCTGATCGACTCCCAGTCCTATGACGACCGCATCTCGGTCAATGCCGACCAGCGGCTCGGCGCCGGCCAGGCCGTGCAGCATCTGCTCGATCTCGGCCACCCGACCGTCTGGCACGTCTCCGGCCCGATCGCGACTTCGAACGCCGCGGCCGAGCGTGAGGAAAGCTGGCGGACGACCCTCGAGCGGGCCGGTCGGCCGGTGCCCAAGTTGCTCGGAGGCGGCTGGAGCTCGCGCTCGGGCTACCGGGCCGGGCTGGAGCTCGCCCTGCGCGACGACATCTCCGCGATTTTCTGCGCCAACGACCAGATCGCCCTGGGCGTGCTGCGCGCATTGCACGAGTCGGGGCGTTCCGTGCCCGCGGACGTCAGCGTGATCGGCTTCGACGACACTGCGGAAGCCGCCCAGTACTGGCCACCGCTGACGACCGTACGGCAGGACTTTCCCGCCGTCGGCGCCCAGGCCTTCTCGCTGCTCTCCCGCGCGATCGACGGCGAAGAGGTCGCCCCGGGGCTGCGCCTCGTGCCCACCGAGCTCATCGTGCGCGAGTCCACCGGCCCGTACCGCCTGCGCTAGTCGCCACACCTCGGCCCGGATCCAGACCCAGACCGTCATGCCGTCTTCCCCTGGGCCCGGAGCTGTGCGCGGATGCCCGCCGCGGAGTGCAGCCGGGCCGGCTCCCTCCCGGGCCATAGCAGACGATAGACGGCCCCCTCCCGCGTGATGCGGGCGCCGAAGTCGTGGACCATCTTGTGGTGCCGACGGCAGAGCAGGACGCCGTCGCGGACCTCGCTCCGACGGTTCCGCGCGCTCTGCGCCCAGGGGTTGATGTGGTGGGCCTCGCACTCGTCCGGCGGGCGATCGCAGCCGGGGTACCGGCATCCGCCGTCCCGTTTGGCCAGCGCCCTGCGCTGGACCCGCGTGAAGTAGCGCCGGTCCCTGCCGACGTCGATGGCCTGTCCGGTCTCATCGAACAGGGCGGGGGTGAACCCGGCTTCGCAGATCAACCGCAGCGCATCCGTCGCGGTGATCGGTTCGTCCCGCCCGTCGATCCACGCGATCCCGCCCTCGCCGGCGCGGGCCGCCTGCAGATCGGCGGTCGTGACGGCGACCATAACGTGCGGCTCCCCACTCGGGAACAGCTCGCGGCCGTCGGCATGGACCGCCCGCTCGACCAGCTCGACGAGGGTGTCAGCCTGCAGTTGCGCGTTCGTCCGCGGATCCTCCTCCAGCGCCGTGGCCGCCGCGACCTCGTCCGCCGCGACGAAACGCGGACCGCCGAAGCGCGGGGAGAGGATGCGCCTGATCGGCCCATAGAAGCGCGCATCCGACTCCGGGTCGAGCTCGATGTCGTAATGCACCATGCCGGAGGCGCGCACCGAGCGCGTGAAGGAACGCCCCCGATACCGCTCTTGCGCCTCGGTCTGCGCCGCCACCGTGTCCAGACACGCGCGGGCCCTCTTCGCGGCCTTCGCGAGCTCCTCCGGGCTCCAGTGCCCGCTCCAGCAGTCGGAGACCAGCGCCAGCACCGCCCGCCGCCAACGCCCCGCGAACTCGGGCGTACGCGGCTCCCCGAGCCCCGTACGCAGCGCATCGCCCTGCGCGGCGGTCAGCCAGGTGTTGCGCACCGCGACCGCGAGCGGCGCCTCCCACGCGCCCGACAACCCCGCCAGAACCGCGATGTCCCGCGCCGGCGGCGCCGCCGCGGCTTCAGCCATGACGGCAGGTGCCACCGCCTCGGCGGTCGCCAACAGCTCGCCCACCCGGATGAGCCGCGCCGCCTCGACGCGGCCGACCCCGGTCAGCTCCTGCACCAGGCCGGCTCCGTCCCGGAACCCGCTGCGCTGCGCGAGCCCGTCGGTCCCCAGCTCCCGAGCGGACCTCCGATCGATGTCAGCGGCGAGCAGAGAGATGGCCCCGCCCACCGCCGCATGGATGCCGCCCAACAGTCGCGCCGCCTCCGTCTCGTCGCGCGGGCTCAGCCCGGCGACGTCGTCAACGCATGGCAGAGCCCCGGCCACGGCCGTGGCCAGGTCCCGGAGGCGTTCGAGCGTCGATGACACGCCAACAGACTAGAACATTAATACGATTCTTAGGCAGAGAAACATCGAATATGTGTACTAGTCAGAGAATCCGGGGCTGTGCTGAACAAGTCCCGCCGAAGGCCCCGACCCAGAAGACCCTGACACTGAGAACCCCACCCCGAGAGCCTCGGCACCGAATAGGTCGGCACCGAAAAGCCGCCAAGCGGCAAGCGGCAAGCGGCAAGCGGCAAGCGGCAAGCGGCAAGCCAGCATCGAGCCGACCGAAACCGAACAGCCAGCGCCGAACAGCCGGCACCGAACAGCCGACGAAACCCGGCCTCTCGCCCTCAGCCCGATTCCGCCCCGGCGATCGGCGGCGAGGCATCCCTGGCACCCGAACCCGGCCCCGAACCGGCCCCAGGCCCAGATCCAGACCCAGGCCCAGCCCCCGAACCAGACCCGCCGCCCGACCCAGGCCCCGGCCGCGCCATCCCCGCGCGCTTCGGAATCCACGCCCACAGCGCCCACGCCGCCCCGAAGCCGACCAGCCCGCTGACCACGATGCCGGACCCGAGCCCGGCGAGCGCGGTCACCGCGGCCAGGATGACGGGCCCGATGCCCGAGCCGGCATCCGCCAGCTCACGCCAGATCCCGAGAAAGGTGGGTCGCCCGACCGCGGGCGAGGTGTCGGCGCCGAGCGTCATGACGATGCCCGAGCCGATGCCGTTGCCGAAGCCCATGACCATGGCGACGAGGGCGAGTGTGACCGCGCCGTGGGTGAGCGGCATCAGCACGAAGGAGATGCCCATGATGATGACGCAGGGCACCGCGACCCAGCGGCGGCCGTACAGGTCCATCACCTTGCCCGCGGGATAGAAGGTCAGCGCGTCGATGGCGCCGGCGATGCCGTAGATGATCGACGAGGTGGTCGGCGACAGGCCGATGTGGCTCGCCCAGAGCGGGATGACGGTCTGGCGGGTCTGCCGGATCGCGGACAGCAGCAGGATGCCGGTGCCGAGGGTCGCGAATAGCCGCCAGTACTGCTTCACCACGCCGCTGGTGGTGACCTGTGCGGCGGCCCGCTTGTGCTCCTCGGTCATCTCGAGGTCCGGCACGCGGAACACGATGACGCCGGCCGCGACGATCGCCGCGAGGCTCACGTAGTACGCCCCCGGCAGCCCCCAGAGCTGCATCGCGCCTGCGCCGAGGAACGGCCCGACGAACACCCCGATGCGCATGGTGCCGCCGAGCGTCGAGAGCGCTCGCGCACGCATGTGCGGCGGCACCATCTCGGTCAGGTACGACTGCCGGGCGAGGTTGTAGACCGAGCTCGCGGCGCCCATCAGCAGCACGCCGAAGCCGTAGATCAGCAGGGGCCACGCCCCGTTGCCGACGTCGATCAGGCAGAACACGAGCCCGATGACGGTGACGCCCGCGGCGAGCAGCATGGCGCGCCGCTCGCCGAACCGCGTCGCGAGGATGCCCGAGGGGATGTTGGTGACGATGGAGCCGATGCCGAGCAGCGCCCCGATCAGCGCGGCGATCGAGGTGCTCGCGCCGCGGTCGATGGCGCTCAGTGCGATCACCGGCAGCATCGAGCCCTCGGCGAGGCCGAACAGCGTCGACGGACCGTAGGCCGCGACCGCGATCGAACGGAGGCGGAATTCTTCGGTCATGCTAACTATTTTGCTCTGTCCGCCGAGGCCGCACGCACACGGGGCGGATGGCGCGGGAACACGCGGGGAAACATCAGGCCAACAGCGGAAGGCTCCCGACCAGCCGGTCGATCCGGTTGCGCGGTCCGAACAGGCTGAGCGCGCAGTAGGCCTGCGCGTCGGATTCGCCGCGCGCGACCACGTCCAGATACTCGGCGTAGACGCGGGTCGACTGCGCGGCGGCGGGCATGTCGGCGACGAACACCTCGGCGCGGGCGGATGCCTTGGCCCGCAGCCCGACCAGGGCGGATGCCGGCGCGGCCAGGATCGTGCAGCCGGCCCATGGCAGCCCCGGGTGGGCGGAGCCCGAGGCATCCGTCACGTCCGGTCCCAGCAGGCCGCTGACCCGCGCCTGCGTCGCGGCCGCCACGCAGACGGCCGCGTTCACGGCCCGTCCGGGCGGCAGCGCCGAGTCGACGACGACCACCCACTTGAGGTGCGCCTCGCGGGTCGAGACGGTGGGGTCGAAGAGCTCGGGGTCGAAGCCGAAAGTGAGGGAGTTCATGCATCAAGGCATCCATATGAACGGATGTTTCGCAAATCACCCGCACTTAATTCGGATACTCTGCCGGAATGGCCGAACTGGACGAACTTGATGCGGCGATCATCGCCGTTCTGCAGCACGATGCACGGACGAGCAATCGCGAGGTCGCCGCCCGCGTCGGCATCGCGCCGACGACCGCGCTCGAGCGCACCCGGGCGCTCCGCGAGCGCGGCGTCATCACGGGCGCGAGCCTCGACGTCGACCTCGCCGCGATCGGCCGACCCGTGCAGGCGCTCATCGCGGTGCGCGTCCGACCGCCGTCGCGCGCGGTCATCGAGGCGTTCCGCGACTGGGTGACGACCCTGCCAGAGACCCTCGGCGTCTTCGTCACGACCGGCGATCAGGACTTCATCGTGCACGTCGCGGTGCCCGACAACGACGCCCTGTACGCCTTCGTGATCGACAAGCTCACGAGCCGCGCCGAGATCGCCGACGTGCGCACCTCGGTCGTCTACGAGCACCTGCGCCGGAAGGAGATCACGCCGGCCGGCGTGGTCAGGAGATGACGCGCGGCCACCCCGCGCGGGCCGCTACTCCGCTACTCCGTCGGCTCGTCAGCCCGCCAGTTCGTCAGCCCATCGCCTTCCACGCGCACACGACGCTCGTGCCCATCCACGGACCGGACCACCAGCCGTCCCAGCCGAGCCGGCGCGGTCCTGTCACAACGAGGCCGAGGCGCGCGAGTTCCTCTGCGTAGTCTCGCCCGCGCCGGATGTCCACGAGGACCAGCCCACCGCCCGGGGTCAGCACCCGCACCGCCTCGCGGATCGCGGTGCGCCGCCCCTCCCTGTCGGGGATGTTGTGGATGGACAGGCTCGCCGTGACGAGCTCGAAGGAGGCATCCGCCAGCGGCAACGCGGTCATATCGGCGGTGATCAGTCGCATCCGGTCGGCGACGCCATTCGCTCGGGCATTGCCCCGGGCGGCCGCCTCGGAGTTGCCGGACTGGTCCGCACGGCGCCACAGGTCGACACCCGTGACCTCCGCCTCGGGGAATCGCAGCGCGGTCATGATCGCCACTGCCCCGCGGCCACAGCCGAGATCCAGCGCAGAGCGCGGGGACCCAGGCCGGACGTCGCGCAGAAGGCGGTCCCAGATCGCGAACTTCCCCCGCAGGCTCGCGTGCCAGTACAGTCCGGCGCCGAAAAGGTAGGCGAGCGCGCAGACGGCGAAATAGCCGGCCAGGGCGACCGACCACCATGCGGCGCCCCCGACCAGGAAGCCGACGGCGATCGCGGCCGACGCGACGGCGAGCCCCAGCCACAGGATCGGCACTCCCGGCGCGTCGACTCCGTACGATCCGCGTGGTCTCGCAGCCATCGGCGTCCCCCTTACTAAAGTTTTAGTAACACCAGATTAGGCGAGACTGACCTCATGTCGAAAGAGACGACCCGCATCATGGTGCTCGGCGTCGTCGCCTCTCGCGGGCCGATCAGCGGCTACGGGATCGAGAAGACGCTCGAGGAGTGGGCGGTCCAGCGCTGGACCACCATCGCGCCCGCCTCGATCTACCAGCAGCTGCGCTCGCTCACGACGGCCGGGCTCATCGAGCCCGCCACCGAACGCAGCGGCCGCGCGACCGACTATGCGTGCACGGACGCCGGACGGAGACGGCTTCGCGAGCTTCTGCTCGCCCTGCTTCACGAGCCGAGCCCGCAGCCGCTCAGCCTCATCCCGCTGCTGCACTTCACGCCGAGCCTGAACCGGGATGAGCTCGTCGACGGCCTGCAGGGACGGATCACCCGCCTCGACGAGGCACTCGGCTATGAGAGCCAGGTTCTCGACCGAGCGGCGGGGTCAGGCCCCCTGCACGTGGCCGAGATCTTCCGCCTCACCTGGGAGGGGCTGCGCGCCGACCGCGCCTGGTGTCTGGACTACCTGCGCCGCCTCGGCGCTTGAGCAAGCCGACTCAGTACCCCGCCCCACCCGTCGGCGCGGCGCCGCCCAGCAGCGCCCGCGCCCCCGAGACCCCGAGGCGCGTCGCGCCCGCGGCGATCATCGCCCGCGCCTGCTCGATCGTGCGCACCCCGCCCGAGGCCTTGACCCCGACGTCGGGGCCGACGGTCTCGCGCATCAGCGCCACGGCGTGCTCGGTCGCGCCGCCGCTCGGGTGGAATCCGGTCGAGGTCTTCACGAAGTCGGCGCCGGCGGCGACCGCCGTGCGGCAGACGGCGATGATCTCCGCGTCCGTGAGCACGGCGGACTCGATGATGACCTTGAGCACGATGGGCTGCGGTGCCGCGGCGCGCACCGTCGCGATCTCGGACTGCACGGCTGCGAAGTCGCCCTCCTTGGCGGCGCCGATGTCGATGACCATGTCGATCTCGTCGGCGCCGAGCTTCACGGCCTCCGCCGCCTCGACCGCCTTCACCGTCGCGGAGTGCTTGCCGCTCGGGAATCCGCACACGACGGCGACCGTGAGGTCGGCCTCGAGCGGCAGCTGCACGGGCAGCATCGACGGCGAGACACACACCGAGTAGGTGCCGAGCTCGATCGCCTCGGCGATGAGCGCCGCGACGTCGGCGTGCGTCGCCTCGGGCTTGAGAAGCGTGAAGTCGATGTAACGCGCGATCTCTGCCGGCGAGAGCTCCGCTGCGGTCTGCTCAGTCATGCTCACGATTCTGCCCTTTCCCACCGCTGTCCGTAACGGACGAGGGGTTGCAGGGAGGTGAGCAGATCGCGCCCGCGGGGCGTCAGCACGTACCGGACCGTGACGGGCGTCGTCGGCTCGACGACGCGGTCGATGAGCCCTGCGTGCTCGAGCTCCTTGAGCCGGAGCGCGAGCATCCGGTCGGACAGCCCCCGCACCATGCCGAGGATCTCGCTGAACCGGCTCGCCCCGCGCGCCACCGCGAGCATGATGCCGCTGCTCCAGCGCCGCCCGATCAGCTCGACGATGCTGCTCGCACGGCGGCACTCGTCGTCATCGATGGACTCCCACCCGGTGTGCAGCTCCTGCTGAATAGTCACTTACTTATCGTAAGTCACTTCTGCACCGATTGCGGCGACCGCCGGGCGAACGGATGCTGGGACCCATGCCCGACTATGGCCACCCGCTCCGCTTCGGCAGCTTCATCACCCCCGTCAACGCGCCCGCGCAGCGCCCCGTGGAGCTCGCGCAACTCAGCGAGCGGCTCGGCTTCGACCTCGCGACCTTCCAGGACCACCCCTACCAGCCGTCCTTCCTCGACACCTGGACCCTGCTGAGCTGGGCCGCCGCGCAGACCGAGCGCATCCACCTCAGCGGCAACGTGCTCAACGGGCCGCTGCGCCCGCCCGCCGTGCTGGCGCGCGCCGCCGCGAGCCTCGACCTGCTCTCCGGCGGCCGCTTCGAGCTCGGACTCGGCGCCGGCGGGTTCTGGGACGCGATCCGCGCGATGGGCGGCCCGGGCTGGACCCCGGGCCAGGGCGTCGACGCGCTCAGCCAGGGCATCGACGTCATCCGTGGCATCTGGGACGCAGGCGAGCGCCGCCCCCTGCGCGCCGGCGGCGAGTTCTGGCGCGTCGACGGCGCGAAGCGCGGCCCCGCGCCCGCGCACGAGATCCCCATCTGGCTCGGCGCCCTCAAGCCGCGCATGCTCCGGCTGATCGGCCGCAAGGCCGACGGCTGGCTGCCCTCGCTGCCCTATCTGCAGCCCGGGGACCTGCAGCGCGGCAACGCCACGATCGACCGGGCGGCGACGGATGCCGGCCGCGACCCTCGGGAGATCACCCGGCTGCTCAACGTCGGCCCGAACAGCTCGGCCGAGGAGCTCGTGCGGTTCGCACTGGAGGACGGCATCAGCGTCTTCATCGTGATGGGCGACGATCCGCGCATCCTCGAGCGCTGGTCCGCCGAGATCATGCCGGCCGTGCGCGACGAGGTCACGCGCGAGCGCGGCACCCGCGGGACGCGGACGCCGGAGCGCATCCGCTCGTCCGTCGCGCTCGGCAAGCGCCGGAGCGGCATCGACTACGAGGGCGTCCCCGCCGCGCTGGCCGCGCACGCCGTCGAGCCCGGCGACAGCGGCTACGCCCGCTACACCGCGTCGTATCTTCGCGGCGGCGCCCCCGGGCTCGTGCTGCGCCCCCAGACGATCGCCGAGGTCGCGGATGCCGTCGCCTACGCCTCCCGCCATCGGGAACTCCCGCTCGGCATCCTGAGCGCGGGCCACGGCATCTCCGGCCGCTCCCTCAACGACGGCGGCCTGGTCATCGACGTCAGCGCGTTCAACACGATCGAGGTGCTCGACGCGGCATCCGGTCACGTTCGCATCGGGCCGGGCGCGCGCTGGATCGACGTCGCCCGTGCGCTGGCCCCGCACGGTCTCGCGCTCACGAGCGGCGACTACGGCGGCGTGGGCGTCGGCGGGCTCGCCACGGCCGGCGGGGTGGGCTGGTTCGCCCGAGAGCACGGGCTCACGATCGACCACCTGCGGGCGGTCGAGGTCGTGCTCGCCGACGGCGCGCATGTGCGCGCGAGCGCCACCGAGAACCCCGAGCTGTTCTGGGCGATGCGCGGCGCGGGCGCGAACTTCGGCATCGCCGTCTCCTTCGAGTTCCAGGCCGACCACGTCGGGCAGCTCGGCTTCGCCCAGCTCAGCTTCGACGCGAGCGACACGGCCGGATTCCTCACCGGATGGGGCGCCGCGATCGAGGCATCCGATCGCCGCGTCACGGGCGAGGTGATCCTCGGCGGACGCCGACCGGGCCAACCGCAGTACGCCCAGGCCATGATCGCGGTCGACAGCGACGACCCCGACACGATCGTCGAGCTGCTGCAGCCGATCGCCGAGATCGCGCCGCTGCTCGACCAGAACGTCGCCCTCGCGAGCTACGACCAGATCATGCAGGCCTTCGTGCAGGAGGGGCCACAGCAGGGCCAGGGTCAACCTCTCAGCCACTCCGGAAACATCACGCACCTCTCGCCCGAGTTCGCCGCCGAGACCGCGCGGCTGCTGGACGCCGGCGCCTCGTACTTCTTCTCCATCCGCGCACTGGGCGGCGCCGTCGCCGACGTTCCGGCGGAGGCCACCGCCTACGCCTGGCGCGACGCGAACTTCTCGATCGCCGCCTTCGGCACACGCGCCTCGGGGCTCGACGAGTGGTGGACGCGGCTGCTGCCGCACTTCGAGGGGATGTACCTGAGCTTCGAGACCGCCACCGGCCCCGAGGTGGTCGAACGGGCCTTCCCGCCGGCGCACCTCGCCCGCCTGCGCGAGCTGAAGCGGCGGTATGACCCCACGGGCCTCTTCCGCGACAACTTCTTCATCGCACCGGCCGAGTCGGGCGAGGCCGCCGCCTGACCCGCCCTCCGCGCCCCGGCGAGGCGCGGAGCAGGCGCGGAGAGACGCGGAGCAGGCGCGGCGGGAATACCGGGTAGGCAAGCTGGGTTGGAGAACGCTATTCAGCCTCCGCCCCAGCCCACCGAGCCGACAGGACGACCGACCGATGAAGCCCACCCCGCGCACGCTGCCCCGCGCCGCCGCCTACTGGACCGCCGCCGCGGTCGCCGCCATGGCGCTGTGGACCAGCGCCGCCCCCAGCACCAGCTATCCGCTCTATGAGTCCCGCTGGCACGTCACCCCCGCCGTGACGAACACGGTCTTCGCGGTGTATCCGCTCGCCCTCGTTATCGTGCTGCTGCTGTTCGGCGACCTCGCCGACCACATCGGACGCCGTGCCGCGATCCTGTGGGGACTGGCGGCGATGTTCATCGGCACGCTGCTCTTCGCGGTCGCGCCGGGCATCGCCGTCGTCTTCGTCGGCCGGGTCTTTATGGGCATCGGCGTCGGCCTCGCCCTCAGCCCCGCCTCTGCCGCCGTGCTGGAGTTCAGCAAGCCGGGCCGCGAGCGCTCGGCGGGCTCCGTGACGACGGCAGGGACCGCCGCCGGCCTCGCCCTCGCGACGATCGTGGGCGGCGCCCTGATCCAGTACGCGCCGTTCCCGCTCCACCTCGACTTCTGGGTGCTCGTCGCCGCGATCACGGCGGTCGGCGTCGGGGTCTGGTTCCTGCCGCGCCACACGAAGGATGAGACGCGCGGGCGCTGGCGGCCCCGCGGTGTGGTCGTGGCCCCCGGCATCCGGCTGCTCTACACCGTCGCCGCGCTCGCGCTCAGCGTCGCCTACATGTTCGGGTCGGTCTTCCTCGCCCTCGGCGCGCAGATCGCCGAAGAGGTCACGAACACGCACAACGTCTTCGTCGTCGGGGTGATCCTCGCGATCATGTCGATCGTGATCGGCATCACGGCGATCGCGATGCGCGCCGTGAACCCGCGGGTCTCGATCGCGATCGGCTCCGTCGTCACCCTGGTCGCCTTCGCGCTGCTGATCGGGTCCGGCTACAGCGGTTCGCTGCCGCTCTTCATCGTCACCACGCTCGTGGCCGGGGCGGCCTACGCGCTGATGTTCTCCGGCGGCCTCGCCCTGATCGGGCAGAACGCGCCCGCGCACCACCGCGCCGGCACCATCTCGGCCGCGTACCTGGTCGCGTACATCATGCAGGGCGCGGCGGCGATCGTGCTCGGGCTCATCGCGACGGATGCCGGCCTGCGCCAGGCCCTCGTCGTGGGCGGCATCGTGGTCGGCGCGTTCGCCGTGGCCGCGCTGGCTGCCGCCCTGCTGCTGCGCGCGAGGGGGCAGAATTCCACTTCGACGGATGCCCGAGCGATGACGGCCGCACTGGAGGAGCAGGGATGAGCCCCGCTCGAAGCGACTTCGACTCGAGCTGCACGATCAAGCGCAGCCTCGACGTGCTGGGGCCGCGCTGGAACCTGCTGATCCTGCGCGAGGCCTTCAACGGCGTCACCCGCTTCGCCGACTTCCGGGAGCTGCTGGGCGTTGCGCCCGACGTGCTCAGCGATCGGCTCGCGGGGCTCGTGGCGGCGGACGTCTTCGAGAAGCGGCGCTACCAGGAGGAGGGCGAGCGCCCCCGCGACGAGTACGTGCTGACCCCGCGCGGGCAGGACCTCAAGATCGTGCTCGCGGCCCTGCAGCAGTGGGGCGACAAGCACGTGCCCTCCAAGCTCGGCCCGACCGTCGCCCGTCGCTGCCGCGACGACGCGGACGCCTCGATCGGCGTCGGCTTCGTGAACGCGGAAGGGGAGGTCGTCCCCGACGAGCGGGTCTACTTCGAGCCGCGCCCGGGCACCCCGGCGGACCGCTACGGGCGGTTCCGCCACGGCGAGGAGTAGGAAGGCGCCGCGAGCTCTGCCGAATGCATCCTGAGCGTCGGTTTCACGCTGCATCGGGCAGAGTTCGCGGGCGGATGCCGCACCGCGGCGTTCGCTCAGACGAGCGGGCCCTCGGTGCTCAGCGCCACCACGGTCGCGTCGGGGGCGAGGCCCAGCTCGGAGCGACGCGCCTCGGCGCCGGCGCCGGTGAGCGCGGCGACGATGCCCGTGTAGGACGCCGCCCCTGAGGGCCCGGAGCCGATGCCGTGGGCCCCCAGCTCGGCCATGGCGCTCCGGCAGGCGGCATCCGTCACCGCGATCGCGGCGTCCATGCCGGCGGCGATCAGCGGCCAGGCGATCGTCGACGGGGTGCCGCAGTTGAGCCCGTTCATGATGGTGCCGGCCGTCGGCACCGGAGCGGCCGCGCCTGCGCGCAGGCTCGCGAGCACGCAGGCGGCGCTGTCCGGCTCGACCGAGAGCAGCGCCGGAGCCGCGCGCCCCGCCGCGCGCCAGTCCGGGGCGCGGTAGTGCGCCACGGCGGCCTGGGCGAGGCTGCCCACCCCGACCGGCACGGCGATGAGCGAGGGGTGCCGCGCGCCGGCCGCCGCGAGCTGGGCGTCCAGCTCGGCGAAGAGGGTCTCGTAGCCCTCGACGATCCAGGCGGGCACCTGCTCGTAGCCGGGCCACGCCGTGTCCTGCACGAGGAGCGCACCGGGGCGCGGGGCGGCGTGGTCCCGCGCGGTCGCCACCGCCGCATCGTAGTCGCCTGCGAGCACGTGGACGCTCGCGCCCTCCGCCCGCACCCGCTCGATGACGATCGGCGGCACCGTGCCGGGCATGAACACCGTCGCCGGCAGGCCGCGCAGCCGCGCCACCCGGGCGACGCCGCGGCCATGGTTGCCGTCGGTGGCCGTGACGAGCTCGTCCGTGGCCGGCCGGGCCGCCAGGGCCTGCTCCACCGCCCAGGAGGCGCCCAGGACCTTGAACGCGCCGAGGTCGAAGCGCTTCGACTCGTCCTTCACGAACAGCCTGCCGACGCCGAGCGCCGCGGCGAGCGCGGACACCTCGACGAGCGGCGTCGGCGCGTAGCCCGGCAGCGTGCGGTGGTATTCCGCCGGGGCTCCGCTCGGCGCGGCATCCGTCACCCAGGCCCGCACCGCGGGATCGGCGTACCAGTCCATGCCCGGCCCCGTGTCCGTCCCTGCGCCCGGCTCAGGCCTCATCTCTCCGCTCATCCCGCCGCTCCCGTCTCCGCCGCCGCGGCGTCGCCCTCTGCACCCGCGCTGCTCGCCTTGAGGTCCTCCTGCACCCGCTGCTCGATGATCTCGAGCGCCTGTGTCTCGGCCTTGATGACCGCGTCGTCGACCGGCGCCGCACGACGGCCGTGGCCCCGCGGCAGATCGCCCGCATCGGCCGTGCCGGTGGCGGTCGGCGCGGTGCCGACCCGCACGGCGGCGGTGACCGGCCGGGGCTCGGGCGTCGGCGGGGGAGCCGGCACCGGCTCGGGAACGGGCGCCGCGCCCGGCTGCGGTCGCCTCCGCGCCGGCTCGGCGGCATCCGTCGCGGGCCCTGCCGATGCGTTCGTCTTGCCCGCCTTGCTCAGCGGCGCGACGAATCCCGCATGGATGAGGCTCGTCGCCTGCGCGGTGACCATCATCGACGGGCGCCGGCCGAGGCGCACCCGGCGCTCGTTCTTCCACTTGAGGAACGGCTTGCCGATGAGAGCGAGCACGATCCCCGCCGCGACGTAGGCCGCGAGCAGCAGCCAGCCCTGCCACTGCGCCGGACCGACGCCGTACTCGTGCTTGCGGAACAGGTCGACGGTCGCCGTGCCTGTGACGAACCCGTGCAGCCAGCGGAAGGGCTGCGGCAGCAGTTCGGGCGGGTACGCCCCGCCCGAGCCCGGCACGTTCAGGAACACGAACAGCAGCAGCGCGTATGCGGCGATGAAGCGGCCCGCGAAGTAGGAGAGGCCGTTGACGACGCATCCCACCGCGAAGCCCGTCGCCGACCCGATCAGCCAGAGCCACAGGACGTGCCCGGCGACCGCGTGGACCACGAAGCGCGACAGCATGACGGCGATGCCCGGCAGCAGGATCGACCCCGCCCCGAAGATCGCGAAGCGCTGCCAGTGCTTGAGCCCGCCACCCATCATGCCGACGAACATCGCGGTCAGGTGGCTCGTGATCGTGCACACGAGTGTGAGATAGAACAGCGAGGTGCCGAAGGAGTCCCACGCCGGCAGAGGCGCCAGGTCGTCGACCGTGAGCACGGCCTTCGACTGGGTCGCGACGGTCTGGAAGAAGGCCTTCGCGAGGCTCGAGAGCTGATAGCTGTCGGCGCTCGCGATGACGACGGTGGCGGTGTTCGCGACATCCGACGACGCCGGCACGCCCGGCGCGTACGCCGCGGCGACGTCCCCGTCGCGCACCCGGTCGCGGGCCTCATCGAGCGTGCGGACGACCGAGACGAGCACCGCCCCGTGCGAGGAGCTCTGCAGCTGCTCGGCGACCGGCTGCATCTGCGCGGCCGGTCCCACAACGGCGACGGGCACGTTCTGGAACGCGGGCGCATGGAAGGCGAAGAGGTAGCAGAACACGAAGGCGAAGACGAAGAAGACCGGCATCCACAACTGCATGCCGATCATCTGCACGCTGATGGGCAGCTTCTCGTACCAGGCGCGGTAGCGAGCGGTCAGGCCGGAAGAACGCTCTGCGGCTGTCATGACCCCATTCTCGGCCACCCGGGTTTCCGAGCAACAGCGACGGGTCCGCGCCTCGCGTGTCGCCTCCCGTCACGGTTCGTCACCATTAGTCCCGAAGACATATCTTCTGGAATACAGAACAATTGCATACGATTGCATGAGCCTGACGGGGCATGCGCCTCGGCCACCGACCCATTCTCGAAGGAGCACCATGACCGACACGATCGACATCCCCGGCTACAAAGCGGGAACCTGGACCATCGACCCCGCCCACACCGAGGTGGGCTTCAGCGTCCGGCACCTGATGATCTCGAAGGTGCGGGGCAAGTTCGAGAAGTTCGACGCGACCTTCGTGACCGCCGAGAACCCGCTCGAGTCCTCCGTCACCGCGACGGCCGAGGTTGCCTCGATCAACACGAACGAGCCGAACCGCGACAACCACCTGCGCACGGGCGACTTCTTCGAGGCCGAGACCTACCCCGAGATCGCCTTCGCGTCGACCGGCATCCGCGTGGACGGCGGCGACTTCAAGATCGACGGCGACCTCACCATCAAGGGCCAGACCAAGCCGGTCACCTTCGACTTCGAGTTCGCGGGCTTCCAGTCCGACCCCTACGGCAACTACAAGGCCGGCGCGACCGCGACCGCGAAGATCAACCGTGAGGACTGGGGACTGACCTACAACGCGGCCCTCGAGGGCGGCGGCTTCCTGATCGGCTCCGAGGTGACCATCACCATCGAGATCGAGGCCACGCTCAAGGCGTGACTTTCGCGCCGGTCCCCGCCTGAGGCGCGGCGCCGCCGTTCAAAACTCCGGAGATTTTCGTCCGGGCGCCGGGGCAGGCCGCGAGTTTCCGCGGCTCGCTCCGGCGCCCGGTCCCGTTTCACCTGAGTTTTGAACGGTGCCCGGCCGATAATCGAGGCATGGCACTTGCGAAGACCGCCGTGTTCGGCCCCACGGATGCCGCAGCCGCGGCGGCCCTCTCGCGACTGGCCGAGGCGCTCGACGCCGACGCCGACGACCTGGACGCCCAGTACGCGCTGCTGACCGAGCTCAAAGGCGTGCAGGCCCTGCCGGCGGATGCCCGGGCCGCGCTCGCCCACGTCGCCCGGCTCCTCGCCGGCGGCGGTGCGATCTCGATCGCCGGCGTCGAGCGGCTGCTGTCGACGTCGCAGGCCGCCGAGCTGCTCGGCATCTCGGCCAGCTACACGATCCGCCTAGCCGACGAGGGCACTCTGCCGGTCGAATACGTCGGAACCCACCGTCGCTTCCGGCTGCGCGATGTGATCACCGCCCGGGAGCAGCGCGAGGCGGAGGCCGCCGCGAACCCTGCCCTCGCCACCCGGACCGCGGCGGCGACCGCCGCCCGGCGGAAGAAGTGACCGGGTCGCACGCTCCGGCTCCGCGCGGACGCCCCGTCGAGATCGACCGGGACGGACTCGCCCGCACGGCCATCGCCCTCTTCGACGAGCGCGGCTTCGACACCGTCACCATGGACGATGTCGCGCGTGCGGCCGGGGTGAGCCGGCGCAGCCTGTTCCGCTACTTCCCCTCGAAGGCGGAGCTGATCTGGGACGGCTTCGCCCCGGTGGAGGAGGCCCGCAGGGAAGCGCTGGAGCACGCGGCATCCGCCACCCCCTTCGACGCCCTCGTGGCCGCGAGCCTGGCCGGAGCAGATGCTCTGCCCGACCTCGCCGCGACGCGCGGCCGACTCCGGATCATCGCGGCCCGCCCCGAGCTCGTCGCCTTCGGCTCCGGGCGGCTGCACAGCGGCAGCCTCGCCCTCGTCGAGCACCTGCTCGCCCGCGGGCTCGATCCACTCCGCGCACGGGTGCTCGCCGACGGCGTCACCGTCGCGGTGTTCGATGCGTACCTGCACTGGGCGACGGCGAGCAGGGATGCCTCGCCGCGCCCGACCCTCGAACGCGCACTCGCCCTGCTGGCCCGCCTCGCGGACTGACGGCGGCGCGGTCCCCCACGACGCGCCCCACAGCGGCGATACGCCCACCGCCGAACGCCGGAGCCACACACGCCGCCCGCGCCACGCCGCGCAGGCATCCGCAACACACCCGACGAGGCGGCGGCTCGCTCGCCCTCCACAAAGCGGCGGCTCACTCGCCGCCGAACGCCGGGACGACGCAGGCCAACCGCGGCGCGCCGGGCAGGGACCGGCGCGCAAATGAACTCAGATCGCGCCCCACCCTCCGTCGTTCGCGAGCACGGCGCCGTTGACGTTGGAGGAGTCCTCGGACAGCAGCCACGCGATCGAGGCGGCGAGCTGCTCCGACTCAGCGGGTGCCGGGACGACGGTCTGCATGAGCGGGCCGAGCGTCTCGCCCGCGAGCTGCGACGCGAAGTGCGCCTCGATGTTGGTCTTCACGGCGCCGGGGGCGACCGTGTTCACCCGGATGCCCTTCGTGGCGTACATCACGGCCGAGTTCTTCGTGAGGCCGATGACGGCGTGCTTCGAGGCGGTGTAGGCGGCACCCGCGGCCGAGCCGCGCAGCCCGGCCTCGGAGCTGACGTTGACGATCGAGCCGCCGCCGGCCTCGAGCATGCCGGGGATGACGGCGGCCATGAGCTTCGCCGTCGCGGTGAGGTTCACGGCGAGCACGAAGTCCCACTGCCGCCAGTCGATCTCATGCGCCGGCTGGAACGAGTCCATGACGCCGGCGACGTTCGCCAGCCCCCACACCGGGCCGCCGGCGGCCGCGACGATCCGCGCGATGTCCTCGTCCGCGGTGATGTCGCCGGCGACGGTCACGATCTCGAGGCCCGGGTTCTCGGCCTTCAGCTCGTCGAGCCGTTCGGCCACGACGTCGGCGGCCACGACCGTGCCACCCTCCTGCGCGATGCGCAGCGCGGTGGCCTTGCCGATGCCCGAACCCGCCCCGGTCACGATGACGGTCTTGCCTGCGAAACGCTCTGCACCCACGGTGCTGCCCTCTTTCCTTCGAGCTCTCTCGGTCGAACGACTCTATTTTGGCACTCGGTGCAGAAAACCGGCTGAGGAAAAAGTCCGGGGCATCAGCTCCGTAGCGGCAAGAGCCGGGCGAAACCGAACTCTCCGAAGCGGACGCTCCGAGGCGGATGCCTCGGAGCGACGACAGGGCTCAGCCCCGCTCGTACACCCCGACGAGCCGCCCGCGCGCGAGCACCCCGCCCGCGGAGTCGAGCGCGAAGAGCTGGAAGACGTAGTGGTGGGGGCCGCGGTCCGCGCCAGGAGGGAATACCGCCTTCCGCGAGCGCTCCGGTCTGCGGCGCGATGCCCTCGACCCGGGCGTGGACGATGGGCCGCGGCAGGGGTACGTCGTAGTCCTCGACGATGAGCAGCAGCGTCGCGGCATCCGTCGGCACGCCCGCCCAGGCCAGTGCGGGGGAGACGTTGCCACCCACGCCCCGCCCCGCAGTGGCGGCCGGCATGTGCGCGAGGTGCGCGAACGCCGGGCTGGTCACCGTGAGCGTCTCCGGCGCCTGCAGCTCCGGACGGAACCACGCCAGCTTCCGCTCACCTGCCCGCACTCCGCGCAGCATCCGCCCGATCCGACTCGCACGTTCCGGCATCCGCTTCTCCAAATTCGTCAAGAAAACTTAGAAGTTAGGCTTACTATAGAGCCATTGTGAACGACAGCATCGAACCGCAGGAGCTCGCCGACGGCATCGGCGAAATGCTGAACGGCATGCGGCGGGCCATGCGCAGCGGCCGTCCGGTCGAGGGCATCGTCCCCCGGCACGAGGCCGTACTGGCGTGGCTGCGCCGCAAGGGCCGGCTGACGAAGGCCGAGCTCGCCCGGTACGAGCAGATCACGCCGCAGTCCATGGGCGCGATCGTCGCCGAGCTCGTCGAGAACGGCTGGGTGCGGAAGACGAGGGATCCGAACGACGGCAGGCGCGAGCTGCTCGCGCTGACGGATGCCGGTGCCGCGGTCATCATCCGGGCCGACGCGGCCCGTCGGTCCGACCTCGTCGCACTCCTGGCCACCCGACTCACTCCGGAGGACCGCGTGCTCGTCGCCCGCGGCCTGGACGTGCTGAAGAAGATCGAAGAGGAACCGAGCAGATGACGCCCCCCACCACCACGGCACGGACAGAGACGGGGACGAGCGGGACGTTCGGCTGGCGCTTCGTGGCGCCCATCCTGATCGGCCCCGTGCTCAACCCGATCAACACGAGCATGATCGCGATCGCCCTCGTACCGATCAGCCGCGACCTGCACGTCACGACCTCGGTCGTCGTCTGGCTCGTGGCGAGCCTGTACCTCGCGAGCGCGATCGCCCAGCCGACGATGGGCAAGCTCGCCGACGTCTTCGGACCCAAGCGCGTGTACATCTTCGGCCTCGTGGTCGTGATCGTCGCCGGCGTGCTGCCGAGCCTATGGCACACCTTCGGCTCCGTGCTGGTCTCGCGCGTGCTGATCGGCATCGGCACCTCGTCCGCGTATCCCTCGGCGATGTCGCTCATCCGCGATCAGAGCACCCGGCTCGAACGCCCGACGCCGCCCGCCCTGCTCTCCGCGCTGTCGATCGCCGCGCAGACCACGGCCGCGATCGGGCCGGTGCTCGGCGGCCTGCTCATCGGGGCGTTCGGCTGGGAGTCGATCTTCCTCGTGAACATCCCGCTCGCCGGCATCGCCCTGCTCATGACGATCCCGTGGGTGCCGTCCGACGCGAATCGCCCCGCGCGCTCCGGCCCCGCGCCGACGCTGCGGTCGATCGACCCGCTGGGCATCGGCCTGTTCGCGGGCGCGCTCGCGGCGCTGCTGTTCTTCCTACTCGACCTGCGCGTCGCCAACTTGTGGATGCTCGCCGTCGCCGTCGTGCTCGCCGGGGCGCTCCTCTGGTGGTCGTTGCGGCAGAAGACCCCGTTCATCGACGTGCGGATGCTGCGCCGCAACGGCCCCCTGTCGCGCACCTACCTGCGGATGCTGCTGATCTACTTCGGCGCCTACACGATGATGTACGGCTTCAGCCAGTGGGCGCAGGGACCGGCCGGGCTCTCGTCCGGCCAGGCCGGCTGGGTGCAGCTGCCGACCGCGGTCCTCGCCGCCCTCACCGGCATCACCGTGGCGCGCAACCGCCGGCTGCGGCTGCCGCTGGTGCTCTCGGGCGCGATCCCGCTGTTCGGCGGCATCCTGCTCATGTTCCTGCACGCCTCGAGCCCGTTCTGGTTGCTGCTCGTGGCTGCGGCGTTCTTCGGGGTGCCCCAAGGTCTGGCATCCGTCAGCAATCAGCAGGCGCTGTACCGGCAGGCGCCCGGCGACCAGCTCGGCACGGCCTCCGGTCTGTCCCGCACCGCGGTCTACCTCGGCTCGATCCTGTCCTCGGCCGCGATCGGCCTCGCCTTCCCGAGCGCGCCGAGCGACGGCGGCCTGCACGCCCTCGGGCTCGCGATCGCGATCATCGTCGGCCTCGCCGCGCTGCTCGCGCTCGTCGACCCCGCCCTGCGCACCCCGAAGAAGACGGCGGAGAAGTCCGGATGAGCTGAGCATCGCGGGCACGGATCGCTACCCTGTGGCTCGTGGAGCTTTTCATCCTCTGGGTCGGCTTCGCCGGCGCCTGGCTGCTCGTCGTCGGCCCCGTCTACCAGGCCAGCGTCGAGCTGCGCGCGGAGGAACTCGACCGCGAGGGCATCCAGGCGGCGGCCCAGAACCTCACGCCGCCGCGACGCATCTCACCGTGGTGGTGGTTCATTCCGCCGGTGGCATACATCCTGACTCAGCGCGCGCAGAGCGCGTACCGGCAGGCGGCGTTCGCCACGCTGAACAGCGAGCAGCGCGAGCAGTTCGTCGGCTTCACGCAGAAGGCCCGCGGCTGGCTCATCGTGGCCCTCGGCGCCTACCTGATCGCCATCAAGGAGACGTGGGAGCTGGCCGAGGCCTACGAATGGTGGCACTGGGTGTTCTGGGTGCTGATCTTCCTGATGCCCGTCCTGTGCCTGATCTACACGGTCTACACGGTCATCGCCGGGCAGCGGCAACTGGGCCACGACGTGCCGGGCCGCCCGGCACGCGGCGCAGGCACACGCACGACGGATGTCTGATTCCCGCCGCCGCTCGTCGGCGGTGCGTCGCATGATGGAGGGGTGAACACCGCCGCCATCGACCCGGAGGTCGCGTACCGTGCCGCCTCCGGCCGCGACCCGCGCTTCGACGGCCGCTTCTTCCTGGGCGTGACGACGACGGGCATCTACTGCCGCCCGTCATGCCCCGCGCGCAAGCCGCTGCGCCGCAACGCCGTCTTCTTCCCGAGCGCCGCGGCGGCCGTCGCCGCCGGTTTCCGCGCCTGCAAGCGCTGCCGCCCGGATTCCCTGCCGGGCTCCCGCCACTGGGATGCGGGCAGCGACCTCGCCGCCCGGGCCGTGCGGGCGATCCGAGACGGCGCGATCGACGAGCTCGGGGTCGCAGGCCTCGCGCGGCGCCTGTCGATCAGCGAGCGGCACCTGCACCGCGTGCTCGTGGCCGAGGTCGGCGCCTCGCCCGTCCAGCTGAACCGCACCAGGCGGGCACAGACCGCGCGCACCCTGATCGAGCAGACCGCCCTGCCCCTCGTGGACATCGCCTTCGCCGCGGGCTTCGGCAGCGTACGCCAGTTCAACGACGTCATGCGCACCGAGTTCGGCGCGCCGCCCTCGACGTTCCGCCGACCGCCGAGCGATGCTTCACCCGATCTCCCCGCCTCCGACGCCGCGCCGACGATCGTGCTGCGCCTGCGGCATCGCCCCCCGTACGACCGGCCGGCGATGCGCGCCTTCCAACGAGCACATGCCGTGCCGGGAATGGACCTGATCGGCGCGGACGGCTCCCTCACCACGACCGTGCCCGCCCCGCACGGCGTCGCCCTTGCCGTCGTCGGCTGGCGCGATCCGCCCGGCTCGGGCGCTGCGGAGGCGGACGGCGGTATGGCGGGCGGCGACCACGTCACGGTCCGCATCCGCCCGGCCGACATCGCCGACCTCACCGGCATCGTCGCCAAGCTGCGCCGCTGGCTCGACCTCGACGCGGATCCGCAGCTCGTCGCCGAGGCGCTCGGCCCCGACCCGATCATCGGACCGCTCCTCGCGAGCAGGCCGGGGCTGCGCGTGCCCGGCTCGCTGGACGGCGCCACGACCGCGCTGCTGACCGTGATCGGCCAGGCCGTGTCGCTCAAGGCTGCGCAGGTCTTCGCGGGGCGACTCGTTGCCGCGCTCGGCACACCGGTGGGGGAGTCGGGGCTGCGCGCCTTCCCCGACCCGCAGACGGTGGCGGATGCCGGCCCAGAGGCACTGCGGGTGGTCGGCCTCACCGGCTCCCGCGCCACGGCGCTGCACGGTCTCGCCGTCGCCCTGGCCGACGGGCTCGAGCTGAGCCCGGGCGCCGACCGTGCCGTGGCGCGGCGTGAGCTCCTCGCACTACCGGGCATCGGTCCGTGGACGGCCGATTACATCACGCTGCGCGCCCTCGGCGATCCGGATGCCTTCGTGCCGGGCGATCTGGTGCTGAGGCGCGCGCTGCGGGTCACGAGCGAGCGCGAGGCCTCCGCGATCGCCGCGGCCTGGTCGCCGTGGCGCGGTTACGCCGCGATGCACCTCTGGACGGCGTCCGCCTACCTGCCCTGATCGGCCGACACCGGCCAGCCGACCCGGTGCGACCTGCCCCAGACGGCCTGCTCAGAGCGGCCTGCTCAAAGCGGCCCCGCCCAGAGCGGTGACCGCGACGCGGGCTCAGGCGACGGCGAGCCGCTCGCGGACGGCACCCGCGTCGACGGAGAGCGCGGTCAGCAGCGCGGCTGCCGGATCCGGCGCGCGACGCTCGAGCAGCGCAAGCATCATGTGCCGGGGCAGCAGCGTGCGCGCCTTCTCGGCCGCAGCCTGCGCGAGCGTCTGGCCCATGACCTCCTTGGCACCCGCCGTGAAGGGCACGTGGCGCCCGAGGGCGAGGCGCCCGCGCGGCGCGAAGTCCCCGAGCTCCACGCCGATCGCGGCGAGCGCGCCCCGATCGAGCCGGTCGGCGGCCTCGCGGGCGGCCTCGGCGGAGGCGCCCACCGCCGTCGCGATCGACTCGTCGTTCAACAGCGAGATCAGCAGGTGCTCCGTGCCGATCCGTCGATCCCCGCGCAGGCCCGCCTCGTAGCGCGCGTCGTCCACGGCGACGCGCGTCGCCTGAGCGAATCTCTCAAACATCCTTGCCCTGCCTCCCATACTTGGCGTGCACCGACTGCCGGGTGACGCCGAGGGCGTCGCCGATCTGCTCCCACGACCAGCCCGCGCGACGCGCCGCCTCGACATGCATGGCCTCGACGCGCTCGGCGAGGCGGTGCAGTGCCCCCGCCGCGCGCAGGCCGGTGACCGGATCGGTCGAGCGAAGCTGCGCGAGCAGCTCGCCCTCGGCCGCGACGTCAGTTTGATTTGACATACCCCCAGTGTCAACCTGGTTTGACGGTGTGTCAAATCCAATTGACAACGACGGTGCCCCGGCCGCTGCGGGGTGTCCCGGGTAGCGTGGAAAGGTGACGCGCGCATTCCGGATGCCTGTCGCGGTGGCCGCCGCAACGCTGGCGCTTGTGCTCACCGGGCTCGCCCCAATCGGGTCCTCACCCACGTGGGCCGCGACCGACACGCCCACGCCCGGCCCCACTCCCACTCCCACTCCCCCCGCATCGGACCAGGCCGCCGCCTGCCCCGACATCGAGTTCATCGGCGCGCGCGGCTCGGGGGAGGACAACTCGATTCGGGAGAGCGCCCGCTACACCGACCAGAATCCGACCCTCGGCATGGGCGGCGAGGTGCACGACGTGTTCGCCCGGCTGAAGCTGACCGCCGAGAACAACGACATGACGATCCAGCCCTACGGCGTCCCCTACCCCGCCATCGGCATCGACGTCGTGAGCAGCGAAGCGCTCTTCGACTCCGACCTGAGCAGCTACACGAAGTCGGTCGAGCTCGGTGCCCACGCCGCGGCGGCGGAGCTCGACCGGGTGCACCGCGCCTGCCCCGACACCGGAGTGATCGTCGCCGGCTACTCGCAGGGAGCGCAGGCCATCGTCGAGGCCGTGCTCTCCGCCACCCCGGGGGCACGTTCGAGCCTCCTCGCCGCGGTGCTGTTCGGCAACACCTACTTCGACTCCTCCCGCACGGACGACGACTTCGGCGACTATGCTCCCGGGCTCGACGGCTACCTCGTGCACAGCGGCACCGCCGCGAACAACGCATTCCTCGGCGGCGACTGGGCCGCGGCCTTCGGCACCACCCCGATCTTCGACTACTGCCACGACGGCGACCCGATCTGCGGCCTCGTCGACGAGCGCGAGATCGGCGGCATGCGCTACCCGGTCCGCGACTTCGCCCACATCGTCAGCGCGAACGCCACCGCCGCGGGCAACCCGAGCATCTTCACCCACCACACTGACTACCGCCCCACGGACACCAGGAACGCGGCACAGCAGCTGCGCGCGGTGATCGGGCTGCCACTGCCCCGCTCGAACACAACGCCGCATCCGAGCCTGACCGATCCGGGCACCATCCCGGTGGGAAGCGCTGCCCAGTTCAACGCCGGCGGGGCGCTGAGCGACCCGAGCGACCCCATCGTCGACTACCGCTGGACGGTCGACGGCGACAGCGACGACCCGCAGGTGATCACCACGACCACCCCGCTGTTCTCGACCGCGTTCTTCACGACGGGAAGCCACACCGTCGCGCTCCGCGCCACGACCGCGAGCGGCCGCTCAGGCACGGCATCCGTCACCGTCAACGCGATCACCGGGCCGGTCGTCGCGCCCGCCACCCCGACCCAGGTGACGGCCGCGGGCGGCGACGGCTCGGCCACGGTGAGCTGGCCGCAGGTGCCCGGGGCGGAGTTCTACGCGGTCACCGACGATCACGGCACCCTGCTCACCGCCTTCACCCCGCTCGTGCCGCAGCAGCAGACCGTCTCCTGGACCGACACCGGGCTGCGCAACGGACGCAGCCGCAGCTATCAGGTCTATGCCGTCAACAGCATGGGAAGCAGCCCCGCCTCTCAGACGGTCAATGCCACCCCGCAGGCCGCCCGCACGCCCGTGGCGGAGCCGCCCGTGCACCTGCCGCTGCCCGGCGCGACCCTGATCGACCCGGAGCTGAGCTGGGCGCTCGGCCTCGGGCTCATCGTCGTGATGCTCGCCTCGGCTCTCGTCACGGCCGGGCGAAGCGCACGCCCGTCACGTCCCAGAGGTGATGCACCGGGTCGTGCTGGAAGTAGGTCGCGAGCGACTCGACGGTGAAGTAGGAGCCGTCGCCACGCCGCCCGGTCCGGCCCAGGGTCGCGTTCGGCACGAGCTCGAAGGCCGAGGCGATGCCGAGCCCGGCCGCCGTGAGCTCGGCGGAGACCCGGGCCGGGTCCTGCCCGGCGTAGCTCTGCTCGACGGCGGTCTCGTCCTGATCCCAGTTCGCGAACTCCGGGTCGGCGAGCACGAGCATGAGGTTCAGCCGTGCATGCATGATCCGGAATACATCGCGGACGTGTGCCGCGTACTCGAGCGGTGACCACGTCGCGTCGTCGGGTCGCACGCCGAGCCCGTCCCTCGCGAGCACGTTCTGCCAGGCCGCGACGTTGTCGCGGGTCAGCCCGGGCACGTCGCGGAATCCGAACGCGGCCGGATCGAAGCCGCAATCGGGGCAAGCGCGCTCAAGCACCCAGGTCCAGTTCTTCGTGTCCGGGACGATCGCCATGGTGCCAGTATGCCGAACGGATGCCGCGCCGCCGCTCCCGCATCCGGCCCTCGCATCCGGCCCGGCAGACCGTCGGTTCAGTACTGGGGGGCGATCTGCGCGATCTGCGCGAGAGCCGCGTCGGCCGGCGCGCCGGCCTTCTTGTGGCATCCGGCCTCATACGGCAGCACCTGGCCGAGCTGCGCCGCCGTCCAGGGCAGGCCGATCTTCGGCATGCTCTTGCCCTTGTCAGCCGGCGCCTTCGACGCGATCGAAGCGAGCTGCAGTGCCAGCAGTCGCACATAGTTGGCGTTCACCGAGGAGTCGTTGACCATCACGACGACGGTCAGCCCCGAGGCGGGGTCGCTGTAGGCGGCGCTCGCGAAGCCGGGCACAACGCTCGCGTGGCCGACGAGCGGCCCCATCTTCTCCACCCCGAGCCCGTACTGCGCCCAGGAGGGCATCGCGCCCGAGATGATGGCGCCCTTCTGCTGCTGCTGCGCGAGGGAGGACGAGGTCAGCAGGGTGCCGGCCGCCACCGCATGGATCATCGATGCGGTGTCGGCGAGGGTGCTCACCAGACCGCCGGCGGTCTGCGTCGCGGTCGGTGACAGCTGCGTGTCGTCGACGAGTGCCCGGCAGTTGCTCGCCCCCGTCACGACATCCTTGCTCGGCGCGTATCCGACCGGTGAGGGGGAGGGCAGTGCCGTCCCGGTGGGCAGGGTCGTGGTCTCGTCGATGCCGAGCGGGCCCGTGACGTACTTCCCGTAGAGCTTCTGCCAGGACTGGCCCGTGGCCACCTGCAGCGCAAGGCCGAGCAGCACGAACCCGGCGTTCGAGTACGCGAACTTCTGCCCGGGCGCGCCCGCACGCGACTGCCCCAGCGCGCTGTTGACGAGTTCGACGGCATCCCAGGTGCGGGTGGGGTTGGTCACGATCTGCGGGGAGAGGCTGTTCCAGTAGTCGGCGAGCCCGGAGGTGTTCTGGCAGAGGTTTCCGAGGGTCAGCCCGTTCAGACCGACCATGCGCGGCAGGTACTTCGCGACGGGATCGTCCAGCTTGACCTTGTGCGCGGCGACGAGATCGAGCAGCACGGTGCACGTCAGGGGCTTCGTGATCGAGCCGATCCGGAAGAAGGAGTCCTCGCTCATGGGGGAGGCGCCCTTGGCGCGGCTGTCCGTGCCACTCGCGCTGGTCCAGTCGCCCGCCCACGGCGCCCACACCCCGGCGATGCCACCGCTGCCGGCCGCGAGCTGTCCGACCGCCTGGTCCAGGGACTTCTGCAGCTGCGTGACGGTGGCCGCAGGCATCCGTGACCCGTCCTCCGAGCCGATCGCCGCGACCTTCGCATCGCCAAGCGAACCGCAGCCCGCGAGGAGCGCGGCCGCCGCAACGGTCGCGATGAGCCCCAGCAGGCGGTGCATACGACGCCCCCGCCCGTCCGCTGATGCCATGCTCACCCGCCCCTCGTGCAGCATCTCTCAGCAGAGTCTATGCGACCGTCTAGGGCCGTTCAGGTCACGCACGGATGCCTGTGACCGGGTCGTTACGCACCGGCGATGGCAGCCCGAGGGGCGCGGCCCACGTCCGCCATGAACCGTTCGACGTCCTTGTCCACCCAGACGTCGGAGGGGCGCAGCGGCCGGGTCAGGTACAGGCCGTCGAGCGCCGTGATGCGGCTGAGCGCGACGTAGGTCTGCCCGGGGCTGAAGGCGCGCGCGCCGAGGTCGACGATGGCCTGGTCATAGGTCTTGCCCTGCGACTTGTGGATCGTGACCGCCCAGGCGAGCCGCAGCGGGAACTGGGTGAACTCGGCCACGACGTCCTTCGACAGCTTCTTCTCGACGGGGTCGTAGTTGTACTTGTGCCGCTCCCAGGTCGCGGGCTCGACCTCGTAGGCGACGCCGGCGATCTCCACCTTGACGTTGCTGGAGATGTGGGTGACCGTGCCGATCGAGCCGTTCACCCAGCGCACCTCGCCCTGGCCCATCGTGTCGTTGCGCAGGAACATGACCTGCGCGCCCACCTTGAGCTCGAGCGCCTCGTCTGCGGGATAGTTGCGGCCGCCGAAATCCCCCGAGATCTCCGCCTTGGCCGTCTGCAGCCGCCCGGGCAGCCGCTTCAGCTGCGCCTGGTTGATGCGGTTCACGGCGTCGTTGCGGCTCGCGAGGGTGATCGCGCCGTCGCTCGGGGCCGGCCGCGCGCCGACCGTGTTGAGCCGGTCGGCGATCTCCTTCGTGACCATGCCGTGCCGCACCGCATTGAGCATGTGCTTGAACTCGGCCTCGTGCTGGCGATGCACCTCGACGAGCTCGACGATCCTCAGCTCGGCGTCCTGCCACACCTTCGCGTCGAAGAACCAGATCGAGCGGTAGGTGTCGGCGAAATACTGCCGTTCCTCCGGGCTGCTGCCGGGCACGGGGGCGAGCTGATACGGGTCGCCGAAGAGCACGAGCTGGACCCCACCGAAGGGCGTCTGCCGCTTGCGTGCCTGGCGCAGGCTGCGGTCGATCGCGTCCATCAGGTCGGCGTTGACCATGCTGACCTCGTCGATCACGAGCGTGTCGATCGTGTTGAGCAGCTTCCGGAGCTCGTCCGACTGATCGATGGCGTGATCGGCGATGACACCGATGGGCAGCCGGAGCAGCGAATGGATGGTCTGACCGCCCACGTTGAGCGCCGCGACACCCGTCGGAGCGCAGATGACGATCTGCTTCTCGGTGTTCCACGCGAGGTGGTTCAGCAGCGTCGACTTGCCCGTGCCGGCGCGCCCCGTGACGAAGACATGCTCGCGGCCGCGCTCGATCAGCTCGTAGACGGCCTGCTGTTCCCTCGAGAGCTGTTGAACCACTGTGTCATGTTAGGCACGAGCGCCCCCGCCGAGCGCGACCACGGTCGGCTTGTGGAATCCCCGGTCCCACCGGTGAGCGGCTCGCGGCTCGCCGGGCGCGGTGCGCGCCTGCTCCCGGTCGCCCTCCTAGCTGCCGGGGATGCCGTCGCCGTTGACGTCCCCCGGCACGCCCGTGGGCCCAGCCCCGGGCCCGACGGCGAGTCCGACCGGGCGGATCGAGCGGTCCTGCCGCTGCATCAGCAGGAGCTGGTTCTGCAGCAGCTGCGCCTTCGCGAGGTCGCCCTTCTCCGTCGCCTGCAGGATGGCGCCCGGCAGACGGTACATCGCGTCGCGGGAGGCGGCGACCTTCTTGCGGTCTCGGACCAAGCGGTAGACGACGATCGCGAACACCACGACGATCCCGAGCGCCATAACGGCGACGACGATCGGGAAGAGCACGCTGACGACGTCGAAGGGGCTGCTCGGCAGCAGGGGATTGTTCGTGTCAGGCATCCGTCTGGGCTCCGATCTCGAGCTCTGCGGCTCTCAGGTCGAGCATAGGGTCTCCCCGGTCAGCGACGGGAAGCGTCGCGCTCCCGGTCCGCCATCCGCTGCAGCATGGCGTTGTATTCCGCCACGTCGGCGTTGCCGCTGCGATCGGATGCCCGGTCCGTCCGCTTCGTCTCCCTGGCGTCGCTGCGGCTCCACTGGACCGCCACCGCGATCGCCAGCGCAAGCGTCGGGATCTCTCCGATGCTCCACGCGATGCCGCCCGCCACGAGCTGGTCCTGCATCGGCGTGGGCCCCCAGGTGCGGCCCATCGCGCCGAACCAGTCGGCGAGGAACAGGCCGGAGCTCGTCATGATGGTCAGCCCGAAGAAGGCGTGGAACACCATCGTCCCGAGCAGCAGCAGCAGCCGGAAGGGGTGGGCCAGCCGGAACGGCACGGGGTCGATGCCGATGAGCGACTGCACGAAGAGGTAGCCGGTGATGAGGAAGTGCACGGTCATCCACTCGTGGCCGAGATGGTTCTCGGTCGACCAGCGGAACAACGGCGAGTAGTAGAACACCCAGAGGCTGCCGGCGAAGAGCGCCGCCGCGACGAACGGGTTCGCGAGGATGCCCGCGAAGCGGCTGTGCACCGTGAGCAGGATCCACTCCCGACCGCCGCGCGAGCCGTCCGCGCGCTTGGCGATCGTCCGCGCCGCCAGGGTGACGGGCGCGCCGGGCACGAGCAGCAGCGGCACGAGCATCGTCAGCACCATGTGCATCGTCATGTGCGCGGAGAAGAGGTAGTCGACGTAGACCGAGATCCCGCCGCTCGTGATGTAGGCCAGCACGAGCAGGCCGGCGACCCAGCTGATCGTCCGGCCCATCGGCCACGCATCGCCGCGGCGGCGCAGACGCCACACCCCGGCGAGGTAGAAGAAGATGCCGAAGGCGCAGACGAGCAGCCAGAGCGGGTCGACATTGGCCCCGAAGGCCAGCGTCCGGATCGTCTCGGGCGGCGGCAGCGGCTGACCGGTCAGGATCTCGGCCGGAGTCGTGCCGGTCGGCACCTGTTGGACGGGGGTCGCGGTGCGCCCCAGGGCGGCCGCGAGGCCGGAGGCGAATCCCATGAAGGCGAGCTCGGCCACAACCATCGCCCAGAACGGCCCGCGGCCCGCGCTCGTGCGCAGGCGGCCGATGAGCCAGCGGCGCTGCAGCACCCCGAACAGCCCCAGCACGATGAGCATCGTGACCTTGCCGATGACGAGCAGCCCGTACGGCGTCAGCAGCGCCGCCCAGCCGCCGAGGCGCAGCTGCGCGCTGAGGTAGCCGCTGTAGGCGACGACGACGAAGCAGACGATCGCGAGGCTCGAGTAGCGGGCGAGCACGGTGGGCAGCCGGTCGCCGCCGAGGGTGTTGCGGATGAGGATCAGGGTCACCAGGCCGCCGATCCAGACCGCGGCGCCGACGATGTGGAGCGCGAGCGAGGTGATCGCGAGGTTGTGCCCGCTGGTGCCGGCGACGTGCCCCTGCAGGGCGATCGGGATGAGCGAGCCGACGGCCAGCACGGTGACGAAGGCGAGCGCGACCTGGCCGCGCACCGCGAAGCACAGCACCGTGACGGCCGCCGCCGCGAGCGTGGTGATGAGCCACGCCTGCCCGAGCGCCACTTGGGTCACGAACTGGGTGAGCTGGTCACTGAAGCTCTGGCTGAGGGAGAACGGCGTGAACGTCGTGTCGCAGAAGGACAGCACCGTGACGAGGCCGGAGGCCACGGTCATCACGGCGGCGGACGCGGCAGCGACGTCGAGCGCCTTGTCGAACTCGGGCTTCGTGGGGCTGAGCGCGAAGAGGCTCAGCAGCAACGCCCCGATGACGCCGGCCGCGGAGAGGTCGACCACGAGCCGCGCGATCGGCAGCCCCCAGCGCACGACCGCACCCGGGTCACCGAGCGACAGCGGGCGGCTGCCGCCGCCGAAGGCGAGCGCCGCCACGATGGCCGCAAGCGCCGCCACGACGAGGGCGACAGGACCCGCGACGCGCTGCACTCTCTCCACCGCACCAGCGTATGCCGCGCCGCCTTTGAGCTTTCCGGGATGCCGGCGCCACAGTGTGCCCGTGCCCGTCCTCTCGGGCCGGCATCCGCTCGCCCAGGGCGCCATCCGCCCTCCCGGAACGTCATGGACACGTGCGTGCGCGCCCGCACACGCACGTGTCCATCCGGCACGCACGCGTGAAGGCACTCCGGCGCCTGCCCGACGATCCGAGACCGCCGTGACAGTAAACGCAGAAGGCGCCCACCCCCGGTGAGCGCCTTTCGCGAGCGGATCGTCTTACTTGACGGCGGCCTTGAGCTTCGAGCCGGCGGTCAGCTTGACGCGCTTGCCGGCCGGGATCTCGATCTCGGCGCCCGTCTGCGGGTTGCGACCGGTGCGAGCAGCCGTCGTGGTGCTCTCGGCGGCGAGCCAGCCGGGGATCGTGACCTTGCCACCGTCGGCAACGGTCTTGGCGACCGTGGTGAAGAAGGCGTCGATGACGCCGCCGACGGCGGCCTGGCTCAGGCCGGTCTCACCAGCGACCGCGGCAACCAGCTCGGTCTTGTTCAGCGACTTGTCAGCCATGGGTGTCCTCCTCGGACCTACTGCTGCGTCCGCAGCGTATTCAGTAGTGAAACGGATGGCCCGCTGGGGCCGGAATTCGGCCCGTCGGGCCAGGGCCAAATTAGCAGAGAACCGCGGAAACACGCGGAAGTTCGGCGTGTTGCGGCGGTGATTGGATGGGTTCATGACCTCGAATGACACACAAACGCGGATTCGAACCGCTCGCGGCAGCATCGCCGTCACGAACGCACGGCTGGTGCCGGTGGCGTCCGACATCATCGAGAACGGCACGATCGTGGTGGTCAACGGGGTGATTCAGGCGCTCGGCGCGGACGTCGCGATCCCTCCGGGGGTGCCGGTGATCGACGCAGGCGGGAAGCCCGTCTACCCGGGCTTCGTCGAAGCGCACGCCCACCTCGGAGTGCACGAGGAGGCCGAGGGCTGGGCCGGCAACGACACCAACGAGACGACCGACCCGAATGGCGCGGGGCTGCGCGCGATCGACGGCATCAACATCGAGGAGGAGGGCTTCCGGGACGCCCTCGCCGGCGGCATCACGAGCGCCGTCGTCAAGCCCGGCAGCGGCAACCCGATCGGCGGTCAGACGGTCGCGATCAAGACCTGGGGCGGCCGCACCGTCGACGAGCAGGTGATCACGGATGCCGTCTCGGTGAAGTCCGCCCTGGGCGAGAACCCGAAGCGGGTGTACGGGGACAGGAAGCAGCTGCCCGCGACCCGGCTGGGCGTGGCATCCGTCATCCGCTCCGCCTTCGTGGCGGCGCAGAACTACCGGGCCCGGCGCGACGCGGCCGCGGCCAAGGGCGATCCATTCGACCGCGACCTGGCTGCGGAGGCGCTGGTGCGGGTGCTCGACGGCGAGCTCGCGTGGGATCAGCACACCCACCGCGCCGATGACATCGCGACGGCCCTTCGCCTGGCCGACGAGTTCGGCTACCGCCTCGTGATCAACCACGGCACCGAGGGCGCCGAGCTCGCCGACCTGCTCGCCGAGCGGGACGTCCCCGTCATCTACGGGCCCCTGTTCACTTCCCGCTCGAAGACGGAGCTGCGCAAGCGCGCGATCTCCAACCTCGGGCGGCTGGCCGCCGCCGGTGTGCGCGTCGCCATCACGACCGATCACCCCGTGGTGCCGATCAACTTCCTGGTGCACCAGGCCTCGCTCGCCGTGAAGGAGGGGCTCGACCCGGTCGTCGCGATCGAGGCGCTCACGGTGAACCCGGCCTCGTTCCTGGGGCTGCGCGACCGTGTCGGCGCCCTCGAACCCGGCCTGGACGGGGACCTTGTGGTGTGGTCGGGCGACCCGCTCGACGTGAACTCCCGCGCCGAGCAGGTCTTCATCACCGGCACGCGGGTGTACACCTGGGATGCCGCAGCCGGCGGTCACGCCGTCGAGCGCTCCGCGCGCTTCCTTCCCCGCGGCAACTAGTTCCCGTTCCGGACGTCTGCGTCCGTCGCCGCGGGCGGATCTGTCCGGAACGGGAACAAGTTCCCGCGGGATTGCCGGGGCGGGACGGGCGGGGGCGGGACGGGACGACCGCACCTACAGAGAAGGGCTCCCCCGGAGGGGAGCCCTTCTCTGTAGGTGTCTGCGACTTACCAGCTCGACTTGGTGATGCCGGGCAGCTCGCCGTTGTGCGCCATGTCGCGGAAACGGACACGCGAGATGCCGTACTTCGACAGGACGCCGCGGGGACGGCCGTCGATCTGGTCACGGTGACGCAGGCGCACCGGCGACGCGTTGCGCGGCAGCTTCTGCAGACCGACGCGGGCGGCTTCGCGCTCCTCGTCGGTCGAATTCGGGTTGACGAGCGCCTTCTTCAGCTCGAGACGCTTGGCGGCGTACCGGGCGACGACGACCTCGCGCTGGTTGTTGCGGGCGATCTTGCTCTTCTTGGCCATGGTTCCTAGCGCTCCTCACGGAACTCGACGTGCTTGCGGATGACCGGGTCGTACTTCTTCAGCACGAGGCGATCGGGGTCGTTGCGACGGTTCTTCTTGGTCACATAGGTGTAACCGGTGCCCGCCGTCGAGCGGAGCTTGATGATGGGACGGACGTCCTGCTGCTTTGCCATTAGATCTTCTCCCCACGAGCGAGAAGGTCCTTGACGACCGACTCGATTCCACGAGCATCGATGACCTTGATGCCCTTAGCCGAAACGGTCAGGTTGACGTTGCGTCGAAGCGACGGAACGTAATAGGTCTTCTTCTGTACATTCGGGTCGAAACGACGCTTGGTGCGTCGGTGCGAGTGCGAGATGTTGTGCCCGAAGCCGGGAACGGCTCCAGTCACCTGGCACACTGCTGCCATGGTCTTCCTCCATCAGTACCGTAGGGGGATGTTCCCTTCCATCTAGAAGGGGCCCGCTACCCAAGTTCTCTTGTCGGCACGCACAATCCACCAGATCTTTGCAGGGGGTGGGTTTGCGCACATGGCTGAGCCAGAATCGCTCAGCAGCGTCCAATGCTACGGGAGACTTCCGGGCCACGCAACCTCGCATCCCGGCTCGGGACGCGCACGACGCCCTGAGCCGGGAGAGGCCATGCGGGTGCCGATCAGCTGGTGCAGCTCTTCTGGATCGCTCCGAAGTCCGTCTGCAGCGTCGTGCTCGACTTCTGCAGGGCCGAGGAATCGCTGGTCGGATCGGCGACGAAGGCCTTCACATCGCCGATGAAGGAGGCCAGGGTCTTCTCGGCCTTCGAGCTCTTCTTCTTGATCTCGGGGTTGCTGATCTTGGTCAGGCCTTTCTTGTACGAGGCATCCGTGGACTGCAGCTTCGTCAGCGCGGCCGCCGGGTCGGACGAGAAACCGCTCACGGCGGTGTTGATGTTCCCGATCGCGGTGTTCACCGTCGGACGGACGGATTTGCACGCATCCGCCTTCGACTGGGCGCCAGAGCAGCCGCTCAACGCGATCACCGTCAGAACGGCCGCTGTGGCGATCGCGAGCTTGTGGCGTGTGGACACTGTCATTGTGGAAGACCCCCATGGAGAAGTTGACGCGCATCAAGTGATGACAACGGCTTAGACACTACCCGTCTCGCCGCACGCGTTCTGCGCCGGCAGGGGCTACCGACGACCAGCCTCTGCCCGGCTGCAATCGGCGCAAAGGCCGAAGACGTCGACCACATGGTTCGCCTGGGTGAAGCCCTGCTCGGCCGCGACGGTTTGCGCCCATCGCTCGACGGCGTCCGCCTCGATCTCGACGGTCAGTCCGCAGTTGCGACAGATGAGGTGATGGTGGTGCTGCCCGGGTGTGCACGCACGATAGAGGCTCTCGCCGTCACCCGACTGCAGGGAGTCCGCCTCCCCCTCGGTCGCGAGGTCGGCGAGGGCGCGGTAGACGGTCGCCAGCCCGATCGTCGATCCGGAGTCGCGAAGGCTCG
>DASWPQ010000034.1:0-5503 GCA_036398375.1 Gryllotalpicola sp.
GTCACTGAGGTCAAGCCGGCCGACCGCACGGCACCCGTGGTGTTCTCCGGGAAGACGAGCGATGGGGCGACCTTCTCGTCCACGTCCCACCTCGGCGAGGTCCTCGTCGTCAACTTCTGGTACGCGACCTGCGGGCCGTGCCGTGTCGAGGCGAAGGACCTGCAGAAGCTCTCCGCCGAGTTCCAGGGCAAGGGCGTGCAGTTCATCGGGGTGAACACGCGGGACGACGCCGCGACCGCGAACTCCTTCGACACGCACTTCGGCGTGAGCTACCCGTCGATCATGGACGCCGACTCGACCGCGGCCCAGCTCGCCTTCGTCGGCACCTACCGGCCGAACGCGACGCCGACGACGATCGTGCTCGACAAGCGGGGCCGGGTCGCGGCGCGCATCGAGGGGCCGATCAACGATCAGCCCTCGACGGTCGAGACGCTGATCACGTCGACCCTGGCCGAGGGTGCGTCATCGTGAACGACCCGAACCCCTTCGCCCATCTCGTCGCGAGCGGGCAGCTGACCGTCGCCGTCCCGGTCGCGCTGCTGGCCGGCCTCGTCTCCTTCGCCTCGCCGTGCGTGCTGCCGCTCGTGCCTGGCTATCTCGCGTTCATCGGCGGATTCACCGACGGCCGCTCCACTGCGGCGAAGGGCGACCGCCGCGGGCAGACGCGCCTGGCGCTCGGCGTGCTGCTGTTCATCCTCGGCTTCGCCGCCGTCTTCGTGCTCGGATCCTTCGTCTTCGGCGCGCTCGGCTTCTGGCTCATCCAGTACCGCGAGCTGCTGACGCGCGTCGCCGGTGCCCTGGTGATCGTGCTCGGGCTCGTCTTCATCGGGCAGTTCTCGTTCCTGCAGAACATCGTCAAGCCGAACTGGCGCACCGGCTCGGGCCTCGCGGGCGCGCCGCTGCTCGGCGTCGCCTTCGCCATCGGCTGGAGCCCCTGCACCGGGCCGACCCTCGGCGCGATCTCGACCATGAGCTTCGCCTCTGGCTCCCCGTGGCAGGGCGCCTTCCTCGCCCTGTGCTACGCGCTCGGCCTCGGCATCCCGTTCCTGCTCATCGCGCTCGGCCTCGGCTGGGCGTCCTCCGCGGTCGCATTCCTCAAGCGGCATATCCGCCTCGTGAATGTCATCGGTGGCGGCCTGCTCATCGTCATCGGCCTGCTGATGGTCACCGGCGTGTGGAACCAGTGGATGCTCGCGCTGGGGGAGGTGGTCCCCAATTTCACGCCCGCAGTCTGAGATGCCGGAGGCGTCGGACGCCGCAGAGGCCGCTGAGGAGTCCACGGCAGCCGCGGTCCCCGCGGCCGACGGCCGGCGCGCGCCCCGCGGCGCCACCCAGTTCGACCGCACCGTCGACGGCGAGCTGCTGCCGAGCGACCACATCGACACGGTCGACGGCAGCGAGGCATCCGTCGCCTCGGGCCGGCTCGGGCCGGTCGGCTGGGCGCGCTGGTTCTGGCGGCAGCTCACGAGCATGCGCACGGCCCTGTTCCTGCTGCTGCTGCTCGCGCTCGCCGCGGTGCCCGGCTCGCTCGTGCCGCAGCACACGAGCGACCCGAACGGCGTCACGCAGTACAAGCTCGACCACCCGGCGCTCTCCCCCGTGCTCGACAAGCTGCAGGTCTTCGACACCTACTCATCGGTGTGGTTCTCCGCGATCTACCTGCTGCTGTTCATCTCGCTGATCGGCTGCATCATCCCGCGGGTGCAGCACCACGTCCAGGCGATGCTCGCGCGGCCGCCGAAGACGCCGTTCCGCCTGAACCGCATGGCCGGATTCCGCGTCGAGCAGGCGCCGGCCGGCGCGGACGCCCATGCCGCGGTCGTCGAGGCGCAGCGGCTGCTGAAGAGCTCCGGCTACCGCACGGTCGTCTTCGACGGTCCCCGCGAGGTCTCCGTCTCGGCGGAGCGTGGCTACCTGCGCGAGAGCGGCAACCTCGTCTTCCATATCGCGCTGCTCGGCATCCTCGTCGTCGTCGGCCTCGGCGGCGGCTTCGGCTGGACGGCCCAGCGCATCGTCGCGGTCGGCCAGAGCTACGTCGACGCGAACGTCGGCCTCGACTCCTTCAACCCGGGCCGCTTCGTCGACGGCGCCGACCTGCCGGCCTACTCGGTGCACCTCGACGACCTCACGGTCGCCTACGACGCGAGCAACAAGAACGCGCTCGGGCAGCCCCTCGACTACGACGCGAAGGTCACGGCCGTCCGCCAGAACGGCAAGACTTTCACGACCCACATCAAGGTCAACCACCCGCTGCGGATCGACGGCACGAACATGTACCTGCTCGGCAACGGCTACGCGCCCGTGCTGACCTTCCGCAATGCGGCGGGCAAGGTCGTCTCGAGCCAGCCCGTGCCGTTCCTCGCCGAGGACGCGAACCTGACCTCGCAGGGCGTCGTCAAGATCACCGACGGCCTGCCCCAGCAGCTCGGCCTCGTCGGCCTCTTTATGCCGACAGCCGGCTCGCTGCCGAACGGGCAGCTCGTCTCGAGCTACCCCGACCTGAAGGATCCGCGCCTGTCGCTGACGGTGTACCAGGGCAACCTCGGGCTCGACTCGGGCACCGCGCAGTCGGTCTACGCCCTCAACACCGACAAGCTCACGCAGATCGCCGGGCCGACCGCGAAGAGCCCCGCGCTCAGCCTCGGCATCGGCCAGACCGCGCAGCTGCCGGACAACCTCGGCTCGGTCACCCTGGACAAGGTCGTCCGCTACGCCTCGCTCGACGTGCACCACGACCCGACCCAGGGCTGGGTGCTCGTCTTCGCGATCCTCGTGCTCGGCGGCCTGCTCACCTCGCTGTTCGTGCCGCGGCGGCGCATGTGGGTGAAGGCGAAGACGGACGCCGCCGGCGGTGTCACCCTGGAGTACGCGGGCCTCGCCCGCGGTGAGGACCCGCGGCTCGACGAGGCCGTGGCGACACTGGCATCCGATCATCTGAGTCGCCTGGCTCCCGGTGAAATCAACGATTCGAAGGCGTAGCGTACGAACGTGACCGAGACTCTCTCCACCATCTCCGAGATCGCGATCTACGTGGTCATGGGGCTGTATGTCGTGGCGTTCGTGCTGTTCGTGCTCGATCTCGCCCGGCGCAGCTCCGAGGGCGCCGCCCCCGCGGCGGTGCGCAGTGCGGTGGAACGCCGGGCACAGGCATCCGTCGGTGGTGCGGTCAACGCCGCCACGGCCACGCTCGTGCGCCCCACGACCGAGAAGGTCGGTCCCGTCGCACCGGCGGGCGCGGCGAGCTCGAAGCTGCTGCGCGCGGCGATGATCGTCACGACGGGCGCGTGGATCATCCACCTGTTCTCGGACGTCACCCGCGGCATCGCCGCCGGCCGCGTGCCGTGGGCGAACATGTGGGAGTTCTCGCTCACCGGCACGCTCGTGATCATCGGCATCTTCCTCCTGGTCAACCTGCGCTTCGACATCAAGTGGATCGGCACCTTCATCACGGGCCTCGTGTGCGTGCTGCTGATGATCGCGCAGACCAAGTACTACGTGCCCGTCGTGCCGCTGCCGCCGGCCCTGCAGTCGTACTGGCTCGTGATCCACATCCTCGTGGCGATCCTCGGCACGGCGTTCTTCGCGCTCGGCTTCGCCCTCGCCGGGGCTCAGCTGCTGCAGGGCTTCCGCGAGCGTCGCCAGGCGCTGTCGATGCCGCCGGTGCTGCCCTTCCTCAAGAGCCTGCCGAACGCGCTCACCCTGGAGAACCTGACCTACCGCGTCAACATCGTCGGCTTCATCTTCTGGACGTTCACGCTCATCGCCGGCGCGATCTGGGCCGAGAAGGCCTGGGGCCGCTACTGGGGCTGGGACACCAAGGAGGTCTGGACCTTCATCATCTGGGTGATCTACGCCGGATACATCCACGCCCGCGCGACGCGCGGCTGGCGCGGTTCGCGCTCGGCGTGGCTGTCGATCATCGGATTCGCCGCCGTGATGTTCAACTTCGGCGTGGTGAACGTCTTCTTCCACGGCCTGCACTCGTACTCCGGCCTCTCCAGCTGAGAGCCGGGGCCTGCGGGCAGGTGCGGGCCGGCGTCCCGTTCAAAACTCCGGTGATTTTTCCGCCGGGCACGGTCGAGTCCGCATGATTCCGGGGGCCTCCCGGTGGCTCCGTGCGTTTTCTCCGGAGTTTTGAACAGCGGCTCGCCGCACCGACCCGGGGCCGGCCTCGAGCTCAGCCGCGCGGGTCGACCCCGACGCGCACCTCGGTCGCACGCGCGGCGTGGGCGAGGGCGTCGCCGAGCCGGTTGAGCGGGTAGCTCGCGCTGACCAGTTCGGCGAAGGGATGCCGGAGCCACAGCCGGCTCAGCGTGTCCACCGCCTCCTGCAGCTGGCGGGGCGCGTAGTTGTGCACACCACGCACCGTGACGAGCTTGCGCACGACGGACTCGGGGTCCAGGGGGACGGAGCCGACCGGTGAGACGGTGCCGGCCAGCACGACGACCCCTCCCGTGGCGACGACCCGGAGCGCGCTGCGGACGGCGGCTGCCGAGCCCGACGCCTCGATGACGGCCACGGGCTCGCGGCCGGCCCCGGCCGCCTCGAGCGCGGCGCCGATGCCCGTGGGGGCGGATGCCGCGGCGAAGGGGTCGGCGACGGCGGCGGCCCCGAATCGCAGGGCGCGCTCGCGCCGGGCGGGGATGGGGTCGGTCACGACGACGGTCGCACCGCGCTCGGCGGCCATCGCCGCCGCGGTCAGGCCGACCATGCCGGCGCCCAGGACGACGACCAGGTTGCCCTCGATCGGCACCACGCCGGCCACGGCGTCGAGCGCGGCGACGGCCGTCGCCCCGCTGCAGGCAGCGGGTGCGGCGACGGTGTTCGGCAGCGCGTCGGGCACGGACACGATGGCGGTGCCCGAGCGCAGGTGCACGTGGGTAGCGAAGCCGCCGTTGAGCTCCCAGCCGCGCAGCATCCGCTCGTGGCCGTACTTGAGCAGTCGGCGGCACATCTGCGGGATGCCGCGGCGGCACCGGTCGCACGTTCCGCAGGAAACGGAGACCGACCACACGACCCGGTCGCCCAGCCGCAGCGGCGTGCCGTCGGCCCGCCGGGCGTCCTCGCCGGCCGCGATGATGCGGCCCACCTGCTCATGGCCGAGTACGAGCGGGGTGTCCGCGTGCCGGTCACCCCGCACCGTGTGCACATCCGAGCCGCACACCGTCGCGTAGTCGAGCGCGACGAGTGCCTCGTCCGGGGCGAGTGCCACGCCCGGCACCGCGGTCTCGCGCAGCGGGAGCCCGGGGCCTTCCCACACCATCGCCACCGGCGCCGTCGCGGGCATGACCTCGCGCCGCGCGGGCCGCGGCGCGGCGGCGGCCGAGTCCGCCGTCGCGGCGGTGGACTCGGCGGGGACCGGGAGCGCGCGCGCCGTCATCGGTGGATGTGCCTGAGCCAGGTGGCGGTGCCTTCGATGATGAGCACGGTGATGAAGATCATGGAGACGAGGGTGGTGACTTGGCCGTGGAGGGTGAGGACGGTGGAGGCGTTGGTGAGGTAG
>DASWPQ010000035.1:0-3572 GCA_036398375.1 Gryllotalpicola sp.
GCCCTGGCCGCCGCCGCCGCACAGCGCCGCGGCGCCGAGGCCGGCCACGCCGGGCTCGTGCAGCTGCCGTGCGAGGGTGCCCGCGAGGCGAGCGCCCGAGGCGCCGATGGGGTGCCCGAGGGCGATGGCGCCGCCGTGCACGTTGACGATGTCGGGATCGACGCCGAGCGCGTCGACGGAGGCGAGCGCGACCGAGGCGAACGCCTCGTTGATCTCGACCCGCGCCAGTGCGGACGCGTCCGCGCCGATCTTCGCGAGGGCCGCGGCGATCGCATTCGACGGCTGGTGGTGCAGCTGGATGTCGGGCCCGGCCACGAGCGCCGCGGCGAGCACGCGCGCGATGGGCGTCGCACCGGTCCTCGCCGCCGCCGCCTCGCTCATGAGCACGAGCGCGGCGGCCCCGTCGGTGATCTGCGAGGCGTTGCCCGCCGTGATCGTGCCGTCGGGGCGGAACGAGGCGCGCAGCGCGCCCAGGGTCTCGACGGTCGTCTCGGGACGGATGCCGTCGTCCTCCGCGACGACCGTGCCGCCCCGGCGCCCCGGCACCTCGATCGGCTCGATCTCGCCGGCGAGGAACTCGCGGGAGGCGGCGGCGCGCTGGTGCGAGCGCGCGGCCCAGGCGTCCTGCGCCGCGCGGTCGAGGTGCAGGCGCTCGTTGCCCACCTCGGTCGACGAGCCCATCGAGACGTGCTCGAAGGCGTCGGTCAGGCCGTCGTGGTCCATCGTGTCGACGAACTCGATCGCTCCGTAGCGGGTGCCGGCGCGGGCGGGGAAGGCGTGCGGCGCCAGCGACATCGACTCCATACCCAGGGCGACCACGACGTCCGCGTCACCGGCCTCGATGAGCGCGGCGCCGTGGATCACGGCCTCGAGCCCCGAGAGGCACACCGCGTTGACCGTGATCGCCGGGACCGTGAACGCGATCCCGCCCCCGACGCCCGCCTGCCGCGCCGGATTCTGTCCGGCCAGGCCCTGGAGCACCTGCCCGCCGTAGACCCGCTGGACGGAGGCCGGGTCGATGCCGGCGCGGGAGAGCGCGGCCCGCACGGCGTGCGCGCCGAGGTCGGTCGCCGGGACCGTGGCGAGCGCGCCGGTGTACTTCGCGAAGGGGGTCCGCGCGTACTCGGCGATGACGGCCGTGCTCATGTCAGCTCCACTTCGAACGGCGCGCCGGTCAGCCTTCCGAGCCCCTCGACGTCCTGATCGTCGGCGAGGCGGCGCAGCACCAATCCTGCCTCGGTGACGTCGAAGACGGCGCGGTCCGAGATGATGCGGTCCACGACGCCGACCCCGGTCAGCGGCAGCGTGCAGCGCTCCACGATCTTGGGGGTGCCGTCCTTCGCGACGTGCTCCGTGACGACGATGACGCGCGGGGTGCCGGCGACGAGGTCCATCGCGCCGCCCATCCCCTTCACGAGCTTGCCCGGGATCTGCCAGTTGGCCAGATCGCCGTTGGCCGCGACCTGCAGCGCTCCGAGGATCGCGGTCTGCACGTGGCCGCCACGGATCATGCCGAACGACGTGGCCGAGTCGAAGACCGACGCGCCCGGCAGGAGCGTCACCGTCTGCTTGCCCGCGTTGATGAGATCCGGGTCCTCGTCGCCCTCGAACGGGAACGGCCCCATGCCGAGCACGCCGTTCTCGCTCTGCAGCGTGACCCGCACGCCCGGCGGCAGGTGGTTCGCCACCAGGGTCGGGATGCCGATCCCGAGGTTGACGTACTGGCCGTCCTCGAGCTCCTCGGCCGCGAGCGCAGCCATCTCGTCACGACTCCACACGAACGGTCCTCTGCTCGATGTCCTTGTCGGTCGGGTCGGCCTGCACGAGCTGCTGCACGTAGATGCCGGGGGTGTGGATGTCGTCCGGCTCCAGGAACACCCCCTCGGGCAGGATCTCGTCCGCCTCCGCGATCGTGACCCGCCCCGCCGTCGCGACCAGCGGATTGAAGTTGCGGGCCGTGAGCCGGTAGCGCAGGTTGCCGGCGAGATCCGCGCGATGCGCACGCACGAGCGCCAGGTCGGCGACGATGCCGCGCTCGAGGATCGCCCGCACCCCGTCGAACTCCGCCTCCGACTTGCCCTCCGCGATCGGGGTGCCGACACCGGTCGGCGTGTAGAACGCCGGGATGCCCGCCCCGCCCGCCCGCAACCGCTCGGCCAGAGTGCCCTGCGGCACGAACTCCACCTCGAGCTCGCCGTCGAGGTACTGCCGCGCGAACAACCGGTTCTCCCCCACGTACGACGACAGCACCTTCCGCACCTGCCGGTTCTCCAGCAGAAGCCCCAGGCCCTTGCCGTCGACACCCATGTTGTTGCTGACCACGGTCAGATCACGCACCCCGGTCTCGACCAGCGCCCGGATCAGAGTCGTCGGATTACCCGAGAGGCCGAATCCCCCGACCGCGACCGTCATCCCATCACGAGCCACGGCGCGCACCGCCTCCGCGGCGCTCGACACCAGCTTGGTCATCGCACTCCTTCATGCCCGGACCGATGCGACGGTAATGCCTTGCTTGTCGCGCGTCGAACCGCGGCCGCTTGCTGGCGAAATGGGCGCTACATGCTCACAATGTGAGCATGTCGGGAGCGCAGCTGGTGACACGCGCCTCTGCTGTGCTCCGTCACATCGGTTCCCGTGGGTCCCGCGGAACAAGCACCGCCGAGGTAGTGATCGCCACCGGCCTTGCGCGGTCGACGGCACAGCGTGTGCTTTCTGCGCTCGAAGCCGAGGGCCTCGTGGATCGAGACGATGCTCGCGCACGGTGGTATTTGGGTCCGGAGATGTTCCTCCTCGGCGCCGTCGCAGCGGAGCGATACGACGTGACCTCGACGGTCCGCCCTGTCCTTGAGCAACTCGCCGAACAGACCGGTGAGAGCGCCTTCTTTTCGGTTCGACGCGAATCCGAAACCGTCTGCCTCGCCGGCGTGGAGGGCAGCTTCCCTCTCCGTTCGCACGTGTTGTACGAGGGCATCCGGTTTCCGCTCGGCGTGGCGTCGGCCGGCCTCGCCATCCTCGCTCATCTGCCCGTATCTGATGTTGAGGAGTACATACGCCGCGAGGGCGATTCGCTCGCGACCGCATGGGGAGACTCCCACGCCGCATCGGCACTCCTACGTCGCGTCGCGACGGTCCGCCGGGCCGGCTACGCCGTAAACCCCGGTCTGATCGTGCCCGGCAGCTGGGGAGTCGGTGCCGCCATTTTCGATCACACCGGTGCGCCCAAATGGGCACTCAGTCTCACCGGTGTCGAATCGCGCTTTTCCAGGGGACGCGCGGCGCAGCTCGGGCAGGTCCTACTCGAGCACGCGCACGCAGTGACGAGAAGACTTGGGCACGCTCGCCAGTAGCGAGGCGGTCCCCGCTCGTGGTCTTGCGCGCGAGGATACGGCTGAGCGCCCCGGCCTCATCAGGAATCGCGGGGCGCTCGGAGCGCGGAGACGGAGGGATTTGAACCCTCGGTCCCCCGGAGGGGACTCCACCTTAGCAGGGTGGTGCACTCGACCGGACTATGCGACGTCTCCCGGTTGCAGCCGCCAGCCTAACCCATGGCGGCCGGGGCGGTCGCGCGGTCA
>DASWPQ010000036.1:0-102658 GCA_036398375.1 Gryllotalpicola sp.
TGTCCGGCATCGGTGTTGCAGCTGCATGAGCGTGCCACGGTGGTCGTGGATGAGGCGGCGGCCTCCGGGCTGCGGAATGCGGAGTATTACCGGTACACCTGGGTCAACAAGCCGGAGTGGCAACGCTACTGAGACAGGTGCCGTGCCGACCGGCACGGGAGGACCTGTGCGACGAGGGAGGACCGATCGACGGGAAGAGTCCTCCCGCGGCGCACACATCCTCCGCAGCGGCGGGCGCTCAGTCGAGCCGGGTGCCCGCCCCCCATACGGCGCGTACGGCCCAGTCGTGGTCGAGCAGCACCGTGTCGGCGGCGTAGCCCGGGCCCAGCAGGCCCAGCCGGTGGTCGAGCCCCAGCACCCGGGCGGGCACCGTCGTGAGCGCCGCGACGGCGGCGGCCGGGGCGAGCCCGACCCGCTCGATCGCGTTCTTCAGCGCCACGTCGAGCGTCAGCGTCGAGCCGGCGATCGAGCCGAGCGAGCCGTCCGTCGTCGCGAGCCGGGCGACGCCATCGACCACGGCGACGTCGAGCGTGCCGATCGCGTACGCGCCATCGGGCGATCCGGTGGCGGCCATGGCATCCGTGATCAGCGCGACCCGGCCGCCCGCCTCGCCGAAGACGAGGCGGGCCACGTCGGGATGCACGTGCACCCCGTCCAGGATCAGCTCGACCGTCACGCGCTCGTCCTGCAGGGCGGCGACGACCGGCCCGGGGGCCCGATGGTGGATGCCGCGCATCGCGTTGAACACGTGCGTCACGAGCCGCGCACCCCGGTCGAAGGCATCCTGCGCCTGCTCCTGCGTCGCGTCGGTGTGACCCACCGCGACCTGCACGCCCGCCTCGACGAACACGTCGATCGCCTCCAGCGCGTTCGGCTTCTCGACCGCGAGGGTGATCTGCCGCAGGGTGCCCCGGGCGGCGGCGATCAGCCGCTCGACCGCCGCGGGCGTGGGGTCGATCAGGAACTCGGGGTTGTGCGCGCCCTTGTGCTCCCGCGAGAGGAAGGGCCCTTCGAGATGCGCGCCGAGCACCAGCGGGTCCTCCGCGGCGAGGTCGGCGATCGCATCGAGCGAGCGGCACAGCTCATCGAGGGGGTTGGTGACCAGACTGACCACCGAGCGGGTGGTGCCGTGCGCGCGGTGGACGGCGAGCCCCTGCGCGATCGCGTAGGCCCCGTCGTCGAAGGCGAAGCCGCCGGCGCCGTGGCCGTGCAGATCGAGGAATCCGGGGGTGAGGTGCAGGCCGTGCGCGTCGACGACGGATGCCTGCGCGCCGGCGTGCGCGTGCCAGCCGGTGCCCTCGCCCGTGGCAAGGATCACGCCGCCCTCCGCGGCGAGCCAGAACTCGTCGATCTCGCCGGCCGCGTCGATCTTGCGTGCGGAGTGGATGACGAGCTCAGCGGGCATCAGAACTCCCGGCGGGCGGTGATCAGGCCGGCGACGAAGGCGACCGCCGCGAAGACGCCGGCGACGATCCAGTGATGCATGTCCGCCCAGGCATATGCCGCCGTGCCCAGCACGACGATCTCGACGAGCGCCTTGACGAAGGGGTCGACGGCGAAGACGGCCTTGGGCGCGCGGAACAGCCCCCACAGCAGGATCGCGAGCACCGGCGCGCCGATGCCCACCACGAGGTTCAGCCAGAACGGGAACATCGTGAAACCCCAGACCGCCAGCGACACGACCGCGAAGACCTCGCAGAGGAAGCGGAGTGCGTCGATGACGCCGATCTGAGGCTGCCGGCGGTCGTCGGCGGGGCGTGCGGTCACCCCTCCAGCCTAACGGCGGGCGCCTGGGCGTCGTCCCCGTCCGGGCGTCCGGCTCCACGCCGCCGGGGCGTACGGAAGCGAGGGACGGAGGCGTGCGGGAGCGGCGCTCAGCGGAAGATGATGGTGCGTGCGCCGTCGAGCAGCACCCGGTGCTCGCTGAACCACTGCACGGCCTGGCGCAGGGTGCGCGACTCCTCGTCCTGCCCCGTCGCCATGAGCTGTGCCGGGCTGCGGGTGTGGTCGACGCGCACGACGTTCTGCTCGATGATCGGCCCCTCGTCGAGATCGCTCGTGACGAAGTGCGCGGTTGCGCCGATGAGCTTCACGCCGCGGGTGTGTGCCTGACGGTAGGGGTTCGCTCCCTTGAACCCCGGCAGGAAGGAGTGGTGGATGTTGATGGCCCGGCCGGCGAGCGCCTCACACAGTTCGGGGGAGAGGATCTGCATGTAGCGCGCGAGCACCACGAGCTCGATGTCGTGCTTCGCGACCTCCGCGAGGACGCGGGCCTCGAAGGCCACCTTCGTCGCGGCATCCGTCACCGGCAGCTGCTCGAAGGGCACCCCGTAGAAGCCGGCCAGCTCGCTGAGCTCGGGGTGGTTCGCGAGCACGATCGGCACGTCGATCGCGAGCTGTCCCGCGCGGGCGCGGAACAGGAGGTCGTTGAGCACGTGCCCCGCCTTCGACGCGAGCACGAGGGTCTTCACGGGACGCCCGACGATGTCGAGCTGCCAGTCGAGCTCGAACCTCGCCACGACCGGCGCGAGCGCCGCCTCGAACTCGTCGCGGCTCGCGGCCGACTGGACCTGCAGGCGCATGAAGAAGCGCCCGGTGTCCTCGGAGGCGAACTGCTGGCTCTCGGTGATGTTGCCGCGGGCCGCGACGATCGCGCCGCTGACGGCGTGCACGATGCCGGGACGGTCCACGCAGACGAAGGTGAGGACCCAGTGCGTCGTCTGGCCGGCCGGGCTCGCCGCGGCGGGGTCGGCCGGGGACGGCTGAGTGGGTTGGGAGGAAGCCGGGGACTCGGAGGCGGTCACCCCTCCAGGCTATCCGGCAGGCCATCCGGCCGTCGCTCGTCGGCCCGCTGCCGCTCCACGCGGCGGTAGAGCAGATCGTCGGCGAGCACGGTGAGCAGCAGAACCGCGTCGCCGATCCAACTCAGCACGACCGCGCTGAGCCAGGGGTGCAGCAGGTAGAGCGCGGCGAACGCCACGACGCCCAGCAGGTGCGACATCAGCCAGCGGCCGCCCGTGACGCGTTTGAACATGGCGTTGCCCACGAGATAGACGGATGCTCCGATGCTCAGCAGCCCGGCCGCCCACGGTTCCGCGGGCCCGGTCGGGTGCTCGAGCACAAGGCCGTTCCCGATGGCGGTGACGATGATGCCGAGGGCGAGTGGGACGGGCGCGTAGGTGAATCCGGTCTGGGCCACCATCCCCGTGTCATCCGTCTCTTCGATGTACTCGCTCGCGTGCTGCTGCGCGTGGTTGAAGTAGAGGAACCACATGAGCACGGTGCCGGCGAAGGCGGCGAGGAAGGCGGCGATCGTCGCCGCACCGAGCTCCTGCTCGACGAATCCCTGGCCCGTCTCGATGATCGACTCACCGAGCGCGATGATGAGGAACAGGCTCACCCGCTCGGCCATGTGCTCGCCCGTGATGTCCCACGCCTCCGCCCGCGAGCGACCGAGCCCGGGCACCCAGAAGAAGCAGCGCGGCCCGGCGCAGTCGATCGCGAAGGCGATCAGCCACAGCACGATCCGCGCCTCGCCCGGGGCGAAGGCGCCGGCGATCCACAGCACGCCGGAGGCGGCGAACCACGTCGTGATCCGCGTGAAGTTCAGGGCGTGGTCCGGATGCCCGCTGAAGGCGCCGATCGTGAAGGCGCTCCGCCCGACGTTCATCGTCACGAGCAGGATCGCGAACAGCGGCGCCTTCGCGTCGAACGCCTCGGGGATCGCGGTCGCCCACAGCAGGCCGAGCCCCATGAGCACGATGAGCAGGGCACGCACCGGACCGCGATCCGGATGCAGCCAGTTCGTCACCCAGGCGGTGAAAACCCACACCCACCACACGACGACGGTGAGCATCGCGGCCTGCAGCAGGTGCACCCAGCCGGGGGAGTCGAGCACGATGTGGGTCACCTCGGTGATCGCATAGACGAAGACCAGGTCGAAGAACAGCTCGAAGTACGTCACCCGGGACACGTCGTCGTCGGAGTCCGCGCGCAGCAGATTCCGGGTGAAGGGCAGGCGAGGCATGGTAACGATGCTATTCAGCCGCGGCGAGCAGCGCGGCGATGCGCTCGGCCACCGCCTGGGTCCGCGTCCGGGATGCGCCGCTCTGACCGCGTTCCGCGTCCCCGGCTCGGTTAAGCTGCCGTCTGTGCGTGATGCCGATTCTCGCCAGCCCGTGCTCGCGGACGTGGCTCGAGCCGCTGGGGTTTCGGTTCCGACGGTGTCGCGCGTGCTGACCGGTTCGACCCCGGTGAGCGATCGCAAGCGGGAACAGGTGATGCGGGCGATCCGCGAGCTCGGGTATCGCCCGAACGCCGCCGCGCGTGCCCTGGTCAGCGGGCGCCGGTCGATCATCGCGGTGATGACGGGGAACACGACCTTCTACGGGTACGCCTCGACGATCCAGGGCATCGAGGAGGAGGCCCGTCATGCCGGATGGGGCGTCACGATCACCGTGGTGAACTCCGCCGATTCGGAGACGGTCCGCAACGCGATCGACCATGCGCTGGGCCAGGCGGTCGCGGGTGTGATCGTGCTCGAGTTCGACGCCCAGGGGACCGAGGTGCTGTCGGCCCTTCCCGAGACCGTGCCCATCGCGACGGTCTCGTCCACGGTGGAGGGGCGGGCGGTGCGGCGCGTCCTCTTCGACGACCGGCAGGGCGGCTATGACGCGACGAGGTATCTCCTCGGGCTCGGGCATCGCACCGTGCACCATGTGTCGGTTCCGGGCACGGGGCGTCCGAGCGGGCGCCTGCTCGGGTGGCGCGACGCGTTGCAGGCCGCAGGGGCCGAGGCGCCGGAGGTCATCGAGACGGATTGGAGCCCGCAGTCCGGATATGCGGCGGGCCTGAAGCTCGCGCGCGATCCCGGGGTGACGGCCGTTCTCTGCGGCAACGACGAGGTGGCCTTCGGCGTCATCAAAGCCCTGCAGGACTCGGGGCGGAGGGTTCCCGGCGAGATCAGTGTCGTCGGGTTCGACGATCACCCGCACGCCGCGCTCTGGTCGCCGGCGCTGACCACCGTGGCGCAGGACTTCTCCCGGCTGGGGCGCACCGCCGTGCGGGAGCTGCTCGGTGAGCTCGACGGCGGGAGCCCGCTGCGGGAACGGGGGGATGGGGCGATGCATCTCGTGATCCGGGAGAGCGCCGCCCCTCCGGCCTCCTGAGCAGGCGACCCGTGCCGATCGCGGCCGCCTCGATATGAAAACGTTATCAAATTCTCGCCCCTTCGACTTGCGCTTTATTTTGATCAACGTTTTCATAGCGGAGGTCGATGAACACAAACGGGCGAAGGAGCTTGATGTCAGCGCAGACGGTCCGCATCTCGAACGGGCACCTCGGGCTTGAAGTGGGTGTCACCGTTGACGGGGTGGTGGCCCTCACGGGCGTGACAGCAGGGGACGGCGACGGCATTGTCGTGGAGCGCGCTCAGCCCCTCGTCGAGATCCTCGTTCTCGGCGAGGGCCATTCGCTGACCAACACCCGGCTGACGCACACCGCCGTCGGGCGCCGCCTGCGCTACGTCTCCCACGAGATCAGCCGGGTGGGCACGGAGCAGCACCTGGCGATCACCCAGGCGGACCCCCAGACCGGCTTGCAGGCGACCAGCCGATTCGTCATCGCCGACGGGGTCCCGGCCCTGCGGAGCTGGACGGAGGTCACTGCGACGGATCAGGACGTGATCCTGCAGGCGGTCTCCTCGTTCGCAGCCAGCGCGTTCCTGCGGCCGGGGGAGTCGGCGGACGCCGTGGACATGCTGCAGGCACGTTCCGAATGGTGCGGCGAGTCCCGATGGAGCAGGCGGCCCCTGCGCGGCGCGGACGGCCTGATCGACATCGACACCGTGTTCCACGACCACGAGTCCCGCGGCATGCTCGGCACCACAAGCACATCGACGTGGTCCTCCGGTGAGTTCCTGCCGACGGGCGTGCTGGCGAATCGCCGGAGTGGATACGCCTGGGCCTGGCAGATCGAGCACAATGGCGCCTGGCGCTGGGAGCTCGACAGCCTCGGCGAGGCGGAGAACGCGGTCGTGCTGGTGCTGTCCGGTCCGACGGACCTCCACCACCAGTGGACGCACCGGTTGAGCCCCGGCGACACCTTCGCCACCGTTCCGGTCTCGATCGCGGTCTCGAACGCCGGGTCAGACGGCGCTTTCGCCGCGTTGACCTCGCAGCGTCGGGCCATCCGACGCCACCGCGCGGTCGACGCCGGTCTTCCGTTGATCTTCAACGACTACATGAACACCCTGATGGGCGATCCGACCACGGAGAAGCTGACGCCGCTCATCGACGCCGCCGCCGCGGTCGGCGCCGAGTACTTCTGCATCGACGCCGGCTGGTACGACGACAGCGGCGCGTGGTGGGACAGCGTCGGGGAATGGCAGCCGTCCCACAGCCGGTTCCCCGGCGGCCTGGGCCGCGTTCTCGACCACATCCGTGAGCGCGGCATGATGCCCGGACTCTGGCTCGAGCCGGAGGTGATCGGCGTGCGCAGCTCGCTCGCGGACCGGCTGCCCCCTGAGGCGTTCCTGCAGCGGTCGGGGCAGCGCGTCGTGGAGCACTCCCGCTATCACCTGGACCTCAGGCATCCCGCGGCGCGGGCGCATCTGGACGAGGTGATCGACCGTGCCGTGGATCAGTGGGGCGTCCGCTATTTCAAACTCGACTACAACGTGACGCCGGGTGCGGGCACCGATCACGACGCGTTCAGCGTGGGCGACGGGCTGCTCCAGCACAACAGGGCGCACCTGGAATGGCTGGACGGTGTGCTCGACAGGCATCCGGACGTCATCTTCGAGAACTGCTCATCGGGAGCGATGCGCATGGACTACGCCATGATGTCCCGCCTCGACCTGCAGTCGACCTCCGATCAGCAGAACTTCGCGCTCTACCCGGCCATCGCCGCCGCGGCACCGGCCTCGCTCGTGCCCGAGCAGGCCGGGAACTGGGCATACCCGAGTGCGGAGATGTCCGAGGAGGAGACCGCGTTCGCGATGATGAACGGGATGCTCGGCCGCCTGTACCTCTCCGGCCACCTGGATCTCTTGGAGGGTGCCGGCCTCGCCCTCGTCCGCGAAGCGGTCGACATCAACAAGTCGTACCGGGGGCTCCTCGACACGGCGACGCCGTTCTGGCCCGTGGGGCTGCCAGGCTGGACCGACGACACGATCGTGCTGGGGCTGGACACGCGCGAGGGCGGACTGCTCGCGGTCTGGCACCGCGGAGACGCGCGAGAGATCGAACTGACTCTGCCGCCGGCCTACGCGGGGGCGTCTGTCGAGACCGTCTACCCCGCCCGGCTCGCCGACTGGCGACCGGAGCTGAGCGGCGGCACCACGCTGCGTCTCCGGCCTGCCCAGGCGATGAGCGCCCGGTTGCTGCGGCTGACCCGCGCCTGAGAACACGAGCCTGAACAAACACGTAACCCATCAATGGAGAAGGAGTTCGACAGATGAAATCCCCCTTGCGTCGGGTAGTGACGGCAGCCGCCGTCGTCGCCTCGACCGCCCTTCTGGCCACGGGCTGCTCGGCGGCGAACCCAGGGACCGGCGGCGGTGGCGACACCGGCTCGGTCAGTTGGTCTTCACCGACGAAGAGCCTCAACGGCGTCACGCTCACCTACTGGACCTCGTCAGAGGAGGCGCATCTCGCCGACCAGCCGATTGCCGCTTTCGAGAAGGCGACGGGCGCGAAGATCAACACGGTCATCATCCCCGACGTCTACGAGACCAACGCCCCGACGAAGCTCGCCACGGGCGCCAAGCCCGATCTGGCGACCTGGCAGCCCACGGGCAGCGAGCTGGCGTTGCTCAAGCCCGCGACCGGGTTGCAGGACCTGAGCTCGGCACCCTGGATGTCGAAGACGACGGACGGGATCAAGAAGATCGGCGTCGTCGACGGAAAGAACTACGCGGCGGTCGTCAACGTGCCGTCCGTCATCGGGGTCTACTACAACAAGGCGGTGTTCACGCGGGCCGGCATCACCGCCACGCCCACGAACTGGGACGAGCTGATCGCGGACGCGAAGAAGATCAAGGCGGACGGGGTCGCCCCGTTCTTCGGCGCCGCGGGGACGGTATGGCCGACCCAGTGGTGGCCGCAGGTCTACGTCGCCGAGGCCGCCAAGAACGGGCTGTGGGATGAGGTGAACACGGGCAAGACCACCTTCTCGGGCCCCGATCTTCTCGGCGCGATCACGGAGTACAAGTCGATGCTCGACGACGGCCTCTTCAACGCGGATAACAAGACCTCGACGTACGAGGAGTCCGCGCCGGCCCTGATGAAGGGCCAGGCCGGCATGGTGTTGCAGATCAACTCCTTCGCCCAGGCGCTGCAGAGCTCCTACTCGACCGCGCAGATCAACAGCACTCTCGGCTGGTTCCCCATCTCGAAGGACGGCAACATCCCGACCTCGGTGCCCGGCGGCGACAACGCCCTCGTGGCCTTCAAGACCGGGGACGCGAAAAAGGAGGCCGCGGCGCGGCAGTTCCTCGAGTTCTGGCTGGAGGACGGCTACGCCGACTACGTGAAGGCGGCCAAGGTGCCGTCCCTCGAGCCGTCCGTCCCCTCGGCTCCCGGCGTGCCCCAGGTGCTCACACAGGCCGCGGGCGCTCTCAACGACGCGGTCGGATCGATGCAGCAGAGCGCCGTGGTGAACCCGGACTTCTACGTGTACCTCGGTGACATGGTCAACGGGACGAAGACGCCGAAGCAGGTCGCGCAGACGACGCAATCCCAATTCGACCAGCTGGCGAAGTCGCTCGGGGTCACAGGCTTCTAGCAGGTGACGAGGCGGGCCGGGCGCGCATGCCGCACCTGGCCCGCCTCGTGGACAGGACATCATGACACAGACCATCCCTCCCTCCGTGCGCCGACGCGGCCTATCGGGCCGAGCGCGCGCCCAGTACCCGCTCTACTTCCTGCTGCCCGCGTTCATCGTCCTGGGCGTCTTCTTCTTCGTTCCCACCCTGTTCAACTTCATCTACGCGTTCACCAACTGGTCCGCGTTCCACAACGACATCTCCTTCGTCGGCTTCAGCAACCTCGACGCCGTCATCAAGGACGGCACCCTGTTCTCGGCGTTGCGCATCACACTCATCTACGCCGTGCTCGTGGGCGTGTTCCAGAACGCGTTCGGGATCGGTCTGGCCGTGCTCCTGGAACAGGACACCCGGCTCAACCGCATCGGGCGCGTCTTCTTCTTCATCCCCGTGCTGATGTCCGCACTGGCCGTCGGCTACATCTTCCAGGCCCTGCTGAAGCCGACCGGAGCGCTCAACCAGGCGCTCGGCTTGCTCACCGGCCAGCACGTGACCATCCCGTGGCTGGGCAGCACGACGTGGACGATCGTCGTGGTCGCCTTCGTCAACTCCTGGAAGTGGATGGGGCTGGCGATGGTCATCTACCTCGCCGGTCTGAAGACGATCTCCGATGACGTGCTGGAGGCCGCGAGGATCGATGGCTCGGGGCCGTGGAACACCTTCTGGAGGATCAAGTTCCCGCTTCTGGCGCCGGCGGTCACCTTCAACGTGGCCACGGCACTCCTGGGCTCGCTGAACGGATTCGACTCGATCCAGGCGACCACGGCGGGCGGGCCCGCGCAGACGACGGAGGTCCTCGACATCTACATCTTCAAGACGTTCGGATACGGACTCTACGGCGAGGCCACGACGATGAGCCTGCTCCTGTTTCTAGTCGTCGCCATCCTGGCCTTCCCCGTGATCGGCTATCTGCGCAGAAGGGAGAACGTCCTGTGACCGGGCAAGGCATCTGGGGGCGCTACATCCGCCCCGTGTTCGTGGTCGTGCTGATCCTCGTGGTGATCGGCGTCCCACTGTGGCTCGCCCTCATCACCTCGGCCAAGTCCCAGGGCGAGGCCAACCTGCCCGACCTCACACTCCCGCACAGCTGGCATCTGATCGACAACTACCGTCAGGCCTTCACGCAGGGCAACATACCGTGGGCGCTCTTCGGCAGCCTGCTGGTCATGGTGCCCGCCGTCGTCGGCGTGCTGGTCTTCGGCTCGGTCGCGGCCTGGGTGCTCGCCCGGCGCGGGACCCGGCTGACGGCCGTGCTCTACGCGGCCGCGATCAGCGGCATCGTGCTCCCGCCGGCCGTCGTGACGCTCGTCCTGCTCCTGCGGCAGCTCGGCCTGGCCAGCTCGCCGCTGGGCGCCATCTTCGTGTACATGGGCATGTACATGTCGATCGCGATCTTCTTCATCACCGGTTTCGTCCGCACCATCCCCCCGGAGCTCGAAGAGGCCGCTCGCATCGACGGGGCCGGGCCGCTGACGGTCTTCGTGCGGATCATCCTGCCGCTGCTGAGCCCGGTGATCGCCACGGCGACGATCCTGATCTGCCTCTATATCTGGAACGATGTGTTCTACTCGTTCTTCGTCCTCGGCGGCGGCAAGTTCACGACTCTGCCGCTGAACCTCTACGCGGTGGCGAGCAGCAACCTCTACCAGAACAACTGGAACCTGATCTTCGCCTATGTGGTGATCATGAGCGCCCCACTGCTGGTGGTCTTCATCTTCGCGCAACGGCGGATCATCTCGGGCATCACCGGAGGCGCGGTGAAGTGACGCGTGCCCGGCCCGCCGAGCCGCCGCTCACGTTCACTGCGACGTGGGAAGTGAGGCCCGCCGCGAATATCGTGGCCGTATGGAATACGTGAAGCTCGGAAGCACAGGTCTCGACGTCAGCGCCATCACGCTCGGTTGTATGAGCTTCGGCGAACCCTCCGCGGGCGGCCACCAGTGGGCGCTCGGAGAGGAGGCATCGCGCCCGCTCATCCGGCAGGCGCTCGAAGCGGGGATCACCTTCCTCGACACCGCCAACGTGTACTCGGGCGGAACGAGCGAGCAGATCGTGGGCCGGGCGATCACGGACTTCACGACCCGCGACCAGGTCGTCCTCGCGACCAAGGTGCACGGGCGCATGCGGCCCGGCCCCAACGGGGCGGGGCTGTCGCGGGCGGCGATCATGATGGAGATCGACAACTCGTTGCGCCGCCTCGGCACCGACTACGTCGACCTGTACCAGATCCACCGCTGGGACCCCACGGTGCCGATCGAGGAGACCATGGAGGCCCTGCACGACGTCGTCAAGGCCGGCAAGGCCCGCTACATCGGCGCCTCCTCGATGTGGGCCTGGCAGTTCGCGCAGGCCCAGCACACGGCCGAGCTGAACGGCTGGACGCCGTTCGTGACCATGCAGGACCACTACAACCTGATCTACCGCGAGGAGGAGCGCGAGATGCTGCCCTTCTGCGCCGACCAGGGCGTGGGCGTGATCCCGTGGTCGCCGCTGGCCCGCGGCCGCCTGACCCGCGACTGGGAGACGACGACGAACCGGCTGGAGAGCGACCAGTTCGGGAAGTCGCTGTACCACGACGGCGACCGCCTGATCGTGGAGCGGGTCGCCGCCGTCGCGGAGCAGCTCGGCGTGCCGCGCGCCCAGGTCGCCCTCGCGTGGCTGCATCAGAACCCCACCGTCACCGCGCCGATCGTCGGCGTGACGAAGGCGCAGCACATCGACGACGCCGTGGCCTCCCTCGCCGTCGAGCTCACGCCGGAGCAGATCGCCCTGCTCGAGGAGCCGTACCAGCCGCACCCCGTCGCCGGGTTCTAGGTGTACTGACCTCGACCGTTGTTGATTCGGTCGATGGGCGAGTGTCCTCCGATGCCGAGGTGGGCTCTGTTTAGGTTGTAGTAGTCGAGCCACGTGTGCAAGCCTGCCGTGCGGTCGGTGTTCGATGTCCAGGGGCGAGCGTAGGCCCATTCGGTCGCGAGGGTCCGGTTGAGGCGTTCGACTTTCCCGTTGGTCCAGGGGCAGTGGGGTTTGATGAACTTCTGCTTGATGCCGTGCGCGTCGATCACGGCGCGGAACGCGGTCGAGTGTCGGTAGGCGAACGCGTTGTCGCTGATCACCCGTTCGACCCTCACGCCAAGAGCGGTGTAGAACGCGATCGCCCGCTCGAGAACGCCGGCGGCCGTGGTGCCTTTCTCGTCGTCGTGGATCTCGGCGTAGGCGAGACGTGAGTGGTCGTCGATGACGGTGTGGACGTAGTCGTAACCCGGACCCCGTTTCAGGCTCGGTCGCCCTCCGCGGCCGTGGAGGCGCCACCCGCCGCCCTCGGGGATGCGACCAAGTTTCTTCACATCCACGTGGATCAGCGATCCGGGATGGTCGTGCTCGTAACGCTGAACCGACCGCCGCGATGCGCGAATCACTGTCCCGGTCACCGGGTCCAGCTCCCGCAGCAGCGGGGCCTCGTGGCGGCGCAGCACCCGCCCCACTGTCGAGGCCTGCATATCCAGCTCGCCGGCGATGAACACCGGGCCGCGGCGAGTGAGATGCCGCATGATCCGCACTTTCGTCTCCACGCACGGCTCCGTCCGTCGCGGGTGAGAGTGAGCGATGCTGGACCGGTCGATCAGGCCCGCCGGCCCGTGCTCCCGGAACCGGCGCCACCACCGCCACGCGGTCGTGCGCGAGATGCCCATCTCCGCCGCGACATGCGCGACCGCACGCCCCGACTGGATGCGTTGGACCATGAGCAACCTGCCGGCCGGAGCCAGCCGGGCATTAGCGTGAGACACGAGAGACCTCCGTGGACTCGAGGGGAACCTAGACAGCTCCAACTCGACCCCGGAGGCCTCTCCTACGTCAACAACGATCCGGGTCAGTACATCTAGGCGCTACCGGGCCCGCAGGGCGTGCGCCCGCGGGTCCCGGATCCGCAGGGTGTGGATGCGGGTCCTGGCATGCGAAAGCGGGGCCGACGGGAGTGGGGGAGCTCCCGTCGGCCCCGCTTCGCGCTACCGGGCGCCCAGCACCGGGCGCCCGGCTCGGCGCCGGTCAGTAGGCGCCGAGGTCCTGCCAGGGGCCGTTCGCGGCGCCGGGCGCCTGATTGCGGCTGTACCACCTGGCCGTGTAGAGGTGGCCCCTGTAGGCGACCGTCTCGCCGCCGTTGTAGATCCACGAGGCGGTCCAGGCGCCGAAGGCGCCCTTCGTGGTCACCACGGGCTCGCCGATCTGCTCCCACGCCCCGTTCGGGTCGCCGGGCTGCTCGTTCCGCGTGTACCAGGCGGCCCGGTACAGCTTCCCGTCGTAGACGACCGTCTCGCCGCCGTTGTAGACCCACGAGGCGGTCCAGGCGCTGTGGGTGCCCTGCGCGGTCGTCACCGGCGCGCCGACCTCCTGCCACGCCCCGTTCGCGTTGCTGCCGGGGACCTCGCCCTGCGTCCACCAGAGCGAGGTGTAGAGCTTGCCCTGGTAGAACACGGTCGTGCCGGCCGTGGCGTAGACGGTGGAGGCCGACCAGCTTGCGGCCGCCTGCTTCCAGGTCGCCGTGTAGCTGCGGTCGCCGGTCGATCCCGTCGGGATCTTCACCGTCTTCGTCGCGCCGCTCAGGCCGGTCCCGGTCCAGCCCGCGAAGTCGTACGCGTACCGGGTCGGGTTCGACAGGGTGATGTCGTCGGACTCGTAGTCGTACATCGTCGGATTGGCGATCGTGACCGAGCCGCCCGCGAGGTCATAGCTGATCGTGTACTCCGTCAGCACGACCGTGACCGTCGCGTCGGCGGTGGCCGTGAAGCCCCACTCGTCCTTCGCCGTGACGACCACGGGGAAGGTGCCGACGCCCGTGACGCCGCTGAGGTCGACCGTCTCGGTCCCGGTGCCGTCGCCGGTGAACACCGGCGTGAGCTGGCCGAGGACCGCCTTCTGGTCGATGCGGTCGCCGGCGGCGAACGTCGCCGTGTCGGAGCCCAGCGTGAGCTTCGGGATCGGAGCCACCCGGACCGCAACCGACACCGGGGCGGAGACCGCTCCGTCATGCGCGGCGACGATCTGCGCGGTGTACCAGCCGGCCACGCTGAAGTCGACGGAGCCGAGGTCGGCCGTGAGGGTCGTCCCCGTCTGGTCGGCGGTCGCGTCGACGTCGGACAGGAACGCTGCGATGCCGGCCGGGCTGTGACCGATCTGGTAGGCGATCGTGCTCGTGCCCGTCGTCACGGTCGGCGGGGTCGGGGCAGACGACGCGTCGCCGACCGTGAATGTCGTGACGACCGCGGCGTGGTCGCTCGCCCAGCTGTTGCCGGCGGGCGCGGTGCCGGAGGGCCGGCCCGCGCTCAGCTCGTCGGAGTCGGACAGGCCCAGGCCGGTGCCGGCCTCGAGCACGTAGTCGACGCGGGTGGCGTCAGCGGCCGAGGCCGGGAACACCGGCCAGGTCGCGCCCGGTGCGGCGTCCGCGTCGGGGTTCGCCCGGCGATAGGTGTCGGAGAGGCCGGTCGCGGTGAAGGTGTCCGCGAGGTCGGCCGAGCCGAGGTCGCCGAGCAGCACCACGGGGGTCTGTGCCGCCGTGAACAGCTCGCGCTGTGCGGCATCCGCGATCGCCGTGGCCTGGGTGGCGCGGGCCGCGGTGTCCTTCGCGGACTCGTCGAGGTAGGCATCCCACACCCGCACGTCCTGTCCGTCCACATCGACCGTGGCGGCCACCGCGGGCACCGTGGCGCTCGCGGCGATCCGGGCCGCGCCGGTGAACGGGTAGGCCGAGACGAGGCCGAGGTCGCCCGAGGCGTAGACGTGCCAGCCGAGGGCAGCGCCGAGCTGCTGGGCCATCGCGGAGCCGCCGTCCTGGAACCCGATGACGCCGATGCCGCGCGAGGCGACCGCGATCAGGTTCTTGCCGACCGCGTCGGTGACGCTGCTGCCGTCCGCCCAGGCGTTCCACGAGGCGGTCTGCACCGTGGGCGCGGTCTGCACCGGAACCTCGACGAGGATCTGCGAGGTGACGGAGCCGTTCGTCGCCGAGACGGTGATCTCACCGGCCCAGTCCGGCTCCGCCGCGGGGGCGGTGCCGCTCACGACGCCGTCCGAGCTGACCGACAGCCAGTCATCGCCGGACACCTTCGTGAAGCTCGTCGGGGCCGTGCCGTTCCAGAGGCCGAGGAGCCGCTGGCTGACCACGCCGGAGAGCGGGGCCGCCGACAGGTGAAGCGTCCCGGTGACGAAGCCGCCGGGCAAGCTCGACCAGGAGCCGGGCGTGGTCGCGAGCTGCTTCCACACGGCGTAGAGGGTCACCGATCCGCCATCGTCCGCGTTGAGGTTCGAGACGGTGGCGCCGTCGGCATAGGCGACCGCGCCGTCGGCGGTGGTGGCCCAGCCGGTGAAGACGTAGCCGTCGCGGCTGTACACGCTGGCGGTCAGCGCCGCGGGCTCGCCGTAGCTGAACGTCTCGGCCGTCATCTTGCCGCTGTCGGAGCCGTTGCCGTTGAACGCCACCGTGTAGCTGTTCCCGATGAAGCTCGCCTGGATCGACACCGCCTCGCTGGGCATGGTGAAGGTGTCGCCGTGCACCGTCAGGGAGCCGTCGGTGGGCGTCACGACGGCCCACCCGGTGAAGTGGTAGCCGGTCTCGGGCGTGGCGGTCAGCGTGACCTGATCGCCGGGTGCGGCCGTCTGGGTGCTGGCGGTCGCCGTGCCGCCGGCGGTGGAGCCGAGCGCGATCAGGTAGTCGCCGTTCGCCACCCAGAAGGCGTAGAGGTCGACCGTGGCGCCGTCGTCGGAGGCGAGGTTCAGCACGCTGGCTCCGTCGGCGTACGTCGGCAGCGCGGTCGGGGAGGTCGACCAGCCGGCGAAGTAGTAGCCGGGGCGCGTGAAGGCGCTCGTGGGCAGGGTCGCCGGCGTGTCGTAGCTGAGCGACCGGTCGGCGATCGAGCCGGACTCCGCGCCGTTGCCGTCGAAGTGGACGGTGTAGCCGTTGGGCGCGAAGTTCGCGTTCGCCGTCACCGGCTGGGCGGGCATCGTGATCGTGCTGTCGCTGCCGATCTTGAGCCCGGCCGGCTCGGTCACCTGCCAGCCGCCGAAGCTGTAGCCGACCGCGGCGCTCGCGCTGAGCGTGACGTCCGCGCTCTGGGTCGCGGTGTCCGGCGTCGCCGACGCCGTGCCCTGGCCGGACTGCGTCACCGTCACCGGGTAGCCGGCGTTGCTCGCGGGGATCGCGGCGACCTGGCCTGCGCTGAGGGCCGAGCTCCAGATGCGAGCCATGCTGAGGCTGACCGGGCCGTACTGCTCGGTGGTGCCGGAGCCGTTGAGGTCGGCACCGAGGTTCCAGTTGAGCGCCGAGCTCGCGGGCAGCGTCAGGGTGCCCGCCGCGGCGACGGATGCCACCTGCTTCCCGTCGAGGTAGAGCGCCAGGTTCGCACCGTCCCAGGTCTCGACGGCGTCGTACCACTGGCCGACGACGAGCGGGTTCGGGTCGACGGCATCCTTGTAGCCGCCCACGTATGCCTCGGCCATGAGGGCGCCGTGGTAGTACATGAGGCCGGTGCCGCCGCTCTGCTCAGCCGAGCAGATCGAGGGGAAGGAACCGCTGGAGCTGTCGGGGAGCGCGCCGTCCCAGCGGAAATCGCACTCGACCGTGAAGCCCGAGGTCAGCTTGCTGTAGGAGTCGCCGAAGGCGTACGAGTAGGCGCTGCTGAAGCCGTCGAAGCTCGCGATCTTCGTACCGAGAGCGGGGTCCGTGGCGATCGTCGGGGAGCCGACGGCCGTGACCTCGAGATTCTGGGCGTGGTCGACGGGCGTGCCGTCGGCGAAGTCGACGTTGAGGATGTCGGGCGCGGGAACGCTGACCCCGCCGTGCCACACCGCGTACAGCGTCACGGAGCCGCCGTCGACCGCGCTCAGGTCCAGCACGCTCGCGGAGTCGGCGTACACCGGCTTTCCGCTCGGGCTCGTCGCCCAACCGGCGAAGTGGTAGCCGTCGCGGGTGTAGCCGTCCGCCGCCAGGCGCGTCGCCGTGCCGTAGGCGAAGGAGCCGTCGGCCATCGAGCCGCCGTCCGCCCCGTTGCCGTCGTAGTGGACCGTGTAGTGGTACGGGGCGAAGTTCGCCTGGACGGTGACGGGGACGCCCGGCATCGTGAAGGTGCCGTCGGCGGCGACCGTGACCGAGCCGTCTGAGGGGTTCGTCACCTGCCAGCCGCTGAAGGTGAAGCCGGTCGCCGGGGTCGCGCTCAGCGTCACCTTCGTGCCCGGGAGGGCGGAGGGGACGGAGGCCGATGCGGTGCCCTGGCCGGACTTCGTCACGGTGATCGGCTCGAACGGCAGGGTGCTGGCGCTCTGAGCGGCCGCGCCGGCCGCGGACAGCGCGGTGCTCCAGATCCGTGCGGCACCGACGCTGACGGGCGCGAACTGCTCGGCGCCGCCGCTGCCGGACAGGTCCGAACCGAGGTTGAAGTTCTTGACGGTCGTCGTCGGCACCGTCATCGTGCCGGACACCGCGGCGGTCGCCGCGAGTGCCCCGTCGAGGTAGACGTTGACGGTCGAACCGTCCCAGGTGCCGATGGCGTCGTACCAGGTGCCGGCGCTGATCGGGACGTAGATGTCCTTGTATCCGCCGACGTTGATCTCGAAGTCGAGCTTGCCGTTGTAGACGATGAAGCCGAGTCCGCCGTTCTGCAGGCTCGAGCACTCCGAGGGCCACGCGCTCGTGCCACCCGGGATCGTGGTGCCGTTCCATGTGAACTCGCACTCGAGCGACACGCTTTTGGTGAGCTTGGGGTACGAGCTCGTGAGGTCGAACTGGTAGGCATCCGTCGACCCGTTGAAGGCCGCGGTGTTCTGCCCGATCGTCGGGTCCTTCGCGACCTTCGGCGCGCCGACGGTCGTCGCGGCGAGGCCCTGGGCGTGGTCGACGGGCGCACCGCTCGCGAAGTCGACGTCGAGGACGTCGGCCGTGGGCGGTGCGATGGTGATCACGAGCGGCGCGCCGATGAGCGTGTAGCCGTCGTTGTAGAGGAAGTACGCGGTGTAGGTGCCGATCGGCCAGCCGGCGGTGCTGAAGCTCATCGAACCGGTCGCGACCGCGGTCGCGCCGGCGGTCTGGGTGCCGCTGTTCGTGTAGTTCCAGTACGTCGAGCCGCCCTGCCCGGGCGTGTTCCCGCCCGCGGTGGAGTACAGCCCGATCCAGTTGCTGGCGCTCAGCTGGCTGGCTGGCGCGCCGAAGTCGAAGCTCAGCGTGCCGCCCTGCGGCACCGTGGTGGCCGCGGCGCTGAGCGCGACGACGCTGACCTTGATGGGCGTGCCGATGGAGGTGTAGCCGTCGTTCTGGCAGAGGTAGACCGAGTAGGTGCCGAGCGCCCAGCCAGAGGTGTTGAAGGTCACGCTGCCGCTGGCCGTGGCGGTGCTGCCCGCCGTGGTGGTGCCGCTGGAGGTGTAGGCCCAGTACGTTGCGGGGGAGGGGCACGTGCCCTGGACCGCGCCGCTGGAATAGAAGGCGACCCAGTCCTTGGCATAGGGTGTGCTCGTCGCGAAGTCGATCGTGACGGAGGAGCCCAGCGCGACGGTGGGGGTCGATGTGCTGGCGCCGACGGCCGCGGCGCTGCTCGGGGCAGCGCTCGCGGGCGTCGTGGCGCCGACGGTCAGCAGCGCAGCGACGATCGCGAAGGTCGCGACGAAGGTCGCGATGATCGTCGGGCGAGTCCTGCGGAGGACGCGGAGCATGGTCATTCCCTCTTTCGGGTTCTGCATGTCGGGATTCAGGCCGTGGCGACGCGCCCGGCGTAACGCTGGGTCCATCCGTTGCCGGCATCGGCGGTGACGATCACGTCGTAGTAGCCGTCCCGCGTCGGCCAGTCGACCTTCGTGGACTTCCCACCGGCGACGTGGACGATCTGCGTGCCGCCGAGGTAGTCGTTGGCGGCGAGCTGGTAGCGCACCGGCTCGGTGCCGTCGTTGTGCAGGGTGATCGTGACCTTCGCGGCCGGGCCTGAGCCTGAGCCCGAGACGAGCTCGGCGTCCGCGCGGGGGATGCCGACGTTCTTCTCGCTGGTCGGGGTCAGCTGTCCTGCGAAGGAGCGCACGAAGCCGTCGTTGCCGTAGATCGAGAAGGCGTACTTGCCGTCGGTCGGCGTCGTGTCCCACACGTACTGCTTCGAGCCGCCGGCCACGACGGTGAACGGCGTGTTCGAGAACGCCGTGTAGTCGTCGGGGAAGACCTGGAAGCTCAGCGCCTTGCCGTCCGGCCCGTCGACCGTCATCGTCGCGGACACCGTGCCCGCGGCGCGGTCCTCGGTGAGGGTGGCGTGGCCGTGGAAGGGGAGCGGGCGGTGCTTCATGTGGTCGGGGTCGACCGTGATCGCGACGTTGGCCACCGGGTCGGCGAAGGTGGCGGCGCCGGTCTGCGGGTGCGCGAAGTCCAGCGCGCTCGTCAGATCGCCGACGACGGAGCGGCGCCAGGCGCTGATGTTGGGGTTCGTGAAGGGCATGCCGAGGTAGTCCGCCCACGTCTCCAGGAACTTGATGATCGAGGTGTGGTCGAAGACCTCCGAGGCGACCCAGCCGCCGCGCGTCCACGGGGACACCATGAGGAACGGCACGCGCGGCCCGAGCCCGATGGGCGAGCCGCCGGTGGTCACGAGGTTGGAGACGTTGATCTTGTCCGCGCCGTTGGTGTACTCACCGGGCGTCCCGGGCTCGGCGTAGGGCGGCAGGACGTGGTCGAACTTCCCGTCGTTCTCGTCGTAGTTGAGGATGAACAGCGTGCTGTCCCAGATCTCGGGGTTGCTCTGCAGAGCCTGCAGGATGCGTGCCACGAAGCGCTCGCCGTGGTCGGAGTCGGCGGCGGGGTGCTCGCACCAGCCGTACGGCGCGGTGATCCACGAGACCGCGGGCAGCGGGTGCTCCGCGTCCGGCTGGCAGGCGGCGATGAAGTCCTTCAGCACGTACTCGAGGTTCTCCGCCGAGTCGTTGTTGGGCGCGACCGAACTGCTCGGCGCGGGCGCGTAGTACTGGGCGTTGCCGCGCCAGATCAGACCGGTGCCGGGGGCGAGCTTGGGATCGTCGGCCGTGAGGCCGTTCGGCTCGAAGCCCTTGAAGTACTTCAGCTCGTTGTCGCCGTAGTCGCCGAACCAGCCGCTGAGGTAGGCCTGCCGGCCGCCGCTGCCCGAGCCGCTGTTGTCCGAGAACATGCGCCAGTCGATGCCGACCTGCTGCAGCTGCTCGGCGACCGTGATCCAGTTCCGGTCGTAGTTGGACTCATCGCTGTTGCCGATCTCCCCGTTCGACATCCCGCTCCAGTGGTACTTGCGGTTGCAGTCGGTCGGGCCGAGGATCGAGCAGAAGTACTGATCGCCGACCGCGAACTGCGAGGCCACCGACCAGTAGAAGGACATGTACGCGGGCGAGTGGTAGTTCATGGCCTCGGCGCCCTTCTCGGGCACCCAGCTGTTCCAGCGCCGGCCGTTCAGCGTGGTGAAGGAGTGGTCGGTGCCCCAGGCGCTGTCGTCCTGCTGCGGCGTGTGGATGTTCCCGCTGGCGTCGCGCTGCTGGAACACCGTCGTGCCGTCCTGGAAGCGCAGCGCCTGCTTGTCGTTCAGGCCGCGCACGCCGGGCAGCTGGGCGAAGTAGTGATCGAACGACCGGTTCTCCTGCATCAGGATCACAACATGCTTGAGGTCGGCCATCGTGCCGGTGAAGCCCGTGGGCAGCGCGTACGGCGTCGGATCGGCGGCGGGGCCGGCGCTGCCGTTGCCGTTCGAGGCGGCGGCGAACGCCGCTCCGGCGGCACCGGCGGTCACGGCCGCGGCGCCCGCGGCGATACCGGTGGCCTTGAGGAAGGTGCGACGCCGGACGCCTTTGCTGTCGGCGTTCTCGATGAGAGCCGGTTCTGATTCGGGCTTCTCGGGCTCGATGGCCATAGGAGTCTCCTGGGGTATTGCGGAATGGGGAACCGCGCGGGTCCGCGAGGGGCCGGGGCACGTCGTGCGGCTACAAGGGTGATGTCAACGGCCGTCGGTGACGTCAGGGTGAACGGCGGCCGATCATCGCGTGGCGATGCGCTCGGCACGCCCGGATTGGGACCCCTGACTGTGCACAGTGATGTGCTCAGGCCTCGGCGGGAGCCGGCTGCGGCGCCGTCGGTTCGGCCGTTGCGGGTTCTGTGGCCGCGGGCTCGGCTGTTGCGAGTTCGACGGATGCCTGTTCGGCGGGCGTCGGCGGCGCGGCCGGCTCCTCGGCATCGAGGTCGACCAGCGCGTCGTCGCCGAGCGCGATGCGCAGCTGCTCGGCGCTGACCACGCCGGGGCGCAGGATGCGGTACTTGCCCTTGCCGGCGCCGCCCGTGGCATCCAGGATCGTCGAGATCCTTCTGCCGGCGGGGGCCTCCGCCGCGAGCTGATCGCCGCCCGCCGGGCTCTCGCTCGCCTGCTCGGCGGTCGGTCCGGCGAGCGGCGAGCCGTCACCGTCCGCCGCGTCACCCTTCGTCTCGTCGGCGGCCGTCGTGCCGGCATCCGCGTCGTCATCGTTGCCGTTGGAGCCGTCGTCGTCCGCCGCGCCGTCGTCCGGTGCCGCTGCGTCCGGTGCCGCTGCGTCCGGCAGCTCGGCACCCGTCGTCGCACCGTCTGTCGTCGCACCGTCTGTCGTCTCCGGGGCGAGCTCTCCGGCATCCGTCACCGCAGGGTCCGGCCAGTCGGTGCCGGTCCCGTGGAAGAGGCCGGCCTCGCCCCCGTCGAGGTAGACGGCGATGTCGTCGCCGAGCATGTCGACCGCGTCGGCGGCGGTCAGGGCGGCGAGCAGGCCGACCGTGTTCGCGCCGGAGACGGCGAGCGGACCGACCGTGCGCAACAGCTCGAGGGCGATCGCGTGGTCCGGCATGCGCAGGGCGACGGTGCCGGCCGTCTCGCCGAGGTCCCACTGCAGCGAGGGCTGGGCCGGCAGCACGAGGGTGAGCCCGCCCGGCCAGAACCGCGGGGTGAGTTGATGCACGGCGGCCGGGATGCGGGACGCGAGCGCGTTCAGGGTCATGGTGTCGGCCACGAGCACGGCCGGCGGCGATTGCCGCCCGCTGCCCTTGGCGTCGTGCAGCCGCTGCACCGCGGCCGCGTTGAACGCGTCCGCGGCGATGCCGTACACCGTGTCCGTGGGGAAGACGATGAGCTCGCCCCGCTCAAGCGCTTCGCGGGCGGCCAGGATGCCGGCGCGGGCCTGGTCGGGATCTGAGCAGTCATAGACGGTCGGCATGGCTGCGATATCACCAACCCGCGATGACGTCCAGGTAAACGGGGGATGGATCGCCGCGGTCCTGCCGGTTGATCATGCCGGCGTAGCGATAGCTCAGCCGGGTGCTGTTGTTCGTCGTGATCATGAGGTCGTACGAGCCGTCGGCGGCGAGCGGCATGTCCAGGCACGTGGCGTGCATCGCGGGCAGGAGCACGATCTCCACACCGCCGGCCACGGTGTAGGAGGTGACCGTCATGGTCACCGGCTGCCCGCCGGGGTTCTCCAGCCGGACGCGCACCCCGTCCGGCCCGGGGACGGCGCTGGCCGTCGCGACGGCCAGCGCGTTCATGCCGGCGGGGATCACGAGGCCCGAGAACGCGCGGTAGAAGCCGCCCGGCGCCGTGATCGAGAAAGAATAGTCGCCGTCCGGGCCCGTGGGCGTCTGCACGAACCGCTTGTTCGCCCCCGGACCGACGCGGAGCCGCTGGGGGCGTCGGCCGGCGGCATTCCCCGCGGACACGATGACGTCGACGGGCGGAGCTCCGGCCGGGTTCGTCATCGTCGCGGTGACGACGCGCTGTACGCGGTCGACGGTCACGTCCGCGTGCAGCGCCGCGCAGATCTGGGCGGCGCCGTGCTCGTGGGCGCCGTGCTGCGGAGCGGAATCGGACGGACCCGCCTGCGGGCGGGCATCCGTCATGATGTTCAGAACGGCCGGCTGGATCGCCATCGGCTTCTCCTGGGTGATGCGGCGCCGGGGCTCGTGGCGTCGCGCGGGCAGGACCCTGCTCGCCCCGGCGCTGGCGGGCAACGACGGTCGCCACCCTCCGCGATGGCGGTTATTCCACGGTGAACGGGAGGTCAACGCCGTCCGGCGATGTGCCCCCGCCGGCGATTCTCGGCCTACCGGCGTGCACAGTGGTCCGCTTGTGCGGCGGTGGCTGCTGCTGCGGCTGCGGCAGCAGCGATGACGGATGCCGGATCCGCGGTCAGGACATCGTGCGGCGCACCGCGGCGCTGCCGGCCGATGAGTCGACCTCGAAGGTCACCGTCCCGGGCAGATAGCGGTCCTCGCCGTGCTCGATCGCGCGGCCGTCCTTGGCGAAGGTCTCGCGCTGCACGCGCAGCAGGCCGCTCGAGCGGCGTACACCGAGGAGTCGCGCGTCCTCGCTGGAGGCCGAGACCGCGTCGATGCGGTGCCGGCCGAACACCATCGTGATGCCCGCCTGCTCCATGGCCCGCACGACCGAGGGCAGCTCGGCCGGCAGCGACTCGACGGTGGGGATCACCCACGGCGCGTAGCTCGAGCGCTCCAGCATCACGGGGCGTCCGTCGAGCGTGCGCAGCCGGATCACGCGCAGGACGTCCGTTCCGGGCGCGAGGTCGAGGGTGCGCGCCTCCTGCACGGATGCCTGACCGTGCCCCTGCGTGATCACCCGTCCGCCCGGGGTCATGCCCCGGCTCTCGGCCCACTGCGCGAAGGAGCGCAGCTCGTGGAAGCCCTGCGTCTGCAGCGTCGACTGGACGATCCATCCCTTGCCCTGTCGGGGGACGAGGGTGCCGCGGCGCTCGAGACTCGCGAGCGCGTTGCGCACCGTCTCGCGCGCGACGCCGTAGTGCTCGGCCAGCCGATGCTCGGCCGGCAACGTGGAGCCGACGGCGAACTCCCCGTCCACGATGCGACGACGCAGATCCGCGGCCAACTGCTGGTACAGGGTCGTGATCGAGGCGCGGGGTGCGTCGGTCATGGGGTCAGGCTACCGCCCAGGGGGAAACGGCCGGGGTCGCGTTCCGCATGGCATCCGTTGCTACCATGGGCCTGTCGCGACTGGCGTTCGGATGGGCCACCATCAGGGAGCGACTCTGACAGCACGGATTCGGCCGTACGCCTGGGCCGATACGGATTCCGCACCTCGTCCGTCCACGTCAGAAAGGGAGCCAGCAATGGCCGAGACCGCCCCCGTCCCCACCGCAGCCGACGTATTCAACGCGCCGCTCGCGGAAGTCGACCCCGAGATCGCGGAGGTCCTGCGCCTCGAGCTCGGCCGTCAGCGCGACTACCTCGAGATGATCGCGAGCGAGAACTTCGTGCCGCGCTCCGTGCTCGAGTCCGCCGGCTCCGTGCTCACGAACAAGTACGCCGAGGGCTACCCCGGGCGTCGCTACTACGGCGGCTGCGAGTTCGTCGACATCGCCGAGGAGCTCGCGATCAGCCGGGCCAAGAGCCTGTTCGGTGCGGAGTACGCCAACGTCCAGCCGCACTCCGGCGCCACCGCGAACGCCGCCGTGCTCTCCGCCATCGCGAAGCCCGGCGACACGATCCTGGGCCTCGAGCTCGCCCACGGCGGCCACCTCACCCACGGCATGAAGCTCAACTTCTCCGGCAAGCTCTACAACGCCGTGAGCTACGGCGTCGACCCCGAGACCTGCCTCGTGGACATGAACGTCGTGCGCGACAAGGCGCTCGAGCACAAGCCGGCCGTCATCATCGCCGGCTGGTCGGCCTACCCCCGCCAGCTCGACTTCGCCGCCTTCCGTGAGATCGCGGACGAGGTGGGCGCGAAGCTCTGGGTCGACATGGCCCACTTCGCGGGCCTCGTCGCCGCGGGCCTGCACCCCTCGCCGGTGCCCTACGCCGACGTCGTCTCCTCGACCGTGCACAAGACGATCGGCGGCCCGCGAAGCGGCTTCATCGTCTCGCGCGACACGGCGCTCGCGAAGGCGCTCAACTCCAACGTCTTCCCCGGCCAGCAGGGCGGCCCGCTGATGCACATCATCGCGGCGAAGGCCACCGCCTTCAAGCTCGCGGCGACCCCCGAGTTCGCGGAGCGCCAGGAGCGCACGATCCGCGGCGCGCAGCTGCTCGCGGCCGCACTGACCTCGGACGAGTCGCGCGCCGCGGGTGTCAACGTGCTCACCGGCGGCACCGACGTGCACCTCGTGCTCGCGGACCTGCGCGCGAGCGAGCTGTCCGGCCAGCAGGCCGAGGACCGGCTGCACGAGGTCGGCATCACCGTCAACAAGAACGCGGTCCCGTTCGACCCGCGCCCGCCGATGGTCACCTCCGGCGTCCGCATCGGCACGCCCGCCCTGGCGACGCGCGGCTTCGGCGACCCCGAGTTCGCCGAGGTCGCCGACATCATCGCCCACGCGCTGCGCCCGGACTACGACCCGGCCGCGCTGCGCGCCCGGGTGCAGGTGCTCACCGCAGCCTTCCCGCTCTACCCGGGTCTGGAGTACTGAGCATGACGGCGATCCGACTGGACGGGGTCGTCACCGCGGCGGCCATCAAGGAGGAGCTGAAGGGCCGTGTCGCGGCGCTCGCGACGCGCGGCATCCGCCCGGGCCTGGCCACGCTGCTGGTCGGAAGCGACCCGGCGTCCCTCTCCTACGTCGGCGGCAAGCACCGCGACAGCCAGGAGATCGGGGTCGAGTCGATCCGGGTCGATCTGCCGGAGACCGCGAGCATGGCCGACGTCGAGAAGGCCATCGCCGAGCTCAACGCGGCTCCGGAGGTGACCGGCTACATCGTGCAGCTGCCGCTGCCCTCCGGTCTCGACGAGCACCGCGCGCTCGAGCTGATCGACCCGGCGAAGGACGCCGACGGCCTGCACCCGTTCAATCTGGGACAGCTCGTGCTCGGGGTCGACGGCCCCATCGACGCACCGCTGCCCTGCACCCCGAACGGTGTCATCGAGCTGCTGCGCCGCTACGAGGTGCCGCTCGCCGGCACGCACGTCACAGTGATCGGTCGTGGCCTCACCGTCGGCCGCCCGCTCGGGCTGATGCTGACCCGCAAGGGCGTCGACGCGACCGTGACGCTCACGCACTCCCGCACGCCGGACATCGCCACCGAGGTGCGTCGTGCCGACGTCGTGGTGGCGGCCGTCGGCGTGCCGGGCCTCGTGAAGCCGGACTGGGTGAAGCCCGGTGCCGCGGTCGTCGACGTGGGCATCTCCCGCGTCGGCACCACCGAGTCGGGGCGCGCGAAGCTCGCCGGCGACGTCGACCCCGCCGTGGCCGAGGTCGCGGGCTGGCTGTCGCCCGTCCCCGGCGGTGTGGGCCTCATGACCCGCGCGATGCTGCTGGAGAACGTGGTGCAGGCGGCCGAGCGGCTCTGACGTGCATCCTCTCCCGAGATCCGGCGAATGCAGCCTCATGGCAGCCCTCAGGGTGCATATGCCGGATCTCGCGAGAGGAGATAGCGTGGAAGGCGTGGTGAACACGGAGCATCCCGCCGTCGCGCGGGTCCAGCGGGCGCTGGCTGCGCACGGGCTGACTCCCGAGATCGTCTGGTACGAAGTGGCCACGCCGACCGCGGCCGCGGCGGCGGAGGCCATCGGCACGACCGTCGGCGCGATCGCGAACTCACTGGTCTTCACCCTCGACGGCGCCCCGATCCTCGTCATGACGAGTGGCGCGCACCGGGTCGACACAGCCTGGTTGGGGCGCCGGCTCGGCGGCACGATCGAACGCGCATCGAAGGAGCTCGTGAAGGAGGCCACGGGCCAGACCATCGGCGGGGTCGCCCCGCTCGGGCATCCCTCGCCGCTGCCCAGCTACGTCGACACCGCGTTGAAGCAGTACGACCGGCTCTGGGCCGCAGCGGGCCATGCCCACACGGTGTTCCCGCTCACATACGCCGAGCTGCTGACGATCACCGCGGGCACCGAGGTTGAGGTCGAGCCGCCTGCCGTGTAGCGGCGATCGCGCGTGATCGGATGCCTCGCGGCCTGACGCCGCGTCGCTCACCGGTCGGCGGACGAGACCAAAGCCTCAGACGGGCGGGCTCGCCTGCCGTCTACGCTGCGGGCATGAACGGTGCAGCCCTCACAATCGCGGTCCGCCGCGCACAGCTGGGCGTGGCGGCCTTCACCGCACTGTCGGCCGTGGTCGGCGGCATCCTGCTCGTCATCGGCGGGCTCACGGGCGGCTCCGGCGGCATGTCGATCCCGCTCTCGGTGCTTTCTGGCACGCCGTTCAGGAGCTTCCTGTGGCCGGGCGTGATCCTCGTGCTCGTGGTCGGCGGCACGCAGGTGCTCGCGGTGGTGCTGCAGCTGCGCCGCAGCGCGTGGACCGCCGCGGCGATGGCGGTCGCGGGCTTCGCGCTCGTGATCTGGATGTTCGCGGAGGTCGCGCTCCTGCCCGGCATCGACGCCCTGCAGGTGTTCTATTTCGCGCTCGGCGTCGCTCAGCTCGTGCTGCTGGCGGCCGTGCTCGGCGTGCTGCCGCAGATCGCCGTCCGCCCGCGCCGGGTGCGCACGCCGCGCGTGCGCCATGCCCTCTGACCGTCGCGGCCGCGAGGCCGGCGCGGCTGGCGGAAGAGATCCTGCGCGCGCCCCGGCGCGTCAGCGACGTGGCACGGCGTGTCGGCGCCGATCCCTTCCGCGCCGATAGGGCCTCCGGGCCTCCGGGCCCCGCGCCGGCCGCCACGGCTCAGAGCCCCGCGTACAGCCTCGCGCGCTCGGCGTAGTGCCGGGCGTTCTCGCGGATGCCGTCGACCTCGGCATCCGTCAGCTCGCGTCGCACCTTCGCCGGCACACCCGCCACGAGTGAGCGCGGCGGGACGACGACGCCCTCGGTGACCAGGGCGCCGGCCGCCACGAGCGACTCGCGTCCGATCACCGCGCCGTTCATGACGGTGGCGTGCATGCCGACGAGCACGTCGTCCTCGATGGTGCAGCCGTGTAGCACGGCGCTGTGCCCGACCGAGACGCCCGCGCCGATCGTGAGCGGCGTGCCCGCGTCGACGTGGCAGGCGACGAGATCCTGCAGGTTGGAGCCCTCACCGAGGGTGATCGGCTCGTTGTCCGCGCGCAGCACGGCGTTGAACCACACGCTCGACCCCGGCCCCAGCACCACCGCGCCGATCAGCGCGGCACCGGGCGCGACGTACGTCGCCGCGGCCTCGTCCGGAGCACCGATCGGCAAGCTCACTCGTGTCATCCCTCGACGCTAGCGCCGGTCGAGCGTCCCGTGCACCGCGAAGCGGTCGATCTCGGTGAGCTCCTCTGGCGTGAACGGGGCCGCGTCGAGCGCGGCGAGGTTCTGCTCGAGCTGGGCGACGCTCGAGGCGCCGATGATCGCCGAGGCGACCGTCGGCTGCCGCAGCACCCAGGAGAGTGCGAGCTGCGCGAGACTCTGGCCGCGGCCGCCGGCGATCTCGTTCAGTCCCCTGGCGCGCTCCAGGTACTCGGGCGTGATGTCGCTCTCGTGCAGGAACACGCTCGTGACGGCGCGCGACCCGCTCGGCGCGCTGCCGGTCAGATAGCGGTCGGTCAGCATGCCCTGCGCGAGCGGCGAGAAGACCACCGCGGCGGCGCCCGCCTGCGCGATCGCGTCGAGCACACCGCCCTCGATGGTGCGGTCGAACATGGAGTAGCGGGGCTGGTGCAGCAGCAGCGGCGTTCCTGCCGTCGCGAGCAGTTCGGCCGCCGCCGTGGTGCGCTCGGCGTCGTAGTTCGAGATGCCGGGGTAGAGGGCCTTGCCCTGCTCGACCGCCGTGGTCAGCGCTGACACCGTCTCCTCCAGGGGCGTCTCGAGGTCGGGACGGTGGTGGTAGAACACGTCGACGTAGTCGATGCCGAGCCGCGCGAGGCTCTGGTCGAGCGAGGCGAGCAGGTACTTCCGCGAGCCGCCGTCGCCGTACGGCCCCGGCCACATGCCGTAGCCGGCCTTGGTCGTGACGACGAGCTCGTCGCGGTACGACTTGAGGTCGGTGGCGAGGATGCGGCCGAAGAACTCCTCGGCGGCCCCCGGGGGCGGCCCGTAGTTGTTCGCGAGGTCGAAGTGCGTGATGCCGAGGTCGAAGGCGCGCAGCACGATCGCGCGCTGCGTGTCGAAGTCCCGGGTCGTGCCGAAGTTCTGCCACAGCCCGAGCGAGAGCGCGGGCAGCTGCACACCGCTCGCCCCCGCCCGGCGGTAGTTCATGGTGTCGTAGCGGTCGTCGGCGGCCACGTGGGTCATCTCGTCTGCCTTTCGGAAGGAAGCGGGGAAGCAGGAAGCAAGGGAAGGCTCGGAGGAGCGGGAGCGGGAGCGGGAGCGGAGGGGCTAGGCGTCGCGGCGCGCGCCCTGCGAGGGCGACACGACGAACATCTCCGGGTCCGTGTAGCCGTGCTCGGCGAACGCACCGTCGACGGCGACCTGCACCTGCGAGATCAGGCCGATCGGCGTCAGCGCGATCGCCGAGCCGCCGAAGCCGCCGCCCGTCATCCGGGCGCCGATCGCGCCGTAGTTGAGGGCGATCTCGACGGCGAGGTCGAGCTCGGGGGTGGAGATCTCGAAGTCGTCGCGCATGGAGCGGTGCGAGGCGAACATGAGGTCGCCGACCTTCTGCTGATCGCCGTCGCGCAACGCCGCGACGGTGTCGAGCACCCGCTGGTCCTCGGTGACGACGTGCCGGGCGCGTCGATAGGTGACTCCGTCGAGCCGGTCGCGGGCGGCGAGCAGTCGGTCCATGGTCACGTCGCGCAGCGCGGCCACGCCGAGCTCGCGGGCGGCGAGCTCGCAGGACTCGCGGCGGGCGACGTACTCGCCGGAGGCGTGCTCGTGGGTCACCTTGGTGTCGATGACGAGGATCGCGAGCCCGGATGCCGCGAGCCCCAGGTCCACGGGCTGGGAGGAGCCGTCGCGGCAGTCGAGGAAGAGCGCCGCGCCCTCCTCCGACAGCAGCGAGGCGGACTGGTCCATGATGCCCGTCGGCGCGCCGACGAAGTCGTTCTCCGCCCGGTGGCAGACGTCCACGAGCTGCGCGCCCGAGTAGCCGAGCCGCCACACCTCGTTGAGCGCGACCGCGAGGGCGCCCTCGATCGCGGCGGAGGACGACAGACCGGCGCCGACCGGGACGTCGGAGACGAAGTGCACGTCGAAGCCGGGCAGACCCGCGAGGTCCGCGCCGAGCTGCCCCAGCGCCCAGGCGACGCCCACGGGGTAGCCCGCCCAGCCTCGGACGGACACGGGGGAGGCATCCGTCAGTTCGACCTCGACGGTCACGTCCTCGAAGGATGAGGAGACCCGCACGACGTTGTCCTCACGCAGGGCGAGCGCGGCGAAGGTGCGCCGATCGATCGCGAAGGGCAGCACAAAGCCCTCGTTGTAGTCGGTGTGCTCGCCGATGAGGTTCACGCGCCCCGGTGCGGACCATATTCCGCTCGGGGAATATCCGAAGCGCTCCTCGAAGCCGAGCCTGGCCTCGTTCAGCAGTTCGCTCATACCGGGTTCTCCTCATCCGCGCGCGCGATGGCGGCGCGCAGCCTCTCTGCTTGGGTCTCGGGCGGGATGTCGCCGATCCACGCCCCCATCGCGGACTCGCTGCCGGCGAGGTACTTGAGCCGGTCGGCGCCGCGGCGCGGGGAGGTCAGCTGCAGGTGCAGGCGGATGCTTCCCCGGTGCGTGTTCACGGGGGCCTGGTGCCACGCTGCGATGTATGGGGTCGGGTCGCCGTAGAGCGCGTCGATGCCGCGCAGCAGCCGCAGGTACAGCACCGAGAGCTCCTCGCGCTGCGCCGCGCTCGTCGCCGCGAAGTCGGGCACGTGCTCGTGCGGCAGCAGGTGGACCTCGATCGGCCAGCGCGCCGCGAAGGGCACGAAGGCCGTCCAGTGCTCGCCAGCGAGGACGACGCGCTCACCGGCCTGCTCGGAGGCGAGGATGTCGCCGAACAGCCCGGGGCCGTATGCCTCGACCGATTCGATCAGGCGGCGCGTGCGCGGGGTCACGTAGGGGTAGGAGTAGATCTGCCCGTGCGGATGCTGCAGGGTGACGCCGATGGCGGCGCCGCGGTTCTCGAAGGGGAACACCTGCTGCACGCCGGGCAGCGCCGACAGCGCGGCGGTGCGGTCGGCCCACGCCTCGATGACGGTGCGCGCCCGGGAGCGGGAGATCGAGCCGAAGGCCCCCTCGTGCTCGGGGCTGAAGCACACGACCTCGCAGCGTCCGAAGGACGGCGAGGTGCGGTTCAGGCCGATGCCGTCGAGGTGGTCGAGCTGCGCGGCGGGGGAGCCCGCCCCCGGGAGCTCGGGTCCGAAGGAGGGGGAGCGGTTCTCGAACACGGCGACGTCGTAGTCCGAAGGGATCTCGGAGGGGTTGTCGGCCGACTGCGGCGCGAGCGGGTCGAGCGCGGCCGGCGGGTTCACGACCCGGTTCTGGCGGGCGGCGGCGATCGAGATCCATTCGCCCGTGAGGGGGTCCTGTCGCATGGTCGCGGTCGGGGGGCGCTCGTCGAGCACCCGCAGATCGGGGGCCCGGTCGGGCGGCAGGGCGGTGTCGGCGTCGTCGAAGTAGATCAGCTCACGTCCGTCGGCGAGACGGTGGACGCGCTTGGTGATGGAACCCACGGCTCCAGCGTAGATCGCTTGCGCAATCGAAAGCAATTCGTCTTTCGAATTGACAAGCAAACGGATCCCGGTGAGCATGGAGCCATGACGGGCGAGGCCTCCGGCGAACATCTCGGCGCCGCCGAGCGCCGTGACCGCACCGTCGCCGCCGTGACCGCACGCGGCTTCGCGAGCGTGGCCGAGCTGAGCGCCGAGTTCGGCGTCTCGACCGTGACGGTGCGCGGGGACCTCGACGCGCTGGAGGCGGACGGCACGATCCGGCGCGTGCGCGGCGGTGCGATGCCCTCCGGCGCGGCGACGTTCCGCGAGCTGTCCTTCGAGCAGGCCGAGGTCGAGGCCGCCGAGGAGAAGGAGCGGATCGCCGCCGCGACCGTCGACCGGATCGAGCCGGGCATGAGCGTGCTGCTCGACGTCGGCACCACGACCGCCGCGGTCGCGCGCGAGCTGCGCCGCCGCGAGCAGCTCGGCGAGCTGACGGTCATCACCAACGGGCTGTCGATCGCCCTCGCCCTCGAGCCGGCGGTGCCGCGCATCCAGGTCGTCGTGATGGGCGGCACGCTGCGGCCGCTGCAGCACTCGCTCGTCGCGCCGCTCGCCGACGCCGTGCTCGATCGGGTGCGGGCGGATGTCGCGATCATCGGCTGCAACGGCGTGGACGTCGCGGCCGGCGTCACCAACATCAACCTGCCCGAGGCCGAGATCAAGCGTCGCATGATCGCGGCTGCGACCCGTACCATCGTCGTGGCCGACGGGTCCAAGCTGGGGCGGGTGCATCTGGGGCGCGTCGCGGCGATGTCCGAGATCGAGCTCGTCATCACCGGGCAGAGCGCCCCGGCATCCGCTCTCGCCGAGCTGGATGCGCCGGGCGGGCCCCAGATCGTGGTTTCCGCGTGAGGAAGTAGGGAGAACGCCATGGCATGGCTCGTCACCGGCGGGGCCGGATACATCGGCTCGCACGTCGTCCGCGCACTGCAGGGGGACGGCCTCGACGTCGTCGTCATCGACGACCTGTCGAGCGGGCACCGTTCCTTCGTGTCCGAGGGGGTGCCGTTCGTGGAGGCGTCGATCCTCGACACCGTCGCGCTGGACGGACTGTTCGCGCAGCATCCGATCGACGGCGTCATCCACCTCGCCGGGTACAAGTACGCGGGGGAGTCGGTGAGGCGCCCCCTGCACACCTACGAGCAGAACGTGACAGGCACGGCCCGGCTGCTGGCCGCCATGCAGCGTGCCGGCGTCGGCCGGATCGTCTTCTCGTCCTCGGCCGGCGTCTACGGCACGCCGGACGTCGACCTCGTCACCGAGACCACCGCGACGACCCCGGAGTCGCCGTACGGCGAGAGCAAGCTCATCGGCGAGTGGCTCATCGCCGACCAGGGCCGTGCGGCTGGCCTCGCGCACACGGCGCTGCGCTACTTCAACGTCGTCGGCTCCGCCGTGCCGGAGCTCCCGGACACCAGCCCCTTCAACCTCTTCCCGCTCGTGTTCCGGGCGCTCGAGGCGGGCACGGCGCCGAAGATCTTCGGAGCCGACTACGCGACGCCCGACGGCACCTGCGTGCGCGACTACATCCACGTCGCCGACCTCGCGCGCTCGCACGTCGCGGCCGCGCGGCGCCTGCTGGCGGGCGAGCCCGTCGAACCGGTCTACAACCTCGGCTCCGGCTCCGGCTCCTCGGTGCGCGAGATCATGGACGCGATGGCCCGCGGCACAGGCATCGACTTCGAGCCCGAGATCGCCCCGCGCCGCCCCGGCGACCCCGCACGCATCGTCGCCGACGGCGTGCTCGCCGCGCGCGACCTCGGCTGGGCGATGACCAACACCCTGGACGACATGGTCACGAGCGCCTGGGCGGCGGCGCAGTGGCAGCGCGCCCAGGGCGCCTTCTAGGGCGTCGGCCGGACAGCGTCGGCCGGACAGCAGCGGCCGGACAACAGCGGCCGGACAGAAGAGAGAACGGAAGAACCGAGATGACGGCATCCGATCGGCGCCTGCTCGGGCGCACCGGCCTCGAGGTCAGTGCGCTGTGCATCGGCACCTCCAGCTGGGGCCCGCTGCGCGCGGGCGAGAGCGAGACGGCGCGGGACGCCCGCGTCGACACCATGGCGCGGCGCGCCTTCGATGGCGGTTTCGGGACGAACGTCGTCGACACCTCGAACATCTACGGCGACGGCCTCTCGGAGGTGTATCTGGGGCGCGCTCTCGCCGCGCTCGGCGGCCTGCCGCAGGGTGTGGTGCTCCAGACGAAGCTCGACCGGGACCTCGCGACCGGCTCCTTCTCCGCCGAGCGCATGCGCCGCTCCGCCGCCGAGTCGCTCGAACGGCTCGGCCTGGACAGCGTGCACGTGCTCTACCTGCACGACCCCGAGTCGATCGGGTTCGAGGCGGCGATGGCCCCCGGCGGCCCCGTCGAGGCGCTGGTCGCGCTCCGGGACGAGGGCGTCGCCGCGCACATCGGCATCTCCGGCGGACCCGTCGACATGATGCAGCGCTTCGTGGAGACCGACGTCTTCGATGCCCTTGTGACCCACAACCGCTACACCCTCGTCGACCGCTCCGCTGCGGCGATGCTCGACGCCGCCGCCGAGCGCGGTGTGGGCGTGTGCAATGCCGCACCGTACGGCGCCGGCGTCCTCACGGGCGATCCGCGCTTCGCCGACGGCTACGGCTACCGGCCCATCCGCCCCGGCGTGCGCACGGCGGTCGAGCGCATGAGCGCCCTGTGCGCGGAGGCCGGCGTCCCGCTCGCGGCGGCGGCCCTGCAGTTCAGCCTGCGCTCGCCGCGGGTCCACACCACCGTCGTGGGCGGGTCGGATGCGAAGCGCCTCGACGAGGCGGTCGCGCTCGCGGCCGTGTCGATCCCGGACGGTCTCTGGGCCGAGCTGGATGCCGTCGCCCCGGCTCCCGCGGACGCGCTCGACGCGCCCCTGTCGTGAGGGGCGTGGCGATGCCGGACGGGTGCGCGGGGGCCGGAGGCCGCTTCGTGGTCTGTGGCACATCGGCTTAGGCTGGGCGACGTGCGTGCAGCAACGGGAGAGCAGTACGAACTCGTCCGCATGACCCCGACGGGGGAGGCGCGGGCGTGCATCACCCAGGTGGCGGCGGGGATCCGCGAGCTCACCATCGGCGGCGTTGAGCTGGTCGAGTCGTTCCCGATCGAGTCGCCTCCGCCGTCCGCGGCCGGCATCGTGCTCGTGCCCTGGCCGAACCGAGTGCGCGACGGGAAGTGGACGCTCACGGCACCGGACGGGGCGGCATCCGTTCAGCAGCTCGCGCTCACCGAACCCGCCCGGGGCAACGCGAGCCACGGTCTGCTGCGCTTCACGGCATACGAGCTTCAGGACAAGGGCGCCGACTACGTCGAGCTCGGCGCGACGATCTACCCGCAGACGGGCTATCCCTTCCTGGTCGACACGCGGGTGCGCTACGAGTTGGCGGACGACGGGCTCGTCGTGACCCACGAGCTCGCCAACGGCGGGACCGGCACCGCTCCGGTCGCGGTCGGCGCGCACCCCTACCTGCGCCTCGGTGGCCACGACACCGCGTCGCTGGAGCTCGTCGTGAACGCCGCGACGCACATCGAGGTCGACGAGCGCATGAACCCCGTCGCCGAGACGCCGGTGGACGGCACCGAGTTCGACCTGCGTGCACCGCACCCGGTCGGCGAGTTGACGCTCGACGACGGCTTCGGCGCGGCGGGCCCGGGCGAGCTCGCGCGCCTGACCGCCCCGGACGGCTCCGCGGTGACGCTGTGGGGGGACGACGCGTTCCGCTACGTCCAGGTGTTCACGCACCGCTCCTTCGCGACGCTGCCGAAGGGGCAGCCCGCGCTCGCCCTCGAGCCGATGACGGCGCCGGCGGATGCCTTCAACTCCGGCGCCGGTCTGAAGAGGCTCGCGCCGGGGGAGACGTGGAGCGTGCGCTGGGGCATCCGGTACAGCGCCGCGCTCGCCGGCTGAGCCCGGCCGCACCGGATCGAAGGGATTCCGCGCCCGCGCCGGCGCGCCGGGCCTCAGGAGCGGCGTGTCACGCCGAATCTCTTCCCTCGCGCGCTTACTCCAGCGAGTCCGCGCGCCAGAGCCGCGCGCACGCGGTGAGCTCGTCGGCGGTCTGCACGAAGCGCGAGGCGCGGCGGGTGAGCTCGCCCGCCCGCTCGGAGTCGACGGGGTCCGCGTCGTCGGCGACGCTCGTGCACCCGGTGGCCTCGACCCGGCAGAACGCGGAGGCGCGATCGAGCGCGTCGGCGAAATCCCCCTCGAAGGCGCCGCGCAGGATGCGGTCCGCGAGCTCGATGATCTCCGCCGGACCGGTCGGCTGCTCGGCCCCCGCGACGACGGGGTCGATGGTGCGGCTCAGCTCGACGCCGCGCTGGAAGAGGTAGCTCGTCTCGGCGGGGTTCTGCCGGATCAGCAGGCGGACCAGATAGACGCGCCAGAGCGCCCCGGGCAGCGTCTTCGCCAGTGCCCGCGCCCACAACTCGGCGATGGCGTCGATGCCGTGCTCGTCGGTGTAGGTGACGAGCCGCTCGACGACGACAGGGTCCGGGTCGGCCTGCACCCGGGCGAGCAGCGCGCGAGCGGTCTCGTGCGCCACCCGGGACGCCTCGGCGGGGTCCTGCCCGCCGCGGAACGCCTCGAAGAGGCGGCTCGGGAACTTCACGGGCTTGTGGAAATCGTCTGCCATGCGGCTGCCTCCGAGGCTGTCAAGGGGGTTCCGGTCGGGATCGGGTTGTTGCGACGGTGGGCCCATGAACATTCTGCTGATCATCGTCGCCGTCGTGGCTGTTGTGCTGTTGCTTACGGGTGGATTCGTGCAAGCCGTCAGCTGGCTGCTGTGGGTTGGGATCGTGCTTGCGCTGTTCGCCATCATCGTCTGGCTCGTCCGCGCCATCAGCGGACGTAACCGGGTCTGAGCCTCCGGGATTCCCGCCCGGCACCGCTTCGTGGTGCCGGGCGGTTTCCTGCGGAGGGCACGATAACCTGGGAGTGACGCCCCTGTAGCTCAGTCGGTAGAGCATCGGACTTTTAATCCGCGGGTCGTGGGTTCGAGCCCCACCGGGGGCACAACGCAGTGCAGACACTTTTGCCTAGAAAACACTGGGATGCGCCTCGTGGGTACACCCCGCCTCAGCCGCTTACCCACATTGTGCCCACATCTGGAAGAGAGTCGTCGCTCGCTATCGTGGGATGTGATTTTGCGTAGCACCATCCGTCGACACCTGAGCCGACGACGAGACCGCGCTCGAGGCGGTGACGGCGCGTGCGGCCGTGGAGGCGCGGATCCCGGCCTGGTATGAGTTCGCGCAGATGAAGACGTTGCACTGGAAGGGTGGCGAGCCGACCACGCTGCAGGCGATCGCGAAGAGCACGGAGTGAAGCGCCCCGGGTTTCGTGGAGACTCGTTCAGTTGGCTCCGGCTGTTGCCGTGACCTCGTCTCGAGCGTAGCGGTCTGCTGGATGGCTGGCCCAGTGGGCGGTCTCGTGCTCGGCGGGTGGGACGAGTCCGATCTCGCCGTGGAGGTGCCGGTGGTTGTACCAGTCGACCCACTCGGCGGTGGCGATCTCGACGTCTCTGATCGAGACCCTTCCCCCCAAAACTTTTGGTCACTTGTGCCTATCCTCAACGCCGAAAATTGCCAATGACAACTCGGCCCGCCCGCCTCAAGCGTCTGCCGCCGTCGCAGGCACATCGCAGCGGGGGCGGGTAAGCGCCGGGGCTGTGGTCGGTGACCCGTTGGAACGCGGCGAGGAATGCTCTGGGCTTGCGGTGGCCGACCGCTCGGTCGGCGCTTCGGGAATTCGAATGAGCCGCAACGGTGGCGGTGGCGGGCTGACGCACGTCCAGCCCGTAGCTGTCGCATTCGTCGTCGCTTCGACCGCAGCGAGGCTCGAGCGGGGGCGCTCGCAGCGGTGCGGCGGTGGGGTTCCGGTCGGCCGGTCCGCGAGGCGGCGCCGTCATCGAACCGTGCGGTGGAGCGGGCTGCGGTCGAGGCCGGACACGGACCGGATCAGTGTGCGGCGGACGCGGGGCACCCGGGTGAGAAGACGGATCGCGATGTTGCGGAGCATCCGCGCAGGAGCCGTCCGCACGAGCGCGATTCGCGTGATCCGGTCGGTGAGGCGGACCACCTCGCGGGCGGCGCGGATGCGCAGCCGCTCGTAGTCGTCCAGTGCTGCGACATCGCCCGCCTTCGCGGCGGCGATGCTGCGTGCGAGCTCGTACGCGTCCGCGATTCCGGTGTTCATGCCCTGACCGGCGGCGGGGCTGTGCACGTGAGCGGCGTCGCCGGCCAGGAGGATGCCCCCTGCTCGGAAACGGCGCGCGACGTGGTGGCTGATCCGGAACCGCGATGACCACGCCGGAGCGTCGAGGGTCGCCGCTCGGATGCCGCGCGAATGGAGCAGTTCGTCGAGATAGGCGCGGTCGGGGGTCTGCGCGGCCTCGTCTCCGCGAGGGGATGTCGCGACGATCCGGTACCGACCGGACGGCAGCAGGCCGAGCACCGTCACGCCCTGCGGCGAGAAGGTGATCCGCGCCTCATCGCTCGCGGCCGGCGGCGGGGCGAGTCGGACGTCGGCGAGCACGAAGTCGTCGTCATAGCGCGCGCCGTCGAAGTCGATCCCCGCCTGGCGACGCACCGTGCTGCTCTTTCCGTCGGCACCGATCACGTAGCTCGAGACGGCCTCCCACGGCTCGTCGCCGTCGAGGCGCCTGCCGGAGACCCGGCACTCCCGGTCGTCCTGGGCGATGGTGTCGATGTGCACCCCGCGTGTCACCTGGTGGCCGAGGTCTTCCAGGCGCGCGGTGAGGAGAGCCTCGGTGATGTTCTGGGGAATTCCGAGTGCGAACGGGTACGGGCTGTCGAGCTCGGCGAACGAGATCCGAGCGAGCACCCGGCCGCGGTCGGCGAGGGTGACCGCGACCGCGCGAACGCCATGGTCGACGAGCTCGGCACCCAGGCCCATCTCGGCGAGGATCTCGATCGTCGCGGCGTGCATGAGCGCGGCGCGGGATTCCTGGGCGAGCTCGTCCGTCGCGTCGACGATCCGGACGGTGAGCCCGAGCTCCAGCAGGCGGATCGCGGCGACCAGCCCGGTCGGGCCGGCCCCGACGACGATCACATCGACCCGAGCGGTCGGATCGTTCATCGTGGTGAGCTCACGCCCCTGCGCGAGCCCTGAGCGGCGAGGACGAGCGAGCCGAATGCGAGGAGGGCGGCGCCCGTTCGCACGGCGTGGCCAAGCTGCCATCGGTCCCGAGTCGCAGCCCAATCGGCAGGCGGGGACGAGACGCTCCAGCCGCCTTCGGCGAGGTTGATGGGCACGTTGACCGCGAGCGTGAGGACGAGAGCGACGAGGAGGAGTACGAGCGCGACCAGTGCGAGCCAGAACGTCCTGTTCCGGCGTCGTGCGTGCAGCGCGGTCAGGATGCCGGTGGTGATGAGCGCCGGGAACAGGAGCGTCGAGGCCAGCACGGGCAGCGCGACGAGTGTGACTTGTTGGGTCTGGGCGTAGACGCTCGCGTCGAAGCCGCGCAGCGAGAGCTCGAAGACGAGGATGCCGACCAGGAAGCCGGCGAACAGGCCGGCGAAGAGGACGTTGACGAAGCCGAGGATCACGCGGGTCATACCGCCACCTTCTTCCCTCTGCCCTCGCGGAGGAGGAGCTGGACGATGTCGGGCCTCTCCTCGATGGTCGCGACCGCGCAGATCTTCCGCACGTATTCGTCGGAGTTCAACTGGCGGAGCATCGCGTCGGCCAGGTCGGCTCGGGACGTATACGACGCATTGAGGTAGTCCTCGGCCAGGCGGTAGGCGGTGACGTGCCGCGTCTCGAAGAGGCCGTTGGGGCGCATGATCGTCCAGTCCAGGTCGCTCGCCCTCACGATCGCCTCCATCCGGGCCATGTCGGCGTAGAGGGTGCGGCCGAAGTACGCGACGATGGGCCCGGCCACCTTGTCGACGAAGAAGCCGCCGTGCGGGCCGAGCGTGGGGTCGGTGAGGCTCGCGCTGATGCAGACGAGACGGCGGACCCCGTGACGCCCCATCGCCGTCAGGATGTTGCTGACGCCGGCCGAGTAGACCGTGATCGGCTGCCTGCTGTATGGAACGCCGAGGCTGGACAGTACCGCGTCCTGCCCCGACACCGCGACATCGACGGCCTGCAGGTCGTGCACGTCGGCGCCCACGACGCGCAGACGATCGTGGCGCAGCGGGAACCCATCCGGCCGGCGGGTAACAGCGGTCACCTCGTGTCCGGCCTCGAGCGCCTGGCCCGTGACGAGCCGTCCGGTGGGACCGTTGGCTCCGAATACGACGATCTTCATGGAACGCCCTTCCGCTACCCTGAATTTAGAATACGTATAATACGGAAACGGTATCATATGAAAAACGAAGCAGAAACTCCTGCCACGGCCGCTCGACGCGTCGACGAGGTCCGCGGCGCCCTCCGCGACGCACGTGTGCAGCTATCGGTGCTGAACCACCACGTGGGCTCCGGCGTCGGGGTGAGGGACACGGACTTCGACTGCCTCGATCTGATCTCGATCTATGGACCGCTCGGCCCCAGCAGTCTCGCCAGACTTGCGGCAGTGCGCCCCGCGACGATGACGGGCATCCTCGATCGGCTCGAGCGCGACGGCTGGATCGCCCGCGACCGCGACACGGACGATCGGCGCGCTGTCCTCATCCGGGTGCTGCCCGCCCGCGACGCCGAGGTTCTCGAGCTGTACTCGGACATGAACTCCCTGCTCGATCGGATCTGCTCCGACTATGACGAGGCGCAGCTCGACACGATCACCGACTTCCTGCGCCGAGTGCAGGAGGCCGGAGCCGCTGCAACTGCAGCGCTCGCACGTGCCTGATGCCGCCAGGCGTCCCGTTCGCAATCGCCTTGATGGACATCCTCGCCATCGCCCGTCGATCGCGCCTGGACGCGGAGGGTAAGGGCTGTGAGGCTTCGTGGACGGGCAAGACGACATGCCCGGCCGCGGCAAGTCCGTTGGAAACCGTCGGACCTGAGCAACAGGGCCGCCTGAGCTCGGCAGCCTCAGGCCGTGAGCTGCGAGCGAGGTGGGCGGCGGCCGTCCTGGTGTAGATGCGGAGCTTCCGGCTGAGTTCGGTGATGCTCAGGCCTTCGCCGCGCAAGGCCACCAGTTCGTCCACCCGCGCGGCGGTCGGAAAAGGTTGAGTCCTCCCAATCGAACGGATAGGCCGCCCCAGATCGTCCGTGATCGACGGTTCAGCTGGCCGCTCGCTGATTCTGCAGGCGTTCCTGGATCTCTTGGGTGAGGAGCCCGACCCGAAGCAGCCGACATGGTGGCTCGGGCAGCTCACTGCGCTGCCCGAGCCGGACCTCGAGTCCCGTTACATCGTGACCGCCGGAGCGGATTCTGCCGTCCGGAAGATAGTGGCGGTCGCGGGCGAATCTGATTAGGACGAGGTGGAGTGGACAGGCACAGACTTCATCCAACGCGGGCCTGCCGGGCAATCACGTCTGGCGGATCGACACATCCAGGAGCTGCGCAACTATCTCGACGCCGCCTGGCCGCTCGAGTCGCCCGAATGGAGTGCCGCAAAACCGGACGAGCAGACGGGGCTGCTCGTCGCCAGCTTCAGCGAGGCCAGGGCATCCATTGCTCGGCTGCCCGAGCGTCTTTGGATGGTTGCCGGCCGCGCCGACTTCGTGCTCCACGTCGACTCTGTACACCGCCGAGTGTGCTCCGCGCACAAGCTGGTGCATGGTGAACTGGCTCGCCAGATCGATGTTCGAGACGTGCCCGCATAGGGATATGGATGACGCCGGCTGCAGCACGACGCCAAGCCAGCTGACTCCTGGCGCGCGACTGCACTCTCATTCCAACTGCTGTCCCGGGGTTCCGCTGTCATAGAGCCGCATGGCCACAGGGTGTCATCCCCGGTGGCCGGCCCGGACGTCGAGCACCCAGGCGATGCCGAATCTGTCGGTGAACGTCCCGAATCCGGGCGACCAGGCGGAGGCGGCGAGCGACTCGATGATGACGGCGCCGATGGAGAGCTTCTCCCAGTAGGCCTTGACCTCATCGGGGGTCTCGCCACGGACGGACAGGAAAGAAGGTGCGGTCGGTGATGGTGGTGCTGTTCTCGCGGCGCGTCGACCCGGCGATCGCTGGGGGTCGGTGTCGTTGTGGCCCGGGATGTCATAGGCCATGACGCGGAATCCGTTCTCGGCCTCGAGCTGGCTGAAGACGATCTTGTCGGCGCCGGGGGTGTCCTTCGGCATGCCGAAGTCGGAGTACGACGCACTGACGATCCGTCCGCCGAACACGGTCTGGTAGAGCTCGAGCGCCTGGCGGGCGGTGCCACGGAAGTTGAGGTGCGCGGTGGTCGTGATGCTCATGATGTCTCTCTGTTCGCTGGTCCGTGCGGCGGTGTCGCCGCCGGGAGCAACTCTCGCGAGGGTGGAGGTCAGAAACGGTCCTCTTCTCGGAGGAGACTTGAGCCCACGGTCGGGAGCTCGTCACGGATACTGGCGCTGTTGTCGCTGTTACAGGCAGAACGTGATTGGGCGGGGCTGGTCCTCGCCGATCGATTCCGAGCAGCCGGATCTTTGTCCGGCTGCTCGGGCCGGGCCGGCTGCGGCCATCCGTCTTCGCGGGCTGACGGTGCGAACGTCAGCTCGCGCCGAGCAGCTCGGTGATGTGGGCGTAGAACGCGGCCGGGTCGTCGGCGAGGGATGCCTTCACCATCGCGGTCCAGTCGTCGACGATCACCTCGATCGCTCCGGAGGCCAGGCCGTCGAGCGAGCGGCGCGGCACCTCGCGCGGGTCGATCTTGGGCCCGTCGTATCCGGCCATGATGTCCGTGTCGGCGGCACCCAGGAGGACTCCCTGGACGAGCGTTCCCTGCGCCGCGAGCTCGAGGCGGACGCTGTTCGTCAGGTTCCACTCCGCGGCCTTCGCGGCGGAGTACCCGCCGGTGCCCGGCCCGGCGAACCACGACAGCGCGGACAGGACGTTCACGATCGCGCCGCCGCCGTTCGCGGCGAGGACCGGGCTGAACGCGCGGATCACGTCCAGCGTGCCCCAGAAGTGCGTGTCCATCTCACGGCGGATCTCGGTCAGCTCGCCCGTGACGAGGCCGGCTCCGGTCGCGATGCCGGCGTTGTTGACCAGGAGCGTCGCATCCCGCGCGGTCGCCGCCGCGGCGACGACGGACTCATGGTCGAGCAGGTCGAGTCGCAGCGGCACGACGCGGGCGTCGTCGATGTCGAGCGTTTCAGGGGTGCGCGCCGTCGCGTAGACCTTGCGCGCCCCGCGATCGAGCAGCTCGAGGACGAACTGGCGACCGATGCCGCGGTTGGCTCCGGTGACGAGGGCGATCTGATCGGTGAGGCTCATGGTTTCCTGGCTTCCTGCGTAGCTCTCTGGGACTCGGCACACCGCGTTCGACGCGGCATCCGCTACGCTAAGACCTCACATTGACGTCAAGGGCAAGTCGGAATGACGATGCCGGAGAACCGGAGGAGGACGCTGATGCGGATCGGCGACGTCGCCCATGGGGCCGGAGTCAGCGCCAGGGCCCTCCGGTATTACGAGGAACAGGGTCTGCTTGCCTCGGAACGCACCCCCAGCGGCCAGCGCGTCTACCCCGAGTCAGCTGTCGAGCGGGTCCGGCTGATCCAGCAGCTCTTCAGCGCGGGACTGCCCAGCCGGACCATCCGGCAGCTCATGCCCTGCATCGAGGCGGGCTACGGCTCTCCCGAGGCCTTCGAGCTGCTGGCGACCGAACGCGACCGGATCACGGCGGCCATCAGCGACCTCGCCGCCGCGCGCGACACCCTCGATCGCGTGATCGACATCGCGAACCATCCGACTCCCGAACACTGCCCTGCCCTCCGCGACCCCGCCTGGGTGCCGGGCGACACTGCCAGGCAGACGGCGGCCATCCCTCTTTCCGCCTGACCGCAGTACGGCGGTCAGGCGCTCTCGAGTGCGGGGAGGGGGTCTCCGAACCAGGCCTGCAGTGCGTCGTGGAGGCGGGCGGGATCCTGGGCGGACCAGGCGATGAATCCGTCGGGGCGGATGAGCAGGGATCCGCTCCCGCCCGGTCCGGCGGTCGCGATGTAGTCGACGCGGTCGTTCCACGGTGCGGCGATGTCACGGAGCCCGTCGCCGGCGTCGATGAGGGTGGGGCGTGCGGTACGCAGGAGCTCCGGGAGCCGCACGGTCGTCCCGTCTTCGAGCTCGACCCGGATCGAGGGGGCGAACCAGCCCGTCGGGCCGTCGGAGTCGATCAGGCCCATGTCGTAGGGGACGTCGGAGCCGGCGAGGAGGTCGCCGATGCGCTGCACGTTGGTGGTGTCGGTCAGGAACTCCCGGAACAGCTCGCGGAGCGCGGTGACGTCGGAGCCCGGCGCCATGAGCGCGGTCTGCGCCTGGGTCTGCATGAACACTCGCAGACCGAGCGGGCGGCGTTCGCGCTCATAGCTGTCGAGGAGGCCGTCGGGCGCCCAGCCGTGCAGTTCGGCGGCGAGCTTCCAGGCGAGGTTAGCAGCGTCCTGGAGCGCGAGGTTCAGACCCGGGCCGCCGGCGGCCGAGTGCACGTGCGCGGCGTCGCCGAGGAGGAATACACGACGGTCGCGGTACCGGTCGGCGACCCGGGTGTTCCGTCCGCTGAGCCGGCGCAGCAGCGTCGGCTCCCCGTCAGCCGGCGCGGTCAGGGTGAGTCGGACGCCGAGGACGCGTTCCAGGCTGTCCTCCATCTCCGCCAGCGTCATCGGCGTGCCGTCGCCCGGGGAGTTCCCGTCGGGCTGGTCCTCCCACTCGGCGGTGTAGACGAGCGGGTGCCGTGGGTCGCGGAGGGCGATGGTGACGACGCCGGTCTCGGTGCGGTGGAAGCTCTCGGCGATCTCGCCGAGGCCGGCGACGTGCACCCTCCCCGGGCCGGCGGGGGTGAGCCGATCGGTGGGGGCGATGAGCGCGGTGCGGTCGACGACGTGGTGGTCGGTGTTGCCGGGGAAGCCGATCCCGGACTGCTTGCGGACCGCGCTGCGCGCCCCGTCGCTGCCGATCAGGTATCCGGCGGACAGCGTGGTCTCGGCGCCGGTCGCCGTGTCCACGGCGACGACGTCGACGCGGTCGTCGTGCTGCGTGAAGGAGCGCATCTCGACGCCGCGCCGGATCTCGACACCGAGCTCTGCTGCGCGGTCGCCCAGCACGCGCTCGAGGTCGCGCTGGTTGATGGGAAGCAGGTACATCGGGTTGCGGTCCCCGAGGACGTGCAGGGGCAGCGTCATCGCGCCGAAGAAGAAGGCCGGGGCGGGGACGGGCACGGCCGTGCCGCTGCAGCGTTCGAAGAGCCCGCGATGATCCAGGAGCCGGACGACCTGTCCGGTCACGCCGTGGGCTTTGTCCGCCTGGTTGATCTCGGGCAGCCGTTCGAGCACAACGGGGTTCGCACCGGCAAGTTTCAGCTCGCAGGCCACGAAGACGCCCACCGGGCCTCCACCGACGATGATGACGTCGAACATGATGATTTCCTTCCGGGGCGACGGCGACGCAGGGGAGCGTCAGCTGAGACGGTCGAATCCGGTGCCGAGCCGGTCGAATGCGGTGCGCAGAAGCTGCTGCAGGGGTTCGGGCTCGTCGCAGCCGACCCAGAACTCCAGGGTGGTCAGCAGTGTGGACAGCGCGGCGGTTGCGAGCACCCCGGGCAGGGGGTCCTTATGGGCGGATGCACCGACTCGCGTCGCGATCGCTTCGGCGAACAGCGCCGTCGCCGCGCGAGCCCCACGGTCCACCGCGGACTGCATGTCCGCGGTGGAGAGCACGGCCAGGAGGCCGTTCTGCTCGTCCCGCGACGGCGTCGCTGCGTCGTCGGCGAGGTAGGGAGCAAGAAGGGATGCCGTGATCGCGGTCCACAGCGGCTCGCTGTCCGGCCGCCGCAGCAGCTCATCGGCCGCCGTGCGCACGCGCTGCACGTGACGGTCGGCGATCGCGTCCTCCTTGCTGGAGAAGTAGTTGCCGAAGGTGCGGCGGGAGACCCCGACCCGTTCGACGATGTCCTCCACGCGGATGTTGCCGAGGCCCCGCTCTCGGGCGAGCAGCACCGTGGTCACGCTGAGCTCCTCGCGCAGCACCAGCTTCTTGCGCTCACGCAGCGAATCGGTCATGCGAGTCATGTTCGCATATATTTGCCCATTGGGCAAATATGCCCAATGGGCATATTTTTCCCTGAGGCCCGGGCGGCGTCCGCACCGGCCTCCGGGCATCCCCTGCTGCGCTATTCGAGCCGCGCGGGGCGACGGGGGAGCAGTAGCGCGATCAGCGCGGAGAGCGCGCAGAGCCCGCCGCAGACCATCAGCGCGACGGCGTCGCCGTGCAGCGCGGCCGCGGTCGTCGTGGCGCCGTGGGCAGCGCTCGAGCTGGTCGTCGAGACGGTGAGGGTGACGAGCGCTGCGATGCCGATGGCGGATCCGAGTTGGCGCGAGAGGCTGAACAGGCCCGAGGCGAGGCCGGCGTCTTCCCGGGTGACGGTGGCGGTGGCTGCGCGGGTGGTCGGCACGACGGCCAGGCCGAGGCCGATTCCGGTGACGATCAGCGGCCCGAGGATGTTCGCGGCATAGCTCGGGTGGGCGCCCAGCAGCCCCAGCCAGACGTATCCGCCGGCCGCGATGAGAAGGCCGATCGCGATCATGAAGCGCGGCTGGATCCAGGCCGCCAGCTGCATCGCCCCGAACCCCGCGAGGACAGAGGCGAGCACGAACGGCAGGAGCGCCAGGCCGGAGCTGAGTGCGCCGTTGCCGAGATCGCTTTGCAGGATCAGGGAGATGAACAGCGTGGAGGCGGTCAGGACGGTGCCGTTCAGGGCGAGGATGAGCGAGCCGGGCGCGATCCCGGGCAGGCGGAAGATGTTCAGGCGCACCAGCGGCTGGGCGACCCTGGTCTCGATGAGGATGAAGACCGCGAGCAGCAGCGCGCCGCCGGTGAGGAAGCCGAGGGTGACCGGCGACGCCCAACCGTGCTGCTGAGCGCTCGCGAAGCCCTCGATGAGCGCGCCGATGGCGATGGTGATGGTGACGGCCCCGGCGATGTCGAGGCGTTCGCCGGCGCGTCCGCGGTAGCGCGGGTCGAGCAGCCGGAGGACCGCGATGAACAGGCCGATCCCGACCGGGACATTGATGAACATCACCCAGCGCCAGGACAGCTCCTGGGTGAGCAGCCCGCCGATGAGCACGCCGATGGTGACGGCGATCGCGGAAGCGCCCTGATAGATCGTGAGCGCCCGGTTGCGGCCGGGGCCGTCGGGAAGGGCCGCGATGATCAGGGCCAGGCTCGCCGGTGCCAGCACCGCGCCGCCGAGACCCTGCACCGCGCGGGCGGCGAGCAGCATGGTCGCGTTCAGGGCCAGCCCGCCGGCCAGGCTCCCGAGGACGAACACGGCGATTCCGGCCACGAGGACGCACCGTTGCCCGTAGAGGTCGCCGGCGCGGGAGCAGAGCAGCATGAATCCGCCGAGGGTGAGCAGGTAGGCGTCCACGACCCATTGCTGGTCCGCGCCGCTCAGGTGCAGCGCGACCCGCATCGCAGGCAGCGCGACGTTGACGATCGAGGTGTCCATCACCGTCATGAACCCGCAGATGCTGGCCAGCCACACGATGGCCGAGGCCGAGACGCCGCGACGCAGCAGAGCCGCCTGCGGGTGCGCCGCCAGGGTGCGGCCGCCTGCTTCACCGGTCATGCGCGGCTCCAAACTATCAACGATAGGGACATGCTCACATGCTGAACTATCGGTGATAGATTGTCAATCGTGGCCGGGTTGACGCGCGAGACGGTTGTGGCCGAAGCGCTTGATCTGCTCGATGAGGTCGGGCTCGATCAGGTCAGCACGCGCGCGCTGGCGCAACGGCTCGGCGTCAAGCAGCCGTCGCTGTACTGGCACTTCAGCAACAAGGAGGCGCTGCTCGGAGCGATGGCCGAGGCCGCGATGGCCCCGCACGCCCGCTTCGCGCTCCCGGCGCCGTCCGACGACTGGCGCGAATGGTTCCTCGGCAACACGCAGAGCTTCCGCCGAACTCTGCTGCTTCGACGTGACGGCGCGAGGCTGCACGCCGGCAGCCGGCCGGCCGGAGCCGGCCTGGAACGCACCAAGGCGAAGATCGACTTCCTCGTCGCCGCGGGTCTCCCACGACGGCCGGCGGAGATGGCGATGCTGGCAGCCAGCCGCTTCACGGTCGGCAGCGTTCTCGAGCAGCAGGCGGATCAGCAGGCTCGGCCGGCCGAGGAGCGGCCCTCCGCCGAGGTGCCGCTCGACCACGACGAGGCCTTTCGGTCCGGTCTGAGCCTCATCATCGAGGGCGTGGCCCTGCTGCGACGCGAACCACACCCGGAAGCGGGCTGACGCGACCGGCCGAGCGGGCCGGTCAATGCGCGACCGCTCCGAGAACCGGGATGGAAAGACCGGGCCGCAGAACGCCTCTCGGCGCGAGGCCGCTCGAAGCGGCAAAATTTGGAGCCCGGGGTTACTGCGGCCCGGCCATCACAGTCTAACGGAGGGCCGCCGCGCTTTCCTCTCGAACCCGTTTCGCGGCCAGCGGAACGACAGCGGGTGCTGCAGCAGGCGCCAGGGCGCGCGCAGACACCGGCGCGAACGCAGCGGCGGACGCGGGAGGCGCAAAAAAGGGGCGGATGCCTGACGCATCCACCCCACGACCAACGGGGTCGGCTTATCCGAAGCGGCCCGAGACGTAGTCCTCGGTGGCCTTGACCTTCGGGTTCGAGAAGATGACGTTCGTGTCGTCGTACTCGATCAGGTGACCCGGCTTGCCGGTGCCGGCGATGTTGAAGAACGCCGTCTTGTCGCTGACGCGGGTCGCCTGCTGCATGTTGTGGGTCACGATCACGATCGTGTAGTCGTTCTTGAGCTCTTCGATGAGGTCCTCGATCGCGAGCGTCGAGATGGGGTCGAGGGCCGAGCAGGGCTCGTCCATGAGCAGCACGTCGGGCTTCACCGCGATCGCGCGGGCGATGCACAGACGCTGCTGCTGGCCGCCCGAGAGGCCGGAACCGGGCAGGTTCAGCCGGTCCTTGACCTCTTCCCACAGGTTCGCGCCGCGCAGCGAGCTCTCGACGAGCTCGTCGGCCTCGGACTTCGAGATGCGGCTGTTGTTCAGACGCACGCCCGCGAGCACGTTCTCGCGGATCGACATCGTCGGGAACGGGTTCGCGCGCTGGAACACCATGCCCACCTGGCGGCGGACGAGCACCGGGTCGACGCCCGGCCCGTAGAGGTCGTTGCCGTCGATGAGGACCTCGCCCCGCACGTGCGCGCCCGGGATGACCTCGTGCATGCGGTTGAGCGTGCGCAGGAACGTCGACTTGCCACAGCCGGAGGGCCCGATGAACGCGGTCACGGTACGCGGCTCGATGTTGATCGAGACGCCTTCGACGGCCAGGAACTTGTCGTAGTAGACGTTGAGGTCGTTGACTTCGATGCGCTTGGACACAGGAATCCGTTTCGTTTCTCGGGTGGCTACCGCATGCCCTTGGGGGCGAACAGGCGGGCGACGAGTCGGGCGATGAGATTGAGGATGACGACCAGGATGACGAGCAGGAACGCCGCGCCCCAGGCCGAGTCGTACGAGGCCTGGATGTCGGTCCCCGGGAACTTGTAGCCCGTGTACGCCATGACCGGAAGGGTCTCCATCGCGCCCGAAACCGGATTCGCGTTGTAGTTGCTCGTGAACGAGGCGGCGATGAAGATGGGGGCGGTCTCACCGATGACGCGGGCGATCGCGAGCATCACGCCCGTGATCAGACCGGCGATGGCCGTCGGCAGCACGATGCGGGTGATGGTGACGAACTTGGTCACCCCGAGGGCGTAGGAAGCCTCGCGCAGGTCCATCGAGACGAGCTTCAGCATCTCCTCGCTGCTGCGCACCACGATCGGGATCATCAGCACGCACAGGGCGATGGCCGCGGAGAGGCCGCTGAACGCCTTGGGTCCCACGATGAGCGTGAACAGCGAGAACGCGAACAGACCGGCGACGATCGAGGGGATGCCGGTCATGACGTCGACCAGGAAGGTGACGGTGCGGTTCATCCAGTGGGCCGGGCGGCCGTACTCGACGAGGTAGATCGAGGTCAGGATGCCGATCGGCACGCTGATCACCGTCGCGATGCCGGTGATCTCGAGCGTGCCGATGATCGCCTGCCAGGCGCCCATCGTCGTCGTGACCTTGAGGGTGTTCGGGTCGAAGTGCGTGCCGCCGGTCTTGAAGACGAAGGCCATGTCGAAGGCGTCCTTGTACCCGCGGCTGACGACGTCGATGAGGGTCGACAGCAGCGGCGCGATGGCGAGCAGGAACGCGAGGACGACGATTCCGCGGACGATCCGGTCGACCGCCTTGCGCCGGTTCTCGACGGCACCGGAGACGATGCCGACGATGAGCAGGTAGACGATCGCCGAGATGACGATCCACCCGACGATGTTGAAGCCGAGCAGGGCGAGGATGCCTGCGCCGATGGCGAGGGCCGCGATGAGCGAGTAGAGCTCGAAGAGGCGGGGGAGCTGGCCCGTCGTGAGCGCGTTGTCGACGTTGCGCTTTGGGGCGGGCGCGTTGGGGATTGCGGTCGCGGTCATTCCCGTCCTTCGGGTTGGCTGGGCTTGAGCCCCTCGGGGTGTGCGGACGATGCGTGGGGGTGGAGCGCCTGGAGGGGGCTGCCCGCGTCGTCGAGGGCGAGCATGCTCGTGGCATCCGTCGGGGGCAGCGCCTTGGCCTTCTTGGACTTGCCGCCGCCCGTGCTGCCGGTGCGGCCGATGATGAAGCGGGCCGCGAAGTTCACGATCAGCGAGATCACGAACAGCATGAGACCGGTCCCGATCAGCGCCTCGCGCTGCAGGTCGTTGGACTCCGGGAAGTTCAGGGCGATGTTCGCCGCGATGGTCTGCGAGTTCGCGTTGTCGGTGAAGAGCTTGAGCGAAAAGACCAGGGCGGGCGACATGATGAGCGCGATGGCCATGGTCTCGCCGAGGGCGCGGCCGAGGCCGAGCAGGATGGCGCTGAGCATGCCGCTGCGGGCATAGGGGAAGACGGCGAGGCGCACGGTCTCCCACTTGGTCGCGCCGAGGGCGAGGGCCGCCTCTTCGTGCAGCCGCGGGGTCTGCAGGAAGATCTCGCGGGTGATCGAGGTGATGATCGGGAGGATCATGACCGCGAGCACGACGGAACCCGCGAAGATCGTCGAGCCCGTCGAACTGGCGTTGCCGGCGAAGAGCGGGAACCAGCCCGCGTGCGCGTTGAGCCAGTGCTCGAACGGCAGCAGGAAGGGGCGGATCGTGAAGATCCCCCAGAGGCCGAAGATGATGGACGGCACGGCGGCGAGCAGGTCGACGAGGTAGCCGAGCACGCCGGCGAGCTGGCGCGGCGCGTAGTGCGAGATGAACAGGGCGATGCCGACGGCGACCGGCGCGCCCATGACGAGGCCGATGATCGAGGACCAGAGCGTTCCCCAGACGAGAGGGGCCGTGTAGGTCCAGAAGTCGGCGTGACCGGCCGTGGTGCCTTGGGCCAGGTCGCCCGTGTGCCAGTCGGCGGCGATGGCCGGCGCTGCCTTGATGATGAGGAAGAGGGCGACGCCGGCCAGGATCACCATGATCAGCGTGGCCGAGCCGACGCTCAGGAAGCGGAAGATCCGGTCGCTCGGGCGGGCCTTCGCGACGATCCGGCGCGCTGCGGGCGTCGCGCCGGGGCGCTGCCCGGAAGAGCCGGAGCCGCCTGCGCTCTGGGGAAAGGCGGCGGTGGTCTCGGTCACGTGATGCTTCTCGTTCCTCGTCGCAGGGTGGGGGGAGATGCCTTCATTGTGCAGCGGCCGGGCTACCGGTTGGTAGCCCGGCCGCGAACACTGGAGGTGTTACTTGAGGTCGGCGAGCGACTTGGCGATCTCGCTGATGGTGCTGTCCGGCAGCGCAGCGGCGCCGGCGTTCTTCTCAGCGATCTGCTGGCCCTGCGCGCCCGTGATGTAGCTCAGGTAGGCCTTGGTCAGCTTGCCCTGCGTCGCGTCCTTGAACGTCTTGCAGACGACGTCGTAGGACAGCAGCGGGATCGGGTAGGAGCTCGCGTCGGTGATCTTGGTGTAGTCGAGCTTCTTGGTCAGGTCGTCCGCACCCTGCGAGGCGTCCTGAGCGGCGGCCTCGAACGCCGCGGTGGCGCCGGCGGCCGAGTAATCCACGAAGGTGCCGCCCGTGCCGACCTCGACCGAGGCCATGGTCGCGTCGCCGATGGAGCTCTGGTCGGCGTAGCCGATGGTGCCGTTGCCCGCCTGAACGGTGTTCACGACGCCGGAGCCGCCCTGCTGGCCCGAGCTCTTGTCACCGGGGATCGTCGGCCAGGCGGTGCCGGCCTCGAAGGTCCAGTCGGTGGGGTCGGCCTGGCTGAGGTAGGTGGTGAAGTTGGCCGTGGTGCCCGAGCCGTCCGAACGACGCACGACGGTGATCGGCGTCGAGGGCAGCGAGGCGCCCGAGTTGAGCTTGGCGATGGCAGGGTCGTTCCAGGTGGTGATCTTGCCCGCGAAGATCTGGGCGATCGTGGTCGCGTCGAGGTTCAGCTTGCTGACGCCGCTGAGCTTGTAGATGATCGCGACACCCGAGAGGTACACCGGGATGTCGATGCCGCCGTCGGCGCCGCAGGTCTGCTGCGCCTGCGTGAACTGGTCGGAGGAGAGGGCCGAGTCGGTGCCGGCGAAGTCGTAGCTGCCGCCGAGCCAGTTCGTCACGCCGCCGCCGGAGCCCTGCGACTTGTCGTAGTTGATCTTGACGCCCGCGGCCTGCGCGGTGAACGCGGCAGTCCACGCCTGCTGGGCGTTGGCCTGGGCGGAGGAACCGCCGGCGGTGATGGTGCCCGTGAGCGAGCTGTCGACGCTCGGGGCGGAGGCTGACGGGGAGGTGCTGTCGGAAGACCCGCCGCTCGAGTTGTTGTCGGAGCTGTTGCCCGAGCACGCCGAGAGCGCAATAGCGGTGGCGAGGGCGAGAGTGCCCACGGCCGCTACGTTCTTGAGCTTCACTGTGTTCCCTTCGGAATGAAATCGACTCGCCTCACGCACGACGGAGACTTAACCGGGTGAGCGCGCGAGACATGGGTCGGTGCTGACCCGCTGGTGACGCTAGGAGGAACGTCTGACCAGCCTCTGCCGCAACGGTAAACAAGAGGTGAACGGAGTCGAAACGCGGATGTGCCTTGATCGTTACGACGCGGTGTTCGACTAGAGGGGACTGTGCGTCTCGAGGGCCAGGATGCCCGCGGTCGGGTGCTGCGCAGAGAGGTGGATGATGGAGAACGCGGCGGGCTCGAGCGTCGCCGCCTCGCGGATCCGATCGCTCATCGGGGTGCCGGTCGCGAGCGCGAACTCGCGGAGGATGTCGGGCATCACCGGGCGATGGCTGCACAGCACCGCGGTCTTGCCGGAGAGGATCCGCCGGGCGACGACCTCCGGCACCTCGGCGGCGCCGTCCTCCCAGGCATCCTGGCTGATGCCGGGCTCGTAGCGCAGCTTGCGGTCCACCGATCGCGACAGCGGGGTGACGGTCGACTCGCACCGCACCGCGGGCGAGGTGATGAGCCTGCGCGGCCGCCAGGCGCGCACGGTCGGCACGATCCGCTGGGCCTGCAGCACACCGCGCGAGGCCAGCGGGCGCGTGGCATCCGCCCCGCCCCATTCGCTGCGCGCGAGCGCCTTCGCATGCCGCAGCACGATGATGCCGAAGGTCGAGCCGCCGGCGGACTCGTGGAGCCGCTGGAACTCCTCGAGGAGCTGGCTGTCGTGCTCGTAGCTGAGCGCGACCTTGGCCTTCTCGAGCGGCATCCAGTGCACCGCGTCGACCTCGGCGTTCGGCTTGAAGCGGCCCGCCTTGAGGGCGGCGTCCGTCACCTCGGCCGTCCAATAGTGCACGATCTTCTCGCGCCCGCTCGCGATGCGGTAGCGCGTCTGCGAGAGCGGCAGCCCGAGGGCGATCCCGAGCCCGGTCTCCTCGCGGACCTCGCGCACCGCGGTCTGCGGCAGCGTCTCGCCCGGGTCGAGCTTGCCCTTCGGCAGAGTCAGATCGTCGTAGTGCGGCCGATGGATCACGAGCACCCGGATCTGACCGTCGACGACGCGCCAGCACACCGCCCCGGCGGCGAGGACGATGCCCTCCGTCACAGGCGCACCGCCGCACGCGGCCGGTGCGAGATCTGGTACATCAGGCGGTTCTGCAGGTCCACGAGGGGTGCGCCGGAGGCGTCGACGGAGTGCCGGGCCCAGGAGCCGTCGGACTCGAGCGACCACGAGGAGGTCTCCTCGCTCATCGCGAGGTCGAACAGCGCGTTCAGCTCCTCGAGGTGTTCTGGCTTCGTCAGGCGCACGAGCGCCTCGATGCGGCGGTCGAGGTTGCGGTGCATCATGTCGGCGCTGCCGATGTAGACGAGCGGGTCGCCGTTGTTGACGAAGCTGAAGATGCGCGAGTGCTCGAGGTAGCGGCCCAGGATCGAGCGCACCCGGATGTTCTCGCTGTAGCCCTCCTGCCCGGGGCGCAGCCCGCAGATGCCGCGCACCCACACGTCGACGGGCACGCCCGCGCGGCTCGCGTTGTAGAGGGCGTCGATGACCGCCTCGTCCACCATCGAGTTGACCTTGATCCGGATGCCGGCCGGTCTGCCGGCCTCGGCGTTCGCGATCTCGCGGTCGATGGCCTTGATCAGGCCCTTGCGCAGGTGCAGGGGCGCGACGAGCAGACGTTTGAACTTCTTCTCGATGGCGTAGCCCGACAGCTCGTTGAACAGGCGGGTGAGGTCCTTGCCGACCTCGTCGTCCGCCGTGAACAGGCCGAGGTCCTCATAGATCCGGCTCGTCTTCGGGTTGTAGTTGCCCGTTCCGACGTGGCTGTAGTGCTTGAGCTGGCCGCCCTCCTGCCGGATCACCAGCAGCAGCTTGCAGTGCGTCTTGAGGCCGACGAGGCCGTAGACGACGTGCACACCCGCCTTCTCGAGCTTGCGCGCCCACTCGATGTTGTTCTGCTCGTCGAAGCGGGCCTTGATCTCCACGAGCGCGAGCACCTGCTTGCCCGCCTCGGCGGCGTCGATGAGCGCCTCGACGATCGGGCTGTCGCCGCTCGTGCGGTAGAGCGTCTGCTTGATGGCGAGGACGTTGGGGTCGCGCGCGGCCTGCTCCAGGAAGGTCTGGACGCTCGTCGCGAAGGACTCGTAGGGGTGGTGCACCATCACGTCCTGCCGCCGCAGCGCCGCGAAGATGTCGGGCTTGGCGTTCGGCTCGCTCGGCTGCAGCTGGGCCGCGGTGACCGGCACGTGCGGCGGGTACTTCAGCTCGGGCCGGTCGAGTCGCCCGAGGTCGAAGAGCCCGCGCAGGTCGAGCGGGGCGGGCAGCCGGTAGATCTCCTGACCTGTGATGTCGAGCTCGCGCACGAGCAGGTCGAGCGTGATCGGGTCCATGTCCTCGGCGACCTCGAGGCGGATGGGCGGCCCGAAGCGGCGCCGCAGCAACTCCTTCTCGAGCGCCTGGATGAGGTTCTCGGTCTCGTCCTCGTCGATCTCGACGTCCTCGTTGCGGGTGACGCGGAAGACGTGGTGCTCAACGACCTCCATGCCGGCGAACAGCTCGTCGAGCTGGTTCGCGATGAGGTCCTCGAGCAGGATGAAGCGCACCGGGCCGCTGGAGCCGGCGGCGCTGATGGGCCCGTCGAGGCGCACGAAGCGCGGCAGCACGGTCGGCACCTTGAGGCGGGCGAACTGCTCCTTTTTCGTCTTGGCGTTGCGCACGCGCACGGCGAGGTTCAGCGACAGGCCCGAGATGTACGGGAACGGATGCGCAGGGTCGACCGCGAGCGGCATCAGCACGGGGAAGATCTGCTTGGCGTACAGCTCGCGCAGCGGCGCGCGCTCCGCCTCGCTCAGCTCGCCCCACGAGACGAGCGTGATGCCCTTCTCGCGCAGCCCGGCGCCGATCTCGCGGAAGGCGTTCGCATGCCGCAGCTGCAGCTCGTGCGCTTTCGCGGAGATGCCGGCCAGCACGTCGACGGGCACCTTGCCCGTGTTCGTCGGCACGGCCAGACCGGTCATGATGCGGCGCTTGAGGCCGGCGACCCGGACCATGAAGAACTCGTCGAGGTTGCTGGCGAAGATCGCGAGGAAGTTCGTGCGCTCCAGGAGCGGCAGGGTCCGGTCCTCGGCGAGCTCGAGCACACGCTGGTTGAACGCGAGCCAGCTCAGCTCACGGTCGATGTAGCGGTCGGTCGGCAGCGATGGGTCGGCGTTCGGGTTCCAGGGCTCGAAGTCGTCGTCCAGATTGTCGGGACCGGGCGCGCTGTCCACCAGGGTGTTGTCGCCATCCATGGGCCCTATCTTTCCACCCAGTGCTAACGCCGGGTGAACACCCCCGGGCCGAGCGCGGCGCGGTGCGGTTCAGGCGCGAGGGCTGTGCGCATCGATCTCGCGGCGAGCGGATGCCACGAGCCCGGCGTCCAGCGCGAGATGGTCCCCGATCCGCCGCTTGGCCGAGAGGTGCACGGCGGCGACGCCGGCGGAGAGGAGCGTCGGGATGGACGCGATGGTCACCCCGCCGCCGGCCATCACCTGGATCGGACCGGCCGCGGCGACCATCCCGGCGAGTGTCGCCGCGCCGTCGCCCGCGGCCTCGCGGCCGCCCGAGCTCAGGATGCGGGTGGGGGCGAGTCCCGATGCGGCGAGTGCCGAGGCGGCGCGCATGGGGTCCGTGCTCGCGTCCACCGCGCGGTGGATGGTGATCACGATGTCCGGTCGCACGGTGCGTGCGGCATCCGCCATCGCCCCGATCGCCGCGAGATCGAGCCCGCCCGCCGGGGTCAGCGCCCCGATCACGACCCCCGCAGCGCCGGCGCGCGCGATCGCCGCCGCCTCGCGCGCCATCAGCGCGATCTCCTCGGCGTCGTAGACGAAGTCACCCGGGCGGCTGCGCACGAGCACGTGTGTCTCGGCCCCGGTGTCGAGCGTCGCCTCGACCAGCCCCTGGGAGGGGGTGACGCCGCCGAGCTCGAGCGCCACGCACAGCTCCACGCGGTCGGCGCCCTGCGCGACCGCGACCGCGGCGGCGGCGTCGGAGGTGACGGCGATCTCGAGCCGGGTGCTCACTCGTCGGCCCCCGTGAGCGGTGCGTTCGAGGCAGGGATCAGGCGCGCCGAGAGGTCCGGCTGGAAGCGGGGCGCGTCGAAGGGAAGCATCGGGCGGCGGATGCGGTGATGGCCGAGCCGCACGATGTCCTGATCGACGCCGCCGGGCGTGAGCGCCATCATCCAGTCGGCCGACATGTCGTAGAGCTCGGGCTCGAGGTAGCCGATCTTGACGAACACGATGTCGGCGTGACGCGGGTCGAGCTCGAGATCGGTGAAGTCGTGCTCGTGGTGGTACGGCTTGCGGAGCCGGGTCACGATGACATGCAGGCCGCCGACACGGATGACGACCTCGGTCTCCGCGTCGCGGTCGCCGTGGCGGATCGTGTGCACGACGCCCGTGAACGTGACCGGACCCTCGTGCACGTCGTCGACCGCGGCGCCCGCGGTGACCGTGACGGTCGCGCCGACACCGGCGGCGACGGCTGTCGCCACGGCCTCGGGGCCGGGGATCGACGCGTAGATCACGGTGCGGCCCGCGTCCGTCAGCTCGGGGTTCGCGAGCAGGCGCGCGAGCGTCCAGGTCACGTCGCCCGCGCCGCCCGCGGTCGGGTTGTCTCCGCTGTCGCTGATGAAGTACGGGCGCTGCGCCGAGGCGAGCGCCGCGGCGACGGTCTCCTCGAGCGTGCCGGCCGGGGCGACGAAGTCGAACGCGGGGCCCGCCTGCCAGAAGGCATCGGCGAGCCGCTCGGCCTGAGCCGTGACGGCGGCCTCGTCGTCACCCGTCACCACGGTCACCGCGCGGTTGCGCGGCTCGTCGGCCCAGGCGTAGCCGACCCAGACCGCCGCGTCGAGCACTCCGGGCTGCGCGGCGGCGTCGTGCACCTGCGCGTACACGCTCTTCGCGGGCTCGATGCGGGTCGAGGTCTTCTCCCCGGGCAGCAGCACGGGGATCGGAATCCAGGCCTTCAGCGGCCGCCCAGCCCCCGAGGCGAGGCGCTCGACGAGGTTGCGCACCCCGCGCTCCTTGGTCTCGAGGTGGTCCTCGTGCGGCGCCATGCGGTAGCAGGTGATCAGGTCGCTCTGGTGGGCGAGCTCGCGGCTCACGTTCCCGTGCAGGTCCATCGTGGTGGAGATGAGCACCTCGGGCCCGATGACCGCGCGGATGCGTCGCAGCAGCACCGCCTCGGCGTCGTCGATGCCTTCGACGGTCATCGCGCCGTGGATGTCGTACCAGAGGCCGTCCAGCGGCGGCATCGCGGCGAGGCGCTCGACGATCTCGTCGGAGAGGAGGGCGAAGGCCTCCGCGGTCGCCATGCCGCCCGGCAGCGCCTTGCCCACGAGCGCCGGGTGCCACTCCGCCGCGTCGCGGAGCGGCGTGCCCGCGCCGAGGAACGTCGCGTAGCGCTCCAGGATCTCGGGACCGCGCTGCGGATGGAAGGCGGGGGCCTCGGTCCGCGCGGGGGAGAAGGTGCTCGACTCGATGCCGAGGCCGGCGATCGCGATGCGGAGCGGGTGGGCGGGGGACGCTTCAGACACGGGCTTCCTTCCGGAGGGGGACGGCATGATGACGGGAGATGGACTCGAGCGTTGCGGTCAGCGACTGCTGCAGCGCCTGCAGGCCCGCGCCGACCAGGCCCGCGTCGGCGCCGAGGCTCGCGCGTTCGATGGAGAGGTGGCGGGTCAGCAGCGGGTGGCAGCTCTCATAGAGCTGGCTGCGGACGGCGGCGACGAAGGGCTCGACGGTCGACAGGATGCCGCCGAGGAAGACGGTGTCGGGGTTGAAGAAGTTCACATTGGCGCTCAGCACCTCGCCGAGGTACGAGCCGGCCCGGCGCACCGCCTGGTTCGCGATGGGGTCGCCGGCCTGCACGAGGGCGATGACCTCCTCCGTCGTGCGCACGTGCTTGCCCTGCTCGTTCACGATGCGCTGGAGCGCGGCGCCGGAGGCCACGGTCTCGAGGCATCCGACATTGCCGCACGCGCAGGGGATGTCGCCGGCCGAGAGCACGCGCACGTGCGTGATGTCGCCGGCCGCGCCGTGTGCGCCGAGGTAGAGGCGCCCGTCGAGGACGATGCCGGCGCCGATCGCCGTGCCGGCCTTGACCGTGATGGAGTAGCGGCGCTCGCCGCGGTGCGCGGCGTCCTCGCCGAGGGCCATCATGTTGGCGTCGTTGCCGATGGATGCGATGACGCCGAAACGCTCGGCGAGCCGGGCGCGCACCGGGTAGCGGTGCCAGCCGGGCATCCGGGACGGGCTGTCCACCCAGCCCTGCCCGAGGTCGACCGGACCGGGCAGCGCGACGCCGACCGCCGCGAGCGTGCCCGTCGCGGTCTCGCGGAGACGGCCGAACGCCTCCACGAGGGCGTCCAGCCCGGCATCCGGCCCCGCCGCGAGGTCGAACGGCACCGTCGTGACGAGCTCGCGCACGCCGCCGCTGCGCACGACGCCGATGCGTGCGTGTCGGCCGCCGAGATCGGCGGCGAGCGCGTACTCGTCGGCGTCGCCGATGCGCAGCACCTTGCGCGGCCGGCCGCCGGTCGAGGACTGCACGCCCTCCTCGGCCACGAGGCCGCGCGCGATGAGGTGCTGGATGGCGAGCGAGACGCTGCTCGGGGCGGCGCCGAGGTGCTGGGCGAGCTCGGTGCGCGTGGTGGCCTGCCCGCTCGCGATGAGCGCCAGGGCGCGCGCGGGAAGCGTCTCCGTGCCGACATCGTGCCGGTTCTGGCTTATTTCAGTCATGGACAATCTATTTTCAGATCGAGCGGGGCTTCGTGCGTCATTTGCAGACTAACCGCCGCCGAACGCCGAGTTGGTTTCGCCAAAACAGCAGAAACTTAGTTTTTACAGCACGGAATGTCTTTTTTCGTCAAGCTTCCGTTTACTTAGACCCACGGCAGTGCATCGCCGTCGAACGCCGAACCGATCGGCGTCCCCTCCGAAGGAGAATCATGTTCCCTGCACGCTCCGCGCTCCGTCGCGCAGCTCTCGCGGTCTCCGCGGCGGCAGCGGCCGCTGTGCTGCTGGCCGGCTGTTCCTCGTCCGGCAGCAGTCCGTCCTCATCGGGTTCGAAGGACTCGATCAACTACGCCTTGCCCGCCAACTTCACGCCGAACTGGATCCTCCCGATCGGCGCCCCCGGCAAGCTCAACACCAACAACGGATCCATCGCCGGTGCCCTCTGGGAGCCGCTCGTGGCCTACGACGGCTCGACGGGCACGATCGGCTGGCACAAGGACTCGAGCATCGCGAGCGACGTCGCCTTCGACGCAACGGGCACCTCGGCCACCATCACCCTCGCCAAGCGCACCTGGAGCGACGGCACGCCCGTCACCTCGCGCGACGTCGAGTTCTGGTTCAACCTCGTCAAGGCGAACAAGAAGGACTGGGGCAACTACAACGCGGGCCAGGCGCCCGACAACTGGACGAAGCTGACGGTCACCGACGACACGCACTTCACCATCACCTTCGACAAGCCGTACAACACCGACTGGATGCTCGCCAACGAGCTCAGCCTCATCACCCCGCTGCCGCAGCACGCCTGGGACAAGACCAGCGCGAGCGGCCAGGTGGGCGACGACGACACGACCCCGGTCGGCGCGGTCCAGGTGTGGAACTACCTGAACAAGGAAGCGGGGAACATCAGCGACTACGCCACGAATCCCCTGTGGAAGGTCGTCGACGGCCCCTACAAGGTGACCCGCTTCAGCACCTCGGGAAACGTGACCCTGAGCGCGAACGCCAAGTACGACGGCGGTGAGAAGGCGCAGATCGCGACTGTCAACCTGATGCCGTTCACCACCTCGGATGCCGAGGAGAACGCGCTGCGCAGCGGCCAGGTGGACTACGGCTACATCAGCCCGACCTCGCTCGACGACAAGCAGTCCTTCACCTCGAAGGGCTACGCGGTCAAGCCGTGGACCGGCTGGGCCATCACGTACTTCCCGTACAACTTCAACAACCCGACGATGGGGCCGGTGTTCCAGCAGCTGTACGCGCGTCAGGCGATCCAGCAGTCCGTCGACCAGAGCAGCCTCGTGAAGGCGATCTTCAACGGCACCGCGACGCCGGGCTACGGCCCGATCCCGCAGTCGACGAAGTCCGACTTCCTCTCGCCCGACCAGTCGAGCAACCCCTACCCGTTCTCGAACTCGGCGGCGAAGAAGCTCCTCACCGACCACGGCTGGAAGGCGGGCTCCGACGGCATCATGGTCTGCCAGGACGCCGGCAGCGGCGCGACCCAGTGCGGTGACGGCGTCAAGGCCGGCACGGTCTTCACGATGCAGGTGCTCGCCCAGTCCGGCTCCTCGGTGACGGACAACGAGATGAGCGCGCTGCAGTCCTCGTTCAAGGACAGCGGCATCGGATTCACCATCAAGACCGCGCCCGTCAACACCGTCCTCTCGCAGACCCCGCAGTGCACCTCGGGCGAGGCGATCTGCAAGTGGCAGCTGTCGTACTTCGGCACCGCGGGCAGCTGGTACTTCAACGCCTACCCGACCGGTGACTCGCTGTTCCAGACGGGCGGTGGCGCCAACTTCGGCAACTACTCGGACCCGCAGGCGGACAAGCTGATCGGGGCGACGACGCAGTCGACGGACTCGAGTGCGATCACCGACTACAGCGCTCTGCTCGCCAAGCAGCTCCCGGTCGTCTGGCTGCCGGAGCCCGACTACCAGATCTCCATGATCAAGACGGGCCTCACGGCGCCGCAGGACCCGATGGCGAACTTCCATCCGGCCCGGTGGTCCTGGAGCAAGTAGAGCCGCTGCGGGCCGGGGCGCCGAACACGGCGCCCCGGCCCCTCCGGTCCGTTCCGCCCTATCCGAAAGACCGCCGATGACGACAACGCTCTACCTCCTGCGCCGGCTGCTCCTCGCCGTCGTTGTGATCTTCATCGTCACGATCGTGGTGTTCTGCCTGCTCCACGCGCTGCCCGGCGGTCCCGCCCGCGGCGTGCTCGGCGTGCAGGCCACCCCGCAGCAGATCGCGACGTTCAACCACCAGCAGGGACTCGACAAGCCGCTCCCCGTGCAGTACCTGCTGTACCTCGGCCGGCTGCTGCACGGGAACCTCGGCGAGTCCTACACGCTCAACGCCCCCGTCACGCAGCTCATCATCCAGCGGCTGCCGAAGACGCTCGTGCTGACCCTCGCCTCGGCGGTGCTCGCGCTCATCATCGCGATCCCCGTCGGCATGTGGCAGGCCCGGCGCCGCAACAGCTCGGTCGACTACGTCGTCACGACGCTGAGCCTCGTGCTCTACTCGACGCCCGTCTTCTTCCTCGGCCTCGTGCTGATCGCCCTGCTGACCCAGGTGTTCCCGCTGCTGCCCTCGCAGGCGCCGAACGGCGACACCCTGGCCCAGGTGTTCAGCGATCCGGCCGGTCTGGTGCTGCCGATCATCACCGGCGCCGCCGCGATGGTCGCGGTGTTCAGCCGTTTCATGCGTTCGGCCACCCTCGAGAACCTCGAGGAGGACTACGTGCGCACCGCACGGGCGGGCGGCGCATCCACCCGCGCGATCCTCGTACGTCACGTGTTCCGCAACTCGCTCACCCCGGTCATCGCCATGCTCGGCTACTACGTGCCCGTGCTGTTCGGCGGCTCGCTCGTCGTCGAGCAGCTGTTCAACTACCCGGGCATGGGCCTGCTGTTCTGGAACGCCGCGCAGAGCTCCGACTTCCCCGTCCTGCTCGGCTGCGTGCTCGTCATCGCGGTCGCGACGGTCGTCGGCACGCTCATCGCCGACGTGCTGCAGGCCATCGTGGACCCCCGCGTGAAAACCTCCCGATCGTAAGGCCAGGACCCATGACCACTCTTCTTCCCTCGGCCGCAGCCGACCAGGTCGAGCCGCCGTCCTCCGCGGGCGGCGCGGCTGTCGCGTGGCGCCGGTTCCGGCGCAACCGGCTCGCCCTGATCGGGCTCGGCGTCGTCGTCTTCTTCGTGCTGTTCTGCTTCGTCGGGCCGCTCGTCTATCACACCGACCAGACGCGGACCGACCTGCACGCCATCAACCTCGCGCCGGGGGCGGCGCATCTGCTCGGCACCGACGCCGTGGGCCACGATGAGCTCGGCCGGCTGATGTACGGAGGCACTGTCTCGCTGCTCGTGGGCATCGCCGCAGGCATCCTGGCCACCGCCATCGGAATGGTCTGGGGCTCGACCGCCGGCTATCTCGGCGGCTGGGTCGACACGGTCATGATGCGCATCGTCGACGCGGGCATCGCGATCCCGGCCCTGTTCATCCTGCTCGTGATCTCGGCGATCGCCACCCCGCACGTGCTCGGCCTGATCGTCATCCTCGGCCTCGTGTCCTGGCTCGTGCCCTCGCGCCTGATCCGGGCCGAGACGCTCACGCTCAAGAATCGCGACTACGTGCTCACGCTCTGTGCCTTCGGCGGCGGCCACGCCCGTGCCATCGGCCGCCACATCATCCCGAACAGCGTCAGCACCATCGTCGTCTCCGCGACCTTCCAGGTCGCCGACGCGATCCTGCTCGTCGCCTATGTGAGCTACCTCGGGCTCGGTGTGCAGCCGCCGCAGACCGACTGGGGCGGGATGCTGAGCGAGGGGCTCAACGCCGCCTACAGCGGCCGGTGGTGGCTCATCGTGCCACCCGGTGTCGCGATCATCCTCGTCGTGTGCGCCTTCAACGCCATCGGCGACGGTCTGCGCGACGCGTTCGCGGTGAGGGGACGCTGATGGGCACGGAACAGATCCTTCGCGTCGACGGGCTCACGGTGTCCTTCCGCACCGAGACGGGCCTCGTCCGGGCGGTTCGGGGCGCGAGCCTCGCACTCGGCGCGGGTGAGACGCTCGCGCTCGTGGGCGAGTCGGGCTCCGGCAAGAGCACGGTCGCCCTCGCCGCGCTCGGGCTGCTCGGTTCGACCGCCGTGGTCGGCGGCTCGGCGGTGGTCGGCGGCGTCGACGTCGTCGGCGCGGGCGAGCGGGAGCTGCAGAGGCTGCGCGGCTCCGCGGCCTCCATGGTCTTCCAGGAGCCCGCCACGGCGCTCGACCCGCTCATGCGCGTCGGCGACCAGATCGCCGAGGTGATCCGGAACCACGGGCAGGCGACCGCGGCGGAGGCGCACGCTCGCGCCGTCGAGCTGCTCGGACACGTCGGCCTGCCCGATCCCGCGGCGCGCGCCCGCTCCTTCCCCTTCCAACTCTCGGGCGGGCAGCGGCAGCGCGTTGTGATCGCCATGGCGATCGCGAACCGGCCACGCCTGCTCATCGCCGACGAGCCGACCACCGCCCTCGATGTGACCGTGCAGGCCGACATCCTCGATCTGCTGCGCCGGCTCGCCGCCGAGAACGGCATGGGCGTGCTGCTCGTGACCCACAACATGGGCGTCGTCGCGGACTTCGCCGACCGCGTCGCCGTTATGCACGACGGGCTGATCGTCGAGCAGGGCGGTGTCGAGGACGTGCTGCTGCGCCCGCAGCACGAGTACACGCGGGGGCTGCTCGCGGCCGTGCCGCGGCTCGTCGTGCGCGAGCCGCCGCAGGCGGATGCCGACCGGCCGGATGCCGCGCCGACGCCCGACGATCGCGAGCTCTACGTCCAGGCATCCGGGGTCTCCGTCAGTTTCGGCCGCGGCGCGGGCGCGGTGCACGCGCTGAAGGATGTCGGTCTCGACGTCGCCGCGGGCGAGACGGTGGGCCTGGTCGGGGAGTCCGGCAGCGGCAAGTCGACGATCGCCCGCGTCGTGCTGGGCCTGATCCCACCGGACGCCGGCAGCGTCCGCGTGTTCGGTGAGGACGTCGCGCGGGTGCGGGGCGCCCGCCGTCAGCGCCTGCGCTCCGGCATCGGCGTCGTGCTGCAGGACCCCGTCGCCTCGCTCGACGCGCGGATGACGGTCGCCGACTGCATCGCCGAGCCGCTGCGCGTGCACGCCAGAGGCATCGGCCGTGCGGAGCGGCGGCGTCGCGTCGCGGAGGTGCTCGAGTCGGTGCGGCTGTCCTCCCGCCTCGCCGACCGCGCTCCGCGCGAGCTCTCGGGCGGGCAGCGTCAGCGCGTCAGCCTGGCCCGCGCCCTGGTGCTCGGTCCGCGGCTCCTCGTCGCCGATGAGCCGACCAGCGCCCTCGACGTGAGCGTGCAGCGCACCGTGCTCGAGGTCATCACCGAGCTGCAGCACGAGCTCGGCTTCGCCTGCCTGTTCGTCTCCCACGACCTCGCGGTCGTGCAAGAGTTCGCGCAGCGCGTCGTCGTCATGCGCGGCGGCGAGGTCGTCGAGACGGGGGCGACGGCGGTCACGCTCTCGCACCCCGAGACCGACTACACGCGGCGCCTGCTCGCGGCGGTGCCGATCCCCGATCCGGTCGAGCAGCGCGCCCGCAGGCAGCGGTCGCGCGAGGCCACGACCGCATGAGCCCGGCGCAGCATCCGCATCCGCTCATCGCCGGAGTCGACATCGGGGGGACCACGACGCAGGTCGTGCTGTGCACGCCGCAGCTCGAGGTCGTCGCCCGCACCCGCGCGGCGACCCCCGCCGCCCGGGGCGGCGATGCCATGATCGCCACGGCGGCTGAGCTGATCGAGCACCTCCTCGTCGAGCAGGGCGCGACGCTCACCGGCGTCGGCGTCGGCGCCGCCGGCGTCGTCGACTCGGCGGCGGGGACCGTGCTCGTCGCGAGCGACTCCTTCACGGACTGGGCCGGCTACGCGGTCTCCGAAGCGCTCACCGGGCGCTTCGGCGTCCCCGCGTTCCTCGAGAACGATGTGAACGCGTTCCTGACCGGCGAGGTGACGGCCGGAGCGATCGCCGGCGAGCGGGATGCGCTCGCGATGACCCTCGGCACCGGAGTCGGCGGTGCGCTCTGGGTGGCCGGCGAGCTGTTCCAGGGTGCCCACGGCGCCGCGGGGGAGATCGGGCACACGCCCGGCTTCGGCGACCTCCTGTGCACCTGCGGACGCCACGGGCATCTCGAGACGATCGCGTCCGGTCGATCGATCGCGGCGCGCTACCGGGAGCGGACGGGCGTGGAGGCCGGCGCGGCGGAGATCTACGAGCGGGCGCTCGCGGGCGACGAGCTCGCGGCGCAGGTCTTCGAGAACGCGGGAGCAGGCGTCGGCCAGGCGATCACCGTCGTCGCGGCCCTCGTGGACGTGACGACCGTCGTGATCGGAGGGGGCGTCGCGCGGGGCTGGCGGCTGCTCGAGCCCGCGATCCGCCGCAAGCTCGCCGCGGAGCCGCCCGTGAGCGGCCTGCCGATCCGTCTCGAGCTCGGCGCTCTCGGCGAGGACGCGGTGGCCGTGGGCGCGGCGAGCCGGGTGCGCCGCGAGCTCGGTCTCTGAGGCTCGGCCGCCGAGCTCTGCCCCTGCTCAGCCGGCGCGGGAGTACTGCACGTCGACGTGCTCGTCGACGAAGCCCAGGGAGCGGTAGAGCCGCACGGCGGCGACGTTGTCCGCCTCGGTGTACAGGGTCGCCGCCGTGCAGCCGCGCTCCCGCAGCCGGGCCAGTCCGGCGGCCATGAGCGCGCGGCCGATCCCCTGGCCGGATGCCTCTGGCGCCACCCCGACGACGTAGATCTCGCCCTCGGCCCCCTCGACCTTGAGCCAGTTGTAGCCGATCATGGCTCCGTCGTCGGCGCGCGCGATGAGGAAATCGGATGCCGCGAACCACGGCTCTGCCATCCGTTCGTCGAGATCCTGCTGCGTCATCCCGCCCTGCTCGGGATGCCACGCGAAGACGCGCGCGTTGAGGGCGAGCCACTCGGCGTCATCGTCCCCGGCGCTGAAGGTCGACAGCTCGGCGGGGCGTTGTGTGCTGGGTGCCGAGTGCGTCGCGCTCGCGTGGGACAGCCCGTCGGTCGAGGGGATCGGCTCGAGTCGGAGCTGGAGCAGCGTCCGCGTCGCCGTGAAGCCGAAGCGCGCAGCGAGCGCCCGCGCGGCGGGGTGGTCGCCGTGCGACCAGGCCGAGAGCGGCCCCGGCTCGGCGAGCTCCAGCAGCCGACGCGCGGCCTCGGCTCCCAGCCCGGCCGCGCGGAACTCCGGTGAGATGTGCAGATCGAGCTCCCCGCGACCCAGAACGGCGCTGCCGACCCGGATCTTCTCCGGAGTTCCGAACAGCGCGAAGAGCCGACGCGAGCCGTCGGCGACGTCGAAGCCCGTCTGCTCGTTGAACGGCGCCAGCAACGGCGCGTCGGCCGAGGCATCCGTGGGGATCAGCTCGACCGCGGGGCTCACTGGCCTTCTTCGAAGACGTTGAAGCGGTAGCCGACGTTGCGCACGGTGCCGATGAGGGACTCCGAGTCGCCGAGCTTCGCCCGGAGCCGCCGCACGTGGACGTCGACCGTCCGGGTGCCGCCGAAGTAGTCGTAGCCCCAGACCTCCGACAGCAGCTGCTCGCGCGTGAACACGCGGCTCGGGTGCGTGGCGAGGAAGCGGAGCAGCTCGAACTCCTTGAAGGTCAGGTCGAGGGGGCGCCCGTGCACCTTCGCCGAATAGGAGGCCTCGTCGATCGTCACGCCGGAGGTCTGGATCTTCGACTGCTGCGTGTCCGCAGTCTGGCGATCGAGGGCGAGGCGGATGCGGGCGTCGACCTCGGCGGGTCCCGCCTCGGCGAGCACGACGTCGCCGATGCCCCAGTCGGCGTTCACGGCGGGCAGGCCGCCCTCGGTCAGCACGAGCAGGATCGGCACGGCCGTGCCCGTGGTCGTCAGGAGCTTGGTCAGCGACTTCGCGCCGACGAGATCGCGCCGGGCGTCCACGAAGATGAGGTCGCAGCTCGGCGCGTTGACGAGCGAGGACGCGTCCGCCGGAATGACCCGGATGCGGTGGTTGAGCAGCCCCAGGGCGGGCAGCACGTCCTGATCCTGGGCAGACGTCAGGATCAGCAGCTGCGCCATGTGACCTCCAGGACCATCATCGTTGCTGGGAATCCTATCGGACCCCCGGGGATGCTTTTTCCCCGCCGGTCGCCGCGGAATCGGCGGCAGAATGGGGTTCATGACGTCGGAATCGCTCCCCAAGGCCGCGGCGAAGGGCACGGTCTCCGCCGTATGGGCCTTCGCGCTCGTCGCCGCGGTGCTGATCGGGGTGTTCTCGCACCGTGCCCGTGACGGCGCCTGGCTGAGCCTGGCGCTCGCGGCATCCGTCGTCCTCGCCCTCGTCATCCAGCTGGCCACGCAGGAGAAGCGCGGCTTCGTCCACCGGCTTGCCTCCTCGGTGGCCGGCGCCCTCATCATCCTGGCCATCGCGACCGGCGTCATCGCGCTGATCCATTGAGTGCGTCGGTCCCCGCCCGACGCACTGCGGGTGGCTCGCGCGGTTCCTGCGTTCGGCGGCGAGCGAGTCGCTGCCTCGGAGAGCGTCGTGCGGTGCGGCGGTGACGGGCACAGCGGCCTCCGCGATCAGCGGCGAGGTGCGAGATAAGCTGTTCTTATGCTTCTGACGCTGGAACTCGTGTTCATCGCGCTGCTGGGCTTGGCCGGGCTGGCGATCGCGGGCACCGCGGTGCTCGTGGTCTACAACCTGTTCCGCGGCCAGCACTAGCGCCCCGCCCGCCATGATCGAGCTTCCCGTCGGGCTGCCGGCCGAGCTCGTCCCGCTCTCCTGGCTCATCGGAGTGTGGGAGGGCACGGGTGTGCTGGACTACAAGATCGGCGACGAACACGTGCAGCGCGAGTTCGGTCAGCGCATCAGCTTCAGCCACGACGGCCTGCCCTACCTCAACTACAACGCCTACTCCTGGGTGCTCGACGACGCGCACACCCCGCTCGTGGCGGAGAGCGGCTACTGGCGGCTCTCCCGTCCGCTCACCGCGGGCGATCCGGGCCCCGGCATGCTCCCGGGCGTCGGCGACCGTCCCTTCACCGACGCCGAGTCGGTCGAGACCCTCCGCAACGCGGCGGACGGCTTCGACATCGAGGTCACGCTCGTGCATCCCGACGGCGTCGCCGAGGTCTACCTCGGCCAGATCAAGGGACCGCGCATCGACCTGTCGACGGATGCCGTGATGCGCACGGCCGGCGCGAAGGAGTACGCCGCCGCCACCCGGCTGTACGGCCTGGTCGAGGGGCACCTGCTGTGGGCGTGGGACATCGCCGCGCTCGGCCAGCAGCTGCGCACCCACGCCTCCGCACGGCTCGCGAAGGTCGACTGAGGATGCCTGCGGACTTCGGCGCGCTGCCCGGCGCGGTTCCTGTGCCAGACGGGCCCGACGCGGGTGCCGTCTGGCACTACGGGAACCCGCTCGGCGAGCAGCGCCTGCTCGAATCGGGGCGGGCGATCGTGGCGCTCGGGCAGCGGGCGGTGCTGACGATCGACGGCCCCGACCGACTGAGCTGGCTCAACTCGATGACCAGCCAGGACCTGCTCGGACTGCGGGAGGGCGATGCGAGCGAGACGCTCGTGCTCGACCCCTCCGGCCGCATCGAGCACGCCGTGCGGATCGTCGAGGACGGGGAGCGGCTCTGGCTCATCGTCGACGGCGACGAGGCAGGACCCCTGCTCGACTTCCTGCAGAAGATGCGCTTTATGCTGCGCGTCGAGCCGCGGGACGTGTCGGAGCAGTACACGGTCATCGGCTCGGCCGTGCCGCTGTACGCGGTGTCCGCCGACCGCTCGGCGCCTCCGCAGGGCGCTGAGGACGCACCGGAGCCTCCGGCGCCCGCGGACACCCCCGAGCACCCGGAGGACGGGCCGGATGCCCGGGACGTCTCTGCGCCCCGACATCCGGACGTCGCTCATCGCACCGTCGTGTGGCACGACCCGTGGTCCCACATCGCTGCGGGCGGGCACCAGTACGCGTCGGGGGACCACGACTACGCCGGGTGGAGCTGGTACGAGACCGTGGTCACGCGCGACTTCGCCGCCGGCCTGGCCGCGCGCGCGGCATCCGGGCTCGTGAAGGTCGCCGGGGTCGCCGCCGCCGAGGCGCTGCGCATCGCCGCCCGCCGTCCGCGCTTCGCCACCGAGGTCGACGAGCGGTCGATCCCGCACGAGCTCGACTGGCTGCGCTCGGCCGTGCACCTGAACAAGGGCTGTTACCGCGGGCAGGAGACGATCGCCAAGGTGCACAACCTCGGCCACCCGCCGCGGCGGCTCGTGCTGCTGCACCTGGACGGCTCCGATGCGGTGCTGCCCGGGTCCGGCTCCGACGTCGTGGCGGGCGACGTCGTCGTCGGTCGGGTGACCTCGAGCGCCGTCCACCATGAGCTCGGGCCGATCGCGCTCGCCGTCGTGAAGCGCGCGACGGATCCCGCAGACGAGCTGCGAGTGCGCGCCGAGGGTGTCGAGGTGGCCGCGAGCCAGGAGGTCATCGTGCCGCCGTCGGCCGGCGCCTCCGCCGATGTGCCGCGCCTGCCGCGTCTCGGCGCCGTCACCCGCGAGCCGCGTCGCGGCGCGTAGTGCCCGCGTCGATGGTGAACACGACCGCCTCGGCCTGGGTGCGCGCGTCGTGGCGGCGCCTCGCCGCCTCTGCCCCGGCGATCGTGCAGGTGACCGTGGCCGCGATGGCCGCCTACGCGTTCTCGCACTGGGCGCTCGGCCACCGCACTCCGCTCCTGTCGATCACCGTGGCGGTGGCATCCCTCGGCTTCAAGCGCGACGCCCGCCCCGTGCGGGTGCTGCGCACCGCGATCGGCATGACGGTCGGCATCCTGCTCTCCGAACTGGCGCTCGACCTGTTCGGCGTCGGCTTCTGGCAGCTCGCCGTCATCACGGTCGCGGCGCTCGTCGCGGCGCGGTTCTTCTCCGCGGAGCCCGGCTTCGCCTCGACGGTGCTGGTGCAGTCGATGCTCGTCGTGCTCGTGCCGAACCCGGTCGGCGGGCCTTTCGTCCGCACGATCGACGGACTGGTCGGCGGGGCGCTCGCGGTGCTCGCGACCGTGCTGCTGCCGCGCGATCCCCGGCGGGAGGCGAGGCGCGACGCCACGGTGTCGCTCGACGCGTTCGAGCGGGTGCTGGGCATGCTCGTCGTCGCGCTGCGGCGGGCGGATGCCGAGCAGTCGGCGCGGGCGCTGGAGCTCGCGCGCACCTCGCAGGCGCTGACGGATGCCTGGGCCATGAGCCTCGACTCGGCGCTGTCGGTCGCGCGCCTCTCGCCCTTCCTGCGGCGCTATCTGCCCGAGCTCGAGGCGCAGCGGGTGCTGAACGGCGCGATGGACCTGGCCTGGCGCAATCTGCGCGTCGTCACGCGCCGCGCGGACTTCCTGGTGCACGACGGCCGGCCCCGGCCCGAGATCGCCGACGCGGTCGCGCAGCTGCACCGGGGCGCGACGCTGCTGCAGCAGAGCCTGAGCGACGTCGAGCAGCTCCCCGTGGCACGCGCCGCCTTCGTCGCGGTCGTGCGCCGGCTCGACCCCGAGGAGGTGGCGCCGCGCGGCTCGGCGCGCGACAAGGGGCTCGTGCTGGCGCTGCATCCGCTGCTCATCGATCTGCTCTGCGCGACGGGGATGCCGCAGGAGGAGGCCCGCGCGCTCCTGCCCGCGCTCTGAGCTCTTTGCCCGAGCCGTGGCGGTCCTGCTGTCGGTCGCGGCGAGCGGAGTCCGTCTCGGACCCGCGGCCGTAGCGGGCCGGCCACGGGTTCGCCGCGGCGATCTACGCGGCGGCGACGGCCGACCACGGGACCGTGATCTCGCCGAGGCGCCACCGGCCGACGCCGCCGAGCACCGGCCAGCCCTCCTCGCGCAGCGTCCGCACCGCGCCGATCCAGCGCTGCCGCACGCCATAGGGGGCGAGAACGGATGCCTTCCGCCACGCTCCGTCGATGGCCTGCAGCCACGCGTGCACCGGCTCGCCCGGCACGTTCCGGTGGATCAGGGCCTTCGGCAGCCGTTCCGCGACGACGGAGGGCGTCTCGAGGCCGGTGAGGCGCAGTGACACGGTGAAACGCTCCGGCCCGGCGGGGGAGAGGTCCACCCACGAGCACACCCGGCCCAGCTCGTCGCACGTGCCCTCGACGAGCAGGCCGTCCGGCGCGAGCCGCGCGCGCAGGCGTGCCCAGGCATCCGCCACCTCGGACTCGTCGTACTGCCGCAGCACGTTGAAGGCACGGATGACGGTGGGCCGCGCGCCGTCGGGGAGCGGCACCTCGAAGCCGCCCCGCGCGAACGACACCCGCATGCCTGGGTCGAAGGGGGTGCGCCCGGCGCGGACCTCGGCGAGCTGCTCCCGGGCGAGTGCGACACGGGCCGGTTCGATCTCGAGGCCGAGCACCACGGCATCCGGTCGCACCCGCGCGAGCCGCGACCACAGCTCGAAGGTCGTGACCCCGCTGCCGCCGAAGCCCAGATCGACCACGAGCGGCGCTGAGGCCCGCGCGAACTCGGGGCGATGCGCGATCCAGCGGTCCACGCGGCGCAGCCGGTTGGTGTTGGTCGTGCCGCGCGTCACCGTGCCGACAGGCCTCGCGGCGGGCTTCGCGACGGTCCGTGGAACGGCGGCGGAACGGGACATAGGACAAGTATCCGGGGGCCGCGCCCGTCGATAGTCTGGAGCCATGAGCGACGCCCCCTACACTCTCATCCTCCTGCGCCACGGCAACAGCGAGTGGAACGCCAAGAACCTCTTCACCGGCTGGGTCGACGTGCGACTGTCCGAGCAGGGCGTCGCCGAGGCGAAGCACGCCGGCGAGCTGATCACGCAGGCGGGTCTCACCCCCGACATCCTCTACACGAGTGTGCTGAGTCGCGCGATCCAGACCGCCGATCTCGCGCTCGACGTCGCCGACCGGCTGTGGATCCCCGTCAAGCGCAGCTGGCGGCTCAACGAGCGCCACTACGGCGCCCTCCAGGGCAAGGACAAGGCGCAGACCCTCGCCGAGTTCGGCGAGGAGCAGTTCATGACCTGGCGTCGCAGCTTCGACGTGCCGCCGCCCCCGCTCGCGGACGACGCCCCCTACTCGCAGGCGAACGACCCGCGCTACGCCGACATCGACGGCGAGCTGCCCCGCACCGAGGCGCTCAAGAACGTCATCGACCGCTTCCTGCCGTACTGGTTCAGCGACATCACCGTCTCGCTCGCCGAGGGCAAGACGGTGCTCGTCACCGCGCACGGCAACTCGCTGCGCGCCCTGGTGAAGCACCTCGACAAGATCAGCGACGAGGACATCGCGGCCCTCAACATCCCGACCGGCATCCCGCTCGTGTACAAGATCGGCGCGGACTTCCTGCCGGTCGGGCCGGGCGAGTACCTCGACCCGGAGGCCGCCGCCGCCGGGGCCGCCGCCGTCGCCGCGCAGGGCAAGCAGTAGCCATCGCGTCCGTGACGCGGAACAGACGCAGAGCGAAGGGCCCCTCCGGTGGAGGGGCCCTTCGTCATTCCGGCCGGAGCGCTCCGGCCGACGGGTCTCTTACTTGGCCTCTTCCGGGACCCAGTCGCCGGTCGCGAGGTACTGGACCTTCTTGGCGATGGAGGCGGCGTGGTCGCCGAAGCGCTCGAAGAAGCGGGAGGCGAGCGTCACGTCGACCGTCTGCTCGGCCTCGCCCTTCCACTCCGGGCTGAGCACGGTGTCGAAGACGCCCCGGTGCAGCCGGTCGACCGCGTCGTCCTCGCTCACGAGCTGGTCGGCGAGGTCGACGTCCTGCGTGCGCAGCAGCTGCTCGAGCAGCTCGGCGACGTGGATGTCCTGCGCTGCCATCTGCACGAAGGTGTCCCGCAGGCTCTCCGGCACGACATGGTCGGGGTAGCGGCGGCGGGCGAGCTGGGCGATGTGCCGCGCGAGGTCGCCCATGCGCTCGAGAGAGGCGCTCATGCGCAGCGCGCTCACCACGATGCGCAGGTCGCGGGCGACCGGGCTCTGGCGGTACAGGATCTCGATCGAGAGCTCGTCGAGCTCGACCGCGAGCTCATCGATCGCGGGGTCCGCGGCGATCACCTTGTCGGCGAGGGCGATGTCGGCCGAGTTGAACGCCGTCGTGGCGTCGCGGATGGAATCAAGAACGAGTTCGGCGATCTCGACGAGGCGATCTTGCACCTCGGCGAGTTCTTGCTGAAAGACTTCACGCATCGGGGTCGTGCTTCCTGGTTAGAGTGTGAGCGCACAGAGAAGTCGCCCGGGATAGCCGTCGACGTGGTTATCCTCACGGTGTTGAGTGAACAAACGGTTTCTTACCTCTGAACACTGTCTAAAGTAGCGGTCCGGACCCTCATTGACGAGGCCCCGGGCGCAACGCCGCCGGTCACCGTTTATATACGCTGGATTCATGCACTACTCGGGCTGGCTGGTGCTGGTGGCGTTGGCACTGGGGCTCGTCATCGGCGGCGGCTTCGTCGCCATCCTCTCCATCGCCCTCCGGCGCAGCCGCACGGCCGTGGAAGTCAGCAGCGGCAGTGTGCCCGACGGGGTCGACCAGATGCTCGACGCGATGGGCTCGGCCGGGATCGTGGCGGACTACTCGCTCAACGTGGCGAAGGCGAGCGCGAAGGCCTTCGCACTCGGTCTCGTCACGGCCGGCCGTCTCGCCCACCCCGAGCTGGCCGAGCTCGTCCAGCGCGTGCGGCGCAGCGGCGAGCTCGCCGATGAGGACTTCGAGCTGCATCGCGGCCGCTTCAAGGAGTCGTCCTCGCTGCGGGTGCGGGTGCGCGCCTCGCTGCTCGGCAGCCGCTTCGTGCTGCTGCTCGTCGACGACCGCACCGAGGCCTACCGCCTCGACGCGGTGCGCCGCGACTTCGTCGCGAACATCAGCCACGAGCTGAAGACCCCGATCGGGGCGATCGGCCTGCTCTCGGAGGCACTGCACACCGCCGCAGACGACCCCGAGCAGGTGCGCATGTTCGCCGACCGGCTCACGGCGGAGTCGGCGCGGATCGCCCGGCTCACCCAGGACATCATCGAGCTCTCGCGGCTGCAGGCCGTGGACGCCGTCGCCAACGCCGAGCCGGTCGAGATCGACCACGTGCTCGCCGCTGCGGTCGACCAGAACCGGGTGGGGGCGGACGCCCATGCGATCGAGCTGGTCTCGGGCGCGCCGAGCGGCGCGATCGTCTACGGCGACCGGAAGCTGCTCGTCGTCGCCGTCGACAACCTGATCTCCAACGCGATCCGATACTCGCCCGACGGCTCGCGCGTCGGCATCGGCTCGCGGGTCGCGGACGGCGTGGTGGAGATCGCCGTCACCGACCAGGGCGAAGGCATCCCCGAAGCGGACCAGGATCGCATCTTCGAGCGGTTCTTCCGCGTCTACCAGGCCCGCAGCCGTAACACGGGCGGCACCGGACTCGGGCTTTCCATCGTGAAGCATGCCGTGCAGAATCACGGCGGAGACGTTCGCGTGTGGTCGCAGCCCGGCATGGGCTCGACCTTCACGATCCGGCTGCCCGAAGCCGACCGATCCGCCACCGCGTCCCACCCGCTTATGTCGCCGCCCAGTGCGGCGTCGCATGGGAGGGCAGCGCATACGCAGTCGTCCGCCCTCCACCGACCCCAAGGAGATGTGAACCAGTGACCCGCCTGCTGCTCGTCGAGGACGAGCCGTCGCTTTCCGCCCCACTCGCGTTCCTCCTGCGGCGTGAAGGCTACGACGTGGACATCGCCGAAACCGGCCCGGACGCGCTCTCCGCCTTCGACCGCGATGGCGCCGACCTGATCCTGCTCGACCTGATGCTGCCCGGGATGCCGGGCACCGAGGTGTGCCGCGAGGTCCGTGGCCGCTCCAATGTGCCGATCATCATGCTCACGGCGAAGGACTCCGAGGTGGACATCGTCGTGGGGCTCGAGCTGGGCGCCGACGACTACGTCACCAAGCCGTATTCGAGCCGGGAGCTGCTCGCCCGCATCCGCGCCGTGCTGCGCCGTCGCGTCGAGCCCGACGTGGTCGACGACGGGGTGCTCGAGGTGGGCGACGTCCGTATGGACGTGGACCGCCACACCGTCGCCGTCAAGGGACTCGACACCCCGATGCCGCTCAAGGAGTTCGAGCTGCTCGAGCTGCTGCTGCGCAACGCCGGCCGGGTGCTCACCCGCGGTCAGCTCATCGACCGGGTCTGGGGCAGCGATTACTTCGGCGACACCAAGACCCTGGACGTGCACATCAAGCGCATCCGCAGCCGCATCGAGCCGAACCCGTCCGAGCCGCGCATGCTCGTCACCGTCCGCGGCCTCGGCTACCGCTTCGAGAGCGAGTAGATCGCGGGACCCGCTGCGCGAGGCGGCGACATGTTCGCCGCCGGACCCGTCGTTTAAGCCCGCCGACCGCGGTCGCGCCGGGCGGGGATCGGCGTGCAGGACATACGACGAGGGGCGGATGCCTGTGGCATCCGCCCCTCCACGTCCGATCTGTGCGTCAGCCCGCCGGAGTCTCGGTCGCCACCGGCGTCGGAGTGAGCGTCGAGTTCACCTGGAAGTCGCCCGTCAGCACGGGCAGGTTGATCTTGACGCCCGTCTTGTCGCCGTAGGTGAAGAAGACGGGAAGCAGCGAGCCGGGGGCGGCGTCCAGGCCGCTCCACTGCACGTGCTGGTCGGGGCCGACCACCGTCGGGGCGCCCGAGGGGACGAGCAGGTTCGTCGTGTCGCTCGACGAGGCGTTCGGCTGGATGCTCATGGTCGCCCCGGAGGTGCCGTCGTTGACGAAGGTCGCGACGAGGCTGACCGCGTCGCCGTCGGCAACGAGGTAGGCGTTGCGGATGTCGACGTCGCCGACCATGCCCTCTTGCCCGAACGCCGTCGGCTGCTGGATCTTCGTGGTGTCCTGAGGGGCGATCAGGTTGCAGCCCGCCGTGCCGAGCACGACTCCAACAGCCAGGACGACGGATGCTGCGACGCGCGCCTTCACCTAAGAACCTCCGTGTAAGTGGACGCATCGGGCCGGCCGGGTTCCGGCCTGTTCCGCCCTCGGATGCGGTTCGAGCTTAGCGTATGCCTCCCCAGGCACGGGGCTGGCGACGGCCCGCCGAGGCCCCTCCCGGAGCCCCCGGCAGCGGAATCGAGCTTGTCTCGCCGTGATAAACTGAGTATCGCTGAAGGGACTACCATCTATGCTTTTCGAGGTTGGCGAGACCGTCGTTTACCCCCACCACGGCGCAGCAACGATCACCGAGGTCAAGAAACGGATCATCAAGGGCGAAGAGAAGGTCTACCTCAAGCTGAACGTCACTCAGGGCGACCTCACGATCGAGGTTCCCGCTGAGAATGTCGACCTGGTCGGCGTCCGCGATGTGATCGGAAAAGAGGGCCTCGACAAGGTTTTCGAGGTCCTGCGCGCCCCCTTCACCGAAGAGCCCACCAACTGGAGCCGCCGCTACAAGGCGAACCTCGAGAAGCTCGCTTCGGGCGACGTGATCAAGGTCTCCGAGGTCGTCCGCGACCTGTGGCGCCGCGACCAGGACCGTGGCCTGTCCGCCGGCGAGAAGCGCATGCTCGCCAAGGCCCGCCAGATCCTCATCTCCGAGCTCGCGCTCGCCGAGAAGACGGACGAGGAGCAGGCGTCGAGCGTGCTCGACGAGGTGCTGGCCTCCTAAGCCGCAGGCGTCCGGAGCCGGCCGTCCATGACCGCACCGTGCTGACCCCGCACTCCGGGGCCGTCGCGTCGGCGCCGCGCGTCGCGTGCATCGTCGTCGCCGCGGGCAACGGGACGCGCCTCGGCGCGGGCGCGCCCAAGGCCTTCGTCTCGCTCGCGGGGCGCACGATCCTGGAGCACTCCCTGCATTCCATCGCAGGCATGTCCTCCTCGCCGCACGTTGTGGTCGTCGTCCCCGGCGACCGCGTCGCCGAGGCCCGCGTCATCCTCGAGCAGGTCCTCGGCACCGGGGACGTGGTCGCCGGGGGGGACACCCGGCAGGCATCCGTCGCCGCCGGCCTCGCCCTGATCGGCGCTGCCGACATCGTGCTCGTGCACGACGCGGCGCGCGCCCTGACCCCGCCGGAGCTGTTCGACCGGGTGGTCTCGTCCGTCGCCGCGAACGGCGCGGGGGCGATCCCCGGCGTGCCCGTCAGCGACACCATCAAGCGCACCGACGCGGGGGGCGCGATCGTGGCGACGGTCGACCGCAGCGAGCTCTCCGCGGTGCAGACCCCGCAGGGCTTCCCGGCCGCCCAGCTCCGCGCCGCCTATGCCGCGGCGGTCCGCGAGGTCACCGACGATGCGCAGCTGATCGCGGATGCCGGTCACCCCGTGACCGTCGTCGAGGGCGACCCGCTGGCCTTCAAGATCACGACGGCGTGGGATCTGCGCCGCGCGGAGGATCTGCTGCGCGGCACCGGGAACAGCCGCGTCGGCGTCGGCACCGACACGCACGCCTTCGCGCCGGTGGACGCTCCGCTCTGGCTCGCCTGCCTCGAATGGCCGGGCGAGCGGGGACTGGCCGGCCACAGCGACGGCGACCCCGTCGCACACGCCATCGTGGACGCGCTGCTGTCCGCCGCCGGGCTCGGCGACATCGGGACGGTCTTCGGCACGAGCGACCCGCGCTTCGCGGGCGCGCACGGCGAGGTGTTCCTCGCCGAGGCGCGGCGGCTCGTCGAGCACGCCGGCTGGCGCGTCGAGAACGTCTCCGTGCAGCTGATCGGGAACCGGCCGCGCTTCGCACCGCGCAAGGCCGAGGCCGAGAGGGCGGTGTCGGGGATGCTCGGCGCGCCCGTCTCGATCACCGCGACGACGACCGACGGCCTGGGCTTCACGGGGCGTGGCGAGGGCGTCGCCGCGATCGCCACGGCCCTCCTCTCCCGCTGAAGGCCGGGCCTGCGGCCGCGCCGATTCGGCTCCGCATCTCCGGCCCGCTCCGCGTGCTGCTCTAGTCAGTTAGAGGGCGAATAAACTCATGCAGTGACCATTCGCCTCTACGACACCCGGGCCCAGGCCCTGCGTGACTTCGTTCCGCTCGTCGAGGGCAGGGTGGGCATCTACGTCTGCGGGCCGACCGTGCAGTCGAGTCCGCACATCGGCCACGTGCGCAGCGCCCTCGTCTACGACATCCTGCGACGCTGGCTCAACTACCGCGGCCTCGACGTGACGCTCGTGCGCAACGTCACCGACATCGACGACAAGGTCCTCGCCAACGCCGCCGGCACCGAGCACTGGTGGGCGCTGGCGTACCGGGTCGAGCTGGAGTTCGCGGCGGCCTACCGGGCGATCGGCGTCCTGCCCCCGAGCTACGAGCCGCGTGCCACGGCGAGCATCCCGCAGATGCAGGCGCTCGTGCAGCGGCTGATCGACGCCGGCCACGCCTACCCCGCCGCCGACGAGTCCGGCGACGTCTACTTCGACGTGCGCAGCTGGCCGCAGTACGGCGCGCTCAGCCACCAGTCGGTGGACGACATGCAGGACGCCACGGACGCGGATCCGCGCGGCAAGCGCGACCCGCGCGACTTCGCACTCTGGAAAGGCCGCAAGGACGACGAGCCCGCCTCGGCGTCGTGGGAGAGCCCCTGGGGTCTCGGCCGCCCCGGCTGGCACCTGGAGTGCTCCGCGATGTCCTCCCGCTACTTGGGGCCCCAGTTCGACATCCACGGCGGCGGTCTCGACCTGCGCTTCCCGCATCACGAGAACGAGCTCGCCCAGTCGGCGGCGGCCGGCGACGGCTTCGCGCGGTACTGGGTGCACAACGGACTCGTGAACATCAACGGGCAGAAGATGTCGAAGTCGCTCGGCAACTCGCTGTTCGCCTCCGAGCTGCTGGCCGCCGCGCCGCCGCTCGTGGTGCGCTACGCCCTCGGCCAGGCGCACTATCGCTCGACCATCGACTACACCGAGCGCTCGCTCGCCGAGGCGGAGGCCGCGGTCGACCGCATCGAGGGATTCCTCGACCGCAGCGCGCGCCGTCTGGACGGGACGCGCTTCCTCTCCGCCGAGCTGCCCGTCGTCCCCGAGGACTTCGCGGCGGCCATGGACGACGACCTCTCCGTGCCGCAGGCACTCGCCGTGCTGCACGACACGGTGCGGGAGGGCAACACGGCCCTGGACTCCGAGGATCTGCAGACCGCGGCATCCGCCCGCGGCAAGGTCGTCGCGATGACCCGGGTGCTCGGCATCGACCCGCTCGCCTCCGAATGGCACGGCACGACCGACACGACCGCGCGCGCATCGCTGACCGCGCTCGTGACGCGTCTGCTCGACGACCGCCAGACGGCGCGGGCGGCGAAGGACTTCGCGGTCGCCGACCGCATCCGCGACGAGCTCATCGCCGCCGGCATCACGATCGAGGATACGCAGACGGGCGTGCACTGGGCGATCGACGGCGAGTGAACAGAGAAGCGAAGCGGGGGACGAGATGGACTGCTGTGACAGCGCGCGACAGGGTCGCGCGCAGAGTGAGGTGGAATGACGATGGCTGCTAAGCCGCGCGCGGGCGCTGTCCGCAAGGTCAAGAAGGGCTCCGTGGGCAAGGGGTCGGGCGGCAACGGCCGTCAGGCGCTCGAGGGCAAGGGGCCGACGCCGAAGGCCGAGGACCGCGAGTACCACCCCGCCTACCGCAAGAAGGTGCTGGCGGATCGCGCCGCCCAGAAGCGCGCCACCCAGCCGGGCGGCCGCTCGAACACGGCCGGCGGCCAGGCATCCCGCCGCGCCCGGAGCGATGACAGCGAGCTGGTCACCGGCCGCAACTCGGTCGTCGAGGCACTGCGGGCGCGGATTCCCGCGACCGCGCTCTACCTCGTGGCGCGCACCGAGATGGACGACCGCGTCAAGGAGGTGCTCACGGCCGCCACGCAGCGCGGCATCCCCGTGCTGGAGGTCATGCGCCCCGAGCTCGACCGCATGGTCGGCCGCGACGTCGTGCATCAGGGCCTCGCCCTCAAGGTGCCGCCCTACGAGTACGCCCACCCGGGCGAGCTGCTCGACCTGACCGTCCGCAAGGGGCAGAAGCCGCTCTTCGTCGCGCTCGACGGCGTGACCGACCCGCGCAACCTCGGGGCGATCATCCGCTCCGCGGCGGCGTTCGGCGGGCACGGCGTGATCGTGCCGCAGCGCCGCTCGGCCGGTGTGAACTCGGCGGCGTGGAAGACCTCGGCTGGAGCGCTCGCGCGCACGCCCGTCGCGATGGCACCGAACCTCACGAGCACGCTCAAGGAGTTCAAGAAGGCGGGTGTCTTCGTCATCGGGCTGGACGGCGGCGGCGACACGAAGGTCTACGACCTCGAGCTCGCCGATCAGCCGATCGTCGTTGTGGTCGGCTCGGAGGGCAAGGGCCTCTCTCGCATCGTCACCGAGACGTGCGACGCCATCGTGTCCATCCCCATCGGGGGCATCGAGTCGCTCAACGCCTCGGTCGCGGCATCCGTCGCCCTCTACGAGATCTCGAAGATCCGGGCGCAGCAGTAGCTGTCGCTCGCCGGGGAGGATTTCGGCGGCGGCGGAGGACTCCTCCGCCGGAAGGGTCCTCCTCCCCGGCGAAAGTCCTCCCGTTTCCTCAGACCGGTGTTCTTCAGCCCTCGTCCGGGTCGGCCCCCGCGAGGATCGGCATCGTCATGGTCATGGTCTCCGTGACCGGCGCGATGACCGTGGCCTCGTCGCGGCGGTGCCGCAGCACATTGTCGATGTAGCTCGTCAGCGCCTCGGCGAGCGGGATGTCGCGGCGCTGCTCCTGCGAGATGTACCAGCGGTGCTCGAGCAGCTGGTGGAACACCTCCGCCGGCTCGAGCTTGCCGCGCAGCTCGGACGGGATCGAGCGCACGACGGGCTCGAACACCCGCGTCAGCCATTCGTGGGCGAGCGCCTCCTCGTCGGCGCCGTCGCGCCGGTGCGTGGCAGCGTAGGAGTCGAGGTCGTTGAGCAGTCGACGGGCCTGGTTCTCGCCCGTGTCGAGGCCGGTGAGCCGGATCAGCCGGCGCTGGTGGTGCCCCGCGTCGACGACCTTGGGCTGGATGCGCACCTTCGTCCCCTCGTCGTCCGTGCGGATCGCGAGCTCGCCGACGTCGAAGCCGAGGTCGTTGAGCCGCTCGACGCGCTTGGCGATGCGCCAGCGCTCGGAGGCGTCGAAGGTCTCCGCCCCCGTCAGCTCGGCCCACAGCTCGCGGTACTTCTCGATGATGCCGTTCGCGATCTCGACGGGGTCGAGCTCGGGGGCGGTGCGGCCGCCCGCCTCGATGTCCATGAGCTCGCCTGCGATGTTCACCCGGGCGATCTCGAGGTCGTTCTCGCGCTGGCCGTTGGAGAGCCCCTGCTCGTGCAGCTGGCCCGTCTCGGCATCCACGAGATACGCGGCGAAGGCGCCCGCGTCGCGACGGAACAGCGTGTTCGACAGGGACACGTCGCCCCAGTAGAAGCCCGCGGTGTGCAGACGCGCGAGCAGCACCGCGAGGGCGTCGACGAGGCGCTTGGCCGTGTCAGGCCGCAGCGTCTGCGAGAACAGGGCCCGGTAGGGCAGCGAGAACTTGAGGTGCCGGGTGACCAGCACGGGCTGCAGCGGCTGGCCGCGGTCGTCGACGCGGTTCGAGATGATCGCGACCGGTTCGACCGAGGGGATGTCGAGGCGCTGCAGCGTGCGCAGCAACTCGTACTCGCGCTGTGCGAGCTCCCCGGTGGTCTCCTTGACGGCGACGACGTAGCCGCTCAGATTGGCGAAGCGCACGAGGTGGCGGCTGATGCCCTTCGGCAGCTGCGCGATGTGCTCGCTGGGCCACTCGTCGAGCGGGATGTTCCATGGCAGGTCGAGCAGGGCCGGCTCGACCGTGGCCGCGGTGATGCTGACAGAACCGACCATCACTACCTACCTGATCACCCTGATAACGACGGATGCCTGGGCGCCGGCCCCGCGTTGGCGCCGATGCCCAGGCATCCGATCGAATGAACTACGTGCCTAGTCGAGGATCGCCGGGCTGATGCGCTCGCCCGAGGTCTCGTCGAAGAAGTGCACGTGGTCGCCCTTCGGCAGGATGTACACGGTGTCGCCGGCGTTCGGGTGGATGCGGCCGTCGACGCGGGCGACGATGTCGCTGCGCTTGCCGTCGACCTCGGTGTGGCCGTAGAGGTAGCCGTCGGCGCCGAGCTCCTCGACGATGTCGACGTTGACCTTCAGGCCGTTGGACGCATCGGTCGTCACAACGACGTCCTCGGGGCGGACGCCGACGACGACCTGGGTGGCGGTGCCGAGCGTCTCGCGCGCGGCGGGCAGCACGGTGTTGCCGTACTTGACACCGCCCTCGGTGACGGAGGAGCTGAACAGGTTCATGGCGGGGGAGCCGATGAAGCCGGCCACGAAGACGTTGATCGGGTCGGCGTACAGCTCACGCGGGGTGCCGACCTGCTGCAGCACGCCGTCCTTGAGGACCGCGATGCGGTCGCCCATGGTCAGCGCCTCGGTCTGGTCGTGGGTGACGTAGACGGTGGTGACGCCGAGGCGGCGGGTCAGCGAGGCGATCTGGGTGCGGGTCTGCACACGCAGCTTGGCGTCGAGGTTCGACAGCGGCTCGTCCATGAGGAACACCTGCGGGCTGCGGACGATCGCGCGGCCCATCGCGACGCGCTGACGCTGACCACCCGAGAGGGCCTTCGGCTTGCGGTCGAGGTAGGGCTCGAGGTCCAGCATCTTCGCGGCCTCACGGACGCGCTGGTTGCGCTCCTCCTTGTTGACGCCCGCGATGCGCAGGGCGAAGCCCATGTTCTCGGCGACCGTCATGTGCGGGTACAGCGCGTAGTTCTGGAACACCATGGCGATGTCGCGGTCCTTCGGCGGGACGTCGGTCACGTTGCGCTCGCCGATGAAGATGTTGCCGCTGTTGACCTCTTCGAGGCCGGCGAGCATACGCAGTGCGGTGGACTTGCCCGAACCGGAGGGGCCGACCAGGACGAGGAACTCGCCGTCCGCGACGTCCAGGCTCAGGGAGTCGACAGCCGCGATATTGGAACCCGGGTAGATACGGGACGCGTTGTCGTAGGTAACAGTTGACATGGCGCTATGTCTCCTTCACCGGCAGGTACGTGCCGGACGATCCGTAGTGAATGGATGTTGTACCACCGTCGACGCCTGGCGACGCTGGCGGCTGCTCTCATGCTACGCCATGCATGGCTCGACTAGCATCGACCAGTCACCCGACGAGAAGAGGACTATGACTGACGAGTCGCCGAGCGAGAACCGCCCGTCGAACGACGCCAGGAAGGCCGCCCGCGAGAAGGCCCGCCAGCTGCGGACCTCGCAGCGCCGGAAGGACCGTCGCAACCGCGTCGCGCTGCGCACCAGCATCACCGTCGGCATCATCGCGGCCGTCGCGATCGTCGCCGTCGTGATCGTGACCTCGATCCGACCGCCGCACGCGGGGCCCGCGAACATGGCGAGCGACGGCGTCCTGATCGGCTCCGGCCTCACGGCAGAGCTCTCGCCCGCGCGCCCGGCTGACGCGAAGCCGACCCCGCACCCGGTCGACACCACGGGCCAGGTCGTGAACATCGTCACCTACGTCGACTACCTGTGCCAGTACTGCGGTCAGTTCGAGCGCACCAACGACGAGCAGCTCGGCAAGCTGGTCTCCTCCGGCGCCGCGACGCTCGAGATCCATCCGCTCGCCTACTACTCGAACCGCTCGGCGCAGGGCACGCAGTATTCGCTGCGGGCGGCGAACGCGGCGGCGTGCGTGGCGAACTACAGCCCCGACCACTTCTTCGACTTCAACCGGCTGCTGTTCGCCCACGAGCCGAAGGAGACGAGCGCGGGGCTGACGGATGCCCAGATCGCGGACTACGCGCGTCAAGCCGACGCCGCGCCGATCGGCTCGATCACGAGGTGCATCAAGAACCGCACATACGGGGACTGGACGCAGGGCGCCCTCACTCGTGCCACGACCGGCCCGCTGCCGAACTCCGACGTGAAGAAGGTCGGTGCGGACAACCTGCCGCTCGTGCTCGTGGACGGCCAGCACTACACCGGCTCGCTCGACGACCCCGAGGACTTCCGCGCCTTCATCCAGCAGGCGCAGGGCGAACAGTATTCGACGCCGCAGCCGACACCGACGAACGGGGCGCTGCAGACGCAGTCCTCCACGCCGACCCCGTCGACCACGCCGACGGAGATCATCGTGTCCTCGCCGCCCTCGCCCTCGCCCGGGGCGTCCACGCCGGCCGCCCCCGCACCGGGGCAGTAGCACCCCACGCGCGCCGGGAGAAGACGCGCGGAACATGCCGACGGCACATGCCCGCCGCGGCATCCGTTCACTGAAAAGATTGAGGACATGCTGAACGCACCGCGCACGGTCGCAGGCTCGCGCATCATCGGCCTGGGGCACTACCAGCCCGAGCGCGTGCTCACGAACGCTGAACTGGCCACGATGGTCGACACGAGCGACGAGTGGATCCGCACCCGCACCGGCATCGTCGAGCGGCACATCGCCCGCGACGACGAGAGCGTCGCCGACATGGCAGCCGAGGCGGCCCGCGCCGCGATCGCCGACGCCGGGCTCGCGCCCGACGACGTGAACATGATCATCGTCGCGTCGACCTCGGTCCTGGACCACAGCCCGAATGTGGCCGGCCGCGTCGCCGCCGCGCTCGGCATGGCGTCCCCGGTCGTCATCGACGTCAACACCGCCTGTTCGGGCTTCGAGCACGGCGTGGCGATGGCGGATGCCTCGATCCGCTCGGGGCAGGTGACGCGCGCCCTCGTCATCGGCGCGGAGAAGCTCTCGGCGATCACCGACTGGACCGACCGTTCGACCTGCGTGCTCACCGCGGACGGTGCGGGCGCCTTCGTGCTCGAGGCGGCGGACGAGCCCGGCATCGGGCCGACGGTCTGGGGCTCGGTGCCGAGCATGTCGCGTGCCGTCGTCGTCGAGGAGGTCACCGACAACAAGTTCACACAGGACGGTCGGATGATCCTGCGCTGGGCGATGTCGAAGGCCGCGGGCATCAACCACGAGGCCGTCGAGAAGGCCGGTCTGTCGATGGACGACATCCAGGTCTTCGTCCCGCATCAGGCGAACCTGCGCATCATCGAGCCGCTGGCCGAGCAGCTCGGCCTCACCGACCGCATCGTCGTGACGGACGTGCAGGTGTCGGGCAACACCTCCGCCGCCTCCATCCCGCTGGGGCTGTCGAAGTGGTGGCACGCGGGGAAGATCCCCTCGAACGCGCCCACCCTACTGTTCGGCTTCGGCGGGGGCTTCGCCTACGCCAGCCAGGTCGTCCTGACCCCGGATCGGCAGCCGTAGGGGGTCGGAGGGGCCGTCCCGTAGGATTGCTGGCGGTGGGAACATCCCCGCCATGCCGGCTTAGCTCAGTTGGTAGAGCGCTTCTCTTGTAAAGAAGGGGTCAGGGGTTCGAGTCCCCTAGCCGGCTCCATCCGATGGCCGTTCGGCGGCGAGGCGTGCGCTCAGGCGGCGTCGGGCGTGAAGAGGGCCTCGATCGGCCGTTCGAAGACGGATGCCAGCCGGAACGCGAGCGGCAGCGATGGGTCGTACTTGCCGGTCTCGATCGCATTGATCGTCTGACGGGAGACGCCGAGGCGCTCGGCGAGCAGCGCCTGCGTCCATCCGCGGGCCTCGCGCTCGGTGCGGATGCGGTTGTCCATCAGAACTGCTTCGCGGCGCCCGTGAGCCGGTTCGTGATCCACCAGGTCATCATCGCCGTGGTGAAGACGATCCATGCCGGGAACGGCACCGCGAGCCCGGCGATGCCGAGGAAGCCCACCGTCACCGCCGCCAGCATGCCGACGGTGAATCCGGCCGCGATGCCGGGGAAAGCGATCTTGAGCTGATACTCGTCCAGCTGGCGGAATCGGCGGATCGCGGCGGCGGCCATCCAGGCGGCGGGCGCGACGGGAGCGAGCGCGAAGGTGAACCGCCATGGGCTCGTTCCGTCGAGATGCCCCCAGATGAGACCGACGGCCAGTACCGCCAGGTAGGCGAGCATGGCCAGTCCGATGTGCAGGCGGTAGCTGCGGCGACGGGCGCGCTCGAGGCGCGTCTCGGCGGTGATGTCAAGGTTGCTTGTCATGGGGCCAGTGTGCCGTTCTGCTGACTCTATGTCAAGCATCCTTTACATTGACTGCCGCCAGCGTCGGGGCGGGGCGGGCGGACCCGAGCTGAGGGTGTGGCGGCCCGGTGTGCTCAGAGCGCGCGCGGGATCGCGATGGGCTCGGGTAGGCCGAGCCACCACTCCGGCCCGGAGGTGAGGACGACCTCGGCGTAGTGGCGCACGTCGTCGAGCTCGTCGCCGTTGATCCAGGCGAAGAACGCCGCGGTGGCGCCCGAGGAGGCGTAGGCGAGCGCCATCTGCCGGATCACGTCGCTCATGGGCAGCAGCTGCACGGGGACGATCTCGGGATGGTTGTCGAGATGCGTCTCGATGACCTGGCGCGTGGCCGTCTCGATGAGGCCCGTCAGGCGGGCGCCGCTCTTGCTGCCCGGCGCCTGGCGGTAGATCGCGGCGTGATCGCGCATGTGCTCCATCACGGCCATGGCCGGGGCGAGGAAGACACTGTCGTTGCCGCCGGTCACGAGGGGCATCTCGAGGTAGGCGGAGATCGAGTCGGCGAGTTCGTGCCGGAGTGCGCCGCAGAGCAGCTCGACGGGGTCGGAGAAGTGTCGATAGAAGGTGTCCCGGCTGACGCCCGCCGTCGCCGCGACGTCGGTGACGGTCAGATGGTCGATGCCCTTCTCGACGGTCAGGCGGTAGACGGCGTCGATCAGGGCGCTCCGGGAGCGACGAGAGCGAGCGTCCATGGTGTGCAACCATACCCGGCAAAAAACATGAGATACACGACAGGTGTCCTATAGACAACGCGACAACTGTCAGATAATCTACCTGACAGTTGTCGTGTAACGCTTCATGTACTGCTTCATGTACTGCCTCGGAGGGGGAGCCCATGGCCGGCTCGGTCGCACAGCCCGCATCCTGGTCCTGGTCGCTTCTGCAGCGGCTCGGGGTTGGCCGCGAGCGGCGGCATCGATCGCAGCGTGCCCTCCGTCCCGCAGCACAGGCGGCGCACGTCGAGTTCTTCGTCAGCGAGCGCACGGGCGACTGGATCGCCGTCGGATGCGACTGCCGGGTCGGCTACGACCACTGGCACACAAGCCACTGAGGTTCGTGACAAGGGGTTGGGCGTCCTCAGTGCTAGCCCGCCCTGCTCCACCGGCGATTCGGGAACGCCGGTGTCGAGCGGGGCGGGCTCTTCTTCCCGGCACCGCCTTCTTCCCCGCCCGCTTCACGCACGAACCGGCATGGCTGTGCCTTGCCCTCGGTGCGCAGCGCTTCAACGTCATCGAGCAGTCCGCCGCGTCGTAGCTCGGAGCTCGTAGCTCGTCGCCGCGCTGCCATGGTCGGCCGGTGCGCCGGCCGCAGTCTCTCCGTTGCGCCGTGGGTAATTTGTAAAGGCGGATTGATAAACCTAGGCTTAGTAATATGAGCGCTGACGACGTCGATGAGCTGGCAGGGGACCTGCTGGCGAGCATCCGCCTGTTTCTCGCCGCCGCCCGCAAGGCGCGGCCGGAGGGCGAGCTGAGCGCATCCGAGATCGGCGCGCTGCTGCGCCTCCGGCGCGCGGGCGAGACCACCTCGAGCGCGCTCGCCCGGCTCGAGGGCATCAGCCCGCAGGCGATGGGCGCCACGATCGCCGCGCTCGAGTCTCGCGGCCTCATCGAGCGGGAGAAGGATGCGGAGGACGGCCGGCGCATCCTGCTGCGCACCACGGATGCCGGCCGCGAGGTCATCGACGCCCGCCGCGGTGCCCGTGCCGAGAAGATGGCGCAGGCGCTCGCCGCGGGGTTCACGGCGCAAGAGCTCGACACACTCCGTGCGGCGGCACCCCTGCTCGACCGGTTGGCGCAGGCGCTGTGAGTGCGACGCAGAGCCTCGACGCGGGCCGGCGCGGTGGCGCCGCGGGCGGCAGGCGCGGCGGTCGCGGTGACGCCGACGACCGCTACCGCTGGGTCGCGCTCACCAACACGACGATGGCGGTCTTCATGTCGAGCCTCGACGGCTCGATCGTGCTCATCTCGCTGCCGGCCATCTTCAACGGCATCCACCTCGACCCGCTCGCGCCGAGCAATATCGTCTACCTGCTCTGGATGATCATGGGCTACCGGCTCGTGCAGTCTGTGCTCGTGGTCGCCGTGGGCAAGTTCGGCGACATGTTCGGCCGGGTGCGCATCTACAACGCCGGATTCCTCGTCTTCACGGTCGCGAGCGTGCTGCTGAGCTTCGACCCCTTCCGCGGTGAATCCGCGGCGCTGTGGCTGATCGGCTGGCGACTGCTGCAGGCCTTCGGAGGCTCGATGCTGACCGCCAACTCGCAGGCGATCCTGACGGATGCCTTCCCGCGCGAGCGTCGCGGCTTCGCGCTCGGCATCAACCAGGTCGCCGGCCTCGCCGGCATGTTCATCGGCCTCACCGCCGGCGGACTGCTCGCCGCCTGGGACTGGCGCAGCGTCTTCTGGGTGAACGTGCCGGTCGGCGTCGTCGGCACCCTCTGGGCCTACTTCATGCTGCGGGACAACGGCGTGCGCCACACGGCGCGCATGGACTGGTGGGGCAACCTGACCTTCGCCGTCGGACTCTCGGCCGTGCTCGTGGCGATCACCTTCGGACTGCAGCCCTACGGGGGCCACACCATGGGCTGGAGCAACCCCTGGGTCGTCTCGGGCATCGGCGGCGGCATCCTGCTGCTGGCCGCGTTCGTGTGGATCGAGCTGAAGGTGCCCGACCCGATGTTCGAGCTGCAGCTGTTCAAGATCCGCGCCTTCAGCTTCGGCAACGCGACCCGCTTCGGCGGCAGCCTCGCCCAGGGCGGCCTGCAGTTCATGCTGGTCATCTGGCTGCAGGGCATCTGGCTGCCGCTGCACGGGTACTCCTATGCCTCGACGCCGCTGTGGGCCGGCATCCTGATGCTGCCGTTGACCTGCGGATTCCTCGTCGCCGGCCCCGTCTCGGGCGCGCTCTCGGACCGCTTCGGCGCGCGCCTCTTCGCGACGCTCGGCATGGTGCTGTTCGGACTGTCGTTCGTCGGCCTGATCTTCCTGCCGGTCGACTTCCCGTACTGGCTGTTCGCGGCGCTGCTTGCGCTCAACGGCATCGGCATGGGCATGTACTCTTCGCCCAACTCGGCGGCCATCATGAGCTCGGTGCCCGCGCAGTACCGCGGCGTGGCGAGCGGGATGCGCGCGACCTTCCAGAACTCGGGCACCTCGTTGTCGATCGGCGTGTTCTTCTCGCTGATGATCTCAGGGCTCGCCGCGACGCTGCCGCACACGCTCACGAGCGGCCTCGCCGCGCACGGCGTGCCCGCCGCGGTCGCGACGAAGATCGGCGCCCTGCCGCCGGTCTCCTCCCTCTTCGCGGCGATGCTCGGCACGAACCCGGTCAAGTATCTGCTCGAGTCGTATCACGCCCTCGCGGCGCTGCCCACGACGGCGCAGCAGGTGCTGACCGGGCACGCCTTCTTCCCGAACCTGATCTCGGGCCCGTTCCACGACGGCCTGGTGGTCGTCTTCACCGTCTCGGCGATCATCTCGTTCCTGTCGGCGGCTGCGTCGGCGCTCCGCGGCACGGGCGTCGAGGCGCCGCCCCGTCGCGCCACTCACCCGGACGGGCGCGCTCGCCGCAGCGGTAGCGTGCGTCCGGGTGAGTAGCGCGCTCGGGGTGGGGCGGGGTGGGGTGGGTCAGGCGTCGGGGTCGAGCACGCGCAGCCGCCACTCGGGGACGACGGCCTGCTCGAAGGGGCCGCGGCCGTCCTCCATGTAGACGAGGGTGTCGAAGGCGATGACCCAGAACCGCGGCGCGAGCAGGCCCGGATAGCCGTAGATCTCATTGATGCCGCCCTGGATGACGACGCCGATCGGCTCGCCCTCCCAGACATCCGCCGAGCCCGGCGGGCTCTCGACCTGGACGAGCATCCCGAGGCCCACAGCCGGGCGCGAGGGCTCCGGCGGCCGGCGGAAGCGGTCGATCCAGTTCACGGCATCAGGCTACGACGGGCATCCGTCCCGCACGTGTGCGATCGCGGGCTTCGCCCGATTCGTCCCCCACAGCCGGCACTTCGCGACCACCGTGACGTATCGCTCGACGTATGCGCAGCGATAGGACGCCTGCGGCGGAAGCCAGCGCGACGGGTCGAGGTCGCCCTTGCCCTGGTTGGCGTCGCCGTCGACGTCGAGCAGGTTGGGCGGATCGTTCGCGAAGCGGATGCGGCGCTACGCGCTCCAGTTCTGCGCGTCCGTGCGCCTCGCCTCGTACCCGGGCACGACATGGTCGGTGCTCGCGTCCGCCCGCGCGAGTCGCTCGGTCCCCGCGGTCGCCGCCGGAGCGGACCCCTCGGAGCTCACCGAGCAGCCGGCGAGGACGAGCTGGCAGAGGGCGGATGCCGCGAGCGCCGCCGCGCGCCGCATCAGTGCTCTTCGGGGTGCACGATCAGCCAGACGGCGACCGCGGTCTCGTCGTGGAGGTTGCTGATCAGGTGCGGGGTCCTGCTCGGGTAGGTGATCGAGTCGCCCGGGCCGAGCTCGACCGTCTCGTCGGCGAACTCGATGGTCAGCGTGCCGCGGGAGACGTTGCCGACCTCGTATCCCTCATGGGTGTGCAGCACCGCCTTGTCGTCGCCCGAGCTGCGGGGCGGATAGCTCGACTCGAAGAAGTCCACGCCCTGCATGTGCGAGGGGGACAGGCGGCGGTAGACGACGCCCATGCCCAGCTCGACGGGTGAGGCGGGCGTCGAGGCGCGCGTCACGACGATGCGGTCGTGCGGCGCGTGGGCGACCGCGACGACAGGACGGTCCTCGAAGACCTCGGCGAGCGGCACGTCGAGGGCCGTGACGATCGCGAGCAGTCGGTTCACCGACGGCTGCATCACGCCGCGCTCGATCTGCGACAGCGCGCTGGCCGAGATGCCGAGCTCCGTCGCGAGGGAGCGCAGCGAGCGCCCCGACTGCTCGCGCAGCTCGCGCAGGCGTGCGCCGAGCTGCTCGGCGTCGACGGTGCCCGGGCTGGAATCCACGGAGCCGAGCCTAGCGATCCAGCCCGAGAACACCTGTGAAGTGATCGCTTTACACGATCTTCACATCGGTGAAATCGGGGGAAACGTGTGAAGGCATAGCTTGACGGCATTCCTTCGTAAAGCCACCGCTTCACAGTCGGTGGCGCCCCATGCATCCGTGCTTGTGCTCCACGTCTCCGAGAGGCAGCCCGTCATGTCAGAGCCCGCAGCAACAACACCCTTCACGAAGCCTCACGACCTGCTCGAAGCGGCGGGGCTCCCCGTCGGCGCCGGCGTCGTCGAGCCGCACTACGATCCGCGCCTCGCCAATGAGGACCTCGCCCCGCTCACGAAGCAGGGCTGGTCGGCGTACAACATCTTCGCGTTCTGGATGTCCGATGTGCACTCCGTCGGCGGCTACGTCACCGCGGGCAGCTTCTTCGCCCTCGGCCTCGCCGCCTGGCAGGTGCTGCTGGCGCTCGTCATCGGCATCGTCATCGTCTTCTTCCTCGCCAACCTGATCGCCAAGCCGAGCCAGAAGGCCGGTGTGCCGTACCCCGTGATCAGCCGCTCGGTGTTCGGCGTGCTGGGGGCGAACGTCCCGGCGATCATCCGCGGGCTGATCGCGGTGGCCTGGTACGGCATCCAGACCTATCTCGCGAGCGAGTCGCTCATCATCGTCGCGCTCAAGCTCTGGCCGGGCCTCGCGCCGCTCGCCGACGTCCACACGCACGGCTTCGCCGGCCTGTCGGCGCTCGGCTACATCATGTACGGCATCCTCTGGGTCTGCCAGGCCGCCGTGTTCTGGACCGGCATGAACACGATCCGCCGCTTCATCGACTGGGCCGGTCCCGCCGTCTACGTCGTGATGCTGGCCCTCGCGGTCTTCCTGCTCGTGCAGGCGGGCGGTTTCGGGCGCATCGACTGGAACCTCAACCCGGGCCTGCACCTGAGCGCCGGCACGACCGTCTCGGTCTTCATCAGCGCCATCGCCCTGACGGTCTCGTACTTCTCGGGCCCGCTGCTGAACTTCGGCGACTTCGCGCGCTACAGCACATCGTTCGGCTCGCTGCGCTGGGGCAACTTCTGGGGCCTGCCGGTCAACTTCCTGTTCTTCTCGGTGCTCACGGTCGTGACCACCGCGGCGACCGTTCCCGTCTTCGGCACGATGATCACCGACCCCGTCGCCACGGTCGGCCGGCTCGACTCGACCTTCGCGATCGTGCTCGCCGCCCTCACCTTCACGATCGCGACGATCGGCATCAACATCGTGGCGAACTTCGTCTCGCCGGCGTTCGACTTCTCCAACATCTCGCCGAAGCGCATCAGCTGGCGCATGGGCGGCATGATCGCCGCCGTGGGCTCCGTGCTCATCACACCGTGGAACCTGTACAACAACCCCGCCACGATCAACTACACGCTGAACACGCTCGGCGCCGTGATCGGCCCGCTGTTCGGCGTGCTGCTCGCCGACTTCTACCTCGTGCACAAGCAGCGCGTGTTCGTCGAGGACCTGTACACGATGCGTCCGTCTGGCCGGTACTACTACAGGAAGGGGTTCAACCCGAACGCGATCATCGCCACGGCGATCGGTGCTGCCGTCGGCCTTCCGATCGTGCTGATCCCCTCCTGGGGCGCCGTGCTCGGCGACTACTCCTGGTTCATCGGCTGCGCGGTGGGCCTGGTCGCCTACTGGGCCGCGGAACGACTGAACCCGGTGGTCGCCCCGACGCTGGGCGAGGCCCGGCCGGCGGCGGAGATCCCCGTCGCGGCCGAGCTGGCCATCGACTGATCCGGGCGAACGGATGCCTCACCCGGTGCGACTGCGTGTGATCAACCCCAACACGACGACGAGGATGACCGAGGCCATCGGGCGCGCCGCCGCCCGAGCGGCCTCGGTCGGCACCGTCGTGACGGCGGTCAACCCGACGATGGGGCCGGCCTCGATCGAGAGCCACTACGACGAGGCGCTCGCCGCGCCCGGGATCCTGGAGGAGATCGCGCGCGGCGACGCCGAAGGCGTCGACGGCTACGTGCTCGCCTGCTTCGGAGACCCCGGGCTCGACGCGGCGCGGGAGCTCGCCGCCGGCCCGGTGATCGGGATCGCGGAGGCCGGCATGCACCTGGCGACCCTCCTCGGCCGGCACTTCAGCATCGTCACGACGCTCGCGCGCACGATCGGGCGCGCGGAGGAGCTCGTGGAGCGCTACGGCTTCGCGCGCGCCTGCGCCGGCATCCGGGCGGCGGACATCCCGGTGCTCGAGCTCGATGTCCCGGGCTCCGACGCGCGCCGGGCGGTCGCCGCGGAGTGTCGGCGCGCCCTGCGCGAGGACGGCAGCGAGGTCATCGTGCTCGGCTGCGCCGGCATGGCGGACTTCTGCGCGGAGCTCTCTCACGAGCTCGGGGCGCCGGTGATCGACGGCGTCGCGGCCGGGACACGGCTCGCAGAGAGTCTGGTGGGGCTCGGCCTCTCCACGAGCAGGCGGAACGAGTATGCCCGGCCGCCGATCAAGGGGTACGTGGGGCGGCTCGCGGGCTTCGGCCTGGGCGAGACGGCACGTCGTTCGGCATGAGCGGCCGGACGCTGCGAGAGGATCAGCATGTGCAGAATCCCGAGATCGACCCCGCCGTCTGGCGTGTGATCGGCACACCGCTCGTCCCCGGAGTCGGCACGGGCCCGCTGGCGGGCCAGACGGTCGCCGTCAAGGACCTGTTCGCGGTCGCCGGCTTTCCCGTCGGCGGCGGCGTCCCCGCGTTCCTGGCCGAGCAGCCGCCCGCCGCGGCATCCGCCCCGGCCGTGACCGCGCTGCTCGACGCCGGTGCCGACGTCGTCGGCATCGCGCAGACCGACGAGTTCGCGTACTCGATCGCCGGGCGCAACGCCCACTACGGCACCCCGCCGAACCCTGCGGTGCCCGGCGGTCTGCCCGGCGGCTCCTCGAACGGCCCCGCCGCCGCCGTCGCGCTCGGCGAGGTGGGCATCGGGCTCGGCACCGACACGGGCGGCTCGATCCGAGTGCCGGCCTCTTACCAGGGGCTCTGGGGTCTGCGGACCACGCACGGGGCGGCGCCCCGCGACGGCCTGCTGCCGCTCGCGCCGTCCTACGACACGGTCGGCTGGCTCACCCGCGACGCCGGCCTGCTCGCCGAGGTCGCCCGCGTGGGCCTCGCGAACGCTCCGCAGCACGGCGGGGACGTGCGCTTCGCGATCGTCGAGCTGCGCACGGCCGGCCTCGACCGCGAGCTCGACAAGACCTTCCGCCAGACGGTCGATGCCATGATCGCCGCCGGCTTCGACGTCGACGAGGCGCTCGACCCGGGCGACCTCGCCGAGGCCGCCGAGCTCTACCGCGTCACGCAGGCGCACGAGGCCTGGCTCCACCACGGGGCGTGGGTCGAGGCGCATCCCGGCGCGCTCGGCCCCGAGACCGCGGCGCGCTTCGCTGCCGCCGCGCGGGTCACCGCGGGCGAGGCGGCGGAGGCGCGCGAGCGCGTCGCGGCGCTGCGGGAGTCCCTCGAGGCGCGTGCCGCCGGACGGGTGCTGCTGCTGCCCTCCGCGGCGTCGGCCGCCCCGCCCGCGGAGCTGCCGACCGCACAGCTCGAGCCCATCCGCGCCGCGACCATGCGGCTGACCTGCCTGGGCGGGCTGACCGGGCGCCCCGCGGTCTCCGCCCCGCTGATGCGCCTCCTGGGCGGCCCCGTCGGGCTCTGCTTCCTGGGGGAGCGGAGCACCGACATCGCGCTGGTCGAGCTCGCGGCATCCGTCGCCGCCACGATCGGCGACCCGCGTGGCAGAGTGGCCGCATGACCGCCGCGCCGATCCATCCGCCGCACCGCCTGCTCATGGGCCCGGGGCCCATCACGGCAGATCCGCGTGTGCTGCGCGCCATGTCCGCCGCGCTCGTCGGCCAGTACGACCCGGTGATGACGGACTACATGGCCGAGACCCAGGGGCTGTACCGCGAGGTCTTCCGCACCGCGAACGACGCGACCCTGCTGGTGGACGGCACGAGCCGCGCCGGCATCGAGGCGGCGCTGGTCTCGCTCATCACCCCCGGCGACCGGGTGCTCGTGCCGATCTTCGGCCGTTTCGGTCACCTGCTGCGCGAGATCGCGGAGCGCTGCGGCGCCGAGGTGCACGTCATCGAGCGACCCTGGGGCGAGGTCTTCCCGCCCGAGGAGATCATCACGGCGATCGACAACGTCCGCCCCGCGCTCCTCGCCCTCGTGCACGGGGACACCTCGACGACGCTCGCGCAGCCGCTCGCCGAGATCGGCGCGGCGTGCCGCGACCGCGGGGTGCTGTTCTACACGGACGTCACGGCCTCGCTCGGCGGCAACGCTTTCGAGACGGATGCCTGGGGCGTTGACGCCGCGTCGGCCGGCCTGCAGAAGTGCCTCGCCGGCCCGAGCGGCTCGAGCCCGATCACGCTCTCCGAGCGGGCGGTGCGGGCCATCGACGCCCGGAAGAGCATCGAGGCGGGCATCCGTGACGCCGACTCGCCCGTCAGCGCGCATCCGATCCGCTCCAACTACCTCGACCTGGCCCAGATCCTCGACTACTGGGGCCCGAAGCGGCTCAACCACCACACCGAGGCGACCTCGATGCTCTACGCGGCCCGCGAATGCGCGCGCCTGCTGGCCGAGGAGGGCATGGACGCCGCGGTCGCCCGGCACGTGCTGCACGGCGGCGCCATGGCCGCGGGGCTCACCGGCCTCGGGCTCGCGCTGTTCGGCGACCAGCGCCACCGCATGAACAACGTCATCGGAGTGTTCATCCCGGACGGCGTTGACGGCGAGGCGGTGCGCGGTGCGCTGCTGGCCGACTATGCCATCGAGATCGGCACCTCCTTCGGCCCGCTGCACGGCCGGATCTGGCGCATCGGCGTGATGGGCTTCAACGCCCGCCGGGACGCCGTGCTGACGACCCTCGCCGCGCTCGAACAGGTGCTGCGCCGCGCGGGCGTCCCGGTCCCGGTCGGTGGTGGCGTGGATGCCGCACTGGACCGCTACCGGGTCGCGGACGGGGCTGCGCGCGGAGCCGCCGCGTGAGCGCGGGGGCGGCCGCGGAGCGCATCCTGGCGCGCGCCGACGAGCTCGGGGGCGTGAGCGAGGTCGAGGGATGCCTGACCCGCACGCACCTGAGCGAGGCGCACCGCCGCGCCGCAAAGCTCGTCGCCGGCTGGATGCACGAGGCAGGGCTGACGGTCTGGACGGATGCCGCGGGCAACGTCTGCGGCCGCCTCGACGGCGCCGCCGCCGGGCTGCCCGCCCTGGTGCTCGGCTCCCACATCGACACCGTGCCGGACGCAGGGAAGTACGACGGCCCGCTCGGGGTGCTGCTGGCCATCGAGGTGGCGCGGTCGTTCGCCGCCGCGCAGGACGCGCTGCCCTTCGAGCTGGAGGTCGTGGCCTTCGGCGACGAGGAGGGCACCCGCTTCGGCAGCGCGCTGTCCGGCTCGCGGGCCTTCGCGGGCGCCTGGGACGACGCCTGGTGGGACTACGCCGACGCCGACGGGGTGACGCTGCGCGCGGCATCCCTCGCCTACGGGCTGGACCCGCAGCGCATCGGCGACGCGGCCCGCGAGCCGAAGGACCTCGTCGGCTACCTCGAGGCGCACATCGAGCAGGGGCCGTATCTCGAGCAGACGGGGCAGCCTCTCGCCGTCGTGAGCTCGATCGCGGCGGCGCGGCGCTTCGCGCTGACCGTTGTCGGCCAGGCCGGGCACGCGGGCGGAACGCCCTATGAGCTGCGCCGGGACGCCCTCGTCGGCGCCGCCGAGCTCGTGGTGGAGATCGAGCAGATCGGCCAGGAGCTCGACGTCATCGCGACTGTCGGCCGGCTGGAGGTGCACCCCGGCGGTGTCAACGTCATCCCCGGCCGGGTCGAGCTGAGCCTCGACCTGCGCGCGGAGGAGGACGCCGACCGCGACGGCGCCTGGGCGCGCATCCAGGAGGTCGCGGAGGAGATCGCGGCGCTGCGCGAGCTGGACTGGTCGGCCGTCGAGACCTACCGGGCCGACGCCGTGCAGTGCGCGGACCGGCTGGAGGCGGCGGTCGAGACCGGCATCCGCGCCGCGGGCGCCGACGACCCGCTCACCCTCTGGTCGCGGGCGGGGCACGACGCGATGGCCGTCGCGGCGGTGACCGAGGTGGGGATGCTCTTCGTCCGCAACGGGCGGCAAGGCGTCAGCCACAGCCCGGAGGAGACCGTCGCGGCCGGCGACGTGGCGATCGCGCTGGATGCCTTCGAAGCGGCCGTCCGCGCGGTCGCCGAGGACTACGCGCCGCGGGACTGATTCGCCCGTCGGCGCGTTGCCCTGCGGCCGGCGCTCAGCGGGCCGCGTTCCAGGGGGTCGCGTTCAGGGGGGCGCGCTCACCGCACGTCGATGTCACGGCCGGACCACAGATCGCTCGCCTCGACCTCCTGCACCCCGTGCTGGGTCAGGTAGGCCCGTCCCCCCGTGTCGCCGTGCAGTGTGCTCAAGAAGTCGGGCCAGTGCTGCCGCCCCACCACCACCGGATGCCCCGGCCGGCCGGAGAACACCGCCTGGCGCAGGCTTGTGGTCCTCACGCCGTTCAGCAGCCGCCGGATGACGGCGACCGGCAGCTCGGGCAGGTCGACGAGCGTGATCGCCGCGGCCGAGACCGAGGGCGGAGCGGATGCCTCGAGCCAGCGCATCCCCGCGCGCAGCGACGCGCCCATGCCCTCCGTCCAGTGCGGCTCGACGACGACCGCGACCCGCGGGTCCGCGGGAACGAGGGTGCGCGCCTCGAGCGCGGAGGCCCCCAGCACGACCGTGACCTGCGCGCATCCGCCGACCAGCAGCTTCTCCGTCGCCAGCTGCACCCAGGGGGTGCCGTCCGCGGCGCGGGCGAGCGCCTTGGGCACGCCGAAGCGCCGGCCGGCCCCGGCGGCGAGCACCAGGCCCGCGGTGGGGGCCGAGCCGCCGGACGAGCGCAGCGCAGCCATAGATAGAGTTATAGCCGCACGAGGAGGAGGTCGCCCAATGGCCGGAGCCCCGATCACCGCAGACGAGCTGCGCCCAGCCCTGCCCACCGCGCTGAACGTCGAGCGCTGGGTCGAGGAGATGCTGCGCGCTGCGCCGTACGCCGACGTCGAGGCGCTCGTCGAGCACGCGCGTCTCGCCGCGACGCCCCTCAGCGAGGCGGAGCTGGACGAGGCGCTCGCGCACCACCCGCGCATCGGAGAGCGCGCGACGGACGATGACGACGAGGCGCGGATGTCCGCCGCCGAGCAGGCCGCGCCGGATGACGACGACGCCGAGCTGAACGCCCAGATCGCCGAAGGCAACGGCGAGTACGAGGCCCGTTTCGGGCGCGTGTTCCTGATCCGGGCCGCCGGCCGCAGCCGCGCGGAGATCCTCATCGAGCTGCGCCGCCGGCTCGCGCTCGACCCCGAGACCGAGGCGGCCACGGCAACGGAGCAGCTGCGCCAGATCATGGAGCTGCGGCTGCGCACCCTGTTCGGCGAGGCGCCGCCGGCCCCGGCATCCGCCCGCAGCCACATCACCACCCACGTGCTGGACACGGCGCGCGGCCGGCCGGCGTCGCACATGCCGGTGCGGCTCGACGCCTTCTCGGAGGAGGTCTGGCACGAGCTCGGGCGCGGCATCACCGACGACGACGGGCGCATCGCGCAGCTCGGCCCCGACCAGGTCCCGGCCGGCCGCTATCGGGTCGTGTTCGACACCGCGGCGTACTTCGCCACGCAGGACGCGATCTCGTTCTTCCCCGAGGTGTCCGTCATGTTCGACATCTGGTCGACCGAGGAGCACTTCCACATCCCGCTGCTGCTGAGCCCCTTCGGCTACTCGACGTACCGCGGCGCGTAGGGTGCAGCCGGCGCCGCTCAGTCCCTCCCGAGCGCGGTGGCGAGTGCGTCACCGAGGTCCGGGTCGACGCTCGCCCAGTACCGTAGGAAGCGGGCCTTCACGCCCGCGTCCTGGAGCGACCGGCCCTGGCCGGTGAGGGTCTGCAGGAAGCGCTGCTTCTGCTCGGGGGTGAACACCTCGCGGTAGAGGGTGCCGGCCTGGCCGAAGTCGTCGTCCTCGGCGTGCCGGCTCGCGGCGGCGCGGACGAGCGCACCGTCGCTCTCCCACGCGCCCGGCCAGGCCTCCTCGGCGGCGCGCGCCGGGTCCGCGACGGGGCCGCCGAAGGAGTTCGGGGCGTAGTTCGGTACCGCGGGGTCGTTGAAGCCGTGACGCTGGGAGCCATCCTGCGTGTAGCTGTGCACGGCGGCGGCGTGCGGGGCATTGACCGGGAGCTGGTTGTAGTTGGTGCCGAGGCGGTAGCGCTGCGCGTCGGGGTAGGAGAAGATGCGCGCCATCAGCATCTTGTCGGGGGAGATGTCAGTGCCCGGCACCTGGTTGGCCGGGCTGAAGGCTGCCTGCTCGATCTCGGCGAAGAAGTTGCGTGGGTTGCGGTTCAGCGTGAAGCGCCCGACCGGCAGGAGCGGGTAGTCGGCGTGCGGCCAGACCTTGGTGAGGTCGAAGGGGTTGAAACGGTAGCCCGCGGCGTCCGCGTAGGGCATGATCTGCACCTTGACGTCCCAGCTGGGGAACTCCGCGCGCTCGATCGCGCCGTGCAGGTCGCGGCGGTAGAAATCGGCGTCCGCGCCGGCGATCGCCTGCGCCTCCTCGTTCGTGAGGAAGCCGGTGCCCTGAGCGGTCAGGAAGTGGTACTTCACCCAGAAGCGCTCGCCGGCCGCGTTGATCCACTGGTAGGTGTGCGAGCCGTACCCGCTCTGGTGCCGCCACGAGCGCGGCAGGCCCCGGTCGCCCATCAGATAGGTGACCTGGTGGGCGGACTCGGGGGAGAGGGTCCAGAAGTCCCACTGCATGTCCGCGTCACGCAGCCCCGATCCGGGCAGGCGCTTCTGCGAGTGGATGAAGTCGGGGAACTTGATGCCATCGCGGATGAAGAACACCGGGGTGTTGTTGCCGACGATGTCGAGGTTGCCCTCGCTCGTGTAGAACTTCAGCGCGAAACCGCGTGCGTCGCGCCAGGTGTCGGGTGAGCCCTGCTCGCCGGCCACGGAGGAGAAACGTGCGAGCAGATCGGTGCTCGCACCCGGTTGGAACACCGCGGCGCGGGTGTACGCCGAGACGTCGGCCGTGATGACGAGCTCGCCGAAGGCGCCGCCGCCCTTGGCGTGCACGACCCGTTCCGGGATCCGCTCCCGCTCGAAGTGCGCGAGCTTCTCGACGAGGTAGCGGTCGTGCAGGGTGATGACGCCGTCGGGGCCGGCGGTCTGCGAGTGCGCGTCGCTCGCGACGGGGCTGCCGGTCTGCGAGGTGGTGGTGTTCCGTGGGGCGGTGTCGTCGGGCATCTTTGGTCCTTTCAGAGTTCGGTGGGGCGGGCGGATGCCTCGGCCGGAGCGCCGGGCAGCCGTGCGAGGAGCGCGCGCAGGGGCATCCGCTCGCCGGTGAAGAAAGGGAGCTCCTCGCGCACGTGGCGTCGCGCCTCGGTGGCGCGGAAGCCGCGCATGAGGTCGACGAGGCGGTGCAGCTGCGCCGCCTCGAGGGCGAGGATCCACTCGTAGTCGCCGAGTCCGAAGGCGGCGACGGTGTTGGACAGGACGTCGGGATAGTCGCGGGCGGCGGCGCCGTGGTCGGCGAGCATCCGCCGTCGTTCGTCCTCGGGGAGCAGGTACCACTCGAAGGAGCGCACGAAGGGGTACACGGCCAGGAAGCGGCCCGGTTCGCGGCCGTGCAGATAGGCGGGGATGTGCGCGCGGTTGAACTCCGCGGGCCGGTGCAGGCCCACGGCGCTCCACACCGGGTGGGAGGCGGCGCCCCACGCGGTACCGAGCAGCCCGGCATAGGCATCCTGCAGCGCCGTGATGTCGGGCGAGTGCCACCAGACCATCCAGTCCGCATCGGCGCGCAGACCCGAGATCCGGTACAGGCCGCGCAGCTCCACCCCGCTGTCGGCGGCGTCGCGCAGCATCCCTTCGCTCTGCTCCGCCGCCTCGGCCGGGCCGGCGGTCCAGCCCTCCGGCCGGTTCCGGAACACGGACCACATCGTGTAGACGATCCGGTCGTTCAACTTGTCGTCGTCGTTCATCCCGTCGTTCATTCGGGCGCTCCCGCCTCGGGGTGGTTGAGGTCGAACGCCGGCTGGTTGGAGCGGATGCGCGGGATGCTCGTGAAGTTGTGCCGGGGGAGGGGCGAGGCGGTGGCCCACTCCAGCGAGCGACCGAAGCCCCACGGGTCGGGGCTGTTGATCCGGGCCGAGTTGCGCCAGCTGTACCAGAGGTTCCACAGGAAGACGAGGATCGCGGCGGACTGCAGGAAGGCGCCGATGGTGGACAGCTGGTTCATCCAGGTGAAGCCGTCGGAGGGAAGATAGTCCGCGTAGCGGCGGGGCATGCCCTCGACACCCAGCCAGTGCTGGATGAGGAAGGTCATGTGGAAACCCAGGAACAGCATCCAGAAGTGGATCTTGCCGAGCTTCTCGTTGAGCATGTAGCCGGTCCACTTGGGCCACCAGAAGTAGACGCCGGAGAAGAACGCGAAGACGACGGTGCCGAAGACGACGTAGTGGAAGTGCGCGACGACGAAATAGGTGTCCTGCAGGTGGAAATCGAGCGGCGGCGAGGCGAGGATGACGCCGGTCAGACCGCCGAAGGCGAAGGTGATGAGGAAGCCGAGCGCCCAGAGCATGGGCGCCTCGAAGGTGATCGAGCCGCGCCAGATGGTGCCGATCCAGTTGACGTACTTGACGCCCGTCGGCACGGCGATCGTCATGGTCATGAAGGAGAAGAACGGCAGCATCACGGCGCCGGTGGTGAACATGTGGTGCGCCCAGACGGTGATCGAGAGGGCGACGATCGCGATGGTCGCGTAGATCAGGCTCTTGTAGCCGAACACGGGCTTGCGGCTGAAGACCGGCAGCACCTCGCTGATGATGCCGAAGAAGGGCAGGGCGATGATGTAGACCTCCGGATGTCCGAAGAACCAGAACATGTGTTGCCACAGCAGCGGGCCACCCGTGGCGGCGTCGAAGACGTGGCCGCCGAGGACGCGGTCCATCGCCAGCCCGAACAGCGCGGCGGTCAGGATCGGGAAGGCGAGCAGCACCAGGATCGCGGTCATCAGCACCGTCCAGGTGAAGATCGGCATGCGGAACACGGTCATGCCGGGTGCCCGCAACGCCAGTGCGGTGACGACGAAGTTGACCGAGCCGAGCACGCTGGAGAAGCCGCCGAGGATGAGCCCGACGACCCAGAGGTTGCCGCCGAGGCCCGGGCTGAAGCTCGGGCTCGACAGCGGCGCATAGGCGGTCCAGCCGAAGTCGGCGGCCCCCTGCGGTGTGAGCACGCTGATCATGATGAGGATGCCGGAGAAGAAGAACAGCCAGTACGACAGCGCGTTCAGGCGGGGGAAGGCCACGTCCGGCGCGCC
>DASWPQ010000037.1:0-90162 GCA_036398375.1 Gryllotalpicola sp.
GCCGCGCGCGGGGCGCTCGACGAGCGGATCGTCGCGGCGATCCGCGACGCGGGCGAGCTGGCGGTGCAGGACATCGCCGACCGGTCCGGTTCGACCGTGAACGTCGTGCGGCAACGGCTGCGGGTGCTCATCGACCAGCGCGCGGTGATCGCGACGGCGCCGCCGCAATCGAAGAATCGCACCTACCGCCTCGGCTGACGCATCCGCGAGATCTGCCCGAGGCATCTGGAAAGCCCCGGCATAGAACCATTCGGCAGATTTCGCGCCGGGGAAGGGGCGGGGCGGGGCTACTCCCCGAGGTTCTCCGAGATCGCATCGAGGGCGAGGTCGCGGGCGCGGGTGGCGGTCTCGCCCAGGCGTTCGGCGACCGCGGCGACGAGCCCCTCGATCAGGATCGCCTGGGGCAGCCGCGTCGTGAGGGTCACCTCGTCGCGGAAGGTCAGGTCCGGCATCGTGACGACGAGGTTCGTCGTGGCGAGCTGGGTCAGCGGTGTGCGGGCGAAGGCGGTCACCGCGATGACCCGCGCCGAGGCGCGCCGGGCGGCCTGGACGGCGCGCAGCGTCGAGGCGTTCGAGCCGCTGCCGCTGATCGCGAGCACGAGGTCCGCGGGCTCCAGCAGCCGGGCAGTGATCTGCTGGTTGATGACGTCGAGCGGCGCCTCGGCGGGCCGACCGACCGAGGTCAGGCGCGCCGCGGCGTCGAGGGCGAGCGGCGTCGAGAGCCCGTTGCCGAGCACCACGACGCGGCGGGCCACGGCGAGCTCCTCGACCGCGCCGATGACGGCGCTCTCGTCGAGCAGGGCGACCATGCCGGTGACTCCGGCGGCGATGCGCTGGAAGGTCTCGCCGACGATGCCCGCGGCGCCGGCCGGAGCGGGGTGCGCCCCCGACGACGGGGCCTCCGCGGCGTAGCCGGCGTCCCGGGCGAGCAGCACACGCAGCTGCTGGTAGCCGCTGAAGCCGAGGCTCTGGCAGGTGCGCACGACGGTCGCCCGCGAGGCGCCGGCGAGCTCGGCGACCTGCTGCGAGCTCAGCTCGACGATCTCGGCAGAGCGCTCCAGCAGCACGCGCGCGACGGCCTGCTCCGTGGGCAGCAGCGACGGCAGCAGGCTGCGGATGGTGGCGATGACCTCGCCGGGGCGGCCGGGCTGCGCGGCGGCGTCCTGTGCAGGCATGCGCAAACCCTAGTCAGCCGAGGTTTCCGACAGGATGCCTGCGGCACCGGCATCCGACCCGGCATTCGGCTCGACGCCCGTCCCGGAACCCGGCCCCCCGGCACCCGGCCCAGCGGCATCCGCCGGCCCGCCCAGGCCGCCCGCGCCCCGCGAGCCGCGCCGCCCGCGCCGCGCCGCGAGCGGCAGCTGCCACCGCCCCGTGATGATGCGCTGCCGGACCATTCCGGAGAGCTGGTCGATGATCATGGTGACGACCACAACGACGATGAGCAGCGTGCCGACGGTGTCCCAGACGCGGAACTGCGTGTTGTCCACGAGCATCTTGCCGATGCCGCCCGCGCCGATCAGGCCCAGGATCGCCGAGGCGCGCACGCTGACCTCGAAGCGGTACAGCCAGAAGGCGAGCACCTCGGGCTGCGCTGCCGGCCACACGCCCCAGCGCATGACCTGCACGCGCGAGCCTCCCGCGGCCGTCGCCGCCTCGATCGCGCCGCGGTCGACGGCCTCGAAGGTCTCGAAGCCCCACTTGCCGAGCGTGCCGATCGAGCCGATCGCGATGGCGAGCGCTCCGGTGAACGCCGTGAGTCCTGTGACCGAGAGCATCAGCACCGCGATGACGACCTCCGGCACCGCGCGCAGCACGGCGAAGATGGCGCGCACGGGCCAGCGCACGACGCCGGGCAGCAGCCCCCGCGTGGCCAGCAGGCTGAGCGGGAAGGAGATGACGATGCCGAGCACGGTGCCGAACCAGGCCATCGCGACCGAGAGCATCGTGGCACCGAGCGCCTCGGGCAGCTGCGACCAGTTCGGCGGCCCGAACATGAGGTGGGCGATGTGCAGGAGGCTCGCGGGGGCCTGAGCGATGGAGCTCCAGGAGAGGTCGACGCCCCAGAATGAGGCGGCGATCACGAGCACGACGAGCACCGAGACGAGGGTGCGCAGCACCTGCCGCGGGCGGCGGGGGCGGGCGGATGCCGCGGCCGCGGGCATCCCCGGCCGCAGAGCGGTCGCGCTCATCGGACGATCCTTCCGCGCACATAGGAGCTGAGCAGGTCGAGGGCGATGACGAGCGCGAGGATCTCGAAGATCACCAGGGAGAGATAGTGGTACTCGTAGAAGGTCCGGACCTTGTCGATGAGCATGCCGAGGCCGCCGGCGCCGACGAGGCCGAGCACGGTCGAGGCGCGGATGTTGAGCTCCAGCACGTAGATCGTCTGCGACAGGAACGCGGGGGAGATCTCCGGCAGCATCGCCGCGCGGTCGGCCTTGAGCCAGGTGCCGCCCGCCGCCAGCGCCGCCTCCTGCCCGCCGCGGTCGACGCCGTCGAGCGCCTCCGAGATGAGCTTGACCATGATGCCGAGGTTGAACAGCACGAGCGCGACGATGCCGGAGAGGGCGCCGACGCCGATCGCCGTGACGAAGATCGAGGCGTAGAGCAGATCGGGCACGGCGCGGATCACGTTCATCACGAAGCGCACGACGCGGTAGGAGGTCGCGTCGGGGTTCGTGGCGCGCGAGGCGAGGAAGGACAGCGGCAGCGAGAGCGCGACGCCGATGGCGGTGCCGATGACGGCCATCTGCACCGTCTGGCCGAGGGCGTCGAGCGTCTGCGGGAAGAAGGTGTAGTCCGGCTGGACGAGCTGGATGAGCGTGTTCACGGCGTTGCCGCCGTTGCGCACGAGGTCGGCCGGGTCGACCTGGATCGTGACCGCGGCCCAGGCGGTGATCCCTGCGATGACGAGCACCGCGACGAGAGACTTCCATCGGGTGCGCGGGCGCACCGGGCGCAGCGGGGATGCCGCGCGCACGGCATCCCGCCCGCCGCCCTGCCCCGCGCCCGGCCCGGTGCTCGCCACCGGGGCCGGGCGCGTCACGCGAGCTCCACGGGGCGGGAGTCGAGCACGTCCTCGGCGGTGAGGGAACGGCCGTAGATGGACTCGAAGACGGATTCGTCGGCGCCGGCCCCCGGGCCGTCGTAGACGACCTCGCCGGCCCGCAGGCCGATCAGGCGGGTGCCGTAGCGGCGCGCGAGGTCGAGGAAGTGCAGGTTCACGACGACCGTGATGCCGAGCTCCTGGTTGATGCGCTGCAGATCGCGCATCACGACGTGCGAGGTGGGCGGGTCGAGCGAGGCGACGGGCTCGTCCGCCAGCACGATGCGCGGCTGCTGCGCGAGCGTGCGGGCGATCGCGACGCGCTGCTGCTGGCCGCCGGAGAGCTCCGCGGCCGGGGCGTACGCCTTCTGCACGATCTCGACGCGCTCGAGGGCCTGCATCGCGAGCTCGACGTCGTCCGCCCGCCAGGCGCCGACGAGCGTGCGCCAGGTCGCCGTGTGGTGCAGACGCCCCATCAGCACGTTGTTCAGCACGGTCGTGCGCCTGGCCAGGTTGAAGCTCTGGAAGATCATGCCGACCTCGCTGCGCAGCTCGCGCAGGCGGCTGCCGCGCAGGCCCCGCAGCCGGTGCTCGCCGACCGTGATCTCGCCGTCGGTGATCGGCACGAGTCCGTTGATCGTGCGTACGAGGGTCGACTTCCCCGCGCCGGACAGTCCGACGACGGCGACCATCTCGCCGGGCTCGATGGTGAGGCTCACATCCTTCAGGCCGCGATAGCCGTTCGGGTACGTGACGTTCACCTGCTCGAAGCGGATGCGCGCGGCATCCGGTCTCTCGTTCATCTCTCGCTGCTCCACTCGTGCGTCCTGCTCGCCGTCCGCGCGTCTCCGGGCGTCTCTGCGCGCACGGATGCCGCGGGCGGCGGAACCGGACGACGCGTCCGACCCCGCCGCCCGCGGCGGGAAGGGTCAGCCCAGGCCGATGCTCTTCGCGGCGTCCTGGGTCGTCTTCAGGCTCGCCGGGTCGGCGTCGGTCAGACCGGTGATCTGGTAGATGTCGGTCAGCGCCTTGACGCCCTCTGGAGTGCCGGCGTAGTCCTTCATCGCGTCGGAGATCTTCGTCTGCCAGGCCGCGCTGAGGCCCGCGCTGATGGAGACGCCGTCGTTCGGGATCATGTCGGTCAGGGCGAAGACGACGACCTTCGTGCCGACGTCGGGGGTGTCCGCCTTGACGACGGAACGCGCGTCCCAGTAGCTCGCGCCGACCTCGGCGTCACCGTGGTAGACCGCGAGGACCGCGGCGTCGTTCGCCGTGACCTGCACCGGGGTGATGTCGCCCTTGTCGAGCGAGACGCCCGCCTTGTTCATCGCGGCGACCGGGAAGATGTAGCCGGCCGGCGAAGCGGCCTGCAGCAGCGCGACCTTGGCGCCCTTGATCTTGCTCAGGCTGTCGAGACCGGCGGGGCCCGTGCCGCTCGCGGTGCCGTTGCAGAACAGCATCCCGTTCTTGTCCGGCGTCGGCTTGTCGGCGCAGTACTTGTCGGGGTTGTTGGTGAAGAACTGCGCCGCGTAGCTGCTGGCGCCCGCGCGCACGGTCTGCAGGGCGGGCACGGCGCCGTACTTGTCGCAGGCCTGGCTCATCTGCAGGCTCGGCAGCATGCCGATCTGCGCCTGGTTGCTGCCGATGGCCTCGACCGCCGCCTGGTAGTCCTGCGTGATGACGCCCTTGACGGGGATGCCGAGGCGCTGGGTGAGCGCCTGCTCGAGCGGCTTGACCGTCTCGACGAGCTTGTTCGCGTCGCCAGAGGGGACAAGCGCGAGGGTCAGCTGGGTGGGGTCCTTGGCCTTCGAGTCGGCGGTGCCGGTGCACACGCCGGAGCCGCTGGCGTTGCCCTTGTCGGATGCGGCGTCCGCGGTCTTCTGCTGGACGGCGCAGCCGCTCAGGGCGAGAGCCGCGGCGACCGCGACGGCCGCAGCGGCCGTCATGCTCACGCGTGAGAATCTCATGTTGGTTCCGTTCTGTGTCTCAGGTGCGGGGAGGGGGATCGGGTCGGTGGGGGCGGCGCGGCTCAGTCCGCGCGGGCCGGGGCGCCGGCGGGCGTGGGTGCGGCTGCGGAGGCTGCCAGCGCGGCGGGCATGGCGGCCGGATGCGCCGTTCGGAACGCCTCGGGGGCGTCGACCCAGGCCTGCAGCGCCGGGTAGAGCTCCTCGATCACGGGGGCCGCCGCGTGGGCCGGGCCGCGTGTGCCGCCGAAGCGGTCGATGAGGAAGGCCGTCGCGCCGACGGTGAGCGGCTCGGCGAGGTCGTTGAGCCAGATGTCGCCGATGCTGAGCAGTCGGGCGGCGGGGCGGTCGGCCTCGCTCGTGAGCTGCGGCAGGATGCGTGACCAGCCGTCGGGCTTCCGCGCATCGGTGATCAGGCGGTCGAAGCATCCCTCGAGCCCGATGGCGGTGAGCGCCTCGGCGATGCCGAGCGCGGGCGCGTTGGTGACCAGCACCCGCTCCGCCCGCCCGGCGAGGGAGTGCAGCAGCTCGGCGAGCCCGAGCGGCGCGGCGATCGCGAGTCGCCCCTCGGCGAGGGCGCGGCGGGCGGTGTGGTAGGCGGCGTCCTGCTCCGCGGGGCTCGCGAGCTCCGCGGTGAGGGCGGCGACGGCGGCGTAGCCGTCGATGTACGACGGCCCGTCGGGCGTGCCGGTGTTCGTGCCGGTGCGTGCGCCTGTGCCGATGCCTGTGCTCGGGCCGGCGAGGAACGCGTCGAGCCGGCCGCGGACCTCGGCGGCGCGTTCGGGGCTGACGGATGCCGCGGCGAGCACGGCATCCGCATAGGCGCGGACGGGCTCGTCCCCCACACAGACCGTCCCGTCGAAGTCGAAGACGACGGCGGGCAGGGCGGGAATCGGGCTCACACGAGCACGCTAACCGATCATGAACGCCTGTTTCACGAAATTGGTATCTATGAAACAGGCGTTCACACGCTGTTCACGCGGTGGCGCGGACACCCTGGAAGAGCTGGGGAGTGTTCCGACGGTATCTGCGCAGCAGTTCCTTCGCGATGTCGGTGGAGTCCACCAGGGGATGGAGGGCGAGCGCTTTGGCGGCGAGCTCGGGGCTGTCGTCGAGCGCGCTGGCGATCGTGAGCTGTTCGACGCCCTTGACCTGCTGCATGAGGCCCAGCTCGGTCAGTGGCGGGGACGTCACGGCCAGCGGGGTGGCCCCGGTCGCGTCGACGCGGGCGGGGACCTCGATGACGGCGTCCGGCGGCAGGCTGGGAAGGGTCGGGCCGTTGCGGACATTGAGGATCATCGTTCTGCGCTCGTCGAGGGCGATTGCGCGCATGACGTCGAGGGCGACCTGCTCATATCCGCCGCCTTCGGGGCCGATGCGCTCTTCGCCGACGTCCAGCCGCGCCTCGCGCATATAGGTCGCCTCCCGCTCGTCCTTGGTGGCGAACCAGTCGGTCAATGCGGCTCGGGGGTGGGCGGCGGCGCGCTCATAGAAGCGGTGCTGCTGGTCGTGGAGGAACTCGCCCCGGGTCTGGGCGCCGGCGCGGATCGTCGCGACGGCCTCACGGGTGTTGTAGTAGTAGTACAGGTACTCGTTGGGGATCATGCCCAGGGAGTGCAGCCAGTCCGTGCCAAAGAGCTGTGCCTCCTCGAGTCTGCTGAGGCGGTCCGGATCGGCGAGCACCTCGGTGATCAGCTCGCGGTCGCCGTACCGAGCGCTGCGCAGCCAGCCGAGGTGGTTCAGACCCACGTAGTCCAGCCGCACGTCTCGTTCGGGCACTTCGGAGATGGCGGCCAGCCTCCGCCCCAGGCCGCTCGGGGTGTCGCAGATGCCGATGACGCGCTTTCCGAGCAGCCGCTGCATGGCCTCGGTGATCATCCCGGCGGGGTTGGTGAAGTTGATGACGAACGCGCGAGGGGCCAGCTGCGTCACCCGCTCGGCGATCGCCATGGCGACCGGGATGGTCCGCAAGGCATAGGCGATGCCGCCCGGGCCCGTGGTCTCCTGACCCAGCAGACCGAGGTCGAGGGCGGCGCGCTCGTCGGCGATACGCCCTTCGAGGCCGCCGACGCGGATGGCGGAGAAGATGAAATCGCTTCCAGCCAGAGCCTCGTCCAAGCTGGTCGTCGAGGACACGACCAGGGGCTTCTCGCGTATGCGCATCTGGCCCAGCACGCTCTCGATCACCTGAAGCCGCTCAGGCGAGGGGTCGTAGAGGCAGAACTCGTCGACGAGGTCGTCCGCGGCCACCGCGCGATAGACCAGGGGCACGCGGAATCCGCCGCCGCCGAGCACCGCCAGCTTCACAGCGCGATCACCTTCCCGCCGTTGCCGGCGTAGTCGTTCAGCGGGGCGTGGTCGGCGGAGGCCGTGGTGATCACCGCGTCCATCTCCTCGAGCTGAGCGATCCGGATCGCGCCCGTGCCGGGGAACTTCGCCGCGGTCGCGACGAGCATGAGCCGACCGGCGGACTTCGCGATGGCGCGCTTGATGCTGGCCTCACGCGAGATGTCGTCGACGATCGCGCCGTCCGCACGCACGCCGGTGCAGGAGAGAAAGGCGAGGTCAGCGCTGACGCTCGCGATGGCATCCTCGGTGAGGGGTCCGACAACGGTCTGGAAGTTGCGCCGCACCGTTCCGCCGAGCAGCACAAGTTCGACCGCCTCGTCATTCCGCAGCTCATCGAGCACCGCGAGGCTGCTTGTGATCACCGTCACGGCGCGTCCGCGCAGCTGCCGCGCGATGCGGGCGGTCGTCGTTCCGATGTCGAGCAGGACGACCTGGCCGTCCTCCACGAGCGCCGCCGCGGCCACCGCGATGGCATCCTTCTCCGGTGCGAATTCAGCCGTCACCGCGCCGAACGGAGCTTCGTCACCGCCGCTCGCCTCCTGTGTCGACAGGGCACCGCCGTGGACGCGGCGGAGGAGGCCCTCGCCCTCGAGGCGCTCCAGATCGCGGCGGACGGTCGGGGCGCTGACGTCCAGCAGGCGCACAAGTTCCTGGGCCGAGACCGAGCCGATCTCGCGCAGACGACCGAGGATCGCCTCCTCGCGTTGATGAGCAAGCATGGCTGGACGCTATCACAGGAAGCGCGCATAAACGATCAATTTCACTCACCGTATCGATGAGATCGACAAAACGATCACAAACGTAAACAAAAAATGAACATGATCGAGCAGTTATTGTCATATGCGATCAGGCCTGGTTAGTGTCGCTTTCGACCGGATGCTGTGGCGAGATGAAGAACGGAGGCCCGGATGACGCTTCGGCGTGAGACCCGCGCAACGGATGCCCTGTTCGTGGGCGCCGTGTTTCTCGACATCATCCTCGACGGTCTCGAGCGTTTCCCCGCTCCGGGTGAAGAGGTCTGGGCCGCACGGCGGGCCGTCTCCGCCGGCGGCGTCGCGAACAACGCCGTCGCCGCCGCGCGGCTGGGCCTGCGCACCGTCCTCGTCGCCGAGCTCGGGGGCGATGCGCTCGGCGCGATTGCGCGGGCGGAACTGGAGCGCGAACCCGGTCTGGACCTCTCTGGCGTATGCACCGTGCCCGGTCGCGAGACGCCGCTCACCGTCGCAGCCCCGATCGACGGTGACCGTTCTTTTCTGAGCCAGGGGGCGCTCACCCTGCCGCCGGTCACGCAGACCGCCGATGCCGCTGCGGCGTTCCTCACACTCACCGCGGAGTCGCCGACGTGGCTCGACCACGTGCGGAGCTCCGGTGCCCGCGTCTTCGCGGATGTCGCCTGGGACCAGCACACCGGATGGGACGCGCAGCTCCTGGACCAGCTTGCGGGCGTCGATGTCTTTCTGCCGAATGCGACCGAAGCGATGGCATACACGCGCACCACGACGCCCGAGGCCGCCGCGCGAGAACTCGCCTCGCGAGTGCCGCTCGTCGTCGTGACCTGTGGCCCAGACGGCGTGATCGCGCAGGAGGGACCGAGCGGGCGGCAGCTGCGCATTCCCGCCGTCCGCGTGCCCACGACCGATGCGACGGGCGCCGGCGACGTCTTCGCGAGCGCCCTCATGTGCGCCACGCTCACGCCGGAGCCGCTGACCGACGCGCTCCGCTTCGCGAGCCTGTGCGCAGCGCTCTCGACGCGCGTGCTCGGCGGCGCCGCGGGAGCCCCCGACCTCGACGAGCTCGACCGCTGGGCGCGCGCCCATGCGGCCGAGTCCGACGACTATCGATTCCTGCCCGAATATCTCGACCGTTTGCGCCATCGGCGCAGCGTGTGAGAGCCCCTCCCGCCCTCGACCACAGGATGCACAGGATGAAACACAGATACACGATGGCTGCCGCGTTCCTGGCCGCCGCCTCCCTCGCCCTCGCCGGCTGCTCCGCAGCGGGCGGGAACAGCTCCTCCTCCCACGATTCCGCGGGGAAGAAGACCACGCTGACGCTGTTCACGGACAGCGACGTCGGCATCCAGCAGCTCTGGCAGAACTCGCTGATCCCGTCCTTCGAGGCGAGCCACCCGAACATCACCGTCAAGTTCAGCTCTGCCGACGCTTCTACCGACTCCGCCGAGCTTGCCCGCCTCTCCGGCTCGGTGAAGGCCAAGCAGACTCCGCCGATGGACGTGATCGTCGATGCCGGATTCATCTCCAACGCCTCCAGCGCGGGTCTGCTGGCGCCGATCTCGGCCACGAACGTGCCGAACACGAAGAACATCGAGAGCGTCATGACCGCGCAGGACGGCGAGCTGCCCTACCGCGCTTCGGCCGTCGTCCTCGCCTACGACTCCAAAAAGGTCCCCAACCCGCCGACCACGCTCCAGGATCTGCTGAGCTGGATCACGGCGAACCCGGGCCAGTTCACCTACAACTCGCCCGCCACGGGCGGTTCGGGGCAGGGCTTCGTTCAGGCCGTGCTCGACAGCAACCTCGACGACGCGACCATCACCAAGATGTCGACCGGCTACGACCAGTCGGCGGAATCCGGCTGGAGCAAGGGCCTGCAGACCCTCAAGGAGCTGAACTCCTCGATCTATCAGAAGAACTACCCCAACGGGAACCAGGCATCGCTGAACCTCCTCGGCCAGGGGCAGATCTCCATGGTCCCCAGCTGGTCGGATATCTTCCTGACCACCAAGAAGGCCGGCGGTCTCACCGCGGATGACAAGGTGGTCTCGATCAGCGACCCGCCTATGCCCGGTGGCCCATCCTATCTCGCCGTCCCCAAGAACTCGACGAACAAGGATGCGGCTCTGACCCTCCTGAACTGGGTGCTCGAGCCCGCGCAGCAGGCCCAGATCGTCACACAGGTCAACGGCTTCCCCGTCATCCCCACCGCGAAGCTCCCGGAGTCCATCCAGTCCGCCTTCGCCGGGGTCGACACGACGAAGCAGGCGCCGTTCTACTCCGCGCAGGCCTCGGCTGACATGAACAGCCAATGGCAGAAGATCGTCCCGTGACGCTCAGCGGTGCCCGCGCCGGTGAGTCGGCGCGGGCACCGCGCCCCGTCGCCCGGCGCGGCCTCGGCCGCGCCCTGACCGGTGCGGCCCTCTCGGCCCCGCCGGTGCTCGTCATCCTGCTGTTCGTCGGACTGCCCATGGTCGCGGCGGTGCTGTACACGCTCGGCCTGACCGGCGGCCTCAACTCGACCATCGCCGCCATCGCTCAGCATCAGCACGTCTCCCGCAACGGAGCGCCCACCCTGGCTGCGTGGCACGAGGTGCTCACCGACCCGCAGTTCCTCGCAAGCCTCTGGGCCACCGTCTACGTCACGGTGCTCTCGACGGCGATCACGATCGCGCTCGCCTGGTTCCTGGCGCTGTATCTGCGCTTCCACGACAACTGGGTCTCCCGCGCGGTGAGCGCGCTCTCGGTGGTCCCGATGTTCATCCCGGCGGTGATCGGCGCCTACGCCGTTCTCACCTTCTGGGCGCCGAACGGGTTCTTCCGCACGATGGCGACCCAGCTCGGCTGGTCGCACGCCCCGACCTTCGGCTATACGCTCGGCGGCGTGATCATCGGCTCGGTGTGGTCGAACCTGCCGTTCGCGGTGCTCATGATCGTCTCCGGCCTGCAGGGTGTGCCCGCGGGGCTGATCGATGCCGCCCGGGACGTCGACGCGGGTCCGGTGCGGCGCTTCTGGACGGTTCTGCTGCCACTCACCTCGGTGCCGACCATCATCGCGACGACCTTCACCGCGATCGGAATCCTCGGCAGCTTCACCCTGCCCTACATCGTCGGCCCGACCGGGGGGAACATCCTCGGGCCGGTCATGTCCAACAGCTATACCGCCTTCAACACGCCCCAGCAGGCACAGGTCATGGCGGTCGTCGTCTTCGTCCTGGCCGCGCTCGCCGGCATCCCCTACGTCTGGGCGAACTTCCGCTCCGGGCGCAATACCGCGACTCCTCGAGGAGGACGATGAGCAGGACCATCCCACCGCCGGCCTCGACCGAGCGCGCCCGCCGGATCGGCGCGGCCGCGACCACGGTCGGCGCGACTGTTCTGGCCGTGCTCATCGCCGTCTTCGTGCTCGGCCCGCTCGTGTGGCTGGGGGTGCAGGCCTTCGCCGGGCACTGGACCTTCCCTCGGCTCCTGCCCGACAGCTGGACCTTGTCCTGGTGGCACGAGGTCCTCGCCGACGCGAACCTCGGCTCCTCGATCCGGCTGAGCCTCATCCTGTCCCCGGTGGTCACGGCGGTCTCGATGCTCATCTGCCTGCCCGCGGCCTATGCCTTCGCGCGGATGCCGTTCCGCGGCCGCCGTGCCCTGCTGATCGCGATCTTCGCGACCAACGCCTTCCCACGCTTCGGCCTTTTCATCGCGATGTCGAGCCTGTTCTACGCCCTGAACCTCATGGGCACCGCCGTGGGCGTCGTCATCGTCCAGCTCATCGGCACCATCGTCTTCATGACGTGGATCCCCGCAGCAGCCTTCGCCTCCGTCCCCCCGAGCCTGGAGGAGGCCGCACGCGATGCCGGCGCGGGTCCGCTGCGCGTTTTTCTCCGGGTGACCCTTCCGATCGCCGCCCCGGCGATCCTGGTCGCGATCATCCTCTCGTTCCTCGCCGCCTTCGATGAGGCGCAGGGGACCTTCCTGGTCGGCGCGCCCGAGTACATCACCATGCCGACCGAGATGTACAACCTCATCGGCCACTACCCCGGCCAGGTCTCGGCCGTGTTCTCCATCCTTCTGTCGATTCCCTCCGTCGTGCTCATGCTGCTCGTGCGCCGCCACGTGCTGAGCGGCACGGTCGCCGAGGGCTTCCAGCTCCGTTAGGCCTCTCATGACCCCGAACACCCCTACCTCACCTCCTCGCCTCGGCGCGCAGACGGCGCTCCACCTTGCCCGCATCACCAAAGAGCTCGGAGGCCGACGGATCGTCTCGGAGCTCGAGCTCGAGGTGCGCGCGGGCGAGCTGATCTGCCTGCTCGGCCCCTCCGGGTGCGGCAAGACCACGACATTGCGCATGATCGGCGGGTTCCTGACCCCGGATGCCGGGACGATCCGTATCGACGGCGCCGACGTCACGCGTGTCTCACCCGAGCGGCGCCCGACGGCGATGGTCTTCCAGAACTACGCGCTGTGGCCGCACATGACGGTCTTCGACAACGTCGCCTTCGGCCTCGCGGTCCGGCGGGTCCCGCGAGCCGACCGCCGTCGGCGGGTCGAGGAGATGCTCGGGATGGTCGGGCTCTCGCACCACGCGAACAGCCGGCCGGGGCAGATCTCCGGCGGTGAGCAGCAGCGCGTCGCGCTCGCCCGGGCGCTCGTCATGGAGCCGCGTCTGCTCCTGCTCGACGAGCCGCTCTCGAACCTCGACGCCAAGCTGCGGGTCCGGGTGCGCGAAGAGATCCGCGACATCCAGCAGCGTCTCGGCATCACCACCGTCTTCGTCACCCACGATCAGGAGGAGGCGCTCTCCCTGTCCGATCGCATCGCCGTCATGAACGACGGCCGTATCGAACAGCTCGACACGCCGGACGCCATCTACCGGCATCCGAGCACGCCGTTCGTCGCCCGGTTCGTCGGGACCATGAACGTGTTCGAGGCTCAGGTCCACGATCGCCCGAATGGCTCGGTCCTCGTCCTCGACGCGGCGACGAGCCTGCCGCTCGCGGGTGCGCCTCTCCAGACGGGGCACCGCCTCGTGGGCATCCGCCCCGAGGATCTTCTGCTCACACCCGATGAGGACGACACCGTCGGCGCGGTGGGGACGGTGGAACGCGACATCCCGCTCGGGCACTATCGCGAGCTCATGGTTCGCGTCGGCGGCAGCCGACTGCGCGCCTTCGTGCCCGCCACTCACCGACTGCCCGCGCGCGTGCGCGTCAGCGCCGCCCGCGCGGTGTCCTTCGCGCCGGAGTCGGAGGCGGTGCGATGAGCGCCCGCCCGCTCGCCATCGGCCATCGCGGCGCGCCGCTGCTCGCGCGCGAGAACACCCTCGAGTCGATCGGCGCGGCGATCCGCCACGGGGCCGACTGGGTCGAGGTGGACGCCAAGCTCACCGCCGACGGCCGGCTCGTCCTGCTGCACGACGCCACGCTCGAACGGCTCTGGGAAGTCGAGCTGGCGGTGGCGGATGCCACATTCGAGGAGATCCGGACCGCCGTGTCCGCCGTGCCCACGCGGAGTGCCCGGCCGGCGAGCGGCATCCCGACCCTGGACGCGGCGATCGAGATCGTCTCCCGGCACGACGCCGTCCTCCTCGTGGACATCGCGAGCCCCGAGATCGCCACCGCATGTGCGCACTCCGCCGAGGTCGCGGCGAAGCTCGACCGGCTCGCCTTCACCGGGGACCCCGACGCGCTCGCCGTGATCCGCGCGGCGCTGCCCGGCGCCGTCATCCTGATGAGCTGGGAGGAGCGGGGCCTCCCGTCCGGCGCCGTGTTCGCCCGGGTGCGCCCTGACTACTTCAACCAGCTCGCGGCCCTCGCCGACCGGACACTCGCCGAGGAGGTGCACGGCCGCGGCCTGCTCCTGTCGGTCTACACGGTCGACGAGCCGGCGGAGATGACGCGATTACTCGATGCGGGCGCTGACGCGATCATCAGCAACGACATCGTCGCCCTGACACGGATGCGCACGCGCTGGGAGGCGACGACATGACCGTCCCGGAGGCCCAGGAGAAGACGCGGCTGCTCGGCTTCGCGCGTGAGCTCGCGCTGCGCGCCTGTCACGAGATCCGCGCGAGCGGCCGCGGAAGGGTCACGGCGAAGGAGAACCCAGCCGACCTCGTCACCGAGGCAGATCTGCGCGTCGAGCGGATGCTCCGCGCGTCCATCGGCGCGGCCTTCCCCGCTCACGCCGTCGTCGGCGAAGAGCTCCCGCCCACGACGGGGACGGCTCAGCTGACCTGGTACCTCGACCCGATCGACGGCACCGCCAACTTCGCCAGCGGCCTCCCGTGGTCCTCCGTCAGCATCGCGGTCGCGGATGACAGCGGCCCCCTCGTCGGGGTCGTCGCCGCCCCCTGGCAGGAGGAGATCTTCTCCGCGGCCCGGGGCGGTGGCGCCTTCGTGAACGGTCACGCCATCCAGGTCCAACGCACGCCGTCCCTGGCCGGTCGGCTCGTCCTGACCGAATGGGCCGGGCACCGTCCCTGGAGCGGCATGGCGGACGTCCTCCTCGGCCTCCAGGATCGCTACGCGACCGTGCGGATCATGGGCTCCTCCGCCCTCGCGCTGGCTTCCGTGGCCGCGGGACGGGCTGCCGCCGCATTCATCGGCGCGTCCCATCCCGTCGATGACATGGCCGGTCTGCTGCTCTGCACCGAGGCCGGTGCGCGGGCCGTCCCACGGGATGCCTCGGATCTCGACGAGAACGGGATCCTGGTGTGTGCGCCGGAGCAGGCCGAGCAGCTTTCGCGTCTATGGCGGTAGAAGCCGGAACCGCCGGGCCCCCACCGGAACTGCTCAGCCGAACATGAGCGCGGCCTCGGCGTAGCGCTGCTCCGGGACGAGATTGAGCTCCTGCACGGCATCCGTGATGCGTGCCCGCACGATCGCGGTGCCGCGCAGCGCGACCATCGAGCCCCAGTCGCGGTCGATCGCGGCGTCGACGGCCGCCATGCCGTAGCGGGTCGCGAGCACCCGGTCGTAGGCGCTCGGGGCGCCGCCGCGTTGCACGAAGCCGAGCGCCGTAGCGCGCGACTCGATGCCCGTGCGCTCCTCGATGAGCGGGGCGAGCAGCTCGGCGATGCCGCCGAGCCGGGGACGGTGGAACGCATCGAGGCCCTTGTGAGAGTGCGCCTGCTCCATATCTGCGAGCCGGAAGCCCTCGGCGACGACGATCACCGGCGCGTGTCCGTTCGCGACGACGTGCGTGGCCCACTCCGCGATCGTCTCGATCGACCGCGGCTGCTCGGGGACGAGGATCGCGTTGGCGCCGGAGGCCATGCCGGAGTGCAGGGCGATCCAGCCGGCCTGTCGGCCCATGACCTCGACGGTGATGCAGCGGCGATGCGACTCGGCGGTGGTGCGGATGCGGTCGATGGCCTCCGTCGCGATCGAGACGGCCGTGTCGAAGCCGAAGGAGTAGTCCGTCGCGGCGAGGTCGTTGTCGATGGTCTTCGGCACGCCGATCACGGGGACGCCTTCGGCGACGAGGCGGCCGGCGGCCGTGAGGGTGCCCTCTCCGCCGATGGCGACGATCGCGTCGATGCCGTGGGCGGCGAGCACCTCGAGGATGTGTGCGGCGCCGCCGTTCGGGCCTTCGTAGGGGTTCGTGCGGGAAGAGCCGAGGATCGTGCCGCCCTGCCGGGACAGGCCGCGCACGCGGTGCCGGTCCAGCGGGACGACGTCGCCGTCGCACGCTCCGCGCCAGCCGTCGCGGAAGCCGACGAACTCGGCGTTGTGCACGCGTTCGCCGGCCAGCACCGCGCCGCGGATCACGGCGTTGAGCCCCGGGCAGTCTCCTCCTGAGGTCAGGAGCCCGATCCGCATCGGCGGCGGGTCAGCGGCCGAGCACGGCGCGCAGCTGCTCGGCGACGCGACGCGAGGAGAGACCGTATTTGTCCAGCAGGAAGTCGTTGGGCGCGGACTCCGACCAGTGATCGGCGAGGCCGATGCGGTGCACGGTCGCGGTCGACGGCGAGCCGGCGACGATCTCGGAGACGAGGCCGCCCAGGCCGCCGAGCACGGAGTGCTCCTCGACCGTGATGACCGTCTTCGCGTCGCCGATCTCGGCCAGCAGCGCGGCCTCGTCGAGCGGCTTGAGCGTCGCCAGGTGCACGAGGGCGAGGTCGATGCCGTCACCGGCGAGCTCGTCGAGGGCGGCGCGGGTGCGCGAGGTCTGCACCCCGGTGGAGACCACCACGGCGTCGGCGCCGTCGCGCACCCGGCGCGGCACGCCTGGCTCGAAGCGGTAGCCCTCGGTGAACACCTCATCGACCGAGTCGCGCGCCAGGCGCAGGTACACGGGGCCGTCGTGCTGCGCGGCCCACTCGGTCGCGGCCTGTGCCTCACGGGCATCCGCCGGTGCGATCACCGTCATGTTGGGCATCGCGCGCATGATCGCGAGGTCCTCGATGTCCTGGTGGGTCTTGCCGCTCGAGCCGTTGAGCAGGCCGGTGTACGAGCCGGCGAGGCGCACCGGCGACTTGGTCTGGGAGACCAGCATCCGGACCTGGTCCAGGGCGCGCTGCGTCAGGAACACGCCGAAGGTGGAGAGCCACGGCCGGTAGCCGAGCGTGGAGAGGCCGACGGCCATGCCGACCATGTTCTGCTCGGCGATGCCGATCTCGATGAACTGCTCAGGGTGCTCGGCGGCGATGATGTCGGCCTTCGTCGAGGTGGCGAGGTCACCGTCCAGCACGAGGAGGGTGGGGTCGTCGGCGGCCAGGCGTGAGACCGTCTCACCCCAGACCTGTCGTTGCGCGGTCATGCGGACACCTCCTCGGCGATCGTCCGCAGCTCGGAGCGGGCCGTGTCGAGCTGCTCCGGCGTCGCAACGCCGTTGTGCCACGTGTATGTCCCCTCCGTGAAGGAGACGCCACGGCCCTTGGAGGTCGTAGCGAGGATCACGGTCGGCTTGCCGCTCGCGCCGTGCCCGGCACGAACCCGGTCGAAGGCGGTGAAGATCTGGTCGAAGTCGTGGCCGTCGATCTCGATCGGCTCCCAGCCGAAGCCGCGGAAGACGGCCGGCAGGTCGACGTGGCCGAGCGGCTCGCTGCGGTCGAAGCGGTCGTGATCGGATGCCGGCCAGCCGTACTGCTGCAGACCGTTCAGATCGAGGATCGCGGTGAGGTTGTCGAGGCCGAAGCGCGGGGCCGACAGCACCGTCTCCCACACCATCCCTTCCTCGCTCTCACCGTCGCCGAGCATGACCCAGGTGTGGAAGTCCTTGCCGAGCCGCTTGGCGCCCAGCGCGATGCCCGCGCCGACCGCGAGGCCCTGGCCGAGCGAGCCGGTGGAGGCGTCGATGCCGGGGGTGATCAGCATGTCGGGGTGGCCCTGCAGTCGCGAGTCGCCGTGGTCGAAGGTGGCGAGCTCGGCCACGGGAAGGTAGCCGCGCAGGGCGAGCACCGAGTACAGGCCGATCGCCGAGTGCCCCTTGGACAGGATGAACCGGTCGCGGTCGGCCTTCTTCGGGTCGGCCGGATCGATGTTCAGCTCGCCGAAGTACAGGGCGACGAGCAGATCCATCGCCGAGAGCGGGCCGCCGACATGGCCGGCCTTGCTCGCCGTGACGGTCTCGAGCACAAGCAGTCGTGCTCTGCGGGCCAGCTCCTCCAGCTCCGCCTGGTCAGGTCGCGTCATCGTGTCCTCTCACTCCCGCACGTCGATGAGCGGGTCTTCACAAATTATCACTGTTCGGTTGAACTGTCTATCTGATGAGAAATTAGAACCGAAGGGCCAAGCGAGGGAAATGCGCGGCAGAGTGGGTTCGGTGCGGATCGTCTCGCGCATCCGAAGGCGACGCTGCCCGCGCGCTCGCTGAGCTGAACTTAGTTTCGCACAGAGTGATCAATATGCCCATGTGGTAAGAATTATTGACAGGACAGCGCAAGGAGGCGTGCCCGACGGGCCCCTTCTGCCACGCAGCGGGAGAAAGAGGACTGAAGTGACGATGCGAGCGATCGCGTACACCGGGCCGAGCTCACTGGAGCTCGTCGACGTGCCCGAGCCGGCGCCGGCGCCGGGGCACGTGATCGTCGAGGTGGCCGCGCTCGGCATCTGCGGGACCGATCTGCTCATCTGGGGCGGCGGCATGGAGCGCGTGGCTCCGCCGGTCGTGCTCGGGCACGAGTTCTCCGGCACCGTCGTCGACGCGGGAGACGCGGCGGGCATCGAACCCGGGCTGCGCGTCGCCGTGGAGCCGCTCCTGAACTGCGGGGAATGTGCCCCGTGCCTCCGCGGCGACTACAACGTGTGCGTGCGCCTCGGGCTCATCGGCATCGATGTCGACGGCGCTGCGGCGCGGTGCGTCGAGGTCCCCGCGCACCGCCTGCACCCCATCCCTGAAGGGCTGTCGCTGCGGGACGCCGCCCTCGCCGAGCCCACCGCGGTGGCGCTGCACATGTTCGGGCGTTCCGGCGCGCAGCCGGGCGACGCGGTCCTCATCGTGGGCGGCGGCCCCATCGGCGCGCTCGTGGCGGCCGTCTGCCGGGCCAAGGGTGTGGAGCGCGTCGTCGTGAGCGAGCCCAATCCCTCCCGCCGCGGCCTGATGTCCGCCCTCGGCTTCGAAACCTTCGACCCCTCGGCGGCGGCGCTCGACGAGCTCGTCGCCACGACGGCGCCCGCCGACGGATTCGACGTGACCTTCGAGCTCACCGGCATCCCGGTCGGCCTCGCCACCGCCGTCGACGCGACGCGCATCCAGGGCACGGTGCTCATGGGTGGTCTCGCGCACGCGCCGATCCCCTTCACCAGCGCGCGGGCCGTGATGAAGGAGCTCACGCTCCTCGGCGCCCGCGTCTACCGCTCGGCCGAGTTCGACGAGGCCATCGCGCTGCTCGCCGCCGGCGCGGTCGACGCCGAGCGCTTCGTCACCCGCGAGGTGCCGCTCGAGGAGGGCATCACGAACGCCTTCGAGGCGCTGCGCGACTCCCGCGACGAGATGAAGATCCTGATCCTGCCCTGACGGATCCTGCCCCGAGCGAGAACGAGTAAGGAGCGCGTGTGACCACCGCCGAAGCCACCCTGGTCGTCCTGCCGCCGGTCGCGAACGATCCGGAGACGATCGCCCTGCTGGAGCTCGGGCGCCTCGGCCTGCCGGCTGACCGCGTCGTCGTGCACCGCTACCCCGGGCACGGCGGCCGACCGCGGCAGCCGGGATTCCGCTTCGCCGATGTCGCCGAGGAGCTCGTGCGCGAGATCGACGGGCCGATCGATGTGGTGGGCCTGGCCATCGGCGCGTATGCGGTCGCGGAGCTGCTGCTGCGGCATCCGGATCGCATCCGCTCCGCGCTGATCGCCGCCTCGCCGTTCGCGGACATCGGCCCCGAGCAGCGCGCGCGGGATCGGGCACGGGCGGACGCCGCGGCGCCGGGCATGACGGCGGTGGTCGGCGAGACCCTGGCCCGCTGGTTCACGCCCGGGGCCGTCGAGCGGGACGCGCAGGGCGTGCGGATCGCGCGCGAGCGTCTGCTCGCCATGGACCCGGCCGTGTGGTCGGATGTCTGGATCGCGATCTCCGAGCGCAGCACGATCGGTCCGGAGCAGGCCGCCTCCGTCACCCAGCCGGTGAGCATCGTCGTCCCTCGGCACGACGCGGCGGGCGGAGCGCCCGGCCTGGAGCGCCTGCACGCACACTTGCCGGTCAGCCGGCTCGTCTACGTCGACGGCCCCCACATGGTGAACCTCGAGCGGCCGCGCAACGTGCTCGCCGCCATCGGCAGCCACCTGGAGTGGGTCGCCGCGGGCGGGGCGCGCATCGAGGCGCCGATCACCCTGACGGGCGAATAGGGCGGATGCCGCGCGCCGCCGACCGGGCGTATGGCGCAACCCTGCCTGGTGTGATCCGACGCGTCCCGGCCCGGGGGCCGCTCCGCCCGGCCGGGACGCGGGGCCTCAGCGCGAGGCGGAGGTGAGCAGCACGCCGCCGTCGACGGGCAGGATGACGCCGGTCACCCAGCGGGCCTCCTCGGAGGCGAGGTACACCGCCGCGTGCGCGATGTCCCAGCCGGTGCCCTCGATCTGCAGCGGAGCGGCCTGACGGCGGCGTTCGCGCAGCTCGTCCGACATGCCCTTCGCGCTGACGTGCGGCGTGTAGACGGGGCCGGGCAGGATGCAGTTCACCCGGATACCCTGCCCGGCGTGGTCGGCGGCCATCGCGGTCGTCAGCGCGATCACGGCCCCCTTCGAGGCCGAGTAGGAGGTCAGGTTGTGCGGCCGCAGCGCGGCGATCGAGCCGATGTTCGTGATCGCGCCGCCGTGCCCCTGGTCGAGGAAGGCGCGCACCGCGAACTTCGAGGTCAGCATCATCGACCGGACGTTGACCCGCATCACGCGGTCCCAGTATTCGACGCTCGTCTCCAGCACGGTGCCGTTGCCGTCGATCCCGACGTTGTTGTGCAGCACGTCGATCTTCCCGAAGCTCTGCACCGCCGTGGCGATCAGCTCCTCGGCTGCCGTCTCGTCGGTCAGATCGCCCACGTGGATGACCCCGTGGCCGCCCTCCTGCTCGATCGCGTCGAGGGTGTAGCGGGCCGCCGTCTCGTTGAGGTCGTTGACGACGACCGACGCGCCTTCGCGTGCGAAGAGGATCGCAGCCGCGCGGCCGTTGCCGATCCCCTCGTCGAGCGATCCCGCGCCGGTGACGACGACGACCTTGTCCTTGAGTCGATCCACGATTGCCTTTCTCTCAGTTCGACGTCGCGCCCTGCGCGGCGCGGCGTTCGTCCAGTGCGGCCCGGGCCGCGATGACCGCGGCGGGCTCCGGTGTGATCTCGGAGTAGATCCCCCGCACGCGATAGCGGAAGTGGGTGGTGATCTCGTCGGACCAGGGCGACTGCGGGAACAGCGCCTCGTACTCCGGGGTGTGCACCGTGTCGACGCTGTCGAGCTCGTAGATCGCCAGGTACGTCGCCATGTCGCCCTCGTGCAGCTTGAAGCGGCGCGCCGAGCGGAAGCCCGGCAGGCCGAGGCGCTCCGGAAGGTGCTCCTCGAGGTACCAGCGGTTGAACTCGTCCTCGTAGTCGGGGTCGATGTCGATCAGCACGACCATCAGGCCGGCCCGGGGGCCGGCGGTCTCGTCCGTCATCGCGCTCGCCTCTCCGCCGTCACCGCGGGGTCGCGAGGATCGCGACCGGGTTGGTGACGGTCATCTTTTCGATGTCCGCTTCGCTCACGCCGCGCTCGCGCAGGGCCGGGAGCACGATGTCGGGCACGCAGCGGAAGTGCCAGTTCGCGAACAGCGGGCTGCTCCGCAGCTCCTCCGGGGTGTTGTCGGAGGTGACGTTCGTGTCGTGCGAGAGCACCATCCGGTCGGCGTAGCCGCGCTCGCACATCGCCGCGACCGTCGCGATGCGGTCCGCCAGCGTGCCGGACGGCTCGTGGCCGAAGCGGTCCATGCCGAGCCAGGAGCCGTTCTCGATGAGCTGCTCGAGGTAGCCGAGGTCGGTCGAGTCGCCGGAGTGCCCGATCACGACCCGGCCGAGGTCGACGCCGGCCGTGCGGAGCAGCTCCTGCTGCACGAGCCCGTTCCGCGTCGGCGCGTCGGTGTGCGTCGAGATCGGCACCCCCGTGCGCAGCTGCGCGATCGCGCTCTGCGCGATGATCTTCTCGATGTCGGGCGTCAGCCCGCGGGCATCCGTCGCGAACTTGATGATGCCGGCGTGGATGCCGGTCTCGCCGATCCCCTGCTCGATCTCCCTGATCAGCACGCTCGAGATGAAGTCCTCGTCGACGCGGATCGTGTAGTTCTTGAAGTAGCCGGGCATGTCCGCGAAGGTGTAGATGCCCGTGGCCGGGATGATGTTCACTCCGGCCTTCTCGGCGATCCGGGCGATGCGCCGCACGTCGCGCCCGAGGCCGTACACGGTCAGGTCGACGAGGGAGCGGAATCCCGTCTCCGCGAGCGCCGTGAGGGTGCGGACGGCACGCTCGTCCTGGGCGTCGACGTCCCGCGGGTACTCGGCGCGCAGCTCCGCGAAGCCCGTGAAGATGTGCTCGTGCATGAGCGTCGGGCCGAGCCTGTCGTCGGGGATGGGGCCGAGAACGGTCTCGATGGTCATGCGGGTGCTCGCCTCTCAGATCGCGGGTCGGGCGCGGCAGGCGCCGCGCCCGACCGTCGTCGTGCCTTCGGTTCTCCGGGATTCTCGCCGCCGGGCTCAGCCCCGCGCGGCCTTGACCGCCTGGGCCGCTGCCGCCTGGGCCGGGTCGAGGACCGTGACGGTCTCGGAGCCGTCGCTGCCCTTCGCCACGCGGGCGGTGTTGCGGTACAGGTTGATCTTGTAGGTCTCCTGCAGCGTGAAGGCCATCACGATGCCGACGATGGCCATCACGATCGCGAAGTAGATGCCCGGAGAGTACGACAGGTGCGTCTGCGCGACCAGGAAGGCGCCGACGAACGGGCCGGTGCCGCCGATGATCACGCCGACGTTCTGGCCGATGCCGCCGCCGGAGACGCGCGTCTTGGCGTTGAACATCTCGGCGAGGATCGTCGAGGTCAGCACGTTCACGACCGACTGGATGACCGCGTAGATGAGCAGCGCGCCGAGCGCGAGGCCGATGGAGCCCGAGCCGAGCATGAAGAACAGCGGCACGGCGGCGATCGCGTGGGCGAAGAACGCGCAGATGAACAGCCACTTTCGGCCGATGAGGTCGGACACGAGGCCGGCGAGGGGCAGCAGGGCGGCGTAGAACAGCAGGCTGATGCTGCTCAGCGCGATCGCCGCGGTGCGGGACAGCCCCGCGGTCGCGGTCAGGTAGGTGTTGAAGTACGACGAGAAGAAGTAGTAGCCGAGGCCCGCGCCGCCCGCGAACACCAGGGAGATCAGGATCGTCGCGATCTCCTGCCAGCCGTAGTGGCGGTAGGGGTTGCGCGAGGTCAGCTCCATGGCGGCGGTGTCGCGCACGTGCTCGTACACGGGGGACTCGTCGAGGCGCAGTCGCATGTAGAGGCCGATCGCGCCGATCGGGAACGCCAGCAGGAACGGGATGCGCCAGCCCCAGGTGTTCATGGCGTCCGTGGTCAGCGTGCTCGTCAGGATCAGGATCAGCGTGCTGGAGAACAGCGTGCCGATCGCGGAGCTGAACGAGACGAAGCTCGACCAGAGACCGCGGCGGTTCGCCGGCGACATCTCGACGATGTAGGCGCCCGAGCCGGCGAACTCGCCGCCGACCGAGACGCCCTGGATCGCGCGGAGGAGCACGAGGAGGACCGGGGCGGCCACGCCGATCGTGGAGTGGTTCGGCAGGCATCCGATCAGGCCCGTGCCGAGGCTCATGAGGATGACGGACCAGGTCAGCGCCGTCTTGCGGCCGTAGCGGTCGCCGATGTAGCCGAACAGCGCACCGCCGACCGGGCGGAAGAGGAAGGAGACGCCGAAGACGGCGAGCGACGACAGCAGCTGGACGACCGGCGAGCTGTTGGTGAAGAACTGCGCGCCGATGATCGCGGCGACGAAGCCGTAAGAGCCGAAATCGATGAACTCCATGAAGTTCCCGAAGACGGTCCCGACGACCGAGGCCAGCTGGCTGGGCTTCTTCCGCCCGCCGGACGTGGCGGTAACACTGGACATTGTGTTCCTTTCGGGAGCCGCTGCGCTGGAGCTCTCCGTTGAGAATCAGCGCTGAGACTCGTGCAGGTTAGGTTGGTTCCGCGGCACCGGCGCGCGGCGCCGATGCCGAGGTCGTGGCGACGCGGGAAGCGTCCTGATCTGTGTGAGGTTGTGGGGGTCTGGCCTTCGCATTGAGTCTTGCCTCGCGGACAAGCATCTCAATAGATGCGAATATACTGGCAGTATCGCCATCCTGGTGGGAATCCGTCAAGGCAAGATCCCGTATGCCGGTCGGAATGCCCGATAGTCGAGTCGACAATGAGGTGTTGAGGCAATGATGCCGACAGTGAGCCCCGGCCGCCGTGCGGCGAGCGCATCGAGCACGCCGAGCGGAGCGCGCGCATGACCGCCGGCACCATCGCCGTGACGGGCGCGTCCGGCCGGCTGGGCGGCGCGGTGGCGCGGCTCCTGGCCCGGGCCGACGCCAGGCAGATCCTGATCGGGCGCAGCCCCGAGCGGCTCCCCGAGCTGCCGGGCGCCGAACGGCGCGGCCCGGCCGAGTACGCGGATGCCGCGGCGATGCGCGCCGCGCTCACGGGCGCGGACGCGCTCCTGCTCGTCTCCGGCGGCTTGTCGCCGCGGCGCTACGAAGAGCACCGCACGGTCATCGCGGCGGCCCAGGCCGCCGGGGTCGCGCGTGTCGTCTACGTGTCGCTGATCGGCGCGTCGCCGGTCGCGAGCTTCTCGCACGCGCGCGACCACTGGGAGACGGAGTTCACCCTGACGCACTCCGGGCTGCAGAGCGCGATCCTGCGCCCGGGCTACTACGCCTCGATGCTCTCGGCGCAGGCGGACGCCGACCATGTCATCCACGGCCTCTCGGCGGAGGGCCGCATCAGTGCCGTCGGCCACGCGGACATCGCCGAGGTCGCCGCCGCGCTGCTGCTGGGGCACGCCCCGACCGGGGCCGAGCTCGCCTACGACGGCGCCGTCTACGAGGTCACGGGGCCCGAGGCCTGCACCTGGGACGAGATCACGGCGCGGCTGCGCGCGGCCACCGGGCTGCCCTACCGCGCCGTCGTGGAGACCCCGGAGCAGTCCGTCGCACGCCGTGCGCTGACCGAGCCCGACCCGGTGCAGATCGAGCGCTGGGTCTCCTGGCACACCTCGGTCGCCCGCGGCGAGGCCGCGGCGGTGACCGACGTCGTGGAGCGCATCACGGGGCATCCGCCCGTCACGATCCTCGACGTCCTGGCCGCCGCGCCGCGGCCCTGACGCGCGTCAGGCGGCCGCCCAGCCCCCGTCGACGATGAGCAGCTGGCCCGTCAGGTAGGCGGCTGCCTCGGAGGCCAGGAACACGGCCGGGGCCGCAAGCTGCTCCGGTGTACCGAAGTGCCCCATGGGGATGCGCGCGAGCAGCTGTGCGTTGCGCACCGGGTCGGCCATCAGCTCGTGGGTCATGGCCGTCTCGACATAGCCGGGCGAGATGCCGTTGACGCGGATGCCGGCCCCCGACCACTCGACGCTGAGGGCGCGGACCACGCCCATCAGCCCCGACTTCGCGGCGTTGTAGGCGGCCAGGTTCGGCAGCCCGAGGATGCTCGTGAGCGAGCACACGAAGATGTGCGAGCCGGGCTCGCCGCGGTCGAGCTGCCGACGGCCGAGCTCCTGACTGAGCAGGAACGGCGCGGTGAGGTTGACGCTGAGCAGGTGCTCCCACTCCGCGAGCGGGAACGTCGCCGCCGGGCTGCGATGCTGCGTCCCCGCGCTGTGCACGACGATGTCGATCGGGCCGCCCAAACCGTCCTCCGCGTCGTCGACGAGGGCGGGGATGCGCCCGGCATCCGCCAGATCGGCCGGCAGGGCGACCGCCGTGCCGCCCGCCTCCGCGACGACCAGGCGCGCCTCGTCCAGCTGCTCGGCGCTGCGCGAGGCCAGCGCGACGGCCGCGCCGGCGCCGGCCAGGCCGAGGGCGATGGCCCGGCCGATGCCGCGGCCCGCCCCCGTGACGAGCGCCCTCCGGCCCTGCAGCGAGAACTGCCCGGCGATGTCGGGCAGCTGTTCACTCCGGGTCAGCTCCACCATGAGTGATCTCCTTCGTAGGCCTTCTCGAGGATCAGGATGGCCGCCTCGATGGTCAGCTCGCGCGGGTTGTTCGCCGTCAGGCGGGTCGCCTGCATCGCCTGCCGTGCGACCTCGGGGATGTCGGCGCGGTCCAGGCCGAGTGCCGCGAGATCCCGCGGCACGCCGATCCCGGCGAGGATCGTCTCCGCCCGCTCGATCCCGAGGTGCGCCTGCTCCTCGAGCGGCTCGGAGCCGTCCGCGGCGCCGAGCAGACGCCCGATCTCGGCGAACTCCGCGAGGCGTTCCGGCAGGTTGAATCGCGCGACGTACGGCAGCAGCGTGCCGACCCCAACCCCGTGCGGCGTGTGGGTGAGGGCACCGATGGGCGACTGCAGCGCATGCATCCCCGCCGTGCCCGTCGTGTTGATCGCGAGGCCCGCGTTGAGCGAGGCCAGCATCTGCTCGCTGCGCGCCGTCAGGTCGCCCGGCTCCTCGTACACCCGCGGCAGGGAGGTGCCGATCAGCCCGAGGCCGACCCGGCAGTAGCCGTCGGTGAGCAGGTTCTTGCCGACGTAGAGGTGCGCCGCGATCTCCTCGGGCGTGGGGTTCTTGGCGCGGGCGGTGAAGGCCTCCACGAGGTGCGAGAGCGCGTCGGCGCCGGTCGCCGCGGTGAGGCCGGGCGGGCAGCTGAGCGTCAGCTCCGGGTCGACGATCGCCGTCTGCGCTTCGAGGAAGGGGCTCGCCACGCCGACCTTCATCTTCAGCTCGGGGTCGTAGACGACGGCGATGCAGGTGATCTCGGCCCCCGTGCCACCGGTCGTCGGCATGGTGATGAGCGGGGTGGCCGGGCCGGGCACGCGGAACTCGCCGTAGTAGTCGCTCACGGCGCCGCCGTGGGCGAGCATGACGGAGGCCACCTTGGCCATGTCCAGGCAGCTGCCGCCACCGATGCCGACGACGACGTCGATCGTGGTCGCCCCGACCCGGGCCACCAGCTCCTCGACGTTGCTGCGGGGCAGCTCGGCTTCGACGCCGGCGTAGACGACGACCTCGACGCCCGCCGCCTCGCTCGCGGTCACGAGCTCCTGGAACTCCGCGCTGCCGGCCATGCGCGCGTCGGTGCAGAAGAGCGCGTGCCGGCCGATCGCGGTGATGGCCGCGGGCAGGGTGAAGCGCTGGCCGGGCCCGAAGTGGATGGCCTTGGGCTGGCGGGAGAGCCCCAGCAGGCTGTGGTTCGCGTTCACGGCAGCTCGCTCTCGTCGATGGTCAGCGCGATGTACTTCTGCTCGAGGAACTCGTCGATGCCGGTGTCGCCGCCCTCGCGCCCGAGGCCGGAGGCCTTGACACCGCCGAATGGCGCGACCGGGTCGGCCATGATGCCGCGGTTCACACCGACCATGCCGCTGTCGAGGCGCTCGGCGATGCCGACGGCGCGCGACAGGTCCTTGGTAAAGAGGTACGCGGCGAGGCCGTAGTCGGTGTCGTTGGCGAACTCGATCGCGTCGGCGATCGACTCGGCGGTGTAGATGACGGCGATCGGGGCGAAGATCTCCTCCACGGCGAGCCGTGAGGCGCGGTCGGTGTGGGTGAGGACGGTCGGCTCGAAGAAGTTCCCCGGCCCGTCGATGGCGTGGCCGCCGGTGAGCAGCGTCGCCCCCTCCTCGAGCGCGGTCGCGACGAGGCCCGCGGCCCGGTCACGCTGGGCCCGGCTGATGATCGGCCCGACCTCGATGTCCTCGAAGCCGTTCCCGACCCGGAGTTCCTTCGCCGCGGCGACGAACTTCCGCGTGAACTCCTCGGCGACTTTCGCGTCGACGATAATGCGGTTCGCGGCGACGCAAGCCTGGCCCGCGTTGCGGAACTTGCAGGCTATGGCCTGCTCGACGGCGTGGTCCACGTCGGCGTCGTCGAGCACGATGAACGGGCCGTTGCCGCCCAGCTCCAGCGAGGTGCTCATGATGTTGTCGGCGGCCTGCCTGAGCAAGACGGAGCCGGTGCGAGTGGAGCCCGTGAAGCTCACCTTCTTGAGCCGGCGGTCCGTCATGAGGGCGGCGGAGACCGCGGGCGACTCGCTCGTGTGGATCAGGTTGACGACACCGGCCGGGATGCCGGCATCCGCCAGCGTCGCCACGAGCAGCGCGATCGTGAGCGGGGTCAGGTCGGCCGACTTGACGACGACCGTGCAGCCGGCGGCGAGGGCGGCGCTCATCTTGCGCGCGCCCATGAGCAGAGGGAAGTTCCACGGTGTGATGAGCAGGCTGGGGCCGACGGGCTGGTGGGTGGTGACCACGCGGTAGCCGTCGGACGAGCCCGCGCCGAAGGCACCGTGCACGTGCGCGACCTGTTCGCCCGCCCAGAGCAGGAAGCCGGCGGAGAGCCCGAACTCGCCGACGGCCTCGGCGCGGGGCTTCCCGCTCTCGAGGACCATGAGGTCGACGAATGCGTCCCGCCGCTCGAGCATCAGGGCGTGCGCGCGGCGCAGCAGCTCCGCCCGGCTGCGCGGGTTCAGGCGGCCCCAGGCGGCCTGCGCGCGGGCGGCGGCGTCGAGCGCGGCGACGGCGTCGTCCACCCCGCCGTCGGAGACGCTCGTGAGCACGGCTCCGTCGGAGGGATCGGTGACCTCGAGGCGACGCTCGCGGGCGATCCAGGCGCCGTCGATGTAGAGACCGGTCGGCACGGTGTGGCCGCGCAGTGCGGTGGTCGTGCCGGTGTCGGGGCTCGATTCGGTCAGATCGAGGGTCACGATCAGCTCCTCTTCTCGTTCGTGTCGTTCGTGTCGTTCGTGTCGTTCTCGGATGTCGAGCGGTCAGCGTCGCCGACGCGGTGGCGCTTCAGCGCCGCCAGGGCGCGGTCGCGCCAGAGCACGCGCTCGTCCCAGCGGTCGAGGGGCAGTGCGGCGCGGCGTTGCCGGGTGACCTCGGCGACGAGCTCCGGCGTCCAGAGGTCGTGCTGGCCGCGCTCGGCGCCCATGCGCGCGTAGGCCGGGCCGAGTCGCTCGGCGTGCGCCTCGATGCCGCCGCGCGTGTTGAGGTCAACCGTCTCGAAGGGGCCGATGACCGACCAGCGCGGGCCGAGGCCGTCGCGCACGATGGTGTCGAGTCCTTCGACGTCGATGACGCCGTCGCGCACGAGGCAGTACGCCTCGCGCAGCACCGCCCCCTGCAGTCGGTTGAACACGAATCCGGTCAGTTCGCGGCGCAGGGGGACCGGCTCCAGTCCGGCGGACGCCGTGATGCCGGCCACCTGCGCGACGGTCTCCGGCGCGGTGAACTCGGCCGGGACGAGCTCGAGCACGGGCAGCAGGTACGGCGGGTTGGCCGGATGCATCACGAGACAGCGCTCGCGCCCGGCGCCGAGCTCGCCCATGAGCTCGGAGGGCATGAACGCCGAGGATGTCGAGACGACCGGCACGCCCGCCGGTGCCGCGTGCAGCAGCTGCGCCAGCACGGGGCGCTTGACGTCGAGCCGCTCGGTGACGCATTCGACGACGAGCCGCGCCGAGCCGCAGGCCCAGTCGACGTCCTCGGCCGCCGTGATGAGCGCGGCGCTCTCGTCGGCGGGGCGCGCGTTCAGGCCGAACTCGGCGAGCAGGGTGAGTCGCTCCCGAACCGCGTCGGGCACCGCCGCCCGCATCTGCGGCGCGGCGTCGACGATGCGGACCGGTATGCCGGCCTCCGCGAACACGATCGCGAGCGCGATGCCGATGCTGCCGGCGCCCACGATGGCGACGGGCGACTCCGCCGGGCTCTCCGTTGAGCCGTTCATTCTGCTGCCTCTGCCTTTCCTGCGCGGCCGTCCGGCCGCGCTGTCAGTAGCCGATCGCGAGGACTTGGCCGCCGTCGACGGGGAGCGCGACCCCGGTGACGAACGCGGCCTCGTCCGATGCCAGGAACAGGGCCGCGTTGGCGACGTCCCAGCCGGTGCCCATCCGACCACGCAGGGGCACGTGCTTGTTCCGCCCGGCCACGATCTCCTCGCGCGTCATCCCGTTCCGGCCGACGCGGCTCTCGATCGCCATCGGCGTCTCCATCAGCCCGGGCAGGATCGCGTTCGCGCGGATGCCGTACGGCGCCTGCCGGATGGCGATGTTCTCGGTGAGCGCGACGACGCCGGCCTTCGAGGTCTTGTAGCTGATGTAGGGGTAGTCGATCCGGGAGGCGAGCGAGCCGATGCTCACGATCGCGCCGCTGCGCTGGGCGCGCATCACGGGGATGACGTGCTTGCAGGTGAGCACCATCCCGGTGAGGTTGATGCGGGTGACGCGCTCGAAGGCCTCGAGCTCGATGTCCTCCAGCTCGGCGTCCCCGCCCGTCAGGCTGACGCCGACGTTGTTGTGCAGCACGTCGATGCGGCCGAGCGCGCCGCGGGCGGCCGTGATGAGCGCGACAATCGACTGTTCGTCCGTCACGTCGACGGCGAGGGCGACGGCCTGCCCGCCCTGCTCATCGATGAGCGCCACGGTGTCCTGTGCCGAGGCCAGGTTGCGGTCTGCGACGGCGACGACGGCGCCCTCGCGGGCGAAGGTGAGGGCGGTGGCCCGGCCGTTGCCGACGCCTTCGCCGGGCGTCTGTCCACCCCCGACGACGAGGGCGGTCTTGCCGGCGAGTCGGGTGCCGGTCGTCATGACGCCGCCGCGTCCCCGTCGGTGTCCGAGCTCGCATCCGCGGCCGTGAAGGCCGGGGTGGCGCCGGCCGGCAGCGGGGTGTCCCAGGTACGCAGCAGGGCGGCGATGAGGTCGTAGTAGGCCGTCGTCGCGACGGCCTCGGTCACGCCGGCGACGCCGTAGCGGTCCGTGACGGCGTCGACCGCCGCGGCCGAGGGCTGCGTGTGGGCGAGGGTGGCGCGGACCAGCTCGAGCAGCGCCGGCTCGAGCGCCTGCGCGTAGTCGCGGCGGAAGATCGCGTCGAGGGTCTCTGCGGGGACGCCGGCGCGCTCGGCGAGCGGCGAGTGGGCGTACCACTCGTACTCCGCCTTGCGTTCCGCGCCGACGATCAGGACGATCGTCTCGAAGACGTCGCGCGGCAGCACGCCGGGGAAGCGCAGGGCGTTGCCCGTCGTCTGGAGCGCGGCGCCGAGCGTCGGGTTCGAGAGCATGGCGTTGAAGGGCCCTTCGAGGCGTCCACTTGGATCCGTGAGCGGCGTGGGCCGGTTGGTCGTGGCGAACTTGCCGACGATCTGCTCGTAGAGGGGACGCTGCTCATCCGACAGCTCATCGGGGTGATACCACTCGAGGCGGCCGCGCTTCATGCTCATCTGCTCCTTTGCGTCGAGAACATCGGGTCCGGCATCCATCTTTTTCTTATCTGACGGACCACATGACCTAATAATAGGAATTTACTCCGCGGATCGGGAGGCCCCGGGGGCGATTGTCACCTTGAGGGTCTCGCCGCGTCCGGCCGAGTCGATCGCCTCCGCGTACTGCGTCAGGGGGAACGGCTCGCCGAGGATCACGTCGGCGTCCACGGCGCCGCGCGCGAGCAGGTCGAGGGCGCGCGGGAAGGAGTAGCGGGTCGTGAGGCTGCCCGTGATCGTCAGCTCCTTCTGGAAGACCTCGTAGGGGTGCAGCTCCAGGATCGCCTCGGGGCGGGCGACGCCGATCTGCAGGAGCGTGCCGCCGCGCTGCAGGCGCGTCACCCCATCCCGGATCGCGGGCACGGCGCCCGTCGCGTCGACCACCAGGCCCCAGTCCTGCTGCGGCAGCGCGTCGGCCGAGGCAGCGGAGGAGAATCCGGCGCGCGCGGCCTTCGCGGCCCGTGCCGCGTCGAGCTCGATGACCGAGACGGATGCCGCGCCGAGCGAGCGCGCGACGAAGGCCGCGAGCAGGCCGATCGTGCCGCCACCGTAGACGAGCACGTCGGCCCCGGCCGGGTCGCGGACGAGGTCGAAGGCGTGCACGACGCAGGCGAGCGGCTCGGTGAGCACGGCGGCGCGCGGCTCCGTCCCCGGCAGGACGCGGTGGCAGTTGGGCGCCGGCACGGTCACGAGCTCGGCCGAGGCGCCCGTGAGCGTGATCCCGATCGCGTTGCGGTGCTCGCAGAGGTTCAGGCGGCCCTGACGGCACAGGCGGCAGACGCCGCAGGGCACGCCGGGGTCGATGACGACGCGGTCCCCGATCGCCAGCTCCGCGACGCCCGCGCCGAGGGACTCGACCACGCCGACCGCCTCGTGGCCCGGTGTGATCGGATAGCCAGCGGTCGGGAAGGATCCGTGCAGGATGTGCACATCGGTCGCGCAGATCCCCACCAGCTCGACCCGAAGCCGCACCTCTCCCGCGGCCGGTGCGGGCGGCTCCACCTCCGCGACGCGCACGGACCCGGGCTGATCGATGATGACGGCTTCCATTGACGTCTGCTCTCTCCGATTCGTTCCGCCGCGCATCCTCGCGCTGCGGTCAGGACTGGTCTTCCTCGATCTTAGTACGTAGCGAACTGACTGTCCGACCAGTGGTAATTATTGTGACGCTCCTGTGGCGGTGGCCGTGCTCAGCCGTCCAGCCCCTCCGGCAGCTCGGGGTTCGCGGCTTGGGTCGCGGCCAGCGCCTGCAGGCGGGTCGCCACGATCGTCATCTCCGCGATGTTCGTACGGGCCGGCAGCGTGACGGCCGTGAGGCAGGCCTGCGCGATGTCCTCCGGCTGCACCATCCAGCGCCGCAGCTCGGGCGTCGGCGGGATCGGGCGCTTGTCGAGGATCGCGGTGTTGACGATGCCGGGCAGCACGCTCGTGACGCGTACCCCGTTCCCGTGCTCGTCGATGCCGGCCCCGCGGGCGAGCCCGAGCAGGCCGGACTTCGTGGCGCCGTAGGCGGCGCCGGCGTGATCGGGCCAGGAGGCGGTGACGCTCGAGATGAACACGATGTCGCCGTTGCACTCTCGGATCTGGTCGAGCGTCGCGCGCAGCGCGTAGAACGCGCCGTTGAGGTTCACCGCGACGAGCTCGTCCCAGGCCTCGACGGTCAGCTCGGCGACGCGCCGCTTGGGGATGTTGAATCCCGCCGCGCACACGAGGGTGTCGACCGGCCCGGTTGCGGCCAGCTCGGCGCCGAGGGCGAGCATAGCCGCGGAGTCGGAGACGTCGACGGGGTGGATCACGCAGCGTCCGTCATCAACGGCGTCTTGCCCGAGTTCCTGCACCATCGCGTCGGCGCGGCGTGCGACGGCGTGCACCCGCGCGCCGGCGTCGAGGAATCCGCGCGCGATGGCCGCACCGATGCCGCTGGAGGCGCCCGTGACGAGGGCGCTGCGCCCGTCCATCCGACCGAAGACGCGGGGGAAGTGCTCGACGGGGCTCATGCGGCGCTTCCGGCCAGAGCGAGGTGCTCCGCGACGATGGCGTCGAACTCGGCGGGCTCCTCGAGGAAGCCCATGTGCGGGTGGTCGGTCACGACCAGCCGAGCGCCGGGGATGCCTGCGGCGAGGGTTTTCACCGCCGCGAGCGGCGTGGAGAGGTCCCTTCGTCCGGCGATGCAGGTGGTCGGGATGCCTGCGAGCTCGCCCAGCCGGTCGAGCACGTCGTGCTCGGCGATGGCGCGCCAGTCGTCGGCGATCGTCTCCGCCCGGGTCGCGAGCAGGCGCTCGCGCGCGTAGGCCACCGGCGCCGCCGGGGGCTCGGCGCTCAGCGCGGCCTCGGTGAACCATCGCCGCATCGTGCCCTCCGCCATCCCCGCCGAGCCGACGTGCTCAGTCTCATCCGCGCGCTGGCGCATGATCTCCGGGTTCGCCTTCGCTGGGCTGTAGCCAATGACGAGCGAGGCGGTCCGCTCCGGATGCCGCAGGGCGAAGTGCAGCGCGACCATGCCGCCCATCGAGCATCCGATCAGGTGCACGGGGCCGTCGGTCCAGCCGGCGATCTCGTCCGCCATGTCGTCCAGCGTCACGCCCGGGCGGGCGCGGTCACGGTCGCCGTGCCCGGGCAGCGAGGGGGCGGTGAGGCCCTCGATGCTCAGCCAGTCGATCGCGTGGGAGTCGAGCGACACCGGGTGGAGGAACAGGACGGATGCCCCTGCCGGCGTCGTCGCACGCGCCGAGGCGGGGCTGGGGGTCGGACTCTCGACCATGGCTCTCATCTCTCCATCGAGGTTCAGGTGCGGCGGCATCCGCTCAGGAGATTCTTCTCTTATTCCGCGGACGCGATGTTCGTCTGAAGCGAATATATCCCACGATCGCGGCCGCCTCCGTGGCGAGCCCGGAGCGCGTTCACGGCCTCTGCTCGCCCGCGAGCGCGGTCTCCAGGATCGCGGCGGCCTCGTCGAGCGCCGGGGTGAAGCGCGCCGGATCGTCCCCGAAGGCCCGGGACAGTCCGCCGATCGACACCGCAGCGGCGACGGCCCCGTCCGGGCGGAAGACCGGCACGCCAAGCGCGCTGATGCCGATGGACACGTCCTGCTCGGAGAGGGCGTAGCCCCGCTCGCGCGTGAGGGCCGCCTCGCGCCGGATGAGCTCCGGATCGGTGATCGTGTCGGGCGTCAGCTTCGTGAAGGAGCCGCGGGAGAGATAGTCCTCCGTGTCGACGCCGTAGGCGAGCATGACCCGGCCGGCCGCGCCCGCGTAGAGCGGCAGCGCGCGGCCGGGCTTGAGCGCGAGCACGTCCACCCCTCGGCCCCGGCGCCAGTCGATGCAGACCGCCTCGTCCTCGGCGAGGACGCTCAGGAACGCCGTCTGACCGGTCTGCTCGACCAGTCGTTCCAGCACCTGCGCCGCGGCCGCCCACTCGATGAGGGAGTCCCGCGCGGCATCCGCCAGCTGCAGCCAGCGCAGCGAGAGCCGGATGCGCCCGTCGGCCAGCGTGTCCGCGAGCCCGATCGCCGCGAGCCCGTCCACGAGCCGGTAGGCGCTCGACCGCGGCACGTCGATGCGCTCCGCGAGCTCGGCCGGGGTGAGCGGCCCGTGGGCGGCGAGGGCCTCGATCAGTTCGACGGAGTTGACGAGTACCTTGATCGGCGCTGCGTGCGGGCTCATCGCACCACCGTGCCGCGCCAGCCGAGCGCCGTGCTCACGGCATCCGCGCAGTCGCGCACCGCCTGGAGCACGTGGTCACCCACCTCGTCGCCGAGGATGTGCTCGCGGATGCCGCTGACGGAGATCGCGGCCTGCAGCTCGCCGCGGTGATTGAAGACCGGGGCGCCGATGGCGGAGACGCCCGGGGTCACGTCCCCGTCCGAGACGGCGATGCCGCTGGCGCGAATCTCCTCGACGAGCTTCTCGACGATCGCGCGCGACTCCGGGATGCGCTCGGCGAAGGTCGTGGCGTAGCTGCGCTCGAGCACGTCCTCGAACTCCTCCTCGGGCAGGTAGGCGAGCAGGGCCTTCGGCGCGCCCCCGACGACGAGCGGGAGCGTGGCTCCGAGCGTCATCGCGAGGGAGCGCACGTCCCCGCCCTCCAGCCGCTCGATGCAGACGGCGCGCAGATCGTGGCGGACGCAGAGATAGGCGGTCTGGCCGGTGCGGTCCAGCAGGGTCTGCAGCGGGCCCAGCGCGCGCTCGCGGATGTCGATGGCGTCCTCGACCTGGCCGCCCACCCGCATGAAGAAGAGTCCCAGGCGGTACAGCCCGCGCCGGGAGCCCTGACTCACCCAGCCGATCTGGGTCAGGCTCGAGAGCAGTCGATAGGTGGAGCTGACCGGCTCGCCGACGCTCTCGGCGATGGCGGCGGCGGAGAGCTCCCCGTTGCGCGTGAGCGTGCTGACGACGGCGTCGACTTTGCCCAGGATGTCCATCCCCGCGGGCTCGCGACTTTCCGCCATTCGCTCTGCCTTTCTCACTTACTGGACACAATGGCACAGTTAGGGCGAACTGTGCACACCCGGGTTCCCGTGTGACCGTCCCGGCGGCGAGGCATCCGTGGTTCTATTCTCATGTGGCGATCGACGACGACATCACGCGAGAAGTAAATCGGCGCCTGCCGCGGTTCGACGAACTCCCCCTGGCGGAGGGCGGCGCCCGCTCGGCCTGGGGGCTCTTCGGACCCGACGACTCGCTCGGCATGCTGAACCTGGTGGACGAGGCGACGAGCCTCGCCGCCTCCCGCCTCGTGCGCCGCGGCGCCGTCTTCCCGCTCGACATCGAGCTCGGCACCGTGACGCCCCCCTTCTTCAGCCGCGGCCGCGGCCGCCACACCGTCGTGGAGAAGGTGCCGGATAAGGCGCTCGACGACGTCTACGACGACTTCTGGCCGCAGTCCGGCAGCCAATGGGATGCCCTCGCGCACATCGCCTTCCAGCCCGGCCGCTTCTACAACGGAGCGAGCAAGGCCGAGGTGGTCGAGCAGGGCCGTGACACGATCGGGCATTGGGGCCGGCACGGCGTCGCCACCCGCGGTGTGCTGCTCGACGTCGCCGACGCCGTCGCCCGCGGAGGCGGCGCCGGGGAGTCCACGCCCGTCACGGTCGCCGACCTCGAGGCGGCGCGGACCCGCGCCGGGATCGAGTACCGGCCCGGCGACGTGCTGCTGGTGCGCACCGGATTCCTCGGCTGGTACCGCGCGCAGGGTCCGCAGTCGCACGCGAAGCAGGCCAACCCCGACACCCTCACCGCGGCCGGAATCGGGCAGTCGGAGGAGATGGCCCGCTACCTGTGGGACGCGGGCTTCGCGGCCGTGGCAACCGACACCGCCGGCTTCGAGTGCTGGCCGCCGGATCGCAGCGAGGCGGGATTCCCCTACGGCTTCCTGCATCAGATCCTGCTGGGCCAGTTCGGCATGGGAATCGGCGAGCTGTGGGACCTCGACGCGCTCGCCGCGGACTGCGCCGTCGACGGCGTGTGCGAGGTCTTCCTCGTGAGCGCGCCGCTCAACGCGCCGCGCGGCATCGGCTCGCCGGCGAACGCGGTGGCGATCAAATAGCGCCCGCCGCGGCCGCCGGCGGCCGGCTCACGCCGGAAGCTGCTCGTCCGCCACGGTCCCGCCGTCGATGATGAGCGAGCGCTTCCCGCTCTCCGGCAGCAGGAAGACCAGCAAGATGCCGGCCGCCACCAGGATCGCCCCGAGGTAGTAGGCCGGCACGAGGGCGTTGGAAGTCGCCGCGACGAGCGCCGAGGCGACGAACGGGCCCGTGCCGCTCAGGAAACCGACCCCGACCTCGTGGCCGATCGCGCCCGCCGTGGTGCGCATGCGCTTGCCGAACAGCTCGACGATGAGCACCGAGACGATCGTGTTGGTGATCGCCAGCGGCAGGCCGAACAGGATCATGCCGACGAGCGCGCCCCAGAAGTTCGTGCCGAGCAGCATGAAGACCGGGATCGCGATGATGCCCTCGACGAAGAAGGCGATGACGAAGATCCGCTTGCGCCCGAGCCGGTCCGAGAGCATGCCGGCCAGCGGGCACAGCGCGCTGTAGATCGTCAGGCTGATGACGCTCAGCACGAGCGAGTCGGTGCGCGAGAAGCCGCGGGTCTGGGTCAGATAGTTGTTGAAGTAGGTCGCGTAGTAGAAGAAGGTGAGGCCGTTGGCGCCGCAGAAGGCCGCCACGAGGGCGAGCATGCCGATGTCGGAGCGCTTGAACTGCTTGTAGGGGTTGTTCGGGGTGCCGTCCGCGTCGACCATGCGCTCGAACACGGGCGACTCCTCGACGCGCGTGCGCAGGTAGAGGCCGATCGCCCCGAGCGGCAGCGCGATCCAGAACGGGACGCGCCAGCCCCATTCCGCCATGGCGTGGGAGGGCAGGCTGACGGTCAGCAGCAGGACGAGCAGGTTGCCCGCGACCGTGCCGATGCCCGAAGTGACGAGGATGTAGCTGGCGTAGAAGGCGCGGCGCTTGTGCGGGGCGTGCTCCACGATGAAGGTCGAGGCCACGGAGAACTCGCCGCCGACGGAGATGCCCTGGATGATGCGCAGGAAGACGAGCAGCGCGGGGGCGAAGATGCCGATGCGGGCCTCGGTCGGCAGACATCCGATCAGCGTGGTCGACACGCTCATCACGATGATCGAGCTGACGAGGGATGCCTTGCGCCCGAAGCGGTCGCCGAAGTAGCCGAACAGCGCGCCGCCGAGCGGGCGGAACAGGAACGAGACGCCGAAGGCGGCGAGCGACGACAACAGCTGGGCCGTCGGGCTCGCGGCGGGGAAGAACGCCGCGCCGATGAGACTCGCGAGGAAGCCGTAGGTGGCGAAGTCGACGTACTCCATGAAGTTGCCGAAGCTCGTCGAGGCGATGAGCCGGCGCGCTTCCGCGCGCGACACGATCGCGTTGAGGGGGACGGTCGCCGGTGAGGACGCCCTTGTCGTTCCGTCGGTCATCGTGTCTTCTCCTTTGAGACAGTCATGACAGCTGAGTCGTGGCGGTTCCACTACCCGGCATTCTCTTGTACAGCGGACAGTGTGTTTGCCTCAAGCGAATATAGAGCACAATGGCACGAACCGCGAAGCGGGTCGACACGACAATGGCGCACGCGCTCCGAGCGGGTCGTCTCGGAGCGCATGCGCCGTGTGGATGAGGTGCGCCGGGTGGCGGAGGGGAACGGGCGGAGGGCGGTGCTACTCGCTGATGCCGCGCGCGACGTGCCGCCCGTGGCCGCCCTCGGGCGCCGCGTAGTACGCGCCCTCGGTGTAGCCCACGACGGGGCCGAAGTGCTCGGGCAGGGTGGCGGAGTGCGCCGCGCGCAGCTCCTCGAGGCCCACGGTGAAGAGCCCCTGTACCTCGAGGGCGGGGACCTCCCCCGGCACCGCATCCGTCACGCCGATGCGCGCCACGGGGTAGCCGCGGCCCGCGCACAGCCCGCGGAACTGCACGTCGTCCTCCCGCGGCACCGAGACGATGACACGGCCGGTCGACTCGGAGAACAGCGCGGTCGTCGCGTCGACGCCGTCGCGCGTGCCGACCTCGTCCAGGAACACGCGGGCGCCGATGCCGAAGCGCAGCACCGACTCCGCGAGCGCCTGGGCGAGGCCGCCGTCGGCGAGGTCGTGCGCCGCGGTGACGATGCCCTCCATCGCGGCGGCGTGCAGCAGCTCGGCGAGCGCGCGCTCCGAGGGGAGGTCGACGGCCGGCGGGCGGCCGCCGAGATGCCCGTGCACCGTGCCGGCCCAGGCGGAGCCGTCGAGCTCGAGCGCCGTGGTGCCGAGCAGGTAGATGTTCTCACCCGGGTCCTGCCAGCCGCTCGGGATGCGGCGCGCGACGTCGTCGATCACGCCGAGCACGCCGACGACCGGGGTCGGGAAGATCGGGGTGGTGCCGGTCTGGTTGTAGAACGACACGTTGCCGCCCGTGATCGGGATCTCCAGCTCCAGGCATCCGTCGCTCAGCCCCTCGACGGCCTGCGAGAACTGCCACATGACCTCGGGGTTCTCGGGGCTACCGAAGTTCAGGCAGTCGGTCACGGCCATCGGCACGGCGCCCGAGACGGCGACGTTGCGATACGCCTCGGCCAGCGCGAGCCGGGCGCCCTGGTACGGGTCGAGCTGGCAGTAGCGGCCGTTCGCGTCGGTCGCGATCGAGAAGCCGAGGCCGGACTCCTCGTCGACGCGGATCATGCCCGCGTCCTCGGGGAAGGCGAGGGCCGTGTTGCCGCCGACGTAGTAGTCGTACTGGTTCGTGACCCAGCTCTTGTCGGCGAGGTTCGGCGAGCCGGCGAGGGCGAGGAACTGCGCGCGCAGCTCGTCGCGGCCGGCATCCGTGCTCGAATCGGGGCGGGGCAGCGCGGATGCCGAGTCCGCCTGCAGCGCGTCGAGCCAGCCGGGGCGGGCGACGGGCCGGTCGTAGACCGGCGAGTCGATGGCGACGGTGCGCGGGTCGACGTCGACGATCTCCTCGCCGTGCCAGTCGATGACGAGGCGGCCGGTGTCGGTGACCTCGCCGAGCACGCTGAACTCCACGTCCCACTTGCGGAGCACGGCGCCGAACGCCTCGAGCTTGTCGGGGTGCACGACGGCCATCATGCGCTCCTGCGACTCGCTCATGAGGATCTCCTCGGCGGTGAGCGTGGGGTCGCGCAGCAGCACGTCGTCGAGCGAGACGCGCATGCCGCCGTCGCCGTTGCTGGCGAGCTCGCTCGTCGCGCAGGAGATGCCCGCGGCGCCGAGGTCCTGGATGCCGTCCACGAGCTTCTCCTGGAACAGCTCGAGGCAGCACTCGATGAGCACCTTCTCGGCGAAGGGGTCGCCGACCTGGACGGCCGGCCGCTTGGTCGGCCCGGTGGCGCTGAACGTGTCCGAGGCCAGGATCGAGGCCCCGCCGATGCCGTCGCCCCCGGTGCGGGCGCCGAAGAGCACGACCTTGTTGCCCACGCCCTCCGCGTTCGCGAGGTGCAGGTCCTCGTGCCGGAGCACACCCACCGCGAGGGCGTTCACGAGCGGGTTGCCCTGGTACACCGGGTCGAAGTAGGTCTCGCCGCCGATGTTCGGCAGGCCGAGGCAGTTGCCGTAGTGCGAGATGCCGGCGACCACACCGTGCACCACCCGCGAGGTGTCGGGGTCGTCGATCCTGCCGAAGCGCAGCTGGTCCATCACGGCGACGGGGCGCGCGCCCATGGAGATGATGTCGCGCACGATGCCGCCGACGCCGGTCGCGGCGCCCTGGAACGGCTCGATGTAGCTCGGGTGGTTGTGGCTCTCGACCTTGAAGGTCACGGCCCAGCCCTCGCCGACGTCCACGACGCCCGCGTTCTGCCCCATGCCCACCATGAGGTTCTTGCGCATCTCGTCGTTGACCTTCTGGCCGAAGATGCGCAGGTACTTCTTGCTGGACTTGTACGAGCAGTGCTCCGACCACATCACCGAGTACATGGCGAGCTCGGCGCTCGTGGGCCGGCGGCCGAGGATCGTCTTGATCTGCGCGTACTCGTCGGCCGTGAGGCCGAGCGCCGCGAAGGGCTGCTCGCGCTCCGGCGTCGCAGCGGCGTTCGCGGTCGTGTCGAGACCTGCGGCGGGGAGGTGGATGGTCTCGGTGGCGTCGGGCAAGTTGTGCTCCAAGCTGTGGCGGCTTACCCCGGGATTCTACCGGCCGTCACGCAGACGCCTCCGCGATCACGGTCCCCACAGGCCCAAAGCGGAGCATCTCGGCCCCGAGAGCCGTGGCCTTCTCGCGAGATCCGGCAAAACATGCCTGAAGGAGTGATTCCAGAGCCGTCTGGCAGATCTCGCGGCGGCCGCAGCCGCGAGGGAAGGGCCGCAGGAGGAAAGTTCGGCAGCGGCCACTATCGCGCGGGGACAGTAAGTTGCAGACCGCAAATGAGGGCTTTCTGAAGCTCCCCCGCGCAGGCGGGGAACTCACTTGGATATTGCGGGGTTCGAGAGCGGGAGAAGACGCTGGCGGATTCACTTTGGACAGTCGGCGACGAGCTTATCCGCCTGCAACTGAGGTCGAGGCCGGTCCCGTCACGCCTCAGCCGTCCACGCGGAGCGTCTCGATCTCGAGGCGACGCAGAATGACGGAAGCCGCCCGAATACGGACAACGCGGGCTGTCTCGACGCGGCGCCGGCACGCCGAGCACCAAACACCAAACACCGCCCCGCACCACCCGCCCCCTTCGTCACATTCCGCCCCCGGTCACAGCCCGGAAACACCCGTTCGATAGAGTGGGGTGGACCGACAACGCGGTCCAATCACCCAGCTGTGAGGAGGACCACGTGCCGGGAATCGTGATCGTTGGAGCCCAGTGGGGCGACGAGGGCAAGGGCAAGGCCACCGACTTGCTCGGCAGCCGCATCGACTACGTCGTCAAGTTCAACGGCGGCAACAACGCCGGTCATACCGTCGTGATCGGCGAGGAGAAATACGCGCTGCACCTGCTGCCGTCGGGCATTCTGACCGCGGGGGTCGTCCCCGTGATCGGCAATGGCGTCGTCGTCGACCTCGAGGTGCTGTTCGACGAGATCGACGCGCTGAACGCCCGCGGCGTCGACACCTCGGCGCTCAAGGTCTCCGCGAACGCCCACATCATCGCGTCGTACCACCGCACCCTCGACAAGGTGACCGAGCGCTTCCTCGGGAAGCGTCAGATCGGCACGACGGGGCGCGGCATCGGGCCCGCCTACGCCGACAAGATCAACCGGGTCGGCATCCGGGTGCAGGACCTGTTCGACGAGTCGATCCTGCGCCAGAAGGTCGAGGGGGCGCTGTTCCAGAAGAACCAGCTGCTGCTCAAGGTCTACAACCGGCGCGCCATCACCGTCGACGAGGTCGTCGAGGAGCTGCTCTCGTACGCCGAGCGGCTCGCGCCGATGGTGAGCGACAGCGAGCTCGAGCTGAACCGGGCGATCGACGCCGGCAAGAACGTGCTGTTCGAGGGCGGTCAGGCGACGATGCTCGACGTCGACCACGGCACCTACCCCTTCGTCACGAGTTCCTCGGCCACCGCCGGCGGGGCGGCGACCGGCTCGGGCGTCGGCCCGACCCGCATCAGCCGCGTGATCGGCATCGCGAAGGCGTACATCACGCGCGTCGGTGCGGGCCCTTTCCCCACCGAGCTGTTCGACGAGTGGGGCGACTTCCTCGTCGAGCATGGCGGGGAGTTCGGCACCACGACCGGCCGCCGCCGCCGCCCGGGCTGGTACGACGCCCCCATCGCCCGCTACGCGAGCCGCATCAACGGGCTGACGGACATCGTGCTGACGAAGCTCGACGTGCTCACGGGCATCGAGCGCATCCCGGTCTGCGTCGCCTACGACGTCGACGGCGTCCGCGTCGACGAGGTGCCCGTGTCGCAATCCGACTTCCACCACGCGAGGCCGGTCTACGAGGAGTTCCCCGGCTGGACCGAGGACATCACGGGGGCGCGCAGCTTCGAGGAGCTGCCGCAGAACGCTCAGGACTACGTGCTCGCGCTCGAACGGCTGTCCGGATGCCGCATCTCGGCGATCGGCGTGGGGCCGGGCCGTGACGCGATCATCGTCCGTCACGACCTGATCGACGGCGAGTGACGGCGGACAGGATCGGCGGCGGCCTGCGCACCGAGAGGCTCTGGGTCGGGGGCTACACCCCGGACATGGGCGGCACCGGCGAGGGCATCGTCTCCGCGCACATCGCGGCCGACGGCGCCCTCGCCGCGCCGGAGCTCGTGACGGCCGCCCCGAGCCCGAGCTTCCTCGCGCGACATCCCTCGCTGCCCGTGCTCTACGCGGTCGGCGAGAAGACCGAGACGTTCCGCGCCTACGCGGTCACGCGCGACGGCGGGCTCACGCCGATCGGCGAGCCCGTGCCGGCCGGGAACGCGGTCTGCCACATCGCGATCGATCCAGCCGGGCGGTTCGCCTCGGTCGCGTGCTGGGGCTCGGGTCAGGTGCTCGTGTATGCCCTGGATGCCGGGACCGGCGCGATTCTGGGGCGAACGGATGCCGCGCCGGCGGTGGACCCGTACGCGGGTGTCCCCGAGTCCGAGATGGTCGCGCCCCGCCCCGACTACGCGCCGCGCGTCAGCCGCGCGCACTTCACCGAGTTCCTGCCGGACGGCCGCATCCTCACGATCGACCTCGGCTACGACCTGGCCCGCGTCTGGCGCTACTCCGAGGCGGAGCGCGCCTTCGAGCACGACTACGACCTCGTGTTCCCCTACGGCGTCGGGCCGCGGCACGTGGCCGCGGCGCCCGACGGGCGTCTCTTCGTCATCACGGAGTACGCGGTGGAGGTGTTCGTGCTCGCGCCGGGGACGGACGGCCGCTACGCCATCGTGGGCTCCTCGCCCGTGCGGGCGACGCCGCGCGAGCCGGACGAGTACGCCGCGCACCTCACGCTCTCGGCGGATGGGCGCCTGCTCTACGCCACGGTGCGGCGCTCGAACGTCGTCGCGGTGCTCTCGGTCGCGCCCGACGGCGCGATCGCGCCGCTCGCCGAGGTGCCGTCCGGGGCCGACTGGCCACGCCACCACCTCGTGCTCGGCGAGCGGCTCTACGTCGCGAACCAGCTCGGCGACGAGGTCACGGTCTTCGGCCTGGACGGAGCGGGCCTGCCCACGGCGATCGTGCAGCGCGTCGCGGTCGCCTCTCCCACGGCGCTGGTGCCGGCGGCTCCGGCATCCGCCTGATCACCTTCACCGCTTCTCACCGGCCGGGGCGGCGGGCGGATCGGCACCGCCCACTCGGGCCAAGTAGGGTGTCAATCATGTGCCCCACCGAACCCGACGGCGTCGAGGCCGCCTGGCAGAGACTGCTGCGGATCCGGCAGAGCATCGACAACATCGACGCCGCGCTGATCCACCTGCTCGCCGAGCGCTTCAAGTTCACCCAGTCCGTCGGGGAGCTGAAGGCCGGCTACGGTCTGCCGGCGTCCGACCCGGAGCGCGAGCACACGCAGATCGCCCGCCTGCGCGAGCTGGCCGTCGAGAGCAACCTGGACCCGGAGTTCGCCGAGAAGTGGTTCAACTTCGTGGTGACCGAGGTGATCCGGCACCACATCCGGGCCGGGGCCGAAGGGGAAGAGCGGCTCGCCGAGTAGCGCGCCGCATGCGCTGAGCTAGTCCGAGCTCTTCAGGATGATCGCCTCGGTCGGCGGGGCGACGGATGCCTTCCGCTGCGCGTCCTTCCGATCGGCGTCGGACTCACTCGGCTGGGGTTCTTCCGGCGGCTGGGTGCCTTCCGGGGCAAGGTGTCGGTCCGTCATGGCTGCCATGCTATTCCCGCGTTCGCCGGGCGGAGCGCCGATACAGCACACGCTCACGTGATGCGGACCCACTACGGATGCTTCACACCTCCGTGCAGGGAATTGGTCTAAAGTCACGTCATGGCAGATCCGAAGCCGCGCGCGCGGCGCAAGGACGCGGAGGCGAACCGCGAGGCGATCCTCGACGCCGCATCCGTGCTGCTGATGCAGGATCGCACCACCCCGCTGGAGACGATCGCGCGGCAGGCCGGGCTCACCCGGCGCACCGTGTACGGCCACTTCGAGGACCGCGACGACCTGATCGACGCGGTGCTGATCCGCGCCGCCGCACGGCTCACCGCCGAGCTCGACCCCGTCGGCCACCCCGACGCCCGGGTCGAGCTGGCGCTGCACTCCTCGCGCCTGTGGGCCGAAAGCGACGACGTCCGGCTACTGACCCGGCTCTCCGGTCACGGCCGACATCGGGATCAGGTGGCACGGATGCTCGAGCCGGTGCGCCTGCGGCTGCGCGACACCATCGCGCGCGGCATCACGACCGGCACGCTGCGCGACGACGTCGAGGCCGGCTCGCTCGCGCGGCTCATCGAGTCGACGGCACTCTCCGTGCTGTCCGAGGCCGGACGGACCTTCCTCACCCCCGAGCGCGGGCACTTCCTCGTGATCTCCTGCGTGCTCGGCATCGCCGGCCTCGGCTGGAAAGAGGTGCACGAGCTCATCGCCCGGACCCCGGTGCTGGCCTACGGCGCCGCGCTGCCGCCGCGCTCGCTCGAACCGAGCTGGCTGCGCGCCTGAGCGTCGCGCGCACCGACAAGAGCTAAAGGGCACAGCCGAGGGCTCAGGGCGCGCAGAGGAGCAAGAGAACGCAGTCCGGATCGGGAGTGGCGCTCGGCGTCGCGACCGGATCGCCGGCGGAGCCGCCGGGGGACGATGCGCCGCCGGAGGATGCGCTCGGAGACGGGCTGGGCGACACGGCCGTCGATGAGCCGGCGCTCGGCGCGGACGTCGACGCGGCCGGGGAAGTGGTGCGGGTCACGGTCGGCGCCGGGCTCGCCGTGCCGCGGACCGGTGGCGCCGGGCTGCCCGCGGGCTTCGCCCCCGCCACATCAGCGTGAACCGGGGTCCCCGACACGGCTGCGGTGGCAGAGCCGACGGCGGCGCCGACCCGCCGCGGGGCCGGCACGACACTCGGCGTGGGGCGCGCATGCGCGATGGGCGTCGGCGAGCCGGTGGTGACCGCTGCGAGGTCGTGCGTCACGGCCGGGTCGTGCCGCACCGAGCCGACGACGTCCGCGGCGGCGGAGTCCGAGAACGAGAAGTCCACCCCGGCCTCTGACGCCAGCACGAACGCGAACGCGGCCGCGCCGATGACCAGCGCCGTGGCGCCGCCGATGAGGCCGCCCAGCAGTGCCGGGCGGCGGTAGCGGGCGACGACGGCCGCGGAGTGGGAGGTCTGTCGATGTCGGGGCATAAACGGCCCCCAGTATCGCAGGACGCATCTGGAGATATCCAGTGGCCCCCGAGAGCGGGCCGTGGGCGGTCCGGCGCCCACGGCTCAGGCTCCGACGCTCGGACCGCCGACGCTCAGCCCTGCGGGCCGAACGCCGCGGCGACGGCGGCGACGCGCTCCTCGTCCATATCGAAGAGCCACTGCCCGTCCGTCGGGGCGGGCGCGCTCAGGAAGGTCGCCGCGGGCTCACCGGCCTCCGGCACGTCGATCACGGCGAATCCGCTGCCCGAGGCCGCCCGTTCGCGCCCGCCTGGGGCGAGCGCGTCGGTGGTGTTGGTCACGCCCGGAGCGACGATGACCGGGATGCCGGCCGCCCGCGACGCCACCGAGTGGTGGTAGTGGCCGCTCAGGACGAGCCGGACGTCGCCGAACGAGAACGCGGCGAGCGCGGCATCCGGATGCTGCAGCTCGAGCGCGTGCAGCAGCGCGCTCCACGCCGGGACGGGGGCGTGGTGCATGACCACGATCGAGCCGCGCTCGGCGGGCGTCGCGAGAACGGATGCCAGCCACTCCAGTTGCTCGGGGAACAGCTCGCCGTAGCCGGCGCCGGGCACCGCGGTGTCGAGACGGATGACGCGGAACCCCTGCACCTCGAGCACGCCATCCCGCGCACCGAGCACCTGCTCGAAACCCTCGCGCAGGTCGTGGTTGCCCATCACGTAGGCGGTCTTCGCCCCACGCGCGGCGGCGAACGGCTCGATGCGGTCGCGGAGCTTCTCGTACGCAGCCGCGGAGCCGTCCTCGCTCAGGTCGCCGCTCACGACGACGAGGCCGATGCCCTCGACCGGCTCCGCACGCTCGAGGACCCGATCGAGCGCGGCGGTGGTGTCGATGCCGTTGTGCCGCGCCTCGGGGTCGGCGAGCAGATGGGTGTCGGAGAGGTGCAGGATGCGGAGGGTCATGAGGCGCACTTTAGCGAGCGCCGGTGACATGTTGAGCGACCCACCAGTGCATCGCGATCGCCGCCGCCGCGCTGGCGTTGAGGGAGCGGGTGGACCCGAACTGCGCGATCTCCACGACCGCGTCGGCAGCAGCGATTGCGGCATCCGTCAGCCCCGGCCCCTCCTGTCCGAAGAGCAGCACGCACTCCCGCGGCAGCGCGAAGGTCTCGATCAGCACCGAGCCGGGCACGTTGTCGATCGCGATGATCGGCAGGCCGCGCTCGCCCGCCCAGGCGACCAGATCGTCGATCGTGTCGTGGTGCAGCACGTGCTGGTAGCGGTCCGTGACCATGGCGCCGCGCTTGTTCCAGCGGCGGCGGCCCACGATGTGCACGGTGTCGGCCAGGAAGGCATTCGCGCTGCGCACGATCGAGCCGATGTTGAGGTCGTGCTGCCAGTTCTCGATCGCGACATGGAAGGGATGCCGGCGGGCATCGAGCTCGGCGACGATGGCCTCCATCCTCCAGTACCGGTAGCGGTCGACGACGTTGCGGGTGTCGCCCCGGGCGAGCAGCTCCGGGTCGTACTCGGGGCCGGTCGGCCAGGCATCCGGCCCGCCCGGCCACGGCCCCACCCCGTGCGTGCTGAGCTCGGGGGATGCCGCGGGGTCCGGTGACGTCACGGTTCCAGGGTAGGGTCCGCGGGGTACGGGAGGACATCTGCGCCCCGGGAGGACAGATCTCCGGATTCCGTCCTCCCCAGCCGCATCCGTCCTCCGTAGCATCCGCGCCCAATAGGCTTCACCCATGCGCGAACGCGGCGAGATCACCTCCTGGCTCACCGACATGGACGGTGTGCTCGTCCACGAGAACCAGGCGCTGCCCGGAGCACCCGAGCTGCTGAAGAAGTGGCACGACGACGGCACCGAGTACCTGATCCTCACGAACAACTCGATCTTCACGCCGCGCGACCTCGCCGCCCGGCTGCGCGCCTCCGGCATCGTCGTGCCCGAGGAGCGGATCTGGACCTCCGCCCTCGCCACCGCCGACTTCTGCTCCAGCCAGATGCCCGGTGGCAGCGCCTTCGTGATCGGCGAAGCCGGCATCACGACCGCACTGCACGAGGCGGGCTTCATCATGACGGAGACGGATCCCGACTTCGTCGTCGTCGGCGAGACCCGAAACTACAGCTTCGAGGCGATCACGAAGGCGATCCGCCTCATCGACCGCGGCGCGCGCTTCATCGCGACGAACCCCGACGCGACGGGTCCGAGCGCCGAGGGACCGATGCCGGCCACCGGCGCGATCGCGGCGCTCATCACGAAGGCCACCGGCCGTGAGCCGTACATCGTCGGCAAGCCCAACCCGATGATGTTCCGCTCCGCCATGAACAAGATCGGCGCGCACTCCGAGACGACGGGGATGATCGGCGACCGCATGGACACCGACATCGTCGCCGGCATCGAGGCGGGCCTGCACACGGTGCTCGTGATGTCAGGCATCACGACCGACGACGCCGAGATCACGCGGTATCCGTTCCGCCCCGACGAGACGCTCAGCGGCGTGTCGGAGCTGCTGGACGACTGAGGCCGGGCCGCGCGGAAGGGATTCCGCGCGTCGGCCGGTGCGGCGCGGCCGACACGCCGCCTCGCGGCGGCGATCCCTTCCACGCGAGGAATCCGAGCCGAAAGAGGGGCCGGGAGAGGGGCCGGGAACTCCGCCGCCGACCGGCATCAACCGATCGGTGGATGCCGGGTTCCGCCCATCGGGCGCTACCGGCGAGGCATCCGCACCGGCACCCTGGTGTCATGATCACCGAACACGTCGTCACGGTGCGCGGCCTGCGCAAGAGCTACGGCATCGGCCCGAACGCCGTCGCGGCCGTCAGCGGCATCGACTTCACCATCGAGCGCGGCGAGGTCTTCGCCCTGCTCGGGCCGAACGGGGCGGGCAAGTCCTCGACGGTCGAGATCCTCGAGGGCTACCACGACCGCACCGGCGGCGAGGTCACGGTGCTCGGGGTCGACCCGCAGCAGCTGCACGGGCGGGCGCTGCTCGACTGGAAGACGCGCCTCGGCATCGTCCTGCAGTCCAGCGCCGAGCAGAACACCCTCACGGTGCGCCAGATGCTGCGCCAGTTCGCCGCCTTCTACCCGAGACCGCGCGACGTCGACGAGGTCATCGCCGCGGTCGGGCTCACCGAGAAGGCGAGCGCGCGCGTCAACAAGCTCTCCGGCGGCCAGCGCCGGCGCGTCGACGTCGCCCTCGGATTCATCGGCCGCCCCGAGCTGCTCTTCCTGGACGAGCCGACGACGGGCTTCGACCCCGAGGCGCGCCGCGAGTTCTGGGGGCTCGTCCGGGGCCTGCAGGCCGAGGGCACCACGATCCTGCTCACGACGCACTACCTCGACGAGGCGGCCCAGCTCGCGAACCGGGTCGGGATCATCGCGGCCGGCGCGCTCGTGGACATCGGGCCCGTCGGCGAGATCGGCGGCGCCGAGGCGCGGGTGCCGATCGTCCGCTGGCGCGAGGGCGGCGGCATCCGGGAGGAGCGCACGCACGAGCCGGGCCGGCTCGTCGCCGAGCTCGCCGCCCGCTTCGGGGGCGAGCCGCCCGAGCTCGAGGTGATCCGACCCAGCCTCGAGGACGTCTACCTGCAGCTGATCCACACGAGCAAAGCCGAGCATCGCACCGCCGCGACCGAGGAGGTCCCCGCATGAGCACCGTCAGTCTCGGCTTCGTCCGCACGAAGTACGAGTTCGTCTCCTACTTCCGCGAGTTCGACTCGGTGTTCTTCACCTTCCTGTTCCCGATCATCATGCTCGGCATCTTCACCGCCGCGTTCAGCGGCTCGGGCACGATCGGCGGGCCGGGCATCACGGGTGTCGACTTCGGCACCTACTACCTTCCCGGCATGGTCGCGGCGGGAATCCTGCTCTCCGGTGTGCAGAGTCTCGCCGTCGGCATCGCACAGGAGAAGAGCGACGGAACGCTGAAACGACTCGGCGGCACCCCGCTGCCGCCGCTGTCCTACTTCGTCGGCAAGCTGCTCACGAGCCTCGTCACCGGCGCGATGCAGCTCCTGCTGCTGATCCTCTTCGCCCGTGTGCTGTTCGGGGTGCAGCTGCCCACCGACCCGATGAAGTGGCTGGAGCTGCTCTGGATCCTCGTGCTCGGCATCCTCACCTGCGGACTGCTCGGCATCGCGCTGTCGGCGGTGCCGCGCTCGGGGCGCAGCGCGACCGCGGTCGTGATCCCGCTCGTGCTGTTCCTGCAGTTCATCTCGGGCGTTTACCTGCCGTTCTCGCAGCTGCCGGGCTGGATGCAGACCGTCGCGAGCTTCTTCCCGCTGAAGTGGATGGCGCAGGGCATGCGCTCCGTGTTCCTGCCCGACAGCTTCAAGACGCTCGAGGTCGGTCACGCGTGGCACCTCGGCTGGGTCGCCATGGTGCTCCTCGCCTGGCTCGTCGTCGGACTCGTGGTGACGCGGCTCACCTTCCGCTGGATCCGGAAGGACGCGTGAACGGATGCCGGTGCGGCCGGCCCCGGTGCGCCGAGCACGGCACAGTGGGAAAGTGAACTCATGCTGAGCAAGCCGCCGGGGTGGGATGCCGTGATGGCCGCCGGCCTGCTCGTCTGCATCGCCATCACCTGGACCTCCAACCCGGGGATCGCGGCGCAGACGGGCCAGCCGCTCTGGGCGCCGTGGGCGGTGCTCGCCGTCTTCGCGGCGAGCTACCTCGCGATCGGCCGCCCGGCGATCCGGAACAAGCTGCCCCTGCCCGTGATGGTCGGCTACGGCGCGCTGCTGGCGCTCATCGCGGGAGCCGCGACCTGCCTGATCCCGAGCCTCGCGACGATCCAGTGCATCGTCTATCCGCTCGCCTGGTGTGTGCTCAGCACCCGCGGCGGCATCCTGACGAGCTGTGCCGTCGCCGCCGCCGTCTTCGCCGGATTCCTGCTCTCCCCCATCGAGCAGGGCGACCCCGGCGTGCTCCCCATCTCCGCCGGCACCACCGCGGTCTCGCTCGCCTTCTCGCTCGTGCTCGGCATCTGGATCAACCGGGTCTTCACCTTCGCGCACGAACGCGTCCGACTGCTCGACGAGCTCACCGCCGCGCAGGACGAGCTGGCGGTCATGCACCGCCAGGCCGGCGAGACGGACGAGCGGGCCCGGCTCGCCCGCGAGCTGCACGACACCGTGACGCAGAGCCTGACCGGTCTGGTGATGCTCGCCGAGCGGACGGGCGCGCGCCTGCGCTCCGGCGAACTGGGGGCGGGGGATGCCGCGGAGCCGGTGGCCCTCATCGAGTCGACCGCGCGCGAGGCTCTCGCCGAGGCCCGCGCACTCGTCGCGACGATGACGCCCACCCCGGCGGATTCCGGCCTCGCCGAGGCGCTGCAGCGGCTCGCCGCCCGCTTCGAGCGTGAGACGGGCGTCGCGGTCGAGGTGCGGGTCTGCGACCGCCGCGTCTCCCGCGAGCAGGAGGTCGTGCTGCTGCGCTGCGCGCAGGAAGGGCTCGCGAACGTGCGCAAGCACGCACGCGCGGTCCACGCCGTCGTCGAGGTCGCGTCGGCCGAGGCGTCCGGCGGGCCGGAGATCTCGCTGCGGGTCGCCGACGACGGCGTCGGGCCCGGCGCGGCATCCGTCGATCGCGAGTTCGATGACGGCGGCTTCGGCATCGCCGGCATGCGGGAGCGCGTCGGCATGCTCGGCGGGCGGCTCACGCTCGGCCCGCGCCAGGGCGGCGGCGCGGAGCTCGCCGTCGTGATGCCGCTGGTGGCGGCGTCGTGAACGGCCCAGCGAGCAGCCAGGCGACCGACCAGGCCACCGGGCGGGCGATCCGGGTGCTCGTGGCCGATGACCACCCCATCGTGCGCAGCGGCATCGTCGCGACGCTCGCCGCCGCCCCCGACCTGGAGGTCGTTGACGAGGCCGTGGACGGGCTCGACGCGGTCGCCCGGGCCGCGGCATCCGCCCCCGACGTCGTCCTGATGGACCTGCGCATGCCCCGCCTCGGCGGCGCCGCCGCGACCGAGCGGATGCTGGCCGGTCCGCACCCGCCGCGCGTGCTCGTCCTCACGACCTACGACACCGACGACGACATCATCGCGGCGATCGAGGCGGGGGCGAGCGGATACCTGCTGAAAGCGGCGCCGGCGGAGGAGATCCTCGCCGCCGTCCGCGCCGTCGCAGCGGGAAAGACCGCGCTCGCGCCGTCGATCGCCGCAGCGCTCGTCAACCGGGTGCGGGGCGCGGCCGCGCCGAGCCCCCGGCTGTCGGCGCGGGAGCTCGAGGTGCTGACGCTCGTGGCATCCGGCCACAGCAACCCGCAGATCGCCGCCGAGCTGTTCATCTCGGAGGCGACGGTCAAGACCCACCTGCTGCACGTGTTCGAGAAGCTCGAGGTCACGGGCCGCACCCGCGCGGTCACCCGCGCTCAGGAGCTGGGTCTGCTCTGAGACGGGCGGGCGGGCCCGCAAACCATTAGCACAGCGGCCCCGCAGGCCGCTAGGGGGAGCCTTCCCTTCGTTGCGGAATCGCCGGACGACGCGGATGGTTGAGGGTAGGAAGCCTGAAACGAAGGGAAGGCCACGATGTCCACCACGACCCGTAACGCCGCGAGCAAGTCCACCACCCCGGAGCTCGCCGCCGGCGCCGCCCAGTTCCTCACTCCCGCCGTCATCGATTTGGAGGCGCTCGTCGTGAACGGCAAGCAGGCGCACTGGCACGTCCGCGGCGCCAGCTTCATCGGCGTCCACGAGCTGCTGGACACGGTCGTCGAGCACGCCCAGGACTACGCCGACATCGCCGCCGAGCGCGTCATCGCCCTCGGCCTGCCCCTGGACGCACGCGTCCAGACCGTGGCGAAGAAGACCACGCTGCCGGAGCTCGCCGACGGCTTCCAGGGCTGGGAGGCGACCGTCGCCCAGGTCGTCGCGCAGATCGACGCCGCCCTGGTCACCGTGCGCGAGGCCGTGAAGGGTCTGGACGAGGTCGACCTTTCCAGCCAGGACGTCGCCATCGAGATCGAGCGCGGGCTCACCAAGGACCGCTGGCTGCTCCAGGCGCACATCTCGGCCTAGGGACGCCGCGCCCCGCGCACCGAGAAGAGGACTCAGACGGCTACGGAGGACTTCTCCGCCGGATGAGTCCTCTTTTCGGGCGAAAGTCCTTCTGTGCTTCGCCGTCCCCTCTGCCTCCTCCGCCGACGCAGCAGGACCACGAGGAGGAGCACCCCGAGCGCGAGCACGACGACGACGATGAGCAGCCCCCAGGGCATGACCCAGACGGATGCCGCCGCCGTGACCGCCGGGACGGCGATGGGCTCGCCGTCGCTGTAGGGCCGTAGCGTGAGCTGCGCGGCGAGCCGGCCGGTAGGCGGCACGCCGTGGATCGTGACGGAGCGCGTGAGGCTGCCACCGGGGAGGATGCTCGGCAGGTTCGGTGCACGCGCACTCCGCTGCAGGATGCCGAAGGGGCCGGAGACGGTGACCTCCTGGGCGGCGGCCAGACGGACGTTGCCGGTGTTGGCGACCCGGTAGGTGATGACGGCCGTGCCGCCGCCGAAGGGGTTGGCCGGCTGCTGGTAGTGGACGCTGACGGAGCCCAGCTTGAGCGCGGGCTGCACGGTTCCGGGCACCCGCAGCAGGACTCGCGATCCGAGGCGGCGGTCCAGGCTCAGCGCGCCGCTGCCGTCCCGGGTGACGAGGGAGGTGACGACACCGCCGACATGGTCGCCGGGGGAGGCGTCGCCGGGCACGGTCACGGTGAAGCCGACGGTCGTCGCGTGATGCGGCGCCAGGGTGACGGACTCCGTGGCCACCGTGATCCAGGACCCGATGTCGTCGGACTTCTGACCGGGCTTCTTCAGGTCGAGCGCCCCGGTGGACGTGGTGAAGCCGTCCGCGGCGTAGACCTTGAGGGTGATGGCCTGGGCGCTCTCGTTGCTGATCACGAGGCCGTCGGTGATGCGGGTGCTGCCGGCGAGCGTGTAGGAGAAGTTCGGTCTGCCCGTGCCGATCGTGTTGTCGGCCGGGGCGACGCCCCAGGAGATGTCGTCGCTGCCCGCCGCGTGCGCCGGGGCGGCGGACAGCGCCGTCAGGCCGAGCGTTGCGAGCAGCAGGCCGGCCGCCAGACGGGCCGGGCGCGAGCGCGTGTGCATGTGGGTCGTCTCCTGTACGGGGTGAGGCCGGGGGCCTGCGGCCGCGGTGCGGTCGCAGGCCCCCGGAGTGGTCAGCTCAGCGCGGTGAGCGTGAGCGTCGCGGTGTAGGTGCCGGCCGGGGTCGTGGCGGGGACCTGGAGGTCCAGGTCCGCCCCGGCGGTGGCGCTGCCGGCGTCGTGCCCGGCGGTCGCCGAGGCGAGGGTCGAGGCATCCGTCAGCCCGTTGCCGCTCGTCAGCCCGGGCGTGACCGCCGCGCCCGCGACGGCGCCGGCCCCGGCGCTCGTCAGCTGCGGGGTCCAGCCCAGGTACCTGCCCGAGAGGCCGCCGGTGAAGTCGCCGACCTGGCCCGAGATGGACCAGGCCGGTCCGTTGTCACGGGTGTCGGTGATGACCACGGGCACGAGCGCGCCCGTCGACTCGTAGTACGCGCCGCTCTTGACGGCGTCGCCGAGAGTCACCGCGTGCGAGGAGCCGTCGATCGTCCAGCTGAACTCGCCGCTCGGGGTGGTCGTCGACTCCGGGATGGTGGCGGTGACCGTCTCGCTGTCGCTCGCGGGGCTGCCCTGACCGCCGTCGCCGTCATCGTCGCCGCCGTCGCCGTTGTCGTCGCTCGGCTGCAGCGTGATGAGCTGCACCGACTCGGCGCCGGCGTTGACCGTGCCGCCCGCACCGACCGTGAACACCGCCGGCTCGGCGCCGTCCAGCTTCTTCGCGGCGAGCGCGTCGGCGTCGATCGTCAACGTCACCGTGAAGCTGCCGTCGGCGTTGAGCTTCGCCTCGTTCGCCGCGCCCGCGGTCGGGGTGTCGTGCACCCAGACGGCGCCGACGTTCGAGCGGGTCGTCGCGGCGAAGCCCTGCGAGGGCTGCCAGCCGGAGGGCTGCACCCAGCCGAGCTCGACGTAGGCGCCAGCCTGGCCGTGCGTGTACGGGCTCTGCGTGGTGGTGTCGAAGCCGGTGCCCGTGACGGTGATGGTGTCGCCGTCCTTGAGGTCCGTGCTCGGGGTCACGCTGATCTTCGGGTCGGCGACGGGCACGCTGGGCTGCAGGGCGTAGTCGACCGTGATGGGCGCGGCGACCTTGTCGCCGTCGTTCAGACCCGAGGAGTACCAGTACGAGGACTCACCGGTCTGGTTCTGGAAGTCGATGAACGACTGCGGGAAGGAGCCCCAGTCCGGGCTGGTGCCCGGGTCGGTCACCTGCGCCGAACCGCCGTCGGCCGGGGTGATCGTGACGCCCCGGTAGTCCGGGGTGACCGTGATCCCGGCATCCGTCACCGACACGTCGCTGAGCGTCGCCAGCGTGACGGTGGCCGGCGCGATCGGGCTCCAGAGGGTGCTGTCCTCCATCGAGGCCGCGTAGCCGGAGAGTGTCGCCGTCACCGTGCCGGTGCCGTCGGCGTCGACCTTGAGCTCGGGGTCGGTGGCGCTCCAGTAGACGAGGCCGCCGTAGAACACCGAGGTGAAGGAGCCGGTCCACTGGATGTCCGCCGTGCCGGCCGTCGGATCGACCGTGCCGGTGCCGCCGGTGATCTGCACCTCGGTGCCCGAGTTGGTCGCCGTGGTCAGGTTGGTGGTGCCGTCTGGGCCCTTGCACTTGGTGGCCCAGCTGGGCTGCGAGTAGTTCCCGGAGGCATCCGGCTTGAGGATCGTCACATTGCCGGCCTGGGTCGCATAGCCCGGGCTCGGGGTCGTCTGCGTCCACACGGCCGAGCTGCCGTTGTCGCCGGCCGCTCCGGCCGACAGGAAGTTGCAGCCGCCGAAGTACGCGCCCGCGCTGGCGGTGCCGTTCAGGCCCCAGGTGAAGGTGGCGTCGCTCACGGTCGACGCTCCGCTGCCCTCGGCGGCGGAGGCGGCCTGGGTGCCGGCGAGGCCCACGCCCGCGAGCGTCAGCGCGGCGACGGCGAGTGCGGCCGCGCGACGGCCGATCCCACGGAAGGGGGGTCGGGGACTCGGTGGCGGGGTGCTCCCAGCCGCCCGTGAGTCCGGGATGATTGTCTGCATCGAGTTCTTTCCTTTCTGAGAACCGACCGGCGGGATGTCCGCATCGAGCCGGGTGGGGTCGGGCGGTGGATGCCCGGCCCCACGTCTGTGATCCGACGTCGCCGCCGGAAACGTCGCAGTCGCCTGCGCCGTCGAGGCCGCCCGCGCGGTCACGGCGCACCGCCGGTGGTCGCAGCGGCGGCCGCACGCAGCCGGGCCGCACGCCGACGCAGCAGGAGGAAGGCGAGCAGACCGGCGAGGAGCACGGCGGCGGCCGCGATGAGGGGAACGATCGGCGTCGCCGCGGCGGTCGGCGCGGCCCGGTCGGCCCCGGGGCGATCGGCGGGGATCGAGAGGCCGGGCCGGCCACCGGCGGCCACGGCGGGATCCGCGGTCTGCGGAGCCGCCGCGGGCCGGGCGGCCGCTCCGGCGCTGGGTGTGGGCCGGAACCGCGTCGTGGGAATGATGCCGCCGGAGCCGCTCGCCGACGGGTCATCGGAGCCGGACGGCGTCAGCACCTCCCCGCCGCTCCCACCCGAGGAGCCGCCGGGCGAGGACGGGGGCACGGCGCCTGCCGCCGGCTTCGACGGCGCAGAGGCGCAGCCTGCGAGGAACACGGTCGCGTCGTCGAGCGCCTGACCCGGCGTGTAGAAGTCGGTGCCGTCGAAGGAGAAGGAGGATGCGTCGGCGATCGCCGTGTGCAGCAGCCGGGTGACCCCGGTGTCGTCGATGACCGGGCTCGTCCCGCTCATGCCGATGGTGGCCAGCTTCTCGGCCTTCTTCGCGGTCGTGACGGGGGCCGTGCCGGGCTCGGTGACCGTGACCGTGAGGTCGGCGAGCAGCGTGCCGCTCGTGCCCGTGACGACGACCTTCGGGTTCGCGATGGTGATGTCGAAGAAGTGCGCAGGATAGCTGAACTCGATCGAGCCGCCGTACTGCACGCTGAAGACGCTGGTGGAGGTGTAGCTCGAACTGGATCGGAAGGGCCAGCTGAACGTGCCCGTGCCCGGCTGCCCGGCGATGGCGAGGTCGCCGTTCAGGATCGAGGCGCCGCCGCGCGCGGTGATCGTGTTGCTCGGGAATCCCGCACCGACATACCGGCGGAAGCTCGACTTGAAGCCCCACACCAGGTAGCCGCCGCGCACGCCGTTGCTGAGGACGCAGCTCTGTGCGCTCGGGCTCGGGGTGTTCGTCCGGGCCGGCGTTGCGCTCGGGGTCGTGGTCGGGGTCCGCGATGGCGTCGTGCTCGGGGTATTCGATGGCGTGTTCGAGGGGGTCGTACTCGGGGTGCCCGGCGTCGTCGGCGCCCCGCTCGAGGACGCCGGGGGCGTCGGGCCGCTCGTCACACCGCTGTAGTCGACGACGATGGGCGCGGCGACCTTGTCGCCGTCGTTCAGACCCGAGGAGTACTAGTACGAGGACTCACCGGTCTGGTTCTGGAAGTCGATGAACGACTGCGGGAAGGAGCCCCAGTCCGGGCTGGTGCCCGGGTCGACCACCTGCGCCGAGCTCCCCGCGTCGGCAGTGACCCTGACACCCCGGTAGTCCGGGGTGACCGTGATCCCGGCATCCGTCACCGACACGTCGCTGAGCGTCGCCAGCGTGACCAGGGTGGGGCTCAGCGGCCTCCACAGGGTGCTGTCCTCCATCGAGGCCGCGTAGCCGGAGAGCGTCGCGGTCACCGTGCCGGTGCCCCCGGCGGTCACCTTCAGCTCGGGGTTCGTGGCGGTCCAGTAGACGAGGCCACCGTAGAACACCGAGGTGAACGACCCCGACCAGAGGATGTCGGCGGTGCCGGACACCGGGTCGACGGTCCCGACGCCGCCGGTGATCCGCACCTCGCTGCGGGAGCTGGTGGCGGTGGTCAGCGCCGTGACGCCGTCGGGGCCGGTGCACTTGTTCGCCCAGGTGGGCGGGGCGTACTGCCCGGCGGTGTTCGGCTTGAGGATGCTCACATCGCCCGCCTGGGCGGCGTAGCCGGGGGCGGGGGTGCTCGCCGTCCAGACCCGCGAGGAGCCGGTGTTCCCGGCCGCACCGGCGGAGAGGAAGTTGCAGCCGCCGAAGTAGGCGCCCGCGCTGGCCGTCTGGTTCAGCCCCCAGGTGAAGCTCGCGTCGCTGACCGGTGATGCGGTGTCGGTGGAATCCGCCGACGCCGTGGCGAAGTTCGTGATCGCGCCGGCCGTCAGGGCGGCGGCGAGGAACGCGGCCGTGGCGAGGACCCAGGCGGCGCCTCCCCTGCCGCGACGCCGCGCCGTCATGAGGTGCGCCCCTTCCCGCGCGCCCGGCCGACCGAGACGAGGCCGGCGATGAGTGCGATCAGCGCCACGAGGACGGCGGCCCCGAGGATCCACCACGGCGTGGAGATCGAGCTCAAGTGGAAGCCCTCGGCGGCCACGGCGCGCTCGGTCGGCGCGGGGGTCTGCGATGCGGCCGGCACCGCGACGGCCGACGCGGACGGCGCGGCCTGAGCGGGCGCCGACTTTGCTGGCACGGCCGCTGTCTGGGTCGGGCCGGAGCCGTTCGTCGTGCCGGGGACGGCGAAGCTCACCGGGGTGAAGGTCTCGTTCCGGTCGTCCACCACGCCGTGGGCGCCGATCGTGATGACCCCGCACTGCACGCGCAGGCAGTCGACCTCCTCCGGCGCGCCCTCCCGGCCCACGGCCTTGAACTTCGCCCCGGGCACGATGAGCGCCGTCGACCAGGTGCCGTCCGGGTTAATGATGCCGCCGTTGGCGGCCGAGAGTGTCCCGCCGTCCTGGTAGGAGACGAACTTCTCGTAGCCGTTGTTGTCCTTCGCCTCCGTGTCGGGGACGTAGAGGTAGTCGACGCCGCTCACGCCGCCCTTGCTGGGCTGCCAGGTGCCGCTGACGGTGCCGAAGAAGACGTAGATCCCGCCCCAGCCGCCGGCGAGCGGCTGGAAGCCGCTGCCGTGCAGCGTCAGCGTGGTGGCGTAGTCCGGATCGGCCGTCCCCGGCGAGACCGTGACGGCGGCGGTCCCCGTGCCGGTCGCGGCCTGGACCTGCGCAGCTCGGACCTGCGCAGCTCGGGCCGGCGCGGCCTGCGCCGGCGAGGCCGGGGTCAGCGCGGTGGCGCCGACGGATGCCGCGAGCACGGCGAGGGCGGCGAACAGCATCCGTGCTCGCCTGCGGAATTCTCGGGGGGTGTTCATCAGGATCCCTTCTCGGACTTCGCGACGGTACGGGCAGTGCGGATGGCGCGACGGGGCGCGACGATGAGCTCACCGGTGACCGGCCGCGGGAAGACGTCGACCGGGATGCCGTACACGTCCTCCAGCAGGCCGGCGTCGAGCACCTCGGCTGGGGCGCCGACCGCGACCAGCCGGCCGCGGGACAGGAGGGCGATCCGGTCGGCCCAGGCCGCGGCGAGCGAGAGGTCGTGCAGCACGGCGAGCACCGCGGCCCCGTGCTCCGCGAGGGTCCGCGCGATCGCCATGACCTGCTCCTGGTGGGCCAGGTCCAGTGCGGCGGTCGGCTCGTCCAGCAGCAGCACCCCCGCGCGCTGGGCCAGCACCCGCGCCAGTGCGGCGCGCGCCTGCTCGCCGCCGGACAGGCTCGGGAACACGCGTCGCACGAAGGCCTGCAGATCGACCTCCGCGATCGCCTCGTCCACGACCGCGTCGTCCTGATCGTCGTCGATGCCCGCCCAGGGGTTGCGGCCCATCTCCGCGACCGCGCGCACGGTGAACGGGAACGACAGCCGGTTCTGCTGCGGCAGCACGGCGCGGCGGCGCGCGAGCTCGCGCGGCGCAGCGCGGCGCACGGCGAGCTCGTCGAGGGCGACCTCCCCTTCGCTGGGGTCCAGGTCGCCCGCGAGCAGGGAGAGCAGGGTCGACTTGCCTGCCCCGTTCGGGCCGAGCACGGCGAGGACCTCGCCGCTGGACAGCTCCAGGTCCACGCCGCGCACGAGCCAGCGCTCATCGACGCGGATGCCGAGGCCGTGGGCGCGCAGCCGCGCCGTCCCCGGCTCGGCGCCGACGGCGGGGTCCAGCAGCGCGCTCACGCCCAGCCTCCGGCACGCGCGCGAGTGCGGCGCAGCTGCCACAGGAAGAACGGGCCGCCGACGAAGGTGGTGAGCATGCCGATGGGCAGGTCCACATTGGCGATGGCGTTGCGGGCGACGGTGTCGGCCACAACGAGCAGCAGCGCCCCGCCGAGCGCGCTCATCGGCAGCAGCACCCGGTGGCCGGGACCCACGATGGCGCGCAGCAGATGGGGCACGACGAGGCCGACGAAGGCGATGATGCCGGAGAAAGCGACGGCGGCCGCGACGGTCGCCGCCGCCAGGATGATCGCGACGAGTCGCAGCCGTTCGACGTCGACGCCGAGGTGCCGGGCGCTGCGGTCCCCGAGCGCGAGCAGGTCGAGCCGGCGCGACAGGGCGAACGCCCCGATCATGCCGACCGCGGCGAGCGGCAGCATCGTGACGACGTAGCCCCACTGGCTGCCGTTGAGCGATCCGAGCTGCCAGAACACGATCTGATCGAGCTGCGCCTGGGTGCCGAGGTAGGTGCACAGCGCGACGCCGGCGCCGCAGACCGCGTTGACGGCGATGCCGGTGAGCACGAGGGTCACCGTCTCGGTGCGGCTCGAGCCGCGCGACAGCGCATAGATGAGCACGGTCGCGGCCAGCCCCATCGTGAACGCGGAGCCCGCGATGGCGAAGGAGCCCAGCGCGCCGACGCCGGTGACGATGGCGATCGAGGCGCCGAGCGCGGCGCCAGAGGACACGCCGATCACCCCGGGGTCCGCCAGGGGATTCCCGAACACGCCCTGCAGCAGGGCGCCGGAGCAGGACAGCGCGGCGCCCACGAGAAGGGCCATGACGATGCGGGGCAGGCGCACCTGCCACAGCGTCGCCTCGCCGAAGGGGTCCGGGATCGGCGCGCCGAGGTGGAGCGGGCCCGACAGCCCGTGCAGCACGGAATCGGCCACCGCCCCGAGCGGCAGGTGGTACTGCCCGATCGCGGCGGAGACGAGCGCCGCGATCACGATGGCGACGGCCAGCCCGGCGAACATCGCGACGACGCGCGCGTCGCGTCGGAGCCGGCGGCGGGAGGCGCCGGCGGCGGCCGCCGCGGCGACGTCCCGCGAGCGGGCGAGCCCATCCACCCCGGTCATCCGCGGTGCCCCGTGACCGCCACCGAGTCGGGCGCGTAGATCGCCCGGGCGAGCGCGTCGAGGACGCCCACCGACAGCGGCCCGAAGGAGAGGATCTGGTAGTCGCTCATGTCGACGATCCGCCGGTTCTGGCCGGCGGGCGTCTCGGCGACGCCCGGGAGCTTCAGCGCACCCGCGACGCCTCCGACGGAGTCGAGGCCCGCGGTCATCATCAGGATGACGTCCGGCTTCGCCCGCGCGAGCGCTTCCGCGGTCAGCGGTGCGAAGCCGGAGAGCCCCTCCTGCGAGGCGACGTCGACGCCGTCGAGCGCGTCGATGAGGGAGTCGGCCCCGCTGCCCTTGCCGAAGATGTAGTAGACGCCGGCGGTGCCGCGCACGTACAGGAAGAGCATGCGCAGCCGGTCCGCGCCGCCGGCCGGCGCGACGGAGTCGATCTGGGCGCGCTCGGCGGCGAGCTGCGCGGCGAGCCTCTGCGCGAGCATCCCGCCCTCTTTCTGCACTCCGAGGGCGGCGGCGACCTGCGCGGTGAGCGAGCCGATGTTGCCGAGCGAGCGCTGCGAGGTCACGACGACGACGGGGATGCCGGCCGAGCGCATCTGCTCGATGACGCTCCACGGCCCGAGGGTCGTGTCGGTGATGATCACGGTCGGCTTGAGCTTCAGGATCGACTCGGCGCTGAGGGCGTGGGCGCCGCTCGTGACGAGCGGCAGGGCGCGCGCCTCGGGGAAGCCGGTGGACTGGTCGCGCCCGACGAGGCGGTCGCCGAGGCCGAGGCCGTAGACGGTCGCGGACAGCGTGCCGTACAGGTCGAGGGCGAGGATGCGCGCGTCGCTGGCGACGGTGACCTTCGTGCCCTGGTTGTCGGTGACCGTCGCCGGCAGCACCGGCGCGGCGTTCCGGGTCACCGAGGTGATGTCGGAGTTCACCAGATGCGCCGTCGAGGGCCCGTGGTGGCTCTTCGGGTGCTCCAGCGGCGTCACCTCCGCCCAGGGCCGCTCCTTCACCGTCGTGGTGTCGATCCCCTGATCGGTGGGCGTGGCCGAGGGATGCCCGCTCGGCACGGCCGCGGGCGCAAAGGCCGCGCAGCCGGCCAGGGCGGCGACGACGGCCAGGGCCCCGGCGAGGGACAGCGCGCGTCGGCGCCGCGACGCGCCTCTCATCGGGCGCGCGGCAGGGCGCCGGATACGCATGGGGGACATCGAGCCTCCAGGAGGCAGAGGGAGGCCATGGCCTCACCGGGTTCGGGTGCGGGTTCGGCGGACGGCGGGAGACGCGTCGGTCGGCGGCAGCGGGTCGGTGCGCACGGAGCGCGCCGGTGGAGTTCGAACGCTGTCGACCAGGACCGCGCAGAGCCTCACGCTCAGCGCCTGATCTGCTTAGTTAGGTAAGGCTAAGCTACATTAGTTTTCGGCGGGCGTGAAGAACGGAAGTGAAGATCGGTCACCACCGCGCGCCGCGGCTCAGGCGGCCTGTGTCGCGGTCGCCTGAGCGAGATCGTCGAAGAGCGCGCCGTTGAGGCGGAACGCGGTGGTGACCTCGGCGATCACGCGCTCCTGCTCCTCCGCGTCCCACGGCGCGGCATCCAGCTGCTCCCGATAGGTGTCGCGGAAGAGCTTGGGTTTGGCGATCTCGGCGAAGATGTAGAAGCCGACGCCGTTCGTGTCGAAGCCGTGCTGGCGTTGCAGAACGGTGCGGATGACCTGCCCGCCGGAGAGGTCGCCGAGGTAGCGGGTGTAGTGGTGGGCGACGAAGCCGCCGGGCCAGTCCGCCATCTCGCGGATGCGCTGCACATAGCGCCGGGTGGCGCCCAGCGGCGCGAGCTCCTCGCGCCAGGCCGGTCCGGCCAGGAAGTCGAGGTCCGCCGCGATCGCCGGCAGGCGGGTGAGCTTGGCGGTGACGAAGCGGGAGGCGACGGGCTCATCCACCAGCCGCTCGGCAACCTGCTCGAGCGCCTCGTAGACGAAGTACAGCTGCCCGAGCAGCGCCGTGTAGTCCTCCTTGGATCGCTTCCCCTCCACGAGCTCGGCGACGAATGCGGTCCCCTCGGTCTCGGTGTGGACGGCGCGCGTGCGCTCGCGGAGGGCCTGGGAAAAGGGGATCACGTTCGACATCGCTGCTTGCTCCAAAGGCTCGGGTTCGAGGTGGGGGATCCTCATGTCGCCAGAATAGTAGGTAAGGCTAACCTAATAACAGAGCGGATCGGCACTCTCGGAGACTCGGAGGCCTAGACAGGCTCGGAGAGGCCGGGGACGGGGACGGCGAACAGGTGCACGGCGAGCTCGTCGGGCGCCTCGACCTCCGGCCGCTCCCCCTCTTCCCCTTCCGCGACCGCCGGCCGCAGCAGGAGCAGCGCCCCGTGCGCGTGGGCGGTCACGACCGCGCCCGGGACGAGGCCGGTGCGGCGCAGGCTCGCCAGCGCCTCCGGATCGGCCTGCAGCGGCTCACCGATCCACTCGATGCGGGCGATCACCGATCCGCCGTGCTCCCGCACGAGCCCGACCAGATTCAGCGCTCCGACGGAGGCTGCGCGGGACTCCCCGTCCGCATCGTGGATCAGATTGCCGTACGGCGTGCGCGCCGGATGCCCGAGCAGTCGATCCATGAGCTGGGCGGCGCGGTCGCTCATCACGTGCTCCCACCGGCACGCCTCCTCGTGCAGCAGCTCCCAGTCCAGACCGACCACATCGCCCAGGAACACCTCGGCCAGCCGATGCTTGCGCATCACGCTCCCCGCCATCCGGCGACCGGCCGCGGTCAGCCCCACGTGCCGATCCGCCTCCAGCTCGACCAGCCCATGACGCTGGAGGCGCTGGACGGTCTCGCTCACCGTGGAGGCGCCGTGCTCGAAGCGCTCGACCAGGCGCGCCCGCATCGCGACCACGCCCTCCTCCTCGAGTTCCAACACCGCTTTCAGATACATCTCACCCGTGTCGACCAGGTCATCGACGTGCATTCGGCTCACCCCTTCCACCGCGCCGCCGCGAACGGGGCCGAGGCCCGCCGCCTGCAAGGTTAGGTAAGGCTAAGCTATCCTTAAAGCGGCGCGGCGGCACAGCCTCTGGTCATCAACAGCGGCGAGACATCGGGCCGTCCAGGCGGCACCCTGGCATCGCCGAGCCGGCCGCTCACGGCATCCCCGGGAACGAGGCATCCCGGGTCACGCCGACGCGAACGCGACGCGGGCTACTGCGTCGGGCCGGGGCCCGCGATCGAGCTCGTGAACTGCTGGCCGGAGGAGCGCGTCACGAAGCAGTAGTAGTTGCGCTGCCCGGCCGTCCACTGATCCTGCGTGACGGGGTAGCTTCCCACGAGCTGCACGTCGTTGTAGGCGGCCGCGGCGTTCAGGTCGACGATGCCCGGCTTGCTGCACAGCAGGTTGATCTGGCTTGCGATGGCGTCCTCGCCCGGGAACGCGGCCGCCGGGTCGTTCGAGAACGGCGCGGTGTAGACGAGCTGGGCGGTGTGCGCGGCGTTGCAGTCGACGACCGCGAACTGTTGCGCCCACGGCGTGGTGAACGGGTCGACGCACTCGCCACCGCGCAGCTGGTCCCACTCATAGCTCTGGCCGGCGGGCAAGGTGCCCGTCGGCGGGACCGTGACCGTGGACTCGGTCGGCGTCGACGTCGACGTGGGCGTCTGGCTCGGGGTCGACGCCGGCGTCCGGCTCGGCTTCGGCGCGTTCGTGTGCGTGACGTTCGCCGTCAGGTCGGCGTTCCCGTTCGCGACGGCCGCGCGGCCGAGGGCGAACAGGCCGATCGCGATCAGCACCGCGGCCAGCAGGGCGGCCACGAACAGCAGCCAGCGGTTCATGCCGCCGCCGCGGCTGTGCTCCAGCGGCGCGACGGCGGGCCGCGCCGGGACCCGCGAGGACGTGGGTGCCGGCGCCAGGGCCTCATCGAAGGGCAGGAGGGGCGGGATCGCCGATGCCGCCACCGGCACCGCCGGACGCTCGATGTGCACCGGAGCCGCCGCCGGCGTCGCCGCGGTGTCCGGTCCGACCGGGTCGGCGCCGAACATCGCAGCGATGTCGCTCCAGTCGGAGGTGATGTGCTCCTGCGCGCCCGGCATCCCCTCATCCGGCCCCTGCGGGGCGGCATCCGATACCTGGGCGGATGCCTCGGGCACCGGCTGCTCGTCCGGGATCGTGAACTCGTCAACGGACGGCACGGGGGTCGTGATCTCCGGATGCGGATTGAAGAGATCCTGCGTGAAGGGGTCGAACGCCTGTGCGGTCGTGCCCGGCGGCAGCGGCGCGGGCCCCGCGCTGCCGGGCGGGGTGATGAGAGCTGTGGGCTCCCCGGCGAACGGCGCCTCCGCGGAGGGCGGCACGTCGGCGGGCGGCGCTGGCTCCACCGCGACGGGCTCCGGTGCGACCGGGCGGGCGGGAACGGGTGCGGGCAGAACCGGCTCGGCCACGACAGCCTCCGTCTCGACGGGCTCCGGGACGACCGGCTCCGGGGCGACGAGTTCCGGGACGACCGGCTCCGGCTCGACGAGCTCCGGCGCAGCCGGGTCGGCGATGGCCGGCTGCGGGGCGACGGGCTCGACCGGCTGCTCCGGCGACATGAGCTGATCCGGCGACGTGCGCTGATCCGGCGACATGAGCGGCTCCGGCGACATGAGCGGCTTCGGCACGACGAGCGGGACGGCCGAGCGGAAGACGGGCTCCGGTGCGCTCGGCGCGGGCTCGGCGATCGCCGCATGCGGGTTCACGGCCGGGTCGGGCTCATCGGTCGGCGAGAGGTTCCACATGAAGGGGATGGCCGGCGCCGCGGCATCCGCCTGCTGCTGCGGGGTAGGCGGGAAGGGCGCCTCCGTCGGAGTCTCCGGTGCGGCCGCCGGGGCTGCGGGTGCGAGCGTCTCCGCGAGGTCGGTGGCCTCGGCCCCCGGCGCGGCCGCCGGGCCCGCGGGCTCGAGGGTCCCGGTCTCCCACGAGAAGCGCGCCCGAGGCTTGTCCTCCGGGGCCCGCTCCTCGGCCGGCTCGGTCGCGTCGGTCGGCTGAGCGGCAACATCGGCATCGGGCTGAGGCGGCGGGTCCTGCGGCGGGTCCTGCGGCGGCACGTCCTGCTCCGACGCACCCGCTTCCGCCGCGGACTGCGGGGCCACGGGGACCGTCAGCTCGGGGACCTCGACGCCGGCTGCCTCGAGCGCGGCCTCCGCCTCGCGGCGCTCTCGACGCGAGTCGATGCGACCGCCGCTGAGCTGTGCCAGCAGCCACTCGGTACTGCCGGGTTCCGGCTCGGGGCGTTCTTCGTCGCTCACGAAAGACCCAGATCATCCAGGCCGATGGCGGCGTAATACGAGTAGCCCGCCGCCTCGATGGCCTCCTTGGCACCGGTGGCACGGTCGACGACGACGGCGACGGCGGCGATCTCGGCGCCGACCTTCTGCAGCGCCTCGATCGCCTTCAGCGGCGAGCCGCCGGTGGTCGAGGTGTCCTCGAGCACGATGACGCGCTTGCCCGCGAGCTCCGGGCCCTCGACCTGGCGGCCGCGGCCGTGGTCCTTCGGCTCCTTGCGCACGACGAAGGCGTCATAGGCGTAGCCCAGCGCGGCGCCCTGGTGCAGGATGCTCGCCGCGATCGGGTCGGCGCCCATGGTCAGCCCGCCGACGGCGGCGACGTCGGGCACGTCCTTGATGAGCTCGATCATGACCCGGCCGATCAGCGGCGCCACCCGGTGGTCGAGGCTGACCTTGCGCATGTCGACGTAGTAGCTGGCCTTCTTGCCGCTCGTGAGCGTGAAGTTCCCGTGGAACACGGCGAGGTTCTTGACATGCTCGATGAGTTGCTGACGTGCGTCGGTCACATCGTGATTCTAGGGGGAGAGCCCTGGACGGGCCCCGTGGCGGCTCCGCAACCCCGCCACCACGCCCCCTGGTGACCCGGATCGCCGTGCGGCGAACTTCGGGGCCACGGGCACACGTTCTGACTGAAAACGTGCGCCCTTCGACGCGATCTCCGAAGCGGCAAGCCGGTTTTGCGGCCCCGCGCGCAACTGCCCGCGCAGCCAGGCATCAGGCCGGGACGGCGACCTCCGCGAGCACCGCATCGAAGGCGACGAAGGCCTCCGCGACCTCCGCGGCGGTGACGATGAGCGGCGGCACGACGTGGATGCGGTTGTTCTGCACGAAGGGCAGGACGCCGCGCGCGAGCAGCCTCGCCTTGAGCTGCGCCATGGTGCTGTCCGGCAGCGGTGCGCGGCTCGCGGCATCCGTCACCAGCTCGATCGCCCAGAAGCAGCCGAGCCCGCGCACCTCGCCGACGAGCTCCGGGTGCGCGGCCTGGAGCGCGGCGAGCGCCGGCTTGATCGCAGTCTCGCCGATGAGGGCGGCGTTCTCGACGATGCCCTCCTCTGTCATCGCCTCGATGGCCGCGACGGCGGAGGCCGTGGCCAAAGGATGCCCACTGTAGGTGAGCCCGCCAGGGAAGACCCGCTCGTCGAAGTGGTGCGCGATGGCGGGGGAGATGATGACGCCGCCCAGGGGCACGTAGCCCGAGTTGACGCCCTTGGCGAAGGTGATGAGGTCCGGCGTCACGCCCCAGCCCTGGTGGGCGAACCACTCGCCCGTGCGTCCGAAGCCGGCCATGACCTCGTCGGCGATGAGGACGATGCCGTACTTCGTAGCGAGCTCGCGCACGCCCGCGAGGTAGCCGGGCGGCGGCACGAGCACACCCGCCGTTCCAGGGACGGTCTCGAGCAGGATCGCCGCGACCGTGTCGGGGCCCTCGGCCTGGATGACGCGCTCGAGGTGATGCAGGGCGCGCTCCGACTCCTCCTCCGGCGTCGCGGCCCAGAACTCGCTGCGGTAGAGGTACGGGCCGAAGAAGTGCACGTGGCCACGAGCGTACTGGTTCGGCATCCGCCGCCAGTCGCCCGTCGCGACGATCGCCGCGCCCGTGTTGCCGTGGTACGAGCGGTAGCTCGACAGCACCGTGTCGCGGCCGGTGACGAGGCGGGCGAGGCGGATCGCGTTCTCGTTGGCATCGGCGCCGCCGTTGGTGAAGAACACCTTCTCGAAGTCGGCGCCCTTCCGGTTCGCCTTCTCGAGGACGAGCCGCGCCGCCTTCCCCCTGGCGAGGTTCGCGTGCTTCGGGTCGATGGTCGTGAGCGTCTCCGCCTGCTCCTGGATGGCGGCGACGACCTTCGGATGCTGGTAGCCGATGTTCACGTTGACGAGCTGGCTCGACATGTCGAGGTACTGCCGGCCCTCGTAGTCCCACAGCCGCGTGCCCGCGCCGCCCGCGAAGACCAACGGGTCGAGCCCGGCCTGCGCCGACCAGGAGTGGAACACGTGCGCGCGATCCAGCTCATAGGCACGTTGCTGGTCAATGGGGTCGAGCTCAGGCATCACGGCATCCTCTGCTTGCGGTTCCAGTACCGATTATGGGCATTTGCAACGGATTCCGCACCTCGACTCAACTTGTGGCGGTGACGTGCTCCGCAACCGCCGGGATGACCGTCTCGCCGTAGACGCGCAGCGTCTCCTCCTTGCTGTCGTGCTGCAGGTAGCCGGCGAACTGCGTGACGCCGAGCTCCTTCAGCGCGCTGAGCTTGGCCACGTGGTCGGATGCCTCGCCGAGCACGCACAGCCGGTCCACGATCTCGTCGGGCACGAACGCCGTGTGCGTGTTGCCCGCCCGCCCGTGCTGGTTGTAGTCGTAGCCCTCACGGGCACGGATGTAGTCGACGAGCACCTGCGGCACGGCGCCGCCGTCCTCCCCGTAGCGCTTCACGATGTCGGCGATGTGATTGCCGACCATGCCACCGAACCAGCGGCTCTGCTCGTGCATGTGGTGCCAGTCCGAGCCGACGTACATGGGCGCGGCGACGCACATCGCGAGGGACTCCGGGTCGCGGCCGGCGCGGCGCGCGGCATCCTTCACCGCCTTCATCATCCACTCGGCCACGTCGAGGTCGGCCAGCTGCAGGATGAAGCCGTCACCCGCCTCCCCGGCCAGCTTGAGCGCCTGCGGCCCGTAGCCGGCGACCCAGACCTCGAGCTCGCTGCCCTTCGACCACGGGAAGCGCAGGGTCGCGCCCTTGTACTCGACGGAGCGCGAGTTCCCCAGCTCGCGGATGACGTGGATCGCCTCGCGCAGCTCCGCCATCGTGACCGGTCGGCCGTTGGTGACGCGCACGGCCGAGTCGCCGCGGCCGATGCCGCAGACCGTGCGGTTGCCGTACATCTCGTTCAGCGTGGCGAAGACGGATGCCGTGACCGTCCAGTCCCGCGTCGCCGGATTCGTCACGAACGGGCCCACCGTGATGCGGTGCGTGCGGGCGAGGATCTGCGAGTGGATGACGTACGGCTCCTCCCACAGCAGGTGGGAGTCGAAGGTCCAGGCGTGGCTGAAGCCGCACTGTTCGGCCAGCTCGGCGAGGTGGACCACCCGGCTCGCGGGCGGATCGGTCTGCAGGACGACGCCGAAGTCCATGGCTGCTCTCTCCGTGTGTGTGTCCGTGTGCGTTCCCGTGTCTTCCGCGCCTCAGGCCAGGTACTGGCTCAGGCCCCGGGCGAGGTAGCGGCCGTCGCCCTTCCTGCCGAGGTACTGCCCGCCGTCGACGATGACCTTGCCGCGGGACAGCACCGTGTCGACGTGCCCGTCGATCTCGAAGCCCTCCCACGCGGAGTAGTCGAGGTTCATGTGGTGGGTGCCCGCCGAGATCGTGGTGTGGCCGTTCGGGTCGTAGATCACGACATCGCCGTCGGCACCGGGCTGGATGACGCCCTTGCGCCCGTACAGCCCGAACATGCGCGCCGGAGTCGTCGCGGTGATCTCCACGAAGCGCTCCAGCGAGAGCCGACCGCTCGCGACGCCCTGGTAGAGCAGGTCGACGCGATGCTCGACGGTGCCGATGCCGTTGGGGATCTTCGCGAAGTCCCCGCGGCCGAGCTCCTTCTGCCCCGTCATGCAGAAGGGGCAGTGGTCGGTCGAGATGAGCTGGAGGTCGTTCGTGCGCAGCGCGCGCCACAGCGCGTCGGTATGCCCTTCGTGCTTCGAGCGCAACGGCGGGGATGCCACCCACTTCGCGCCCTCGAAGTCGCCCCACTCCGCGCCGTGCGCGCCGAGCTGGTCCTCGAGGTTCAGATAGAGGTACTGCGGGCAGGTCTCGCCGAAGACGTTCGCGCCCCGGTCGCGGGCATCCGCGATCTGCTCGACCGCCTGTGCGGCGCTGACGTGCACGAAGTACAGCGGGGCGCCGGCGACGTCGGCGATCATGATCGCCCGGTGCGTGGCCTCCTCCTCCATCTGCCACGGGCGCGTGAGCCCGTGGTTGATCGGGGCGGTCTCGCCCGCGGCGAGCGCCTGCTGCACGAGCACGTCGATCACGGAGCCGTTCTCGGCGTGCATCATCATGAGCGCGCCGTTCTCGGCGCCCTTCTGGAAGGCGCGGAAGATCTGCCCGTCGTCGGACAGGAACACGCCCTTGTACGCCATAAAGAGCTTGAAGCTCGTCACGCCCTCGGCGACGAGCTCGTCCATGGCGGTGAGCGAGGCGTCCTGCACATCGGACAGGATCTGGTGGAAGCCGTAGTCGATGGCGCAGTTGCCCGCGGCCTTCTCCTGCCAGAGGTGATACTGGTCGAGCACGTTCTGATCGGGGTACTGCGTGACGAAGTCGATGATCGTCGTGGTGCCGCCGAAGGCCGCGGCCCGCGTGCCGGTCTCGAAGGTGTCGCTCGCGTTGGTGCCGCCGAACGGCATCTCCATGTGCGTGTGCGCGTCGATCCCGCCGGGCAGCACGTACCTGCCGCGCGCATCGATGACGGTGTCGACGGATGCCGCGAGCTCGGCGCCGAGCAGCTGGGAGCCCGGCGCGAGCACGGCCGCGATGGTCTCGTCGTCGATGAGCACGTCGGCCGCGACGCGGCCCGTCGCGCTGACGACGACGCCGTTCCGAATGAGGGTCGTGGTCATCGGTCCCCCTACGGCTTCGCGATCGCCTCGTACGACTCGGGCCGGCGGTCCCGGTAGAACTGCCAGTCATCGCGCACCTGCCGGACGAGGTCCAGGTCGAGGTCGCGGATCGCGAGCTCCTCGTGCTCGCCGGAGGCGTAGCCGCCGATGACGTTGCCGCGCGGGTCGACGAACTGGCTCGAGCCGTAGAAGTCGACGGCGAGCTCGCCGTACTCGTTGTCCTCGCGCCCCACCCGGTTCGGCGCGGCGACGAAGTAGCCGTTCGCGGCCGCCGCGGCCGGCTGCTCGAGCTCCCAGAGCCGGTTGGAGAGCCCGGGCTTCGTGGCGTTGGGGTTGAACACGATCTGCGCGCCGTTCAGGCCGAGCTCGCGCCAGCCCTCCGGGAAGTGCCGGTCGTAGCAGATGTACACGCCGATCGGCCCGACGGCCGTGCGGAACACCGGATAGCCGAGGTTGCCCGGGCGGAAGTAGAACTTCTCCCAGAACTTGTCGAGGTTCGGGATGTGGTGCTTGCGGTACTTCCCGAGCACCGTGCCGTCGGCATCCACCACCACCGCGGTGTTGTAATAGACGCCCGGCATCTCCTCCTCGTAGATCGGCAGGATCGTGACGAGGCCGAGCTCGGCGGCGAGCGCCGCGAAGCGCTGCACGGTCGGCCCGTCCGCGGGCTCGGCGAAGCCGTAGTACTTTTTGTCCTCTGTGATGCCGAAGTAGGGGCCGTAGAACAGCTCCTGGAAGCAGATGACCTGTGCACCCTGCGCGACGGCGTCCCGGGCGAAGCCCTCGTGCTTCTGGATCATCGACTCCTTGTCGCCGGTCCAGGTGGTCTGCGTGATGGCTGCGCGAACGATCGTCATGGTGCGCCCTCTCTCGTCTCGGACAGACACGTGCGTGTTCTATGTCTAAGGCGAGAAACGGCGTTCGTCTATGTCGAATCCGGTTCTGGGGTGTGGATCCCGCCCGCGGCAGCCGCCCATGGGGCCGCCGCGGGCGGGGGTCAGAGGAGGGTGCGTGCGCGGGCCACGCTGTCCAGCAGCGAGGAGCGCCGCAGGAAGGCGCGGTGCCGCTCCGGGTCCGCCGCGACGGCGGCGAGCTCGGCGGCGCGCTGCGCCCGACGCTCCGCGTCCCGCTCCTCGAGGCGTTGCTTGTTGGCGATGGTCTGCTGCTGCACGAACTCGATGTTCAGCGTTCGCCGGCGGCGCTCGTACAGGTCGAGTCGCTCGTCCGCGGCGCCGCGCTCGACCTCGTCGAGGGCGGCGACCAGTTCCATCGCGTCGTGGATCCCGCAGTTGAGCCCGAGGCCGCCGATCGGGTTGTTGACGTGGGCGGCGTCCCCCGCCAGCAGCACCCGGCCGGAGCGGAAGGAGGCGGCCACGCGCTGGTGCACCCGGTAGAGCTTGCGGTGCACGAGCTGGTCGGCGGGGTTGGCGCCCGCGGCGAGGCGGGCGAGACGGCGGGTGACGGATGCGTCGGACACGGCGTCCTCGTCGGACTCCTCCGCGGTGGTCGGGAAGACCGCGCGCCAGCGGCCGGCGCCGTCGTCGCCGGCGACCTTGAACAGGTTCACCCACTCCTCCGGGTCGGCGATGTAGTTGCGGAAGGTGCAGTCCCATTCGGCCTGGAAGTCGAACAGGGTGGTCAGGACGAGGAAGCGCTCGGGCCAGGTGTAGCCCTCGAACTCGATGCCCTGCGACTTCCGCACACCGCTGCGCCCTCCGTCGGTCCCGGCCAGGTAGTCGCCGCTCAGCACCTCGGTCTCCCCGTCGTGCACGACGGTGACCCGGACACCCCGCTCGTCCTGCTCGATCTGCTCCACCCGGGTGCCGAGGCGGACCTCGACGTTGTCCAGGCCCGCGAGCCGGTCGAGGACCATCCGCACGATCTTGTGCTGCTCGATCTGGACGACGAAGGGGTACGGCGTCTCGTCGCGCAGCAGCTCGTGGTCGAGCCGGGCGATCAGTGTGCGCGTGGGGCGGTCCCAGTGGTCGAAGTAACGGGCGACGAGTCCGCGCTCGATCACCTCGTCCATCAGCCCCAGCTCGCCGAGCATGGCGAGCGTCGAGGGGTGGACGGTCGCCGCCCGAGGCGAGTCGTCGACGTCCGCCTCGGCCTCGATCAGCACGACATCGAGTCCGCGCCGGGCGGCTCCGAGTGCGAGCACGGCACCGACGGGGCCGCCGCCGGCGATCAACAGCTTCATCGTCATCTGCTCCTTACCGTTTCCGTGCCGGCCCTACGCGGCCCGGGCGGGGGCCTCGACCTCGGAGAGCTGCTCGTAGAGCCAACGCCCTGAGCGGCCGAACCACTCCTGCTCGGCAAGCGGCGCGCGCAGCGGCCCCTTGCGGGCCCGCGCCCGCTCCGGGCTGTCCATGACCTCGACCGAGGCGAGCTCGTGCAGCGCGATGTGCGTCCACGGGCCGCCCTCGCCGTCCAGCACACGATAGCGGCGCACGCGCAGCCAGTCCTCGGCCTCCAGCAGCATCGGGACGTGCTCGTCCTCGTACCAGCGGTTGAAGGCCCGCTCGGCCTCGGCGGGCACCGCGAACGCCACGACGGAGAGGAAGGCGCCGCTGCGCGGCTCACCGAAGTCGGCGATCTGCTCGCAGGTGAAGCGGGTGAAGCCATTGACCACGCCGAGCATACGACCGGTCAGGGCCGATGGGGACTTCTTGAGCTCGCGGTAGCCGTCGGTCTGAAGCGCGTCGAGCGAGTCGAGCTCGTAGACCGCGAGGTACTCGGGTTCGCCGTCGAGCGCACGGAAGCGCCGCGCGCCGCGGAACCCGGGCAGCGCCATCCTGGCCGGGATGTGGTCGGTGTCGTACCAGTCGTGGAAGGTCTCCGTCAGCTCGGACGGGGGCTCCATCTGGGAGAACAGGATGGCCGGGGTCAGTTCGTTCGACATGTAACGCCTTTGCTGGGTGGTGGGGTGTTTCTGCTGCGCGTGACCCGCACGACGCCGTCCGTGATCACGCAGGCGACGGCGGGGATGTCGCCGAGGCGGAGCGCTCCGAAGGCGTCCGCGGCGGCGGAGCCGATCGGCGCGTCCAGCACGACCAGGTCGGCCGGGCGGCCGACCTCGATGCGGCCCGCGTCGAGTCCGTAGACGTCCGCGACGTTGCCGGTCGCCGCGGTGACCGACTGCTCGGGGCTGAGCGGGCCGAGCGAGACGAGCTCCGCCATGCTCCGCAGCATCCCGAGCGGGATCACACCGGTGCCGGTCGGCGTGTCGGTGGCGATCAGGACGCGGTGCAGCTCGCCGAGCGCGAGCGCGCGTTCGGCGATGTCGATCGCGGAGCGCAGGTTGCCCGCCTGGACGAGCTGGAGCGCGATGTCGCGCCCCTCCTCGACGATCGCGCGGTTCTCGTCCGGCGTGAGGGACGTGGGGCCGCCGTTGATGTGGCCGGCGACCTGCGGGCGCATCTCCAGCAGCAGCTCCGCGTCGATCTTCGACTTGCTGCCGGGGATCGAGCCTCCGCCCGAGTGGCACATCACGACGATCCCGGCGGCCTTCGCGTCGGCGACCATGGGGACGTAGCCGCGGGCGTCGGGGAAGGCGCCGAAACCGCCCTTCGCGTAGCGCACGCCGGCCGCATAGAGCTCGTCGAAGTCGGCGCGCGTAAGCCCCGGCTCGAGGATCACGGCACCGCCGTGCACCGCCATGCCGCCGGGCCGATAGTGCTCGTAGGAGCGCTGTGCGGCGATCGCGAGCGCCTTGACGCCGAGCGGATCCGTCGGCCGGCCGGGCACGTGCACCTCGCTGGCCGAGATGACCCGCGTGGTGCCGCCGTGCACATAGCTCTCGAGGAAGCCGACCGTGTTCTGCCGCGGCGTGAAATCGCCGAAGGTCGTGTGCACGTGGCTGTCGATGAGTCCGGGCACGACCGTCGCGCCCGCCGCGTCGACGACCGTGGCGTGGTCGTCCGGCCGGATGTCGGACGAGGCGCCGATCCAGGCGATGCGCCCCTCGTCGACGACGACGGCGTCGCCCGCGAGGGGCGCTCCCGTGCCGTCGTGCGAGGCGCCGATGTTGAGGACGACGAGACTCAATGCAGGCCGTCCCCTACCGCGTCCTCGAGCCGCAGCCCGCCGACGCGCTCGTGCGGGCGGCCGCCGGTCGCGACCGCGACGGCGATGACGATCTCGTCCGGCCGCGGGCCGTCCGGGATGGCGAAGCTCACCGCGTCGTAGTGGGAGCGCACGTAGAGGGCGTCCTTCTGCGCGAGGGGCAGGTCGAGCGGGGTGCCGGCGGCGGCGACCTTCGTCGCGGAGGAGATCCACGCCACCCCGCCGCCGACCGCGGCGCGCAGCGCATCGCCGAAGACGGTCGTGATGCAGGCCACGACGTGCTCCTGCTCGCCGGCGGTTCCCGCGATGCCGCCCTTGCCGTAGCTCTGCACCGCCCGGCCGCCCAGCAGGGCGACGGCGCGGCGTCCGAGCTCGGTGCCGAGGGCGGCGCTCGGCGCCGTGAGCGCCGAGAGGTCCTCCTGCCACACCCCGGCATAGGGGTTCTTCAGCACGACCGCCGAGACGGCCTTGAGCAGCGGCTCGCCCGTGACCGGGCCGCCGGCGTGCCGCACCTCCTCGACCGAGGCGTACCAGCTGCGGACCTCATAGCCGTCGTAGACGGCCTGCGCGGCATCCGTCATCTGCGTTGTTCTCCTTTCCTGCGGCCCGGTCACGCGACCAGGCCGTCGAGCCAGCCACGGACGCGCTCGACCAGCCGGGGGCCGCTCTTCTCGAAGGCGTGCCCGTTGGACGGCGCCTCCGACTCGAGCAGCACATTGGTCACGGAGGGCGAGATGCCCTCCGCCGCCACGGCGGCCTCGAGCTGTCCGGGCTCGAAATAGTTGATGATGGGGTCGTTGCTGTCCCTGACCATGAGCAGCGGGTACGGCACGCGGGCGATCCAGTCGACGCTGCGCGCACCGGCGACGACGGTGCGCCGGTAGCTCAGGAAGTGCTGCGCCGTCACCGGCATCTCCACACCGCCGAGCCAGCGCATCGGCTCGGGCAGGACCCGGTCGAAGTCGCGGGCCTGCGCCGCCTCGATCGCCGCCGCCGTGAGACGTGCGTAGGCGGCCTCGTCGTTGATCAGCAGGTGCCGCGATTTCCACGGCAGGTCCGCGAACATGCCCGTGAGCACGATGCCGACGATCTCGGGGTACCAGTGCGTGGCCGCGAAGAACGCCACCTGGCTGGTGCCGAGGCTGTGCCCGTGCAGCACGATGCGCTCGTAGCCGAGGGCACGGGCCGTGAAGTAGGCGGCCTCGATGTCCCGCACGGTCGCGTAGTAGAGGTCGGTGTTCACGGCTTCGTCGCTCTGCCGCGTGTTGATGGCGAGCACCGGCACGCCCTGCGCGGCCAGACCGGTCGAGAGCAGCTGCACGGGCTGGCTCGTGATGCTGCCGCCGCTGCCGTGCACGCTGATGACGAGGGGGACGCCCGGGGCCGGGGCCGCCGGGACGAGGTGAACGCCGATGCCGGTCCGGCCGTCGAGCGAGGCGATCCGGTAGAAGTCGGCGGTGACGCCGTCCGGGGCCGCGTAGTCGGCGTACCCGGCCGCACTCGGCGCGAGCGGCTGGTAGGTGACCGCGGAGGCGGTCCTCTGGGCGGCGTCTTCGGTGCCGGGGGTGCCGGCGGTGTGGTCCGTCATGCCGCTCAGCCCTTGGCCACGATCGTGTCGTAGTCGATGTCGGCGGTGAAGCCGCCGTACTGCTTCATCGTGTCGCCCCAGATCTTCAGGTCGGCGGCCGAGACGTCGGTGGTGAAGCTGGCGATCGGCGACCGCTTGGCAACGTCGACGGTGACCTTGGTGTAGTCCGCGATCTCCTGGTAGGCCTGGTCGGGATTCTTGGCGATCCAGTCATCCGCCTCCTTCAGCGCGGCGCGGAACTCGGAGACGGCCTTCGGGCTGCTCGAGATCCAGGCATTGGACGCGGCCCAGTACGTGCCGCCGAGGTAGTCATCGGTCAGTGCGCGCTCCGGGTCGCCGAGGCTCGTGAGGCCGTCGGCCTTCGCCGTGTTGATGAAGGGGTCCTGGAGCTCGGCGCCGTCGATCTGGTCGGCCTTGAGCTGGTCCGTCATGTTCGGCGTGGGCACCTGGACGAACTGGACCTTGGAGACGTCGACGCCGTTCTTGGCGAGCCACGCCTTCGTCGCGAGGTTGATGTTGCCGGTCAGGGTCGGGGAGCCGATGCGCTTGCCCTCGAGGTCCTTGATCGAGGTGATGCCCTTGCCGACGTACATCTGAACGCCTTCGTCCTCGGCGGAGTCGCCGTCGTTCCCGGCGATCATCTTGGCGGCGACGCCCTGCGAGACGGCGCGGATCAGGATCGGCGCGACGGTGAAGCCGACGTCGTACTGCTTGCCGAGCAGCGACGGCACGACCGTGATGTCGCTGAGCGTCGTCGTCGTGACGTCGAGGTGCTGCTCTTTGAAGTAGCCCTGCTTCTGCGCCACGATGATCGGAATCGAGTCGGGGGTGTTGTTGAGGGCCATGCGGACCTTGGTGACGCCGCTGGCGTCGGTCTTCGCGGCGGCGCCGTTCGAGCTGGAACAGCCGGCGAGGGCGAGGGTGCCGAGGACTGCGAGCACGCCGAGGGTGCGCTTCATTCGCATGTCGTCTCCAATGCTGGAAATGTGTGGTTTCGGGGGCTGGTGCGGGGGTGACGCGGATGCTCGGGTATATGAGCCAGGATGCTGACTTGAGTCACATAACCCTTGGCAGCCATCCTGCAACAGCGCATGTTTCCGCCGCGTAAATTGTTCACTCAGGTCATTGACTTGTAACAGGCAGCATTCGAGCATGACTGAGTCGTCAGACCAGAACCTGCACCCGAAGGGCACGACGCCATGACCATGCCGGCCACCACCGACCCCGTCGCCGAACGCGACACCGCCCACGCCTTCGCCTGCGAGGGACTCTTCGTCGAATACGACACCAAACGCGGCCCGCTCCGCGTCCTCGAAGACGTCACCTTCACCTGCAAGCAGGGCGAGTTCGTCAGCATCCTCGGCCCTTCCGGCACCGGCAAGACGACCCTGCTGCGCATCCTCGCCGGTCTGCTCACCCCCGGCGCCGGCTCGTCCGTGCAGTTCCAGGGCGCGGAGCTGACCGGGCCGAACCCGGGCGTCGCCATCGTCTTCCAGAACTACGCCGCCTCCCTGCTGCAGTGGCGCACGGTCGAGCGCAACGTCGCCCTCGGCCTGGAGGGGCGAGTGGGCAAGGACGAGCGGAACGCACGCGTGCAGGAGGCGCTCGAGCTCGTCGGCCTCGCCGACCGCCGGCATGACTACCCCTGGCAGCTCAGCGGCGGCATGCAGCAGCGGGTGCAGATCGCACGGGCGCTCGTGATGCGCCCGGCCGTGCTCCTGATGGACGAGCCCTTCGGCGCCCTCGACGCCATGACGAAGTCGCAGCTGCAGGATGAGCTGCTGCGGGTCCGGGCGCTGACCGGCACCACCGTCGTCTTCGTCACCCACGACATCGACGAGGCCGTCTACCTGAGCGACCGGGTGTTTGTGCTCTCCGGCAAGCCGGCCCGCGTCTCGACCGAGCTGGGGGTCGAGCTGCCGCAGCCGCGCAGCCAGGTCACGACCAAGGAGGATCCGGAGTATCTGCGCATCCGACACGAGGTCTACTCGGCGCTGCGGACGGGAGACGGGCATTGACCGCGTCGTCCAGAACCCGGGGCGTGCTGCTCGGGCTCATCGTGCCCGCCGCCATCATCGTGATCTGGCAGCTGGCGAAGTCCCTCGGCGCCCTGCCCTATGACAACGTGCCGTCGCCCTTCCAGATCGTGCGCTCATACGGCGCCCTGATCGCCGACGGCGAGCTCGCCCGCAACCTCGGCCACACGCTCCTCGCCTGCCTCGGCGGCTGGGCGCTCGGCTCCGCGATCGGCATCGCGCTCGGCGTCGGGCTCGGCGTCTCCCGCGCGGCGTGGAACTACTCCATGGCCTCGGTCGAGGTGCTGCGCGCGATCCCCGCCATCGCCTTCGTGCCCATCGCGGTCATCATCTTCACCCAGACGCTCCAGATGGAGATCTCGATCGCCACCTGGGTGGCCATCTGGCCCGTCACCGTCAGCACGATGAACGGCGTCGCCTCCGTCTCGTCCGAGCACCACGACGTGGCGCGCAGCCTGCGCCTGAGTTGGCTGGAGCGCGTCACGAAGCTCGCCCTGCCCACCGCGATGCCCAAGCTGCTGGTCGCCCTGCGGCTCAGCCTCTCCGGAGCGCTCGTGCTCGCGATCGTCGCGGAGATCGTCGGCAACCCCGCCGGAATCGGCTACGCGCTGGTCTCGGCGCAGCAAGCCCTGCGCCCGGACGAGATGTTCGCCTACATCCTGCTCACGGGTGTGATCGGGCTCGTGCTGAACGGACTGCTGTCGCTCGTCTACCGCTACGCGGCCCCCGGCGTGACGGCACGGATGGAAGGAGCCACCGGTGGCGCTTGAGATGACCGCCGCCCCGGCCGAGACCCGGGCGAAGACTCCGCGGCGCCGCAAGCGCGCCCGCTCCGGCATCCGCGGGGTCGCACCGCTGCGCGGCCTGCTGCCGCTCGCCGCGCTGCTCGCGATCTGGCAGATCGCCCAGATCGGCCGCTCGAGCGTCTTCTTCCCGCCCCCGTCGCAGTGGGTCTCGCTCACGAGCCAGCTCGTCCGGGACGGCTCGCTGGGCACCGCGACCGGCGAGACGCTGCTCACCTTCATCCTGTCGCTCGCGATCGCCACCGTGATCGGCGCCCTGCTCGGCATCCTCATCGGCCGGGTCGCGCTGCTGGACCGGCTGCTGGGACCGACGCTCGAGTTCCTGCGCTTCCTGCCCGGCGTCTCGCTCGTCCCCCTCGCCGTGCTGTTCATGGGCTACACGCAGTCGATGGAGCTCTACGTCGTCGTCTTCGGCGCCGTGTGGCCGATCCTGCTGCAGGCGCGGCTCGCCGCCCGGCAGATCGACCCTCTGCTGCTGGACGTCAGGGCGACGCTGCATCTGTCCCGCCCGGCTGCCTTCTGGAAGATCGTGCTGCCCTCCGTCGCCCCGGGGGTCATGCTCGGCGTGCAGATCGCCGCGCCGCTGACCCTCGTGCTCGTGCTGGTCGTGGAGATCAGCACGCAGGTCGCCGGACTCGGCAAGCTGCTCGAGACGGCGCAGCAGAGCTTCCTGGCGGCGCAGGTGTTCGGCCTCATCGTTGTGGTCGGAGTGATCGCGCTCGTGATCAACGTCGTGCTGGCGCTGATCGAGCGCCGCGTGCTGCGCTATCGGCCGCCCCAGGGGTGACGGCAGGAGCTGGCGCGAGGGCCGGCAGTGCGCGGCCCTCGCGCCGACGCGCGGCCGGCCCCTCCTCAGCGGTGCGAGTGCGCCAGGGCGTCGATGTCCGCATCCGCGAGCAGCGCACGCAGCCGGGGGTCCGAGTCCAGCCCGAGATACGAGGCGAAGGTCGCGAGTGCGCCGAGTCGGCTCTCGTCGCTGAGCTCGCGGTGGAACTGGTAGACGTGCTCGTGGACCTCCAGGTCGACCCGCCGCAGCAGCTCGATCCCGGCCTCGGTCGCGCACACGGCGATCACGCGCTTGTCCTGCGTGCTGCGCACGCGCTCGACGAGCCCGTGTTCCTCCAGGTGGCGGACGAGTCGGGAGGCGAGGGCCGGAGCGATCGAGAGCCGCTCGGCCACCATCGACACCGACGGGGGCTGGGGGGAGCCGTACACCTGCAGCAGGGCCTGGTGCTGCAGCGGCTGCAGTCCGCCGTTGACCGCCTGCTCATCGAGGAGCTGGACGATGCGTCGCAGCACGTAACGCCCATGGGCGATGGCCGCGACATGCGCCGCGAAGTCGAACTCACGTGCTTCTTCTGCACCCCGCGCCCAGACGTCCCGGGCGGGCTTTGCGGCATCCGTCATGTGTTCCTCCTCCCTTTATAGTTCCAAAGTCATTGACTTATGGATAGTAGTTTTTCGGCCTGTCGTGATGTGGCGCGCCGATCTCCTGCACCGCCGTCTCGGCGCGTCCGGCCCGCCGCTTAAACTCATGGAATGCCCGAGCTCGCTGAGGTGAAGAACATTGTGGTGCTCGTCGGAGGGGTGGGCGGGGCGCGGTTCACGCGCGGACTCGTCGCGGAGCTGGAGCGCAGGCACCCGTCGCCCGACGACCGGCCCGCCGTCACCGCGATCGTCAACACGGGCGACGACGCCTGGATCGCCGGGCTGCGCATCACGCCCGACCTCGACTCGATGATGTACACCCTGGCCGGCGCGAACGACGAGGAGCGCGGCTGGGGCCTGCGCGACGAGTCGTACCGCGTCTCCGAGCAGCTGACCGCCTACGGCGTCGGCTGGCCCTGGTTCACCCTCGGCGACCTCGACCTCGGCACCCACATCGCACGCACCGCGATGCTGCGCGAGGGGCTGCCCCCGACCGAGGTCGTCGCGCGGCTCTCGGCGCGCTGGCACGACGGCGCCGGGCTGCCCGTGCGGCTGCTGCCGATGACGGATGCCGAGGTGGAGACCCACGTCGAGGTCGACCGGGGCGACGGCCCCGAGCTGATCCACTTCGAGGAGTGGTGGGTGCGCTACCGCGCCGGGCTGCCCACAACGCGCTTCGAGCAGCTCGGGCTGCAGGGCGCATCGACCACCTGGCAGGTGCGCGAGGCGCTCGATCAGGCGGATGTCGTGCTGATCGCCCCCTCGAACCCGGTCGTGTCGGTCGGTACGATCCTCGCCGTGTCCGGCGTGCGGGAGGCGCTGGCCGCGGCATCCGCTCCGATCGTCGGCGTCTCGCCGATCATCGGGGGCGCCGCGGTGCGCGGCATGGCGGATGCCTGCCTCACGGCCATCGGGGTGGAGACCTCCGCACTCGCAGTGGCGCGGCACTACGGCGCCCGGCCGGCCGGCGGCCTGCTCGACGGCTGGCTCGTGGGCGAGGAGGACGCCGCCTCCGTCGAGGGGATCGCCGCACTCGGCATCCGCTCGCGCGCCGTCCCGCTGTGGATGAGCGATGCCGCGACCTCTGCCGCCCTCGCGGGCGCGGCGCTGGATCTCGCGAGCGAGCTCTCACGAGATCTGCCCTAAGCATCCTCACGCGCGGCTTCACCCTGCATCCGGCGGATCTCGCACGCTGCGCACCCTCGGGTTAGGCTGGAGGAATCGGCAACGGCCTGGATTTGGGCCGTCGGGACGTGGGCGCCTGTCTTTGGCGCGCTACGGGACCGGCATCCGTCTTCTTCCTCCATGTCTTGAGGCAGGCCCATGGCTGTTCCCCTGATGCTGCGCACGCCCCCCGTCGCCCCGGTGCGACCCGACGGGCTCGATGAGGTGCTCGATGCCCTCGAAGCGAGCGACGCCCCCTGGCGCACGCTCACCCACGATGAGGCCGAGACACTCCTCGCGGCCCGCGACGACGACCTGGACCGACTGCTCGCGGTGGCCGGGCGCATCCGCGACGCCGGGCTCGTTGAGGCCGGCCGCCCCGGCATCCTCACCTACTCCCGCAAGGTGTTCATCCCGCTCACGCACCTGTGCCAGGACCGCTGCCACTACTGCATCTTCGTGCAGTCGCCTGGCAAGCTCGCCAAGGCCGGGATCTCGCCGTACATGGAGCCCGAGGCGGTGCTCGAGGTGGCCCGCCAGGGCGCCGCGCTCGGCTGCAAGGAGGCGTTGCTCACCCTCGGCGACCGGCCCGAGAACCGGTGGCCGATCGCCCGGCAGTGGCTCGACGAGCACGGCTACGCCTCGACGCTCGACTACGTCGCCGCGATGGCGCAGCTGATCCTCGACGAGACGGGCCTGCTGCCGCACCTCAACCCCGGCGTGATGTCGTGGGGCGAGCTGCAGCGGCTCAAGCCCGTCGGCCCGTCGATGGGCATGATGCTGGAGACCACCTCCGCCCGCATCTGGCAGACGCCGGGCGAGGCCCACTTCGGCTCGCCGGACAAGGATCCGGAGCTGCGCCTGCGGGTCATCGAGGACGCGGGCCGCTCGCACATCCCCTTCACGACCGGGGTGCTGCTCGGCATCGGCGAGTCCGCCTCCGAGCGCATCGACGCGGTCCTCGCGCTCCGGGCCGCGCACGAGCGGCACGGGCACATCCAGGAAGTCATCGTGCAGAACTTCCGGGCCAAGCCCGCCACCGCCATGATGGGCGCGGTCGACCTGGAGACGCAGGAGTACGCGGCGGCCGTCGCCGTCACCCGGGTGCTGCTCGGGCCCGGCATGCGCGTGCAGGCACCGCCGAATCTGACGGATGCCGGCGAGCTCGCCCTCCTCATCCGCGCCGGCATCGACGACTGGGGCGGCGTGAGCCCGCTCACGCCGGATCACGTGAACCCGGAGCGCCCCTGGCCGCAGATCGAGGAGCTCGCCCGGCTCACCGCCGAGGGCGGCTACAGCCTGCGCGAGCGGCTCACCGCGCACCCGCACTACATCCGCGAGGCGCGCGGCACCGCCGACGGCCACGGCACCGACTGGTTCGACGACCGGCTCGCGCCGCGGCTGCTCGCCCTCGCCGACGACTACGGACTCGCCCGCCGCGACGCCTACCTCGAGTCGGTGCTCACCCGTGCCGCCGCCGACCCGGCCGGCCTGACGGATGCCGAGTACACGGCGCTGCTGCACGCCGACGGCGACGACCTCGAGCAGCTCACGGCGCTCGCCGACCGTGTCCGCGGCGAGCGCGTCGGCGACACGGTGACGTACGCCGTGAACCGGAACATCGACTCCGCGCTCGGACTGCCCGCGTCACGGATCGCCGAGCTCGTCACCGAGGCGGCCGGACTCGGCGCGACCGAGGTCTGCGCCCAGGGCGCGGTTCCCGCCGCGCTCGGCGCGGAGGGCTACCTCGACTTCGCGCGCACGGTGAAGGCCGTACGCCCCGATCTCCATCTGCACGCGTTCCGGCCGGCCGAGCTGCTCGACGGCGCCGCGCGCGCAGGCGTTCCCCTCGCCGACTGGCTCGACCGCCTCCGAGCGGCCGGGGTCGACACCGTGCCGGGCACCGGAGCCAGGATCCTCGACGATCGCATCCGCGGGATTCTGACGGGAGCCGCCGACATCCCGGCATCCGCCTGGGTCGAGACGATCACGACCGCCCACCGCGCCGGACTGCGCTCGACCGCGACCATGGTCTACGGGCACGTGGAGTCGGCGGCCGAACAGGTCGCCCACCTCCGCATGCTCGCCGCGATCCAGGACCGAGCCGTAGCGGCCGGCGCGGACGGCTTCACCGAGTTCATCGCGATGCCCTGGCTGCCGAGCGAGTCGCCGGTCGCCGTGCCGGGCGCCCGCCCGGGGCCGAGCCTGCGCGAGTCGCGGGCGGTGCACGCCGTGGCGCGCCTGATGCTCGCCGGCCGCATCGACCACGTGCAGGCCGCGTGGACGAAGCTCGGGATGCGCGGCGCCCAGCTCGTGCTCGCGGGCGGCGCCGACGACCTCGGCGGCGTCCTGCTCGACGGGACGATCGACCCGAGCGCCGGGCCCGAGCATGGGCGGCAGCTCACGGTCACCGACGTGGAGCGGATCGCCGGCGAGCTCGGTCGCCCGGTCCGCCAGCGCACCACGCTGTACGGGCGCGTCGTTGCCCGGGGTGACGATCCGGTGGATCGTCGCGCCGACGCGCCCCGCCATCAGGCGGCACCGAAGTGACCGCGCTCGGCGTCGCGATCATCGGGGCCGGCATCGCCGGCATCGGAATGGGGGCGCAGCTCACGCGCTCCGGTCGCGACGACTTCCTCGTCTTCGAGCGCGCCGACGGCCTCGGCGGCACCTGGCGAGACAACACCTACCCGGGCGTCGCCTGCGACATCCCGAGCGAGCTGTACTCGTACTCCTTCCGTCCGAAGCCCGACTGGTCGCGGATGTTCGCCCCGGGCGCCGAGATCCTCGAGTACCTGCGTGACACCGCACAGGCCGAGGGCCTCGATCCGCACCTGCGGTTGAACGAGCCGCTCGAGTCCGCGAGCTGGGACGACGAGAACGGATGCTGGCGCCTCACCACCTCGCGCGGCGAGCACTCCGCCCGCTCCCTGGTGATGGCCGCCGGTCGCCTCAGCGAGCCGAGGACCCCGCGCATCCCGGGCCTCGACGGCTTCACCGGCCGTGCCTTCCACTCGGCGCGCTGGCAGCCCGGATCGCTCGCAGGGCTGCGCGTCGGCATCGTCGGCACGGGTGCCAGCGCCGTGCAGCTGCTGCCGGAGATCGCCCGCGACGCGGCATCCGTCACGGTGTTTCAGCGGCATGCGGCGTGGGTGTTGCCACGCGGCGATCGTGCCTTCGTCCCCGGTGAGACGCGCCCGAGCCGCGCCGAGCTGTACGAGGAGGCGGAGCGGCTCTTCGACGCCCGCATCCCCGGGTCGCCCCAGCTGGAGGCGCTCCACGAGCGCGCGATGGGGCACCTCGAAGCATCCGTCGCCGATCGTGCGCTGCGCGCCGCGCTCACCCCCGACTACGAGGTCGGCTGCAAGCGCGCGGTCTTCAGCGACGAGTACTTCCCCGCGCTGCAGCGCCCGGACGTCACGCTCGAGGCCAGCGCGTTGGCCTCGGTCGACGGTGGCACCGCCGTGGCGGCGTCCGGCGCCCGCTACGAACTCGACGTGCTCGTGCTGGCCACGGGCTTCGAGACGACCCACCCGCCGTTCGCCCGCCTGGTGGCCGGCCGCGACGGCGAGCTGCTCGCCGAGCATTGGCGCGACGGCATGGTCAGCCACGCCTCGACGATGGTGCACGGCTTCCCCAACCTGTTCGTGCTCGACGGCCCGAACGCCGCCCTCGGTCACCATTCGGCGATCGAGGTGATCGAGGCGCAGCTCGACTACGTGCTGGGTGCGCTCGACTTCCTCGATGCGACGGGCGAGCCACTCGATGTGACGGCGGAGGCAGAAGCCGCCTACACGGCCGAGATCGACCGCCTCGCCGCCCGCACGGTCTGGACGCAGGGCGGCTGCCTGAGCTGGTATCTCGACGAGGGCTCGCACCGCCTCACCCTGCTGTGGCCGGAGCGCGTCGCGGAGTTCCGCGCCCGCAACGGCACCTTCGACCCGGCGCCGTTCAGAACTCCGGTAATTTCGCGCTGAGCCGCCACCGCGCCCGCGTGATTCCGGGGCCGGTCATGCATCCGCCGGAAGATCACCGGAGTTCTGCGCGCGCCCCGACCGCACCGGCGGACACGCCCGGACCTCGCCGCAGGGAATGCCGCGGCGCCCGTTCGGCTTGCACCGAGACGTCTGGACACCGTCAGGAGAGGACACAGATGACCAACGCAGAACTGACCGCCGCCAACTCCGGAACCTTCACGATCGGAGGCGACCTGACCGTGAACCGCCTGGGCTTCGGCTCGATGCAGCTGCCCGGGCCGGGCGTCTGGGGCGAGTCGCGTGACCCCGAGGGCGCCGTGCGCGTGCTCCAGCGCGCCGTCGAGCTCGGCGTGAACTTCATCGACACGGCCGACTCGTACGGCCCCGTCGTCGCCGAGCAGCTCATCAAGAAGGCGCTGCACCCGTACCGGGACGACCTCGTCATCGCGACCAAGGCGGGCCTGACCCGCCAGGGCCCGAACATCTGGACCGCGGTCGGCCGCCCCGCCTATCTGCGCCAGCAGGCCGAGCTGTCCCTGCGCAACCTGGGCCTGGAGACCATCGACCTGTTCCAGCTCCACCGCGTCGACCCCGAGGTGCCCATCGCGGACCAGGTCGGCGAGCTGAAGAAGCTGCAGGACGAGGGCAAGATCCGCCACATCGGCCTCTCCGAGGTCTCGGTCGAGCAGGTGCAGGAAGCGCAGAAGACCGCCGAGATCGTCACGGTGCAGAACCTCTACAACGTCGCCAACCGCCAGTCGGAGGCCCTGCTGGACTGGTCGACCGAGAACGGCGTCGGCTTCATCCCGTGGTTCCCGCTCGCGACCGGCAAGCTGTCGGAGCCCGGCAGCCCCCTCGCCGCGATCGCCGAGCGGACGGGTGTCAGCCCCTCGCAGCTCGCCCTCGCGTGGCTCCTGCGGCGTTCGCCGGTCATGCTGCCGATCCCGGGCACCTCGAGCGTCGCGCACCTGGAGGACAACATCGCGGGCGCCGCGGTCGAGCTCTCCGACGAGGACGTCGCGGCGATCGCCGCCGCGGTCTGACCCGCCCGTCCCGCTTTCGCCTGGTACGCCCGCGGTGGCGCACCGGGCGAAGGCCGCGGAGCGCGGCGCACCGCAGCGCCCCTAGCCGATCGCCCCTAGCCGCCCAGTCCCTGCAACACCCCGCGGGTGTGCTTCCCCGGGGCGGCGAGCCGCTCCAGGTCGACGGGCGAGTCGACGTCCCGACGCAGCCCGGAGGCCGCCGGCACGTCGAGCGGCACATATCCGGCCACGGCATGCGCGACGGCCGAGCCGACGCCGAACAGCACCTGCCCGGCGACGCCCGGCGCGAGCGTGATCATCGTGGTGCCGTCGCCCGCGGCATCCGGCACGAACGACATCGGATGCTTCTCCGCCAGCGCCAACGCCGCCGCCAGTTCGTCGGGCACGAGCGCCGGAAGGTCCCCCAGCAGCGCCGCGATGTGTCCGCCGGGCTCCGCGCCGCGGAACGAGGCGATGCCGTGCGTGATCGCGGCGTTGAGACCGTCGCCTGGGTCGGCGATGACCTCCACGGGGGCCACAGGGCGCGCGGGCGCGATCCCCTCCGGGGCCGACAGCAGTCGGCCGAGCCCCGGCTGGTTCGAGACGATCGTGACCCCGGCCACGCCGGCGATGCCGCGCGCGGCGCTCACGGTGTCCTGCAGGAAGGCGACGGCGAGCGCGTTGCGCGTCGCGTCGTCGAAGCGTTCGGCGAGCCGGCTCTTCGAGTCCGGCGCGCCCTTGAACGGGATGACGACGAGCCAGCTCATGGCAGGGGCCGCCCTTCTGCTCCGAGTCGGTAGGCCTCGTCGGTGCCGAGGCGGAACATGTCGCTCGGCCCGGTGCGCGGCAGGGTGCGCGCGCCGTCGGTCTCGACCTCGTCGGTGACGAGGCGGCCCATGCCGCGCACGACGGCGACGGGCCGGCCGGAGGCCTTCCCCTTCACGAGGTCGCCGAGGGCGGCGAGCTCGTCGGCGACGACCGGCACCGTCACGGCGAGCTCCCGGCCCTGTGCGTCGGTCGACCCGCGCAGGTCGTCGACGACGCGCACGCCCGCGGCGCCGATCGCGATGTCGGTCTGTCCGATGCGCCAGGCTCGTCCGAGCGTGTCCGAGACGATGACGCCGAGGCGTACCCCGAAGCGCTCCCGCAGCGCGGCGCACAGCGCCCGCGCGCTCGCGTCGGGGTCGACCGGCAGCAGCAGCACCGTGCCCTCGGGCGTGTTCGAGGCGTCGACGCCCGCGGCGGCGCCGACGACGCCGAGCCGGTTCTCGACGATGCGGGTGACCCCGCCGTCGTAGGCACGGGTCGCGACGACGCGCACCGTCTCGGCCGTGATCGCGTCCTCCCGGTCGGCGGCGGCGATGACGCGCCCCTCGGCCTTCGAGACGATCTTGCTCGTCACGATGAGGATGTCGCCGTCGCGGCATCCGTTCTCATCGGCGGCGAGGGCCGCGCCGATCAGCTCGGTCAGCGCATCTCCGGGCCGGACCTCGGGGATGCCCCCGAGCGCCCAGGCCGAGACCGTCGCGCCGCTCACCGCGCCAGCTTCGGCAGGACGTCACGGCCGAACACGTCGATCCATTCGCGCTGGTTGCGGCCGACGTTGTGCAGGTAGATCCGGTCGAAGCCGAGATCCACGTACTGCTGGATGTAGCGACGGTGCACCTCGGGGTCGGCGGCGATCACCATGCGCCCCGCGAAGTCCTCTGGGCGCACCATCTTCGCCAGCTGCTCGAACTCGTATGGGCTGCGGATGTCCGCCTTCGGGAACCGCATGCCGCCGTTGGGCCATTCGATCATCGCGTTCTGCAACGCCTCCTCGTCGGTCTCCGCCCAGGACAGGTGCAGCTGCAGCACCTTGGGCGCGGTCTCGGGGTCGCGGCCCACCTCGCGCCGCCCTTCGGCGAAGCGGTCGAGCAGGGTCGCGATCTTGTCCACGGGCGCGCCCATCGTGATCAGGCCGTCGGCGGTGCGGCCGGCGCGCTTCGCGGTGACGGGGCCGGCGGTGGCGATCAGGATGTCGGGCGCCGTCTCGGGCATCGACCACAGCCGGGTGGACTCGAGCTTGAAGTGGTGGCCGTCATGTTTCACATCTCTGTGACGGATGCCTGAGGCGAAGAGCTTCTGAATGACCTCCACCGCCTCGAACATCCGGTTGATGCGCTCGGGCGCCTCGGGCCAGTACTGGCCGACGATGTGCTCGTTGAGCGCCTCGCCGCTGCCGATCCCGAGCCAGTGCCGCCCCGGGTACATGAGGCCGAGCGTCGCGCTCGCCTGCGCGACCATCGCGGGATGCCAGCGGAAGACGGGCGCCGTGACGCCCGGCCCGAAGTCGCCGCGGGTGCGCTCGCCGACGGCGGTGAGCACACTCCACACGAAGGAGGAGTTGCCCTGCGCGGGGACCCAGGGCTGGAAGTGGTCGGCGGCCATCGTGCCGGAGAAGCCGTGCTCCTCCGCATAGACGGCGAGCGCGACCGCCTCGGCGGGGTCGAACTGCTCGAGCATCGCCGCGTAGCCGACGGTGAGCCGCGTCGGGGCGGCGGAGGGTCGCGCCATCACGCGACCGGCACGAACTCGATGGGCGCAGGATGCCTGTCAACGGTGACCGAGCCGGCCACGCCGGCCACGCCCTCCGCGGCGGCGGCGACGCCGGCTGAGCCCGGGTCGGGCGGCAGCTTCTCCACGCGCTCCACGCGGCAGAGGTCGAGCACGGGGGCCATGGTCCCATTCTTGCCCAGAGAGTTCGCATCCGTCATCGCGGCACCAATCGAACCGGCAATCGCGCTGGCAATCGCAGCCGTACCCACAGCCACAGCCACGATCCCACCCCGGACCCACCGGACGGCACGGCACGGGGGCACGGGGGCACGGGGGCACGGGGGCACCGACGATCGCGCGCCTGCCCGGACGCGCCCGGGACATCGAGCTTGCCGAACGACTCTGGACCGTGGCCGAGGAGCTCACCGGGGAGCGCCTGCCGGGGAGCGCCTGCCGGGCACCGGCTGGCGGGTCACGGCCGGGTCCGGGCAGGTGCAGGTCCCGTAGCATGACCGAGGTGCAGACCCCACCGTCGACCGCGCTCGAGGCCGTGTGGGAGACGATGATGGACACCACCCACGGCGCCGAGCCGGCGCTCGAGCGGCTGGGGCTCACGCTCGCCACCGCCTACGCGCTCTGGGTGATCGACCCGGACGAGGCTCCGCCGACGATGAGAGTGATGACACAGCGGCTGCGGTGCGCCGCCTCCAACCTGACGTTCATCTCGG
>DASWPQ010000038.1:0-21835 GCA_036398375.1 Gryllotalpicola sp.
GGACACATTCCGAACCCGGAAGCTAAGACTCCCAGCGCCGATGGTACTGCAAGGGCGACCTTGTGGGAGAGTAGGACACCGCCGAACAACCCTTACAGAAATGGCCATCCCCCACGGATGGCCATTTCCCATTTAACACAACAGCGAACACCCATCAATCCGCAGCAGCGTGAGGAGCACACCGTGAGCGACGGCCGAGACGACGACGAGGAGCGAGGTCCGCGCCGGAATGGCGGCGATTTCCAGGGACGTCCGTATCGCGCGGGCGGCGGAGTCCCGCGCTCCAATGGCGCGGGTGGAGCTTCCCGCTCCGACGGTGCGGGTCGGTCACGCGGTGCGGATCGGCCGCGGCGCGAGGGTGGTTCGCAGCCACGGAACGGCGAGGGGCGCCCGCAGCGTAGCGGTGACTACCGGCCGCGCCGTGACGGCGATGGACGCCCGCAGCGTGATGGTGATGGGCGCCCACGTCGGGAAGGCGGTTTTCCGTCCCGTGCCGATGGGGGAGCGCGGCCGCGTCGTGACGGGGAGTCGCGATCGCGTTCCGACGGCGGCTTCCGGCCGCGTTCTGGCGGAAGCACTGCAAACGGAGGGTTCACTCCGCGTCGTGACGGGGAGCCTCGGCCGCGGCGCGACGGCGAGTCCGCGCCGCGGCGCGAGGGCGGATATCAACCGCGTCGTGACGGTGACGGGCGTCCGCAACGCGACGGCGGCTACCGTTCCCCGCAAGGCGGAGACCGCTCGCGCGGTTCCGACCGTGGTGATCGTCCGCGCCGTGACGGTGATCGTCCGCGTCGCGATGGCGACTCGAGTCCGCGTCGGGACGGGGAGTTCAAGCCGCGCCGTGATGGGGAGCTCGCGCCGCGTCGCGATGGCGGCGGCGACCGTCGCGGTGCCGGCAGCGGCCGCCCGCGCCGGGATGACGAACAACGGGTGTGGACGCGTGATGGCAAGCCCGCCCGTGGGGACCGGAGCGCATCGCGCTTCGAGCGCCCGGAGCTGACCGAGGAGGAGCGCATTGCGCGGGAGCTGCGCTCCGTGCGGCCCCGGCACGACGACCCCGAGATCCCCGCCGGCGTCACCGCGAAGGACCTGGGGATGCTGCGCGTCGAGCTCAAGACGCTGTCGAAGGACAACGCCGAGGTCGTCGCCCAGCATCTGGTGATGGCCGGGCGGCTTATCGAGGAGGATCCGGAGCTCGCCCATCGGCACGCTCTTTCGGCGTCGCGGCGCGCGGGACGCGTCTCGCTCGTGCGTGAGACTCTCGCCATCACGGCGTACGCCACCGGCGACTTTGCGCTCGCGCTGCGTGAGCTGCGCACCTATCGGCGCATCTCCGGCAAGGACGACCAGCTTGCCCTCATGGTGGACAGCGAGCGCGGCGTCGGGCGACCTGAGAAGGCGCTCGAACTCGGTCGCTCGGTGGACCGTGCGACGTTGAGCAACGAGGTGCAGGCATCCCTCGCCATCGCCATGTCTGGTGCCCGGCTCGACCTCGGTCAGCCCGAGCTTGCACTCGGAGAGCTCGAGGTGCCGCAGCTCGACCCCGAGAGGGCCTACCCGTGGAGCCCGGCGCTGTTCCGCGCCTACGGCGATGTGCTTGAGGAGCTCGGCCGGCAGGCCGAGGCGCAGGAGTGGTGGGATCGCGCCGATCGTGCTGCGGACGCCCTCGACGACGCGGCCGACGAAGGCGAGCTCGAGACCGTGGACGTCGTGGTGGAGGACCTCCCGATGGAGGCCGGTGCGGTCGATGAGGAGGCCGACACCGAGGAGGCCGGTGCTGACGAGGCCGATGCCGAGGCGGTCGACGACTTCGACGTAGCCGCCACCGACGAGACTGGTAGCGACGAGACCGACGAGATCGAGACCGAGACCGAGACCGACGAGACTGGTACCGACGGGACCGAGGAAGCAGAGGACGCGGATGGCGCTGTTCCGGAACAGGACGAGTAGCCCGATGGCCCCGCTGGAGGGCGTCGACGTGGTCCTCGCCGACCTCGACGGCGTCGTCTACAAGGGCCCCGACCCGATCCCGCACGCCGTCGAGAGCCTCAACCGGGCCGCGCAGAGCGCGCGCATCGGCTACATCACCAACAACGCCTCCCGTACGGATGCCGCTGTCGCCGCGCAGCTGCGAGGCTTCGGCCTCGAGGTCGCGCCGCAGGATGTGGTCACCTCGCCGCAGGCCGCCGTCCGGCTGCTCGCCGGGCTCGTGCCCGCCGGCTCGCGCGTCCTCGTGATCGGCGGGGACGGGCTCAGCACAGTCGTGGCGAGCGCCGGCTTCACGGTGGTCTCCTCGGCCGATGACGAGCCGGCCGCCGTCATCCAGGGCTTCGCCCCCGAACTCGGCTGGCGGGACCTCGCGGAGGCAGCCTTCGCGCTGGCGGGCGGGGAGGACGGCATCCCCTGGGTGGCGACCAACACCGACTGGACGATCCCCGTCAAGCGGGGCATCGCTCCGGGCAACGGCACCCTCGTCTCGGCCGTGCACACCGCCGTCGGACGCTTGCCCCTGGTGGCGGGCAAGCCCGAGGTGGCGATCTTCGATGAGGCGAAGGCCCGGTTCGGCGCGCAGCGTCCGCTCTTCGTCGGCGACCGTCTGGACACCGACGTGCTCGGCGCCAACCGTGCCGGCATCGACTCCGTGCTCGTCCTCACCGGCATCGACCGGGCCAAGCAGCTGCTCGCGGCGAACGCCGACTCGCGGCCGCGGTACATCCTCGACGACCTCCGTGGGCTGCACGAGCCCTACCCGGCCGTCGAGAGCGGCCGCGGCGGTGCGACCGTCGTCGGCGACGCCGCCGTCCGCATCGACGGGACACGGGTCGAGGTGGCCCGTGAGGGCGACGGCGCGATCGATCTGCTGCGTGCCGCCTGCCGGGCGATCTGGGATTCGGGGCTCGCGATCTACGCCCTGGACGTGCCCGAGCGGCTGTACCGTTGAATCGTGCCCGCCGAACACGATGACGCCCGGGATGACGCCCGGAAGGACGAGCAGCCGCAGGGCGACGCCCTGCTCTCGCGCCTGAGGCTGATCGAGGACCAGCCGCTGGAGACGCGTGCCGAGGCGTACGCGCACGTGCACGGCGAGCTCCGCGACGCGCTCGACGCCGCCGACCGTCAGGGCGGGCGCTGACGCCGCATGGCATCCTCTCGCCTCGACGCCGAGATCGCGGCCCGCGGGCTCGCGCGCTCGCGGAACGCGGCGGCGAAGCTCATCGCCAACGGACGTGTGACGGTCGACGGGGCGGCCGTGCTGAAGGCATCCGCTCAGGTGGGTGACGACAGCGAGATCGTCGTCGCGCTGCCCGACCACTATGTCAGCCGTGGGGCGCACAAGCTCCTCGCGGCGCTCGACGCCTTCGACGTCGACCCGGCGGGGCGGCTCGCGCTCGACCTCGGCGCCTCGACCGGCGGGTTCACGCAGGTGCTGCTGGAGCGCGGCGCCCGGCACGTCATCGCGGTCGACGTCGGGCACGGGCAGCTCGCCGTGCCGGTGAAGGGCGACCCGCGGGTCACCGAGGTCGAGGGCGTCAACGCCCGGTACCTCACCCCCGCGCTGCTCGCTGAGAAGGCGGCGACGGACGAGACACCGAGCGTCGTCGTCGGCGACCTCTCGTTCATCTCCCTCACCCAGGTGCTGCCGGCGGCCCGGGCATCCGTCGCGCCGGACGCCGAGTTCGTGCTGCTCGTCAAGCCGCAGTTCGAGGTCGGCCGCACGGGCGTGAAGGAGGGCATCGTGCGCGACGCGGCGATGCGGGCGGACGCCGTGTCCGGAGTGCTGTGGGCGGCGTGGGACCTCGGCCTGGGCACGGCGGGACTCATGCCCTCGCCGATCGCCGGCACCCATGGGAATCGGGAGTACCTGTGCCGGTTGTCGGCGGTATACGGCGTCAATCCGACAGAATGGGTGAGCAGGGTTTCGACGATGACGGGAGCATGACGCCGATGGAATCCGACCGGCACATCCTGGTCGTCTCACACACGGGACGAGAGGACTCTCTCGAGGCGGCGGTGCAGGTCTGCCGCAAGCTCGAGGCATCGGGCGTCGCGCCCGTGCTGAGCCCCGACGAGTGTCGCGATCTGCGCGCCTATGCGCCGGAGCTGGAGGGCCTCGAGGTGCTCGGCGACGACGTGCTGCCGCATGATCTCGAGCTCGTGATCGTGCTCGGCGGCGACGGCACGATCCTGCGGGCGGCCGAGATCGTCCGTGACGCCGACGTGCCGATCCTCGGCATCAACCTCGGCCACGTCGGCTTCCTCGCCGAGAGCGAGCGCGACGACCTCACGCGGGCGGTGACGCGAGCGCTCGTCGGCGACTACCAGGTCGAGGAGCGCATGACGCTGCTCGTGCGGGTCAAGTACGACGGCGAGGTCACGCACGAGGACTGGGCGCTCAACGACGTCAGCGTCGAGAAGGCCAGCCGGGAACGGATGATCGAGGTCATGGTCGAGGTCGACCGGCGCCCGCTCACGAGCTTCGGCTGCGACGGCGTTGTGATGTCCACCCCGACCGGTTCGACCGCGTACGCGTTCTCGGCGGGCGGTCCGATCGTCTGGCCGACGCTCGACGCGCTGCTGTTCACGCCCATCTCGGCCCACGCGCTGTTCACGAAGCCGCTCGTGGTCACCCCCGACTCCGCGATCGCCGTCGAGATCCTCGACCGGGTGCAGTCCGGGGCGATCATGTGGTGTGACGGCCGACGTTCGATCGAGCTCAAGCCCGGCGCACGCGTGGTCGTCACGCGCTCGCCCGTCCCCGTCAAGATGGCGCGCCTGCACGCCGCCCGCTTCACCGACCGGCTCGTGCGCAAGTTCAACCTGCCCGTGGTCGGCTGGCGGGGGCCGGCGTGATCGAGGAGATCTCCATCCGGGATCTGGGGGTCATCGCCGAGGCGACCCTGCCGCTCGGCCCCGGCTTCACCGCGATCACGGGGGAGACCGGCGCGGGAAAGACGATGGTGGTCACCGCGCTCGGGCTGTTGCTGGGCGAGCGGGCGGATGCCGGCGCGGTGCGCCTTGGCGCGGCGCAGAGCTGGGTCGAGGGGCGCTGGCGTGTGCCCGCCCAGGGGGCGATCGCGGAGCGCGTCGAGGACGCCGGCGGCGAGGTCGAGCCGATCGGGGCGAGCGGCGACGCCGAGCTCGTGCTGAGCCGCTCCGTCTCGCCGGAGGGCCGCAGTCGCGCCTACGCGGGCGGACGCAGCGCCCCGGTGGCCGTGCTGTCGGAGCTGGGTGAGCGGCTCGTGGTGGTGCATGGGCAGTCCGAGCAGCTGCGGCTGAAGAGCCAGGCCGCGCAGCGGGAGGCACTCGACCGCTTCGCGGGCGCTGGGTTCCAGGCATCCCTCGCCCGCTACCAGGACGTGTGGAAGCGCTGGAAGGAGGGCTCGCTCGAGCTGGAGGAGCTCGAACGGGATCGCGACCGGCGCGGCCGTGAGGCCGAAGAGCTGCGGGTCGCGCTCGAGGAGATCGAGCAGGCTGCTCCGAAGCCGGGCGAGGACGTCGAGCTGGACGAGCGGCTCCAGCGGCTGGAGAACGTCGAGGCGCTGCGCGTCGCCGCGGCCGAGGCCCGCGAGCAGCTCTCGGCGGAGGACTCTGAGGGGCCCGACGCGCTCGCACTGCTCGCGGCGGCGCAGCACGGGCTGGAGCAGGTGGCACGGCACGACCCGGCGCTGGCCGAGCTGTCCGAGCTGCTGCAGAACGCGCAGTACCAGGTGACGGATGCCGCGGGGCAGCTCTCCAGCTACCTGGCCGGTCTCGACACCGAGGGGGCGCGCGATCTGGAGCTGCTGCAGGAGCGCAAGGCGCTGCTCGCGACGCTCGTGCGGAAGTACGGCCCGACGCTCGACGAGGTGATCGCGCGGCTCGAGACGGGCAGCAGTCGGCTCTTCGAGCTCGACGGCGACGCGGAGCGCATCGAGGCGCTCACCGCGCGCGTCACGGCCGACGAGCAGGCGGCGGAGGAGCTCGCCGCCGGGCTGACCGCGGCGCGCGTCGCCGCGGGGCGGGAGCTCGCGGCATCCGTCACCGAGGAGCTGGCGGCGCTCGCGATGCCGGACGCGCGCATCGTCGTCGAGATCGGCGACCGAGGTGAGCTCGGGGCCTCCGGGCGCGACCAGGTGGCGATCCTGCTGCAGCCGCACCCGGGCACCGAGCCGAGGCCGCTCGGTCGCGGCGCCTCCGGCGGCGAGCTGTCCCGCGTCATGCTGGCGATCGAGGTCGTGCTCGCCGGCACCGACCCCGTGCCGACCTTCGTGTTCGACGAGGTCGACGCCGGCGTCGGCGGAGCGGCGGCGATCGAGATCGGCCGCCGACTCGCGCAGCTCGCGCAGAGCTCACAGGTGCTCGTCGTCACCCACCTGGCCCAGGTCGCCGCCTTCGCGAACAACCACCTCACGGTCGTCAAGGGCACCGGGGGAGCGGTGACCGCCAGCAGCGTGCGCCAGCTCGCGGGCGCGGAGCGCGAGGCCGAGATGGCACGGCTGCTCTCGGGCCTTCCGGACTCCGAGAGCGGCCTCGCCCACGCGCGGGAGCTGCTGGAGCTCGCGGTCGCCGGCTGAGGCATCCCCGGGGCGGATGCCTCAGCCGGCCGCGCCGCAGCAGCCGGCGACCGCGCCTCAGCCGACGGTGTAGCTGTACGGCAGATCGATCAGCTCGTCGGCGTTCGCGAGACCGGGGTCGAGCGTGTCGATGTAGAGGTGCCCGCTCACGCGGCTGCCCTTCGCCTGGCTCGGTGTGATGGTCACGAGGACCGTGGCCTTCTGGCCGGGCTTCAGCGTGGGCGGCCCGTTCACGATCGGCGCCTTCCCCGTGCTACTGATCGGGGTGCCGTGGCTCTGCGCGGCGACGCGCTTCGCGATCGGGGCGAGCACGAGCGGGGAGCCGGCCGACTGGCCGGCGACGCCCTCCGTGTAGAAGTCGCCCGTCGGCGAGGTCACATCGGTGTCGAACAGCTGCCCCGTGGCCGTGGCGGAGACCGTCACCGTGCCGGGCGTCGCCGGGGCGGCGAAGGGGCCGGTCTGGCCTAGGTCGGCGTACCAGATGCCCGGCGCGACCTGGCTGGCGGAGTAGGCGTTCGTCGTCGTGGTGCTGCCGGGCGCCGCCGCGGTGTAGACCTCGGGGTCGCCACCCTGCCACGCCATGTCGACGTTGACGGGCTGGTCGGCCGCCGCCGTCACCGCGAACGCGGAGCTGTGCGAGGGCACGATCCACTCGGGTGTGACGTCGGCCGGCTCCGGCAGCGCGAAGGTGGGGGAGCCGTTGACGTCGCCGAGGTCGATCGTGCCGCTGCGGTTCAGCCGGGCGTCGGCAAAGTACGTCAGCGGGGCGACACCCGTGTTCGTGATCGTGACGGGGACGGTGACCGCCTTGCCCTGCGCCAGGCGGGTCCGGGTGCTGTCCGGCAGCGTCGGGGCGGTCACCGAGACCGTGTTGTAGCGCACTGAGACGTGGTAGGAGGACTGCGTCTCGAGACCGCTGACGGGGTCGAGCGTCTCGACGGTGAGCATCCAGCGGCCGGCCGCCGGCGTGCGGACGTAGTCCTGGATGCCGGTGCCGTCGGTCGCGTTGCTGTTCCAGGAGTACGTCTGCCCGTTCGGCCCGGTCAGGGTCGCCAGCAGCGTGTCCGAGGTGTCCGCGACCTGGATGCCGACGCCGAGGTCGCGCTGACCCCTCGGAACATCGAGGTAGTACACCTGCGCGGAACCGACCCAGCCGGAGGCGCGGCCGTTGCCGCCGGTGATCGTGCCCGAGAAGGAGTAGTTCGACGGTGGCACGACGGCTCGCAGCGAGAGCGGGACGGAGCTCGTGCCGCTCACGGATCCGGTCAGCTGCACGGAGGCGGAGAGGTCGCCGGGCGCCGCCGGCTCCCGGCTCGTGACCGTGACGCGGCGGCTGGCGCCGGGGGCGAGGGCGAAGGAGGCCGGGGACACGGCACCGGCCGTGGTGAAGCGCTGCTGGATCGCCTCCCAACTGAAGCTGCCGGAGAAGGCCGGGCTCGCCGGAACGGCGATGTACGCCGTCCAGGTGCCGGGCTTCGGCGAGGTCACCTCCTGCCGGGAGACGTTCGCCACGCCCTGCGGCCGCGAGTAGCTCGTGTAGACGCCCGCGGGGTCGATCAGGGTCACGCGGATGGTCGCGCCGACGGCGGCGGCCTGCGGGGTGGCGGTGTCGAAGGTCAGCCGGTCCACGTTCTTCCCGACGGTGAAGCGGACGGGAACATAGGCGCGTTTGAGCTCCGAGATGTCCGTGTATGTGGGCGCGGTCGTCGTGTCGAGCGCGGCCGTGCCGTGCACGTCCGACACCGTCGGGCCGAGCGCACGGGTGCTCGCCTTCACCGTCTGCGACCGGCTGCCCAGGTTGGTCACCGTGAGGCTCTGGGAGACGGGGGAGGAGGGCGCGGCGGCGGCGCTCAGCTGGGTGCGGTCGACGACGAGAGCCGAGCCCGCTGCGGCGGTGCTGCGCGGCGTCGGCCAGCTCTGCGCGGCCTGCACCGCCTTGAGCGCGTTCAGCTGACCTGCGCCCTGCTCGTAGGCGGGACTGCCGAGGTCGGTCGCGGTGCTCGTGAGGATCTGCTTGACCACGGCCGGGCTGGGCTGTGCGCTGTGGTGGCTGTGCTCGTACGCCTCGATGACGAGCGCCGCGGCGCCGGCGGTCAGCGGCGAGGACATGCTCGTGCCGCCGAAGGCCTGGATCGACGCCGGGTTGCCGTTCTCGTCGGCGCACTCCTCGTACCGGGTGAGATCAGGGGTGCAGAGCGCCCAGCCGGCGTCGCCCGGTGCGGCCAGGTCGGGGGTGCGGCCCGCCGCGGTGATGCCGCCCGAGCTGATCGGGGTGATGTTGCCGTCTGCCCAGGTTCCGTTGGAGAAGCCGGAGCCGCCGTAGCCCTCCTGCAGGTAGCTGCGGTACGTCGTGGTCGCGGCGACGCCGATGATGCCCGCGGCGCTGGCGGGTGAGCCGACCGTGCCCGTCACACCCGCGTCGCCCGTGCTGGCGACGACGGTGACGCCGGCGGCGACCGCCGCCTGGTCGGCCAGGGAGATCGGGTCGTCACCGGTGTCCGGGTAGGGGTTGCCGCCGAAGGACTCGTTCAGCACCTGCGCGCCGTGCGCGACGGCGTAGTCGATCGCCTCGATGAACCGCGAGGTCGGGGCCGTGTTCGCGTTGCCGAAGACCTTGAGCCCGATCAGGCTCGCTCCGGGCGCCATGCCCTTGACCCGGATGTCGCAGCCCGTCGGGAGCGCGTGCGAGGGGCTCACGAAGTCCGAGAGGTCGTAGCTCTGGCGCCCCTGCGCGGCGATGTCGCTCGCGTCGCCGAAGGCCTCGGCGCCGGCGGTCACCGCGACGGTGCCGTCGCCGGAGAAGTCCTGGTAATCGACGAACACGTGCGAGCCGTCGGCGCGGATGAAGTCGGGGTTGTCGATGTCGAGCCCGTCGGCGATGAAGGCGACCTTGACGCCGCTGCCGTCGGCGATGCTCTGCGCCTGCGGGGTGCGCGGGTCGGTGAACGCGGTGTTCGTCACCTGGAGCGCCTCGGGCTCGAGCAGCGGCTGTGACGGGGTGGCCGGGCAGAGCCGCGCGGTGGCGGGGCCGGGCTGCGAGGGATGCCGGGAGCCGGACGCTGCCGTCGGGGCGGGGGACGTGGGGGCGGGGGCGTGGACGGGCAGGTCCGGATACACCGCGGCGACCGCGGGGTCGGTGGCGAGCTGCGACTCCTGAGCCGCCGTGACCGAGGCGGCGATGGCGTTGACGGCGGTGAAGCCGCGGAGGTGCGTGGCCCCGCGCTTCTGCGCCGTCGTGATGAGCGTCGACTGGTCGCTGTGGAAGGCCTTGCCGCGCGGCGAGCTCGCCGCACCATGGCCGAAGTCCAGGTCGGTGTGCTGGTCCCTCAGCACGACGATGACGTTGCCGCCCGTGTCGGCGCCCTGCGGCGACGGCGCCGCGTCGGCCGCGGTCGTGCTGAGCGGCACGAGGGCGAGCGAGGCGGCGACGGCCAGGGCCATGCCGAGCGAGGTGTGTCGGAAGAGAGCGTGCTGCGCCACGACGGTGTCCTTTCCCGCGGTTCCGGCCGTCATCCGCCGGTTGGAACCGCAACCCGGGAGCGCCGTTGCGTCAGTATTGCCCCCCGAGCGGGGGCCGATCAAGGGCATCAGCGCAAGCTGTGCATCGAGAGTGCAAATCCAGTGCAGATCGGATGCCCCTGCCGTGCGTGCTCGGGATGGTGGAATCGCTCGCACCCGCCCGGCCCGGCTGCGGCGGAATCCCCTCGGCGGCTTGATAGCATAGAAGCCCGTGGCGGATTCAACTGATGCGGGACAGTCAAACTCTTCAAGCACGGCGAACTCTTCGACTACGGGCGACAGCACGACCAAGCACATCTTCGTGACGGGCGGTGTCGTCTCCTCGCTGGGCAAGGGCCTCACCGCCGCGAGTCTCGGCAATCTGCTGACGTCGCGAGGCCTGCACGTCGTGATGCAGAAGCTCGACCCCTACCTCAACGTCGACCCGGGCACGATGAACCCCTTCCAGCACGGTGAGGTGTTCGTGACCGACGACGGGGCGGAGACGGACCTCGACATCGGGCACTACGAGCGCTTCCTCGACGTCAATCTCTCCCAGGCGGCGAACGTGACGACGGGCCAGGTCTACTCGCAGGTCATCGCGAAGGAGCGCCGCGGCGAGTACCTCGGCGACACCGTGCAGGTCATCCCCCACATCTCGGACGAGATCAAGCGTCGGATGCGCCTGCAGGCCACCGCGGACCCCCAGCCCGATGTGATCATCACCGAGGTCGGCGGCACGGTCGGCGACATCGAGTCGCAGCCGTTCATCGAGGCCGCCCGTCAGCTGCGTCACGAGCTCGGCCGCCGCAACGTGTTCTTCGTGCACGTCTCGCTCGTGCCGTACATGAACGCCTCCGGCGAGCAGAAGACCAAGCCGACCCAGCACTCCGTGGCGATGCTGCGCTCGATGGGCATCCAGCCCGATGCGCTCGTGCTGCGCAGCGACCGTCCCGTCAGCGACGCCAACAAGAAGAAGATCGCGCTCATGTGCGACGTCGACGAGGACGCCGTCATCAACACGGTCGACCTGCCGAGCATCTACGACATCCCCTCCACGCTGCACGCGCAGGGCCTCGACAGCTACGTGATCGAACAGCTCGGTCTCGGCGACAAGGCCCATGAGGCCGACCGCGCCGACTGGGACAGCCTGCTCAAGGTCGTGCACGAGCCGCGCAAGGAGGTCACGGTCGCGCTCGTCGGCAAGTACATCGATCTGCCCGATGCCTACCTCTCCGTCTCCGAGGCGCTCAAGGCCGGCGGCTTCGCGCACCACACCAAGGTCAACATCCGCTGGGTCGCCTCCGACAGCTGCGAGACGCCCGAGGGCGCCGCCCGACAGCTCTCCGACGTCGATGGCGTCTGCGTCCCCGGCGGCTTCGGCGTCCGTGGCATCGAGGGGAAGGTCGGGGCGCTGCGCTTCGCCCGCGAGAACGGCATCCCGGCGCTCGGGCTCTGCCTGGGCCTGCAGTGCATGGTCATCGAGTACGCCCGTCACGTCGCGGAACTGCCCGGCGCCTCCTCGAGCGAGTTCGACCCCGAGACCGAGTACCCCGTGATCGCGACCATGGCCGAGCAGGTGGACATCATCGCCGGCGGTGACCTCGGCGGCACCATGCGCCTCGGACTGTACCCGGCGAAGCTCGCCGAGGGCTCGATCGTCGCCGGACTGTACGGTGCGAGCGAGGCATCCGAGCGGCACCGTCACCGCTACGAGGTGAACAACAAATACCGTCAGCAGATCGCGGACGCCGGGCTGTGGTTCTCGGGTATCTCGCCCGACGGGCACCTGGTCGAGTACGTCGAGCTGCCGCGCGAGGTGCACCCCTTCTACGTCGCGACGCAGGCGCACCCCGAGCTGCGCAGCCGCCCCAACCGCGCCAACCCGCTGTTCCGCGGGCTCATCGGCGCGGCGCTCGAGCGCCAGGAGTCGACCCGCCTGTTCCCCGTCGAGGAGCAGGAAAATGTCGCCTGAGCAGGACGCGCTCATCGTCGACGAGCCGGAGTCGGCCGAGGTCGCGAAGTCGCAGCGGGTCTTCGAGGGCGCGGTGTGGGACATCCGTCACGACACCGTCCGCTACAACGGGCACGAGCTCGTCCGCGACTACGTCGATCACACGGGCGCGGTGGCGATCGTGGCGCTGGACGAGGACGACCGGATGCTGCTGATCCAGCAGTACCGGCATCCCGTCCGCCACCGCCTCTGGGAGATCCCGGCCGGCCTGCTCGACGTCGAGGGGGAGCCTGCGCTCGCCGCGGCGCAGCGCGAACTCGCCGAGGAGGCGGACCTGACCGCGACGGACTGGAGCGTGCTCTCCGAGTTCTACACCTCGCCGGGCGGCAGCACCGAGGCGATCCGTCTCTACCTCGCCCGGGGGCTCGCGGCCACGCCGGAGCCGTACCCGCGCAGCGAGGAGGAGGCCGACATCGTCACACGCTGGGTGCCGCTCGACGAGGTCGTCGACGGGGTGCTCGCCCGGCGGCTGCAGAATCCCTCGCTCGCGCTCGGGGCGCTGGCGGCGCACGCCTCCCGCGCCCGCGGCTGGCACAGCCTGGGCGCGCCGGAGGAGCCGTGGTCGAGGCATCCCCGCCTGAGCTGACCGCGCCCGAGGCGGGCGCGCCCGCGCCGCCATCACGCATCGAGCGCGACGTCACGGCGTATCTGCGCCACGTCGCGCTCGAACGCGGCCTCGCGAAGAACACCGTCGCCTCGTACCGGCGCGATCTCGCGAGCTATACCGATTGGCTCGCCGGCCAGGGGATCCTCACCCTCGACGAGGTGCAGCCGGCGACGCTGAGCGCCTATGCCCGGTACCTCGGCAGCCGCACGGAGAGGCCGCTCATCGCCGCCTCGATCGCCCGCATGCTGAGCACCGTGCGTAGCATGCACCGCTTCCTCGCGGCCGAAGGCCGAACCGCGGCGGATGCCTCCCGCGAGCTGCGCACGCCGAAGAAGCCGCTGCGGCTGCCGAAGGCGATCCCGCAGGCCGATGTCACGGCGCTCATCGAGACCGCCGCAGGCGACGACGTCGTCGCGCTGCGCGACCGCGCCCTGCTGGAGCTGCTCTATGCGACCGGTGCGCGCGTCTCCGAGGCCGTCGACCTCGACGTCGACGACGTCACGGACCGCGACATCGTTCGGCTCACGGGCAAAGGCGACAAGCAGCGCATCGTCCCCCTCGGCAGTTACGCCCGTGCCGCCCTCGACGCCTACCTCGTGCGGGCCCGCCCCCTGCTCTCCGGGCGCGGGCCCGCCACACCTGCCCTGTTCCTCGGCGTGCGCGGCCGAAGGGTCAGCAGGCAGAACGCGTGGCTCATCCTCAAGAAGGCCGCCGAACGGGCCGGGCTGAAGCAGGAGATCTCGCCGCACACTCTCCGGCACTCCTTCGCGACGCACCTGCTGGAGGGCGGCGCCGACGTCCGCGTCGTGCAGGAGCTGTTGGGCCATGCATCCGTCGCCACGACCCAGCTGTACACGCTCGTGACGGCCGACACCCTGCGTGACGTGTACACACAGGCGCATCCGAGGGCGCGGTAAGGTTGTCCCCGATCACGTGACCGATCCGGACAGGAGCAGAGTGGAGCGCACCACGACCGAATTCCCGGTCCCCGCACCGTTGAATCAGCACGGTCCGGCGCGCATCATCACCCTGTGCAACCAGAAGGGCGGCGTCGGCAAGACGACGACCAGCATCAGCCTGGGCGCCGCGCTGGCCGAATACGGCCGCCGCGTGCTCGCGATCGACTTCGACCCGCAGGGTGCGCTCTCCGCCGGCCTCGGCATCAGCACGCACGAGGCGACCACGATCTACGACCTGCTGCTGAACGGCAGGCTCGACCCGAACGAGGCCATCCAGCACACCGCCGTGCCCGGCCTCGACGTCATCCCCGCCAACATCGACCTCTCGGCCGCCGAGGTGCACCTCGTCAACGAGGTCGCCCGCGAGCAGGCACTCACCCGGGTGCTGCGCAAGCTCAGCGGCGACTACGACGTCATCCTCATCGACTGCCAGCCCTCGCTCGGCATCCTGACCGTCAACGCGCTCACGGCCGCGCACGGCGTGCTGATCCCGCTCGAGAGCGAGTACTTCGCCCTGCGCGGCGTCGCCCTGCTGATCGAGACCGTGGACAAGGTGCGCGAGCGGCTCAACCCCGCGCTCGAGCTCGACGGCATCCTCGTCACGATGTTCGACGCCCGCACCCTGCACTCGCGCGAGGTGTTTGAGCGCGTGGTGGAGGCCTTCGGCGACAAGGTGCTCAACACGGTCATCTCGCGCACCGTCAAGTTCCCCGACGCCTCCGTGGCGGGCTCGCCCATCACGCAGTTCGCCCCCGACCACCCGGCGGCCGAGGCCTACCGCCGCCTCGCCCGGGAGCTCGTCTCGCGTGGCGCCGTCGCCTGACCCCGTCGCGGGCGAGCCGGGCGTCGCTGCCGCAGAGGGGATCGACGAGCAGAGCGCGCCGTCGTTCCGCGTCGCACTGGACAACTTCGAGGGGCCGTTCGATCTGCTCCTGTCGCTCATCGGCACCCACGAGCTCGACATCACCGAGGTCGCGCTGAGCAGGGTCACGGACGAGTTCCTGGCCTACCTCAAGGACATCGACCTCGCGGAGGAGCTCGACCAGGCCAGCGAGTTCCTGGTCGTCGCCGCGACCCTGCTCGACCTCAAGGTCGCCGGGCTGCTGCCGCAGGGCGAGCTCGTCGACGCCGAGGACGTCGCGCTGCTGGAGGCGCGCGACCTGCTGTTCGCCCGGCTCTTGCAGTACCGCGCGTTCAAGGAGTCCTCGGCCTGGTTCGACGAGCGGCTCACGCGCGAGTCGACGCGGCACCCGCGCGCCGTGCGGCTCGAGGAGAAGTACCGCAACCGCACGCCGGAGCTCGTCTGGACGCTCGGCGTCGACGACTTCGCCGCGCTCGCGCTGCTCGCCCTCACCCCCCGCGAGATCCCGGTCGTGGGGCTGGACCACCTGCATGCGCCGCTCGTGAGCATCCGCGAGCAGGCGGCGACGGTCGTGGCGCTGCTGCGTGACGGACGCCCCCGGAGCTTCCGCGAGCTGATCGCGGGCGTCGAGGCGAAGGGCGTGATCATCGCGCGCTTCCTGGCGGTGCTGGAGCTGTACCGTCGCGCCGCGCTGCACTTCGAGCAGCTGGAGCCGCTCGGCGAGCTGACCGTGCAGTGGTCGGCCGCGAACTGGTCGGAGGAGAACCTCGCGAATCTGGGAGCTGATTACGATGGCTGACACGCCCGATGCGACACCTGACACGAGGGCGGACGCGATGACGGATGCGACAGCGGATGGGGCGACGGATGCCCCGCCGCCGGCATCCGCGTCAGAGGGGCTCGACGTGCGCCGCGCGCTGGAGGCGATCCTGATGATCGCCGACGAGCCGCAGAGCCTGGTCAGCCTCGCCACCGCCGTCGGCGCCCCGGTCGCCGCGGTGCGGCAGGCCGTCGAGGCGCTGCAGGCGGACTACGACGGCGCGGACCCGGCCACCGGGGGAGTGCGGCGCGGCTTCGAGCTGCGCGAGGTCGGCGGCGGCTGGCGGCTGTACGTGCGTGAGGACTACGACGCCGTCGTGACCGATTTCGTCGTCACGCAGAACCCCACCAGGCTGTCGCAGGCGGCGCTCGAGACGCTCGCCGTGATCGCGTACAAGCAGCCGATCACGCGGGGCCAGGTGGCGAGCATCCGCGCCGTCAACGTCGACTCGGTCGTGCGCACCCTGCTCGGTCGCGGGCTCATCACCGAGCTGTTCGCGGACTCCGAGACGGGGGCGATCAACTACGGCACGACCGAGCTGCTGCTCACCCAGCTCGGCATCAACTCGCTCGACGAGCTGCCGCTCGTCTCGCCACTGCTCACCGACGGCACGGAAGGGTTCGAAGGCGATGTCCGCTGATCAGACGACAGGCACGGAGCGCACCGACGGGGAGCGTCTGCAGAAGGTCATGGCCGCCGCGGGCGTGGCGAGTCGCCGCGCCTCGGAGGAGTTGATCGTCGCCGGTCGCGTGCAGGTGAACGGCGTGACCGTGCGCGAGCTCGGCGCTCGCATCGACCCACTCGTCGACCGGCTCGCTGTCGACGGCGTCGCCGTGCAGCTGGACCCCACCCGGCGCTACCTCATGCTGAACAAGCCGACCAAGGTGATCAGCTCGATGGGCGACGACCGAGGCCGCGCCGACCTGACGGAGTACGTCGCGGACTACGAGGAACGGCTGTTCAACGTCGGGCGGCTCGACTACGAGACCTCGGGACTGCTCGTGCTGACGAACGACGGCGAGCTCGCTCAGGTGCTCGCGCACCCCTCCTTCGGCGTCGAGAAGACCTACGTCGCGAAGGTGCGCGGCACTGTCACCCCGCAGACGCTGCAGCAGCTCAAGAAGGGCATCGAGCTCGACGACGGGCCGATCCACATCGACCGCGGCAAGCTCATCACCCGCGGAGCCGCCGACGGGGCGTCGATGGTCGAGCTCACTCTGCACTCGGGCCGCAACCGCATCGTGCGCCGCATGCTGGACGCCGTCGACCACCCCGTGATCGAGCTCGTGCGGCGCAGCTTCGGCCCGCTGCACCTCGGCAGCCTGAAACTCGGACGCACCCGCGAGCTGACTAAAATCGAACTCGGCCAGCTGCTCACCCTCGCACGCGAGGCCGAGGAGCAGAAAGGCCGGATGTGACGGACTCGCGACAGACTTCGTCGCGCGTGGGCGGCACCGTGCGCGTCGTCGGCTCGGGGCTGCTGGGCGCCTCCGTCGGCCTGGGGCTGCGCGCCCGCGGGGTCGACGTGGTGGTGGCGGATGCCTCGCGCGCGGCCGCACGGCTCGCGATCGACTACGGCGCCGGTCGGGCGCCCGCCGCGGATGACCGCCCGGGTCTCGTCGTCGTCGCCGTGCCGCCGGATGCCACGGCCGAGGTCGTCGCGGCCGAGCTCGCCGCCTTCCCCGACGCCCTCGTGACCGACGTCGCGAGCGTGAAGGCCGCGCCGCTCGCCGAGCTCGAGGCGCTCGGAGCCGATCTGTCCCGCTACGTCGGCTCGCATCCCCTCGCCGGTCGGGAGCGCGGCGGCGCCATCTCGGCGCGCGCTGACCTGTTCCTGGGGCGCCCCTGGGTCGTGTGCACACGCGAGGGCGTTCCCCGCACCCGGGCGTCGCTCGTCGAGCAGCTCGCGCTCGACCTCGGCGCGATCCCCGTCGAGATGGACGCCGCGCAGCACGATCAGGCCGTCGCGCTCGTCTCGCACACGCCGCAGCTCGTCTCGACGCTCATGGCTCGCCGGCTCGCCGGGGCGACGGATGCCGCGCTCGGGCTCGCCGGCGGCGGAGTGCGCGACGTCACCCGGGTCGCCTCGAGCGACCCGGCGCTGTGGGTGCAGATCCTCGCCGCCAACGCCGGCGCCGTGGCGGGCATCCTGCGCGCCTACCGCGCCGACCTCGACGAGGTCATCGGCGCGCTGGAGCGCGTAGACGAGCCCGGCAGCCGCCGCGCACTCGCCGAGACCCTCGCCGGCGGCAACGCGGGCGTCGCACGGCTGCCCGGCAAACACGGGCAGGATCGGCGCTTCACGAGTGTGGTCGTGCTCATCGACGACAAGCCCGGGGAGCTCGGGCGCCTCTTCACCGAACTGGGAGAACTCGACATCAACATCGAAGACCTGCGGCTCGAGCACTCGCCCGGCGCTCAGATCGGCATCGCCGAGCTGGCCGTGCTGCCCGAGGCGTTGCAGCGCACCGTGGCCGACCTCACCGCACGCGGCTGGAGGATCGCCGGATGAGCGCGATGCGCCCCGTCGTCGTCGCCGTGGACGGGCCGGCCGGCAGCGGCAAGTCCAGCGTGAGCAAGGCCGTCGCGAAGAAGCTCGGCTATGCCTACCTCGACACCGGTGCGGCGTACCGTGCCTTCGCGTGGCACGCCGCGCACGCGGGCGTCGAGCTGGAGGATCAGGCATCCGTCGTCTCGGCCCTGCCATCCTTCGAGTTCGATGAGGCGACCGACCCGGACGCGTTCCACGTGCGCGTGGGCGGGACGGACGTGACAGACGCCATCCGCGATCCCGCCGTGACGGGCGTGGTGAGCCTCGTCGCCCGTGTGCCGGAGGTGCGTGCGGCCCTCACCGCGATCTTCCGGAGGATCGCCGCGGCGAGCCCCCGGCCGGGCATCGTCATCGAGGGGCGCGACATCACGACCGTCGTTGCGCCGGACGCCCCCGTGCGCATTCTGCTGACGGCCAGCGAAGAAGTTAGAATGGGGAGGCGCTCCGCCGAACTGATTGGGCATTCCGCCCATACCGTCGGCGAACAGCTGAAAGCACGTGACCGCGCCGACTCGCGCGTCGTCGACTTCATGACCGCCGCGGACGGGGTCGCGACGGTCGACTCCACCGAGCTGGACTTCGATGAGACCGTGGATGCGGTCATCGAAGTCATCCACTCCCGCCTGTAGAAACGCCAGTCCCACCTGAAGAAATGAGGCCCCATGGCCGACACCGACGACTTCGACGACGCCGCGGTCGACCACGACGATCTCGCCGCGAAGCTCGCTGCCCTCGACGACCTCGCGGCCGAGCGCCGCACCGCTGCCCTGCGCGGCGGACTCGACGACTACGAGCTCGACGACGACGATCTCGCCGTGCTCGAGGTCGTCTCCGAGAACGTCGATGAGATCGCCTATCTGCCCGCCCTGCCCGTTGTGGCCATCGTCGGGCGACCCAATGTGGGCAAATCGGCGCTCGTGAACCGCATCCTGGGGCGCCGCGAGGCCGTCGTCGAGGACACGCCCGGTGTCACCCGCGACCGCGTCTCGTACCAGTCCGAGTGGAACGGCCGCCGCTTCACGATCGTCGACACCGGCGGGTGGGAGCCCGACGCTCGCGGCATCGACGCCTCCGTCGCCGCGCAGGCCGAGGTCGCGATCGACCTCGCCGACGCCGTGATGTTCGTCGTCGACTCCAACGTCGGCGCCACCTCGACCGACGAGCACGTCGTGCGCATGCTGCGCAAGACGAAGAAGCCCGTCTACCTCGTCGCCAACAAGGTCGACGACGCCCGGTTCGAGCCGCAGAGCGCCGCCCTGTGGTCGCTCGGCCTCGGCGAGCCGTACCCCGTCTCGGCGCTGCACGGCCGTGGCGTCGCGGACCTGCTCGACCTCGTCGTCGGCAAGCTGCCCGCGGTCTCGGCCGTCGCCAAGCGCGAGGTCGGCGGTCCGCGCCGCGTCGCGATCGTCGGGCGGCCGAACGTCGGGAAGTCCTCGCTGCTGAACAAGGCCGCGGGGGAGGAGCGCGTCGTCGTCAACGACCTCGCCGGCACCACCCGCGACCCCGTCGACGAGCAGATCGAGCTCGGCGGGAAGGTGTGGCGCTTCGTCGACACCGCCGGCATCCGCCGCCGAGTCCACCTGCAGCAGGGTGCCGACTTCTACGCCTCGCTGCGCACCGCCGCCGCGCTCGAGAAGGCCGAGGTCGCCGTCGTCCTGATCGACGTGACCGCGCCGATCAGCGAGCAGGACGTCCGGATCGTCGACCTCGTGCTCGAGTCGGGGCGCGCCCTCGTGCTCGCTTTCAACAAGTGGGACCTGCTCGACAGCCCCGACATGGTCGCACGTGACCGCCGCCGCTATCTGGAGCGGGAGATCGAGCAGAACCTCGCCCACGTCGACTGGGCCCCGCGCGTCAACCTCTCGGCCAAGACCGGACGCCACCTGGAGCGGCTCGTGCCCGCCCTGGAGCTTGCGCTCGAGTCGTGGGACATGCGCATCGGCACCGGCAAGTTCAACGCCTTCCTCGCGGAGCTCGTCGCCGCGCATCCGCACCCGCTGCGGGGCGGGAAGCAGCCGCGCATCCTCTTCGGCACCCAGGCGTCGAGCCGCCCGCCGACCTTCGTGCTGTTCACGACCGGATTCCTCGACCCCGGCTACCGGCGCTACATCCAGCGCCGCCTGCGTGAGCTCTACGGCTTCGAGGGCACCCCGATCGTGTTGAATATGCGCGTCCGCGAGCGGCGCAGCCGCTAAGAGCGGCAGCAATTTCTTGCTGCCGTCGCGGGCGCGCCGCGGCCGTCTCGGCCGTGGTCCGCAGGGTGGGCGATGCCACCCCTGAAGCGCTCGGGGTGCGGCATTCGGGTGCGCGGTCTACCCTCGCCGCATGGCGAAGCTGCTGTATTCGGCGTCGATGTCGCTCGACGGGTACATCGCGGGGCCGGGCGGTGACATGTCGTGGCTTACGCCACGCCTCGGGCCGGATCCGCTCATCGACGGCCTGATCCCGCAGATCGGAGCGCTGCTCGTCGGCTGGAGGACGTTCGGCGGCGACGATCCGAACCGGCTCGACCCCGCGAAGGCGGGCAAGCCGTTCGGCGGCGGCTGGTCGGGGGAGCAGTTCGTGCTCACGCATCGGTCCGGGCTTTCCGCGCTGCCGGGCATCACCTTCGTGGACTCCCTGCCGGGCGCAGTCGCCGCCGCACGTGCCGCCGCGGGGGACGGGTACGTGAACGTGCTCGGTGCGGATGTCGCCCGCCAGCTGATCGAGACCGGTCAGCTCGACGAGGTGCTCGTCGGCATCGTGCCCGTGCTGCTCGGTGATGGGACGCCTCTATTCGAGCGCGCGGGTGCGCCGGTCGCTCTCGAACGCCTGACCGCCAACATCGCGGCCGCATCGACGGATGCCTGGTTCCGCGTCGTCTACCCCGAGTGATCCGCTTCCCGGGAGCGATCCGACCGCTCTGAGCAGCCTCGCTCCTGAGCGCAGCCTTGCTGCCCAGGACGGCCCCGCTATCTCGAACGGTGCCCGGCAGGCATCCGACCCGGTTGGACCGCCGCCGTGTGCGGACGCAGATCCACGTTCAGAAGTCGATGCGCATCACCACCCGGCGTTCGGTCGGGTGACTGACCTCGCCGAATCCGGCCGCGGCGAAGGCGCTGCGCGCTCCGACGAAGAGCTCACCCCAGGTGATCTCCTGCCCCGGCCTGACGATCATCGGATAGCCCTCGACCGCCGTGGCGCCGCGCTCGCGGGCGAAGCCGGCGGCGGCGTGTACGAGCGCGTGCATCAGCCCGCGGCGGCGAAAGTCGGGGCGTACGACGAAGCAGGTCATGGCCCAGACGCCGCCGTCCTCCTTGTCTTCCGTGCGGCCGAGCCACGGGATGCGCTGGGTCTTGAGCCGCAGGTAGTTGACCCGCGGCTCGACGGCGACCCAACCGGCCGGCTCCGCGTCGACGTAGGCGATCAGCCCCGTCGTGACCTCAGCCCCCGGATCGCCTGGATTGGTCTCACCGCGTTGCCGCGATTCGAGCTCGGCCGGAGGCATCCCCCGCCACTCGCTGCTCGCCAGCTTGAACCACTGGCACTGGCACCGGCGCGGATCGCCGCGCGTGCCGAAGACGGTCTGGAAGTCCTCCCAACTCGCCTCATTGGCGGGGACGATGCGGAGCTGTTCCGCAGTGAGCATGTCGGCCATGTGTCGAAGGTACTCAGGGCCACCGACATCCGGCAGCCGCCCGCTCGATTCGTCGGCACCCGGCGTAGCACGTTATGATGGTCAGGTTGTCCGGACGCATTCCGGGCGACAGCGGGCTGTAGCGCAGCTTGGTAGCGCACCTGACTGGGGGTCAGGTGAGTTAGAGCGGCGAGACTGTCCGAAAACTAAACAACGGGATGTGGCGCAGCTTGGTAGCGCACTTGACTGGGGGTCAAGGGGCCGCAGGTTCAAATCCTGTCATCCCGACAAAAAGCCCTGGTGAGAGGCAACTTTCACCAGGGCTTCGTCGTATCTGGACGTGGTCACCGGCTG